>DASVUV010000019.1:0-24968 GCA_036386875.1 Allosphingosinicella sp.
TTCGAACGCGAGCTCCTTCCCCACATGGACCGGTGGGAAGAGGAAGGAATCATCGACCGCGCTTTTTGGACCAAGGCCGGCGAGGCGGGGCTGCTCTGTCCGACGGTGCCGGAGGAATATGGCGGCCCGGGCCTCGACTTCGGCTTCAACGCGGTGATCGACGAGGAGCTGGGCTATGCCGGATCGACGTCCGGCATCACGCTGCATTCGGACATCGTTGCAGACTACATCGTCGCCTACGGGTCAGAGGAGCAGAAGCGGCACTGGTTGCCGCGGATGGTGTCGGGCGAAACGGCGACGGCGATCGCGATGACGGAGCCGGGGGCGGGATCGGACCTTCAGGGGATCCGAACCAGCGCTCAGCGGGACGGCAATCATTATGTGCTGAACGGGTCCAAGACCTACATCACCAACGGCCAGCATGCCGACCTGGTGATCGTGGTCGCCAAGACCGATCCGACGCTTGGCGCCAAGGGCGTGTCGCTGATCCTGGTTGAGGCGGAGCGGGAGGGCTTCGCGCGGGGGCGCAACCTGGACAAAATCGGCTTCCACAGCCAGGACACGTCCGAGCTGTTCTTTCAAGACCTCCGCGTTCCGATCACCAACTGCCTCGGCGAAGAAGGCATGGGCTTCGCCTATCTGATGAACCAGCTTCCGCAGGAGCGGCTGTCCATCGCCTGCTCCGCCCAGGCCGTCGCCCAGCGCGCCTTCGACGAGGCGGTGAAATTCACCAAGGAGCGCAAAGCGTTCGGCAAGACGGTGTTCGATTTCCAGAACACCCGCTTCACCCTCGCCGATCTCGCCACCAAGCTGCAGGTCGGCTGGGCGCATCTCGACTGGGCGTTGAAGCGGCACATGGCGGGCGAACTCACCGCCGCCGAATCCTCCGCCGCCAAGCTCTGGCACACGGAACTGCAATGGGAAGCGTGCGACGCCTCGCTCCAGTTCCACGGCGGTGCCGGCTACATGAACGAATACCTCATCGCCCGGCTGTGGCGCGACGCCCGCGTGACCCGCATCTTCGGCGGCACCAACGAGATCATGAAGGAAGTGATCGGCCGCTCGCTCTAGCCCGCGTTATCGAAGAGGCGAACCTCGACGGCGGCGGGATCGAAGCCGTCGAGCAGCCGCGCGTGAACGCCCATCTTGCCGAAGTCCTCCCCCAGCGTCTGCCAGTGCGTGCCGCAGCCGCAGACCGGGCAATGGTGGATGCCGATCATCCGGTCGCCCCAGACATAGGCTACCGTCTCCCCCTCGATCCGAACGTCGGGGTCCGGATAGTAAGCGACCAGCCAGCCCGTCTTGCGGCACAGGGAGCAGTTGCACGATCCCACCCACTCGGGCGGATGCGGCACCTCGATACGAACGGCGCCGCAGTGGCAACTTCCTTGAACCGTCATGACTGCACTCCCCCTTCCCGTCCTCTAGCACGACGGCGGCGCCGCTTTAAGACGGGAGCCGTCATTGAAGCCGCGCCCTTTCTTCTGTCGCCAAAGTGTCATAATCGGGCGGCCTCTCACCCGGAGCCGACCCATTCGACAGATCGCCGCCCTTCCTTACCGCGCTCGAAGTTCGGCGATCGATTCGCCGGTCAGCATCTTGCTGATCACCTCGCGCGAATCGAAGCGGTGGGTGATCCCCAAGGGGAACGGCATGGGCGGACTGGCGCCGCACACCGCGGCGTCGGTTGAAGCGGAGGAGGAAGCGGGGGTGCGCGGCGCGGTTTGTCCGACGCCGCTCGGCTCCTACCAGTACCGCAAGAAGCGGCGCAACGGCGCCTCGCTGATGCTCGACGTGGACGTGTTTCCGCTGTGCGTCACGCAGGAGCTCGACAGCTGGAAGGAAAGCCACGAGCGCGAGCGGCGCTGGTTCACCCTCGCCGACGCCGCCGAAGCGGTGGAGGAAGAGGATCTTGCCGACCTCATTCGCTCGTTCAACGCATCCGAATTCAACAATGCCGCCCGGCGCTCGGTGCTCGGGGCGGTTGCCGACAAATCGAAAGTAGGTCCGATGTTCGCCTGGTTCCAACGCCTGCTGCCCAAGACGGGCAACTTCTTTGAACTGTTCGAGGCCCATGCGGTGAGCATCGTCGCCGCCGCGAACGCGACCGGCCGGCTGCTCGAGGGCGGCAGCGGCATGAAGGACCATATCCGCGAAATCCACGAGCGCGAGCATGATGCCGACAACATCATCCGCGAAGTGCTGACCACGGTGCGCCGCACCTTCCTCACCCCCTTCGACCGCGGTGCGATCACCAGCCTGATCGCCTCGATGGACGACGCGGTCGACGAAATGCACGCCGCGGCCTCCGCCATCGAACTCTACGAACTGACAGAGTTCGAGCAGGAAATGAAGGACATCGCGGCGATCATCGTCGATGCCGCCCGCCTCACTGCCGAGGCAATGCCGCTGCTCCGGGACGTCGGCCGTAATGGCGGCCGACTCCACGAACTCACCGAGCGGCTGGTGCGCATGGAGGGGCATGCCGACGACCTGCACGCCGTGGGCCTCAAAAGCGCCTTTCAGCGCTACGGCGCAACCGACACGTTGCGCTTCATCGTCGCGCGCGAAATCTACAAGCATCTCGAACGCATCGTCGACAGCTTCGAGGACGTGGCGAACGAAATCGACGGCATCGTCATCGACCACTCCTGAGGAGCGCGACTTAAATGCACGAGCTCGCGCTGCCGCTGCTGGTCGGCCTCATCTTTCTCGCCTTGGCGTTCGACTTCCTGAACGGCCTCCACGACGCCGCCAATTCAATCGCAACCGTGGTCGCAACGCGCCTGCTTGGGCCGGTGCAGGCGGTGGCCTTCGCCGCCTTTTTCAACTTCGCGGCCTATTTCCTGATGCTGGCCTTTCCGAGCCTCCACAAGGTTGCGGACACGATCGGCAAGGGGCTGATCGACAAGGATCTGGTGACGCCCGCGGTGGTGTTCGGCGCGCTGGTCGGCGCGATGTTCTGGAACGTTGTGACGTGGCTCAAGGGCATTCCGTCCTCGTCCAGCCACGCTTTGGTCGGCGGCCTGCTCGGCTCGGGAGTGGCTCACGCGGGCCTCACCGGCGTGCAGTGGACGGGGCTCAACAAGACGCTGGTCGCTATCGTGCTGTCGCCCACGCTCGGCATGATCCTGGCGATGCTGATCATGCTGGTGTCGAGCTGGTTTGCGGTCCGCGCCACGGCCAACCGGGCGGAGCGAACCTTTCGCGGTCTGCACCTTGTCTCCTCCGCGGCCTATTCTCTCGGACACGGCCTCAACGATGCGCAGAAAACGATGGGGATCATCACCGTCCTTCTTTACTCCACCGGCTACCTGCACGGCGATTTCGAGGTGCCGCACTGGGTGGCGATAAGCTGCTACATCGCGATCGGCCTCGGCACGTTGATGGGCGGCTGGAAGATCATCGAAACAATGGGCTCTCGGATCACCAAGCTGTCGCAGCATCAGGGCTTCAGCGCTTCGGCGGGCGGTTCGATCATGCTGTTCACCGCTTCGGCGCTCGGCATTCCGGTGTCTACCACCCACACCATCACCGGCTCGATCATCGGCGCGGGCGTGGCGCGGCGCGCCTCCGCGGTGCGTTGGGGCGTGGCGGGCAACGTCGTCGCGGCCTGGGTGATCACCATCCCCGCCTCGGCGGCGGTCGGCGCGCTGTTCTACTCGATAACCCTGCTCTTCTAACCCTTCATCGCCGGTACAGGCGGAGCGGCGCAGGGCCGAAGGCCCGAACCGGAGCAGATGATGATCATGAGCAAGCGCGCATTCCTTGGGGGCAGCCTTGCCGCTCTGTTCGGCGGCTCCGGGTGCGCGCCAGAAGTGAAGGAAGGCGAGGCCGAGACCTTTGAGGTTACCAAGACGCCGGAGCAGTGGCGCGCCATCCTCAGCCCCGAACAATATACGGTGCTGCGTGAGGAGAGCACGGAACGCTCCGGCTCGAGCCCGCTCAACGGCGAGAAACGCCGCGGCGTCTTCGCCTGCGCCGGCTGCGCGCTGCCGCTCTACAGCTCGGAAGCGAAGTTCGAAAGCGGCACCGGCTGGCCGAGCTTCACCGCGCCGCTGCCCGATGCGGTGCGCACCAGGCCGGATCGCGGCCTGTTCGGCACCCGCACCGAAGTGCATTGCCGCCGCTGCGGCGGCCATACCGGGCACGTCTTCGACGACGGCCCGCCGCCCACCGGTCAGCGTTTCTGCATGAACGGCGCGGCCCTGACCTTCACACCGGCGTGACCGACTTGCGTTCCGCGTTGCTTGCCAGGCAGCCCCTGACGTAAGAGACGGCGGGGGTACCCGAGTGGGAAATCACGTGACTTTCGCGGACTTTAGCGACGGGGCTTTGGCCGCCGCACCGCCGCGCGTGCCCGGCTTCAGCTTGTGGTGGGACGAGGCGCGGGAGTCGCTGCGCAGGCGCGGCGGCTCGGCCGTGTTGGTCGTCCTCCTCCATGCCCTGCTCCTCCTCCTGCTCCTCAAGCTGGCGCCGCCCTTCAAGGAGCCGGTGCCGATGGCGCCGCCGACCACCGTGACTTTGGTGCGGGGCGAGGAAGCCGCGCCCGCCGAAGCGCCCAAGCCCGCCGAGAAGCCCAATCCCGCCGGCGGCGGCGCACCGGCAAAAGCGGCCGCCAAGCTCCCGCTAGCACCCACCCTCAAGCCCCAGCCCGCGCCCAAGCAGCCGGCGACGGAACCCTTGAAGCTCTGGGACGGCATGGAGAAGTTCAACCTCGCCAACGTCCCATCCGCCGGCCCCGCCCGCAGCGCCGGAACGCCCGGGGCAAGCGCCGGCACGGGAGATTCCGTGGTCGGCACCGCGCCGGGCGGGCAGCCGCTCTACGCCGCACAATGGCACCGCAAGCCAACCAATGCCGAGCTGGTCACCTATCTTCCAGCGCGACCGCAGAACGGCTGGGGCATGGTCGCATGCCGCACGGTGGAGGACTATCGCGTGGAGGATTGCCGCGAGGTCGGCCAGTCGCCCGCCGGCTCCGGGCTGTCGCGCGCGGTGCGCATGGCCGCCTGGCAGTTCCGGGTGCGCCCGCCCCGGCTTGGCGGGAAATCGATGGTTGGCGAATGGGTGCGAATCCGCATCGATTGGGTGGAAGGCGTGCCCCGCTAGCCACAAAGAACCGGCTCCTTCCCTGCCCTCGTAACGCCATGCCGCCGCCACAATAGACCGTGACGTTGACGCTGCTTCAAACGGGGGGAACCGGACATGAAATCAATTGGCACAATGATGGCGCTTGCGGTGGTGACGGCGCAGGTCGCGGCGGGCGCGGCGCCCGCAATGGCGGCGGACGTTACGCGGCACGAGCAGTTCACCGACACCGGCCGCGGCGCCTTTGGAGGGCTGCGCTTCAAGATGCCGCTCGGTGGAAGCGCCGGCGGCGAAAGCCGGGCGCGGCTGGCTGTGACGCTGACGCCGACCGCCTTCAGCCGGGTTGGCGCACGCACCGCGAGCAGCATGGGCGAAGGCCTGGAGCTCGGCTTCTCCCCCGGCAGCAAGGCGGAGCTGACCCTGGCCGGCCAACGGCTCGACCGCATGGCCTTGTTCGTCAAACCACGCGAGGACCCGCAGGCGAACGTCTCAACCGTTGCCAAGGTGGCGATCGTCGCCGGCGTGGTGTTGGTGGTCGGCGCGGTCGCCTGGTACCATGTGGTCAGCGAGGCGAGCTGCTTCCACGGCGGCGGCGGCAGCGGCGACTGCTGACCCAAAGCGGCGCTAGCGGTTTCTCCGGCCCTCGATGAGGCCATCCACCAGGCCGGGGTCGGCGAGTGTGGAAATGTCTCCCAGGCTTCCGAACTCGTTCTCCGCGATTTTGCGGAGGATTCGGCGCATGATCTTGCCGGAGCGGGTCTTGGGCAGGCCGGGGGTGAAGTGGATGATGTCCGGCGTGGCGATCGGACTGATCTCGGTTCGGACGTGGGCGCGCAGTTCCTTTTCCAGCGCTTCGCTCCCTTCCTCGCCCTCCATCAAGGTGACGTAGCAATAGATGCCCTGCCCCTTGATGTCGTGAGGGTAGCCGACCACCGCCGCTTCGGCGACCTTGGGGTGGGAGACCAAAGCGCTTTCGATTTCGGCCGTGCCCAGGCGGTGGCCGGAGATGTTGAGCACGTCGTCCACCCGGCCGGTGATCCAATAATAGCCGTCCTCGTCGCGGCGGCAGCCGTCGCCGGTAAAATATTTGCCGCGATAGGTGCTGAAATAGGTCTCCACGAAGCGCTGGTGATCGCCGTAGACGCTTCGCATCTGCCCCGGCCAGGAGCGGGCGATGCACAGGTTGCCGGAGGCGGCGCCTTCCAGCAGTTCGCCCTCGGTGCCCACGAGTTGCGGTTCGATGCCGAAGAACGGGCGCCCCGCAGACCCAGGCTTCATGTCGTGCGCGCCGGGCAAGGTGGTGATCATGATCCCGCCGGTTTCGGTCTGCCACCAGGTGTCGACGATCGGGCAGCGGCCCTCGCCGACCGTTTCCCAGTACCAGCGCCACGCCTCCGGGTTGATCGGCTCGCCGACTGTGCCGAGCAGGCGGATGGAGGAGCGGTCGTGCCGCGTCACCGGCCCCTCCCCTTCGCGCATCAGCGCGCGGATGGCCGTCGGGGCGGTGTAGAAGATGTTGACCTTGTGCCGCTCGACCACTTCCCAGAAGCGGGAGAAGTCCGGGTAGTTAGGGACGCCTTCGAACATCAGCGTCGTGGCGCCGTTGGCGAGCGGGCCGTAAACGACGTAGCTGTGGCCGGTGACCCAGCCGACGTCGGCGGTGCACCAGAACAGCTCGCCTTCCTTGTAGTCGAAGACGTAGTGGAAGGTGGTGGCGGTCCACACCGCATAGCCGCCGGTGGTGTGGAGCACGCCCTTGGGCTTTCCCGTCGAGCCTGAGGTGTAGAGGATGAAGAGCGGGTCCTCGGCGTTCATCGGTTCGGGGGGGCAATCTTCGGGGACCAGCGGGGCCATGTCGTGGAGCCAGTGATCGCGGCCTTCGGTCCAGTCGATATGTTGCCGAAGGTGCCGCACAACGAGCACTGCCTCGACGGCGGTACCTTTGGCGAGGGCGGCGTCTACGTTGGCTTTGAGTGGTACTATTTTACCGCCGCGCAGGCCGGCGTCGGCGGTGATCACGAAGCGGCTTGCGCAATCCTCGATCCGGCCGTGGAGGGCCTCGGGCGAGAAGCCGCCGAACACCACCGAGTGGACCGCGCCGATGCGGGCGCAGGCGAGCATCGCCACCGCCGCTTCGGGGATCATCGGCATGTAGAGGGTGACCCGGTCGCCCTTGCCCGCGCCGAGCGCCTTTAAGCTGTTCGCCATGGCGACGACCTCGCGGTAGAGCTCGCCGTAGGTGAGGCTTCGGCCGGAGCCGGGCTCGTCCCCTTCGAACAGGATCGCGACCTGATCGGCCCGGCTCTCCAGATGCCGGTCGACGCAATTGTAGGAGAGGTTGAGCACGCCGTCGCCGAACCAGCGGATCTCGACCGGATCGAAGGAGGAGCCGTCGATCTGCGTCGGCGCCTGAACCCAGTCGATCCGCCCCATCTGCTCGCGCCAGAAGCCGTCCGGGTCGCTCAAGGAGCGCGCGTACATCGCCTGGTACTCTTCGGCGTTGCAGTGGCTGGTGCGGACAAAGGCTTCGGGCGGCGAGACTCGGTCGATCATCTGTGGCTCTCCTGTGGCGCCTGATTAGCCAGCCGGACGCGGCGTTTCCAGCCGCGAAACGCCGGCCACGGTAACCTGGATCAGCCTGTTAGTTCCGGAACTCGGCTGGGATTTCGCGGGTTTAAAGCGATCATGTCGGCCCCGAACCAAGCCAGTATCGCGTCCGCCGCTGCCGGGGCCTCCTCAGACCAATCCGAACGGGGGAAACAGATGTTCTTCGGCACCAAGTCCGACAGCGGAACCGCGCTCCTGACGCAGGAGGCCGCGGTGCTCGAGGTCGGCGTTTATCGCGGACCGCATTATTACAGCCACACGCCGATGGTGCGGGTGCAGGTCGATCTCGGCCGGCTGGAGGAGTTCCCGACCAACCAGATCCCCGGTTTCGCCGATGCGCTGCTCAAGCTGATCCCGGGCGTCGGCCGCCATCGCTGCTCGCTCAAGGTACGCGGCGGCTTCGAGAAGCGGCTGCACGAAGGCACCTGGCTCGGCCACGTCGCCGAGCATGTCGCGCTCGAGCTCCAGACGCTGGCCGGCTCGCGCGCGGTGCGCGGCAAGACGCGGTCGGTGAAAGGCAGACCGGGCGTCTACAACGTCATGTTCGCCTATAACGAGGAGCAGGTCGGCCTCGCCGCCGGGCGGATCGCGTTCGAGCTGGTGAATTCGCTGCTTCCCGCCGAACTGCAGGGCGTGCGCGGCCTCGACAAGATCTACCGCTTCGACACGGGGGGCAAGGAGACGGCCGGCGAGTTCGACTTCGACCGGCGCATGGATGCGCTCAGGCGGCTGGTGCGCCGCAACCAGCTTGGCCCCACCACCAAGTCCCTCGTGGACGAGGCGACTCGGCGCGGCATTCCGGTGATGCGGCTCGACAACCAGAGCCTGATCCAGCTCGGCCACGGCCGCTTCGCCAAGCGAATCCGCGCGTCCATCACCGGCCAGACCAGCTTTGTCGCGACCGAACTCGCGTCCGACAAGAACATGACCAAGAAGCTGCTCGACGAGAGCGGCGTTCCGGTGCCGCGCGGCGTGGTGGTGCGCGACGCCGACGAGGCGGTGCGCGCCGCCAGGCGCCTCGGCTATCCGCTAGTCGTCAAGCCGCTGGACGGCAACCACGGCCGCGGCGTCAGCATCGGCATCACGAGCGACGACCAGCTCCGCTTCGGCTTCGCCGCCGCACAGGCGCAGGCGAAGACCAAGGACGTCATCATCGAGCAGTTCTTCGAGGGCAACGACCACCGGATCCTCGTCGTCGGCGGCAAGATGATCGCGGTGGCCGAGCGCATCCCGGCGCAGGTGAGGGGCGACGGCGTCTCCACGATCCGCCAGCTCGTCGAGGAAGTGAACAAGGACCCGCGCCGCGGCAACGGGCATGAGAATGTCATGACTCGGATCAAGATCGACGCGCTGGTGGAGGAATATCTCGGCCGATCCGGCTTGACGCCCGACAGCATCCCGGAAGCCGAGTTGGTGGTGCCGCTGCGCGCAACCGCAAACCTTTCCACCGGCGGCACCGCGGTGGACCGCACCAACGAAATTCACCCGGACAATGCCGACATCGCCCGGCGCGCCGCCTTGGTCATCGGGTTGGACGTGTGCGGGGTGGATTTCGTCTGCCCGGACATCAGCCGCTCGGTGCGCGAGACCGGCGGCGGCGTGATCGAGCTCAATGCCGCGCCGGGGCTTCGCATGCATATCGAGCCTTCGGAAGGCGCGCCGCGCGACGTCGCCAAGCCGATCATCGAGATGCTCTTCCCGCGCGGCAAGAAATCGCGCGTGCCGATCCTTGCGATCACCGGCACCAACGGCAAGTCCACCGTTGGGCGGATGATCAAGCACATCCTGCGCTACACCGGCTGCACGGTGGGCCTGACCTCGACCACCGGCGTCTACGTCAACGACATCCTGACCCACGACGGCGACGCGACCGGGCCGCGCAGCGCGCGGATGATTCTGCGCGATCCGACGGTGGACGTGGCGGTGCTCGAGACGGCACGCGGCGGGCTGCTGCGCGAGGGGCTGGCCTACAAGGAAGCGGATATCGCCGCCTGCCTGAACGTCACCGCCGATCACCTGGGGCTCAAGGGCATCGAGACCATCGAGGACCTCGCCCACGTCAAGCAGGTGGTGGTCGAGGCGGTGCGCCGCGACGGTTACTCGATCCTCAACGCCGACGATCCGCTGTGCATCAAGATGGCGCGGCGCGCCGGCGGGCAGATCGTCTGGTTCACCCTGTGCGGCGGCGCCGAAATGTCGCCAATGGTGCGCGAGCATATCGAAAATGGCGGCATGGCGGTGGTGCGCGAGCCGGGCGAAGACGGCGGCACGATGGTTCTTTACGAGGACAATCGCCGCGAGTTCATCATGAAGGCCGGCGACATTCCGGCGGCGCTGCACGGCATGGCGGAGTTCAACGTCGCCAACGCGCTTGCCGCCGCGGCGATGGCGCTGACCCACGGCGTTCCGATCCTCACCATCCGCTCGGCGCTGACCCAGTTCAGCTCCACCTTCGAGCAGAATCCGGGTCGCCTCAACGTCCACGACGCGCACGGCTTCCGGGTGATCGTCGATTATGCCCACAATGCAGCCGGCCTGGAAGCGCTCGGCAAGGTCGTGAAGGGCCTCAGCCACCGCTACAAGCGCACCATCGGCACCGTCTCCATGGCCGGCGACCGCCGCGACCAGGACATCATCGAGCTTGGGCGGATCGCGGCCGGAATCTTCGACGAACTGATCTTCCGCGAGGATCCCGCGACCCGCGGACGGGCGCGCGGCGTGGTGATGGGCCTGCTCAGGGACGGCGCCAAGGAAGCGGGCCGCACCGACGACCATATCCACCTCATCGCCGGAGAGCCGGCATCGACCGCCGCTGCACTGGCGATGGGCCGCCCGGGCGACCTCATCGTCATTACGCCAACCGATGTGCGCGGCGCCTGGCAACAGGTCAACGACTTCAAGCCGGCCGCGGCCCGCACCGGCGCGCGCGGCGCGCTTGTGCCGGCGGAATAAGGAAGAGCCATGTTCGGAAAAGACGAGGGCCGCTGGGCCCTGATCGTCCATGGCGGCGCCAAGCCATGGGAGAAAGAGGAGGAGCAGGCCAACCGCGACGGCATCGCCCAGGCCGTGCAGGCGGGATCGAAGGTGCTTGCCGACGGTGGAAGCGCCGTCGAGGCGGTCGAGGCCGCGATCCGGGTGCTCGAGGACCTGCCTGTGTTCAACGCCGGCACCGGATCGGCGCCCAATGAAGCCGGCGGAATCGAGATGTGCTCCGGCCTGATGGACGGCAGCAACCTGTCGGCCGGCGCGGTTGGCGCGATCCGCAACGTCCGCCACCCGATCACCGTCGCCCGCCAGTTGCTGCCCGAAAAGGAGATCCTCCTGGTCGGCGAAGGCGCGCTGCTGTTCGCCAAGGCCAACGGCGCCACGCTTGCAACCGACGAGGAACTCAAGGCCGAAGCCGAGAAGCAGGCGCTTGCCGAGGGTCTGCACGACACGGTGGGCGCGGTGGCGATGGACGGGGGCGGCAACCTCGCCGCCGGTACCTCGACCGGCGGGCTGAACGGACAAAAGGTCGGCCGGATCGGCGACAGTCCGCTGCCCGGCGGGGGGCTTTATGCCGACAACCACCTCGCCGCCATTTCCTTTTCCGGCGACGGCGAGACGATCACCCGCCTGGCGCTTGCCAGCCGGGTGATGGCCTCGATCGAGGACGGGCTGCCGATGGAGCAGGCGATCGCCAAGGGGCTCGACAAGCTGCCCGGCACCGGCGGCGCCGACGCGGATGGCGGCGCGATCGGAATCGACAAGCACGGCACCCTCGCCTGGGCGCACAACAGCCCGATGTTCGCCGTCGCCTACCTGACCGCCGGCATGGCCGAACCCAAAGCCTTTCTGCACAAGGACGAAGAAACACGTGGCTGACCAAGAACGCCCGAGCGGCTGCCTCATCATCATCGGCGGACATGAGGACCGCGACCCCAAGAACGAGCGCGTGATCCTGCGCGAGGTGGCCCGCCACGTGAAGGGCGGCAAGCTCGTCTTGGCAACCGTGGCGAGCCACCGCCCGGAAGGCTATTTCGAGGAATATCAGGCGGCGTTTTCCGACCTCGACATCGGCGAGCTGGTCGAGCTTTACGTCGAGGAGCGCAGCCGCGCCGGCGACGAGGACAAGCTTGCCGTGCTCGACGATGCGGCGGCGGTGTTCTTTTCGGGCGGCGACCAGCTCCGCATCACCAGCCAGATCGGAGATACCGGCATCGAAGCCAAGGTGCGCGCCATCTACGAGCGCGGCGGGCTGATCGCGGGCACCTCGGCGGGCGCGTCGGTGATGAGCGAGACGATGCTTGTGAAGGGCTCCAGCAAGGAAACCCACCGGATCGGCGATCTCCACATGTCGCCGGGCATGGGGCTGGTGCGCGACGTCATCATCGACCAGCATTTCGCCGAGCGCGGCCGCATGGGCCGCCTGCTCGGCGCGGTTGCCCACAACCCGCGGGTGCTCGGCCTCGGCATCGACGAGGATACGGCGGTGATGGTGGAGGGCGACACCTTCCGGGTGATCGGCTCCGGCGGGGTGTATGTCGTGGACGGCACCGACGTCACCTACTGCAACCTCGCCGAAGCGCGCGCCGAATGCGCGCTGTCGATGCACGATGTGCGGGTGCATGTGTTGTCGGACGGGGACGGGTTCGACTTGAAGGGACGCAAGCCGTTGCCGCCGAAACGCGACTAGGGACGGAGCTTTCCGGCGCGTCGGCGGTTATGCTGCAATGCAACAAGAACAAGTTCTCGAGCTCGGCACCGACCGCAGCCTTTTCGTGTCGCAGCAGGGTAAGGGGCCCGACCTTGTCCTGATCCATGGGGCGATGACGACCGCGCACGATTGGCTGGTCAGCCCCGTCTACAAGGCGCTGGTCAAGTCGCATCGGGTTACCGTGGTGGACCGGCCGGGCCACGGCGTCAGCCAGCGGCCGCGCTTCGGCGGCACTCCGCGCGAGCAGGCCGACCAGATCGCCGAAGGGCTGGAGCAGCTTGGCATCCGCAAGGCGGTGTTCGGGGCGCACAGTTTTGGCGGCCTGGTGGCGCTGGCGCTGGCGGAGCGGCACCCGGAGTTGGTGGCGGAGCTGGTGCTTGTCGCCCCGCTCGCCTTTCCCGAGCCGCGGCTGATCGAGCACACCATGCTTGCGCCGCGGGCGGCGCCGTTGTTTGGGCCGCTATTCTCCAAGTTCGCCGAGTTCACCCAGATGGATCGGCCGATGGTGGATCTGCTGCACGGCGTGATGTTCGGCCCGGCGCCGGTGCCGGAGGAATGGAAGGCGACTTATCCTTATCCGCTGATCCTCAACGCCGGCGCGATGGTGGCGGAGGGCGAGGACAGCGCGTCGATGATGCCGCTGTCGCCGGCCGGGACCATCGACATGCGCAGGATCGCGGTGCGCACCCAGGTGCTGACCGGCACGTCCGACCGGGTGGTGGAGGACGAGCGCCAGGCCAAGGCGCTGGCGCGGCAGCTTCCGAACGGGAGTTTGATCGAAGTGGAGGGGGCTGGGCATATGCTCCACCACAGCCACGCGGACGTGGTGGTGCGGGCGCTGCAGGGGGCGTTTGCGAGCGCGTAGGCGCTCGATATGAAGCCCCTTCCCGCTCATCCTGAGGAGGGACTGAGCTTGGCGAAGGCCCGTCTCGAAGGACCACGCGGAGCTGCTGTGCGTCCTTCGAGACGCCGGTTCGACAAGCTCACCGGCTCCTCAGGATGAGCGGGGTGGGGAGCGGCCTTCGCATTCGGGATGCAAATGATCCGCTCATCCTGAGGAGGGACTGAGCAGGGTTCCCATCAAAGTACTACTTTGATGGGGTCCCGTGCCGAAGGCCCGTCTCGAAGGACCTCGCGCCTAGGCCGTGCGTCTTTCGAGACGCCGCTTCGAGACGGCTTCGCCTCCTCAGCGGCTCCTCAGGATGAGCGGGGTGGTGCGGAAGCTAGGGTTGGATTGGCCTAGCCCAACAGCTCCGCGCGGTAGCGGTCGTAGCAGCGGGCGCCGCAGAGGAGGCGGATGAGGGCGCCTTCCGCCATCGGCCGGGCTCGGCGCGGGTCCTCCTCTACCAGGGGGCGGATGACTTCCTTGTTCCATTCCTCGGAATGCTTGACGTCGAGCACGGCGTGCAGGTCGAAATAATGGCGCTCGCGGCCGGTGAAGCCGAGGCGCTTCAGGGCCGCCGCGGTGTGGGCCGAGCGGGCGGGGGCGGTGAGTTCGATTGCGCCGAGCGCGCCGACCGAGTGGAAGGCGTAGCGGCGGTTGGTCGCCATCGCCGTCATCGCGTTGGCAAGCGCGAGGCTTTCCCAGCAGGTCGCCTCGATTCGCGGCTTGAGCTCCAGCCGCTCGACCAGCGTGTCGAGCAGCGGGCCGTGCATGCCCTTCGGATTGCCCTTGCCCATTTCGTCCCAATAATTGCGGGCGAGTTCGAGCTTCGGCCGGGTCGGCATCTTGATCTGGGTGAGGGCGGTGAGATCCTCGAAGCCTGCTTCGCCGGCCGCTTCCTGTTCCAGGAACCAGCGCAGTTCGTCCAGGCTCGATTGCTCGGCCAGCCAGGGGAACAGCGGGTCGCCCTGGCCGGGGCCATCCTCCTGGAGAGCTTCGAACCAGGCGATGAAGCCGTCGGCGTCTTCGGGCGCCTGCGCGGCGCGCTCCGCGACTTCGCGGCGCAAGGCTTCCAGGAAGGCGCCTTCCAGGCGTTGGAAGCGGGCGTCGCGTTCGAGCGTCTTTTCCCAGTCGTCGGAGGGGAAGCCGGGCTGCAGCCGGTCGTGGTTCCACCCCGCAAGCGCCGCCTGGAAACCGTGACTGAAGTAAAGCGGGGAAGACGTGGTAACGGCCTTGAGACGCGTCTGGGTAGGCATGAAGCATCCGTTTTTGTTGAGGACTTGTAACGGTTGAACTGGCAAAGGGGGGCCGGGTTCCCCTTGCTTCACGGACGGATATGGACTGCGATTTCCTGGTACTCGGCGGCGGCATTGCCGGCCTTTCCGCCGCTGCCGCGCTTGGCCGCCATGGCCGGGTGGTTGTGCTGGAGGCGGAAGAGGCGCTCGGCTTTCACTCGTCGGGACGCAGCGTTTCCTTCAGCCACTATGGCATCGGCAACGCCGCGGTGCGCGGGCTGACCGCGTGGAGCCGCGATTTCCTGGAAGGCCAGCCGGAGGGCTTTTGCGACACGCCGGTCGCCGCGCTGTCGCACTCCGTCTATTTCGCAACGGCGGAAATGCTGCCGAGGCTGGCCGAATTGCAGGCGGAAATGGCACGATTCACGGATGCAATCAGACCCGTTGGAGCGGCGGAATTGAAGGCGTTGTGCCCCGTCCTGCGCACCGGCGAGGGCGCGGCGGTTTCGGGCATCTACGATCCGACGGCGCTCAAGCTCGATGCCGATGCGTTGCTGCACTCCTACGCGCGGCAGGTGCGCGCGGCGGGCGGGGCGATCCACACCGGGCGCCGGGCGGCGGCGATCCGTTATGAGGCCGGCGGGTGGACGGTGGAGACTGAGGATGGCGGCCGCTGGTCGGCACCGGTGCTGGTCAATGCGGCGGGCGCGTGGGCGGATCGGATGGCAGCGATGGCGGGGGTGCGGCCGATCGGGCTGGAGCCGAAGCGCCGCACCATCATCGTCATCGATCCGCCGGCGGGGGTGGATTTCTCCGCCTGGCCGTTCGTGCACAGCGCGGTGAGCGACTTCTATATGCTTCCGGAATCGGGGCAGCTGCTGGTCTCGCCGGTGGACGAGGTGGAGGACGAGCCCGGAGACGCCCAGCCGGAGGAGTACGACATCGCGCTCGCCGCCCACCAGCTCGAGCAATACACCACCCTCTCCGTCAGCCGCATCGCGCACCGCTGGGCCGGCCTCAGGAGCTTCGTGGCCGACCGGGTGCCGACTGCCGGCTTCGACCCTGACGCGCCCGGCTTTTTCTGGCTGGTCGGCCAGGGCGGCTACGGCCTGCAGACCGCGCCGGCGATGGCGGCGGTTGTTGAGGCGCTTGCGATCGGCGGCGCCTGGCCGCAGGGGCTTGCCCAACTGGGCGTCGTCCCCGAAACGGTGACGCCCGATCGCCTGCGCAACGGACTGCCGCATTGACGGCAACCCGAGTCCCGCAGGGACGTTTGGCGGAAAGATAAAGGGGATATTCTTGGATCAGATTGCCCAGTGGCAACAGCAGCCGTCCGGTTCCGGCGGTTCGAACGCCTTTCCGCCCCCTCCCCATGGCCAGCCCCCGCACGGCAAGCCGCCGCGCACCCGCGCCTGGTATAATCCGCTGCGCTGGGGCTGGCGGCGAATCGCGCTCGCCTTTATCGCAATCCTGATGCTGCTGATCGCCTGGCTGGCGATCACCGCGCCGTTGTCCAAGTCGCTCCAGCCGGTCGCCGCGCCGAGCCTGACCCTGCTGTCCGCCGACGGTGTCCCGATCGCCCGAAGGGGCGCCGACATCCGCGCGCCCATCGACCTTTCCAAGCTGCCCGCGCACGTGCCCAACGCCTTTATCGCCATCGAGGACAAGAGGTTCAGGAGCCACCTGGGCGTGTCTGCACGCGGCATCGCCCGCGCGGCCTGGCGCAACGTCGGCGCCGGCGGGGTGAAAGAAGGCGGCAGCACCATCACCCAGCAGCTCGCCAAAATCTCCTTCCTGAGCAACGAGCGGACCATGACCCGCAAGGGACAGGAAGTGCTGATCGCCTTTTGGCTGGAAGCCTGGCTCGACAAGGAACAGATCCTCGAGCGCTACCTGTCCAACGTCTACCTCGGCGACAACGTCTACGGCCTGCGCGCCGCGTCCCACCATTATTTCAGCGTGCCGCCGGAGAAGCTCAACGTCGCCCAGGCGGCGATGCTGGCCGGGATGGTCAAGGCGCCATCGCGCCTCGCGCCGACCAAGAATTACAAGCAGGCCCGGGAACGGGGACGTCTGGTGATCGCGGCGATGATCGACCAGGGCTTCATCACCAACGCCCAGGCGCGGGCGCTCAAGCCCGCCAAGCTCAAGGTCGAGGCGCAGGGCGCCAACGTGCCGACCGGCACCTATTTCGCCGACTGGGTGCTCCCCGCCGCCCGCGCGCGCGGCGATGTCGAGGAAGCCTATGGCGCCCAGACGGTGCAGACCACGCTCGACAGCCGGATCCAGAAGATGGCGCTGCAGACGGTGCGCAAGGCCGGCCTTGGCTCGGCCCAGGTCGCGCTCGTGGCGATGCGGCCGGACGGCAAGATCGTCGCCATGGTCGGCGGCAAGGATTATGCGCGAAGCCCGTTCAACCGCGCAACCCAGGCGCGGCGCCAGCCCGGATCGGCGTTCAAGCTGTTCGTCTGGCTCGCCGCCCTGCGCTCCGGAATGGACCCCGACGACCAGGTCGCCGACCGTCCGCTCCGGGTCGGCAACTGGCAGCCCAAGAACTACGCCAACAAGTATCGCGGGACGCTGAGCCTCAAGGACGCGCTGGCCCTGTCCAGCAACGTCGCGTCGGTGCGGCTGTCGCAGAAGGTGGGCATGGAGAATGTGATCCGCACCGCGCGCGATCTCGGCGTCACCAGCCCCTTGAACGCCAATCCCAGCCTCGCGCTCGGCACGTCGGGCGTGACCCTGCTCGAGCTTACCTCGGCTTATGCGGCGGTCGCGGCAGGGGCCTATCCGATCCGCCCGGTGGGCCTGGAGGACGAGGAGCGCCCCTGGTACCAGAGGATGTGGGACAAGGGCGTCGCGGGCGCGTCGAGCGATCCCAATTTCGATGAAATGAAGGAAATGCTCGGCGCCGTGGTGCAGCAGGGCACCGGCCGCGCGGCCGCGCTTTCCGTCCCCGCATATGGCAAGACCGGCACCACCCAGGACAGCCGCGACGCGGTGTTCGTCGGCTTCACCGACGATCTCGTCGTCGGCGTGTGGATCGGCAACGACGACAACAGCCCGCTGCCCGGCGGCATGGCGGGCGGCGGCATGCCGGCCAAGATCTGGCGGGACTTCACGGCACAAGCGGTCGGCTCGCGCCCGGCCGCACCGACGGCGCCGCCGATCGCCGCGCCGGTTCAGGTGCAGGCGGCCGATACGAACGCTTCGGTGACGCTGCCGGTGGAGGGGCTCGACGTGGGCGTCAGCGTGGACGCGAACGGCTTCACCATCTCGGCCGAACCAAGCGATCCGGGGGCCCGGCGTGCCCCTGAGGACGAGCCGGTCCCGGAAGACGAGCTGCCGGACGTGATCTTGCCGGACGGGCCGCCGACCGGCGGGCGCGACCGCAGCGGCACGCGCGAGCGGGACCGGGAGCGCGGTCGCGACGATGCCGGGCGGGGCACGGGCGGCGATGTCTGAGGATAAAACCCAGCTCGCCGAGGACCGAACCGACCTCGCCGAGGATCGCACGATCCTCGCCAACGAACGGACCTTCGCGGGCTGGATGCGCACCGGCTTCGCTGCCGTGGGCGTCGGGCTGGGCTTCCAGGCCTTGTTCAACAAGATGGAGCCGGACTGGGTGCCGAAGGGTATCGCAACCGCCTTCCTGCTGATCGCGATCATCGTCTTCTGGACGGCGGAGCGGCGGGCCTGCGCGATCATGGGGCGGCTCAAGACGCACGAGGTGGAAACGGTGCGCTCCCGCAACCTGCGGCTGATCAGCTACGCGATCATTGCGGCGATCGCGTCGCTGATCGCGGCGATGTGGCTGCTCAAGATCAAGAGCGGCGGCGGTTCATAGAAGGCCCCTCCCGCGCATGGCGGAAGCGGCTTGCAGGTCCTTCGAGCCGCCGCTTCGAGACGGCTTCGCCTCCTCAGCGGCTCCTCAGGATGAGCGGAGGTGGCGTGCCGGTTTCCGGATACCCCCGACCGCTCATCCTGAGGAGGGACTGAGCGAAGGCGAAGGCCCGTCTCGAAGGACCTCCACCCTGCGTCCTTCGAGACGCCGGTTCGACAGGCTCACCGGCTCCTCAGGATGAGCGGGAGTGGGATCCTCTTTTTCGCAGTGCAAATAGTCCGCTCATCCTGAGGAGGGACTGAGCGAAGGCGAAGGCCCGTCTCGAAGGACCCGGCGGATAGGCACTGCGTCCTTCGAGACGCCGCTTCGAGACGGCTTCGCCTCCTCATCGGCTCCTCAGGATGAGCGGGGGTGGGTTTGGCGCACTAGACATCCAAACACGCTCATCCCGAGGAAGCGACTAGGCCTGTCGAAGTCCGCTCTCGAAGGACCCGGCGGAGAGTCGGCGCGTCCTTCGAGACGCCGGTTCGACAAGCTCGCCGGCTCCTCAGGATGAGCGGGATGGGGCTGACTTGAAGAACCGACGGACAGGCATTTGTTCCTAGATAGCCCAACCCCGCTCATCCTGAGGAGGGACTGAGCGAAGCCGAAGGCCCGTCTCGAAGGACCCGGCGGAGAGTCGGCGCGTCCTTCGAGACGCCGGTTCGACAAGCTCACCGGCTCCTCAGGATGAGCGGGATGGGGCTGACTTGAAGAACCGACGGACAGGCATTTGTTCCTAGATGGCCCAACCCCGCTCATCCTGAGGAGGGGGTGAGCGAAGGCGAAGGCCCGTCTCGAAGGACCCGGCGGATAGGCACTGAGTCCTTCGAGATGCCGCTTCGAGACGGCTTCGCCTCCTCAGCGGCTCCTCAGGATGAGCGGTGTTGGAGGATTTCCTGCTCAAACGCTGCGCGAGATTCCCCGGCGGCGGGCCATGACTTTGCTCGCTACGTAGCCGGCGCCGATCAGCAGGCCAAGCGGGCCGAGACCGCGGCGGGCGACCGCGCCGACGCCGGCGCCGATCACGGCGCCCGTGAAGCCACTGTCGCCGTAGCGCTGCGCGACCTTGCGGCCGACGAGGCCGCCTACCAGTTTACCGATCATCTTCATTCTCCCGATTGAGTTGGCGGGAGAACCGTGGGGCGGCGGCGATGTTCCGCGCCTCAGCCGAGGAACAGCTCCGCCGCGGCTTCGACGATTGCGTCCACGTCGAGCCGGTATTCGCGGTAGAGATCGTGGAGGTCGCCGGTCTGGCCGAAGCGGTCGACGCCGAGCGGGCTGACCCGCTGGCCGCGGACGCCGCCGAGCCAGGAGAGCGAGGCGGGGGCGCCGTCGAGGAGGGTGACGAGGCCGGCTGTGGCGGAGAGTGGCGCCAACAGCCGTTCCACATGTGCGGGGCCCCCTCCACCATGCTTCGCATGGTCATGAGCAGGTGCGGATGTCCCCCGGACATCCGCAGCCATGCCGCGGGCATGGCGTGCCTGCTCATCCCCGTTCCGGGGAGGATTTTTGGTCCAGCGCGCTGCCTGGCGCGCCGACCAGCCGCGGTGGAGGAGGTCGGGGGAGGTGATTGCGAGGAGGCCGAGGCCGGGGACGTCGTCCTTGAGCGCTTCCCAGGCGGCGAGGGCTTCGGGGGCGAGGGCGCCGGAGTAGACCAGGGCCGCTTCAGCGCCGTCGGCGGGTTTGCGGAGCCAGTAGCCGCCGGCCAGCGCGTCCGCTTTCCAGGCGTCGTCCTGCCGCTCGACCTGTACGACCGTGCGGGTGGTGAGGCGCAGGTAGACGCTTTCGCCTTCGGGGCTCTGCATCAGGCGGAAGGCCTCCTCCATGAGGAGGGCGAGTTCGTCGGCGAAGGCGGGCTCGTAGTGGCGCAAGCCCGGCTGGCCCAAAGCAATCAAAGGCGGGTTGATCGACTGGTGGGCGCCGCCTTCCGGCCCAAGCGTCACGCCGGACGGCGTCGCGACGAGGAGGAAGCGCGCATCCTGATAGCAGGCGTAGTTGAGGGCATCGAGGCCGCGGGCGATGAAGGGATCGTAGACGGTGCCGACCGGGAACAGCCGGTCCCCGAACATGTCGCCGGCCAGGCCAAGCGCCGCGAGCATCAGGAACAGGTTGTTCTCGGCGATGCCAAGCTCGATGTGCTGGCCGGCCTGGTGGCCGCCCCATTTCTGCGCGGAGGGAATCTTGGCGGCGGCGAAAACGTCGGCCAGTTCCGAACGGCGAAACAGGCCGCGCTGGTTCACCCAGGCGCCGAGGTTGGTGGAAACGGTGACGTCCGGCGAGGTGGTAACGATCCGCTTGGCAAGCGGCCCGCCGGCACGGGAAAGATCGAGCAGGATCCGGCCGAACGCGGCCTGGGTGGACTGCTCCTCGCCCGCCGGCACGGGGATGGCCGGCACGTCCGCGACGTTCCACACCCGCTCGCGCTTGGCGCGCGCGATGCGGCTGCCTTCGACCAGCGCCCGCACGGCCTCGGCCGAATTGCCGCCGAGGCCGGCCCAGGGCTCCCATTCCTCGCCTTCGGCAATGCCCATCTTCTCGCGCAGGGCGGCGATCTGGCCGGGGTTCATCAGGCCGGCATGATTGTCCTTGTGGCCGGCGAAGGGCAGCCCCTGCCCTTTCACGGTGTAGGCGATGAACAGGGTCGGCACGTCGTCCTGGGCGGCGTCGAACGCTTCGACCAAGCTCTCCATGTCGTGGCCGGCGAGGTTGGTCATCAGCTCGGCGAGCGCATCGTCGTCGCGGGCGTCGAGAACCGGCTTCGTCTCCGGCGCGTCCTTCAAGAGCCGCTCGCGCCAGGCGGCGCCGCCGAGATAGGAAAGCGCTGCGTAATCGGCGTTGCCGACCTCGTCGATCCAGGCCTTCAATGCCTCGCCGCCGGGTTCGGCGAAGGCGGCTTCCATCTTCTTGCCGTACTTCAGCGTGGCGACTCGCCAGCCGCAGGCGGCGAAGATGTCGTCGAACCTGCGGAACATGCGCTCGGCGGTGGTGTGGTCGAGCGACTGGCGGTTATAGTCGACGATCCACCAGCAGTTGCGGATGTCGTGCTTGTAGGCCTCGATCAGGCATTCGTAGATATTGCCTTCGTCGAGCTCGGCATCGCCCATCAGGGCGACGAAGCGGCCGGCGTCCTCCGGCTGCATCAGGCCGTGGGCGAGCATGTAATCCTGCACCAGGCTGGAAAAGGCCGTCACCGCAACGCCGAGGCCGACCGAGCCGGTGGAAAAATCGACCGGGATCCTGTCCTTGGTGCGGCTCGGGTAGCTCTGCATGCCGCCAAAGCCGCGGAAGTTCTCGAGCTGCTCGCGGCTTTGCGTGCCCATCAGATAGTGGATGGCGTGGAGCACCGGCCCGGCGTGGGGCTTCACCGCCACCCGGTCGTTGGGGCCGAGCGCGTGGAAATAGAGCGCCGCCATGATCGCCGTCATCGACGCGCAGCTCGCCTGATGGCCGCCGACCTTCAGCCCATCGCGGCTGTCCCGCAGGTGGTTGGCGTTGTGGATCGTCCAGGCGGACAGCCAGCGGAGGCGATCGTCGAGCAGGCGAAGCGCGTCGAGGTCGGGAGGGGTCTTGGTCAGCATGGGAGGTGCCCTAAACGACGCGAGCGGAAAGCGACAGTGGAGCGCTAAAAGCACTTCCTCCCCAAGCCCCGCTTGGGGAGGGGAACCACCCGAAGGGTGGTGGAGGGGTAGCTGGCGCCGAGGGCAAAGGCTCGCGCGGGAATGTCACTTAACGGCAGCTACCCCTCCACCATGCTTCACGGGCCCCCGCCAAAGTAGTACTTTGGCGGGAACCCTCGCATGGTTCCCCTCCCCATCTGCGATGGGGAGGAACTGCATCGCAGGAAAAAGGCCGCTTCTATTGACAGAAGTGTCAGCAACCGCCAGCGTTCGGGGATGCCTTATCGCCACGCCATCGGCATTGCGCCTGACGACATCGACCATATGGGGCACGTCAACAACAGCGTGTACCTGAAATGGGTGCAGGACGCCGTTGTCGGTTATTGGCAGGCGATCGCGCCGGCCGAGGCGGTGGCCGCCCACCTGTGGGTCGCGCTCAAGCATGAGATCACCTACCGGCGGCCGGCGTTCCTGGACGACACCGTGGTGGCCGACGTGATCGCCGAGAAGGTGCAGGGCGCCCGCGCCTTCTTTTCCACGGTGATCCGCCGCGGCGAGGATGTGGTGGCGGAAGTGACAAGCTGCTGGTGCTGCCTTGATTCGGCGACCCGCAAGCCGGCGCGGCTGGCCCGCGATGTGGTGCGGCGCTTCGTTCCCGATTGAGGGGTGTGGCGGGGGGGACGCGCCGACGGCCCGAGGGGGCGGGGGCCGCCGGCGCAAACTGGTGAACTTCTAGTGGATTGCGCCGGGCTTCTTGCCGCGCACCGCGTCGGCCTGGGCCTGGGCGTGGGACACCGCCTGATCGATCTCCTGGGCGCTGGCGAGCCGCGGCGGGACGCCTTCGCTCGGCGCGGGCGTTTCCACGGCAAGGAACGCCGCAACCGCAAGCAACCCGCTGAAACCCGCACCCACACGACCGATCTGCATTGTGTCCTCCCTTGTGACACCGCCTATGTGGAGTCCGAGTGCGACCGCTTCATGTCGTGGGCGAAACCAAAGTGTTTCAATTGTGTCGGCGGGGGCGTGGGCAGGGAAAATCTTAACCAAACCGCGGGCGGGGGCTGTACGCGGGGCGCGGGCGGTGCTTTTCAGGGGGCCAAACAAGAAGGATCGAAGCGGTGAAGAAGATCGAGGCCATCATCAAGCCGTTCAAGCTCGACGAGGTGAAGGAGGCGCTTCACGAGGTCGGCGTGTCCGGGATCACCGTCCTCGAGGCCAAGGGCTTCGGGCGGCAGAAGGGCCATACCGAACTCTACCGCGGCGCCGAATATGTGGTGGATTTCCTGCCCAAGGTGAAGCTGGAAGTGGTGGTGGACGACGGGCTGGCGGACCGGGTGGTGGAGGCGATCGCGGCCGCGGCGCGGACCGGGCGAATCGGGGACGGGAAGATCTTCGTGTCGGCGGTGGAGGAGGCCCTGCGGATCCGCACCGGGGAGCGGGGCTCGGACGCGATTTGACTCTCTCCACGTGAAATATTCACGTTCCACCTGACTTGGCTGGACCCGCGCGCGCAGCGGTTCGAAAGGTGGCGCGCGAGGGCCGGGGGATTCGCCTGGCCGCACACATTCATACGGGAACCGAACAGATGGCGAGCGACGCGGGCAAGATCCTCGAGCGGATCAAGAGCGAAGAGATCGAATGGGTGGACCTTCGCTTCACCGACCCCAAGGGCAAGTGGCAGCACCTCACCATGGTGTCGGGCCTGATCGACGAGGACCAGCTTACCGACGGCTTCATGTTCGACGGATCGTCGATCGCCGGCTGGAAGGCTATCAACGAAAGCGACATGATCCTGAAGCCGGACCTGGAGGCGGTCTATGTCGATCCGTTCTCGGCCACCCCGATGCTGATCCTGTTCTGCGACATCGTCGATCCGGGCACCGGCGAGCTTTACGCCCGCGACCCGCGCTCCACCGCCAAGCGGGCCGAAGCGTACCTTCAGTCCACCGGCATCGGCGACACGGTGTACGTCGGCCCGGAAGCCGAATTCTTCCTGTTCGACGACGTGCGCTACGAAGACGGCTACAATTCGAGCTACTTCCGCATCGACGACATCGAGCTGCCGACCAACACCGGCCGGGAATATGAAGGCGGCAACCTGGCCCACCGGCCGCGCGCCAAGGGCGGCTATTTCCCGGTCGCGCCGGTGGACAGCGCCGTCGACATCCGCGGCGAGATGGTGTCGACCATGATCGAGATGGGGCTGCCCTGCGACAAGCACCACCATGAGGTGGCAGCGTCCCAGCACGAGCTTGGCCTCACCTACGGCAGCCTGGTGCAGACCGCCGACCGCATGCAGATCTACAAGTATGTCGTCCACATGGTGGCGCAGGCTTACGGCAAGACGGCGACGTTCATGCCGAAGCCGATCAAGGCCGACAACGGCTCCGGCATGCACACCCACCTGTCGATCTGGAACGAAGGCAAGCCGCTCTTCGCCGGCAATGGCTATGCCGGCCTGTCGGACATGTGCCTGTATTTCATCGGCGGCGTGATCAAGCATGCGAAGGCGCTCAACGCCATCACCAACCCATCCACCAACAGCTACAAGCGCCTGGTGCCGGGCTTCGAAGCACCGGTTCTGCTCGCTTATTCGAGCCGCAACCGCTCCGCCTCGTGCCGCATCCCCTACGGCACCGGCGAGAAATCGAAGCGGGTCGAGTTCCGCTTCCCGGACGCGCTGGCCAATCCGTATCTCGCTTATGCGGCGATCCTGATGGCGGGCCTCGACGGCATCCAGAACCGCATCCACCCCGGCGATCCGATGGACAAGAACCTCTACGACCTGCCGCCGCAGGAGCTGGTGGAGGTGCCGACGGTGGCCGGCAGCCTGCGTGAGGCGCTTGATGAGCTCGACAAGAACCGCGCCTTCCTGACCAAGGGCGACGTATTCTCGGACGACCAGATCGATTCCTATATCGAGCTCAAGATGGCCGACGTGATGCGTTGGGAAACG
>DASVUV010000020.1:0-14867 GCA_036386875.1 Allosphingosinicella sp.
CCGCGCCGCCCGCGCCGGCCCTTCGCGGTGAGCGGCACCAGCGGCAGGCCAAGCAGGACCTGCAGGCGCGCGCCGCCGACACCTTCGAGCGCGGCGGCGATATGACCCATCGCCTCGGAGCCGGTGAGCCGCGGATCGCCGCCGAACAGGGCATCGGAGATCACCCGCATCGTCGTCGCGGTCGAGACTTCGGCCATGTCGATCGTGCCGCCGGTGCCCCAGCCGGCCATCGCCTGTTCGGCGGCGCGCGCGAAGGACGGGAACAGGGCGTCGACCGCGGCGGGCGCGAAGCTGGCGGCGACGATCCGCCGCTGATCGCGCCACAAATTTCCGTCCGAGCTGAGCAGGCCGCGGCCGATGCTCGGCATCAGCAGCTTTTTGACCAGGTCCGGCTTCTGATAATTGGCGGCATTGTCCAGCATGACGTGCTGGACGAGCGCCGGATCGAGCGGAATGTGGACCCGATGGCCAAGCACGGTGCGCTCGAAATGCGGGATCTCGAACGCGCGTTTCGACCAGCCGAACACGGCATTGCGCGCCCGCTCGCCGACAAAGCCGCGCCAGGTGGAGACGGGGGCGGTGCCACGGCGTGGGTGGGGTGGGACGAAGCGGTTCATTCTATTGTTCCTCCCTGCCGCGAAGCGGTGGGGAGGGGAACCGCCGAAGGCGGTGGAGGGGTAGCTGGCTCGGCATGGGTGGCTTTCAATCGATCCTCCGAAATCGGCGCAATTTACCCCTCCACCACCCTTCGGGTGGTTCCCCTCCCCATCTTCGATGGGGAGGAACAGTTTATTCCGCCGCCAGGAGGCGTTCGGCGCCGCCGAGGTCGACGCTTACCAGGCGGCTGATACCTTTTTCGATCATGGTCACTCCGAACAGGCGGTGCATGCGGCTCATCGTCACCGCATTGTGGGTGACGATCAGGTAGCGGGTCTGCGTCTCCGCGGTCATCCGGTCGAGCAGGTCGCAGAAGCGTTCGATGTTGGCGTCGTCCAGTGGCGCGTCGACTTCGTCGAGCACGCAGATCGGCGCCGGGTTGGTGAGGAACAAAGCGAAGATCAACGCCACCGCCGTTAATGCCTGCTCGCCGCCCGACAGCAGGGTGAGAGTGGAGAGGCGCTTGCCCGGCGGCTGGGCGAGGATCTCCAGCCCCGCCTCCAGCGGATCGTCGGATTCGATCAGCTCGAGATGCGCCTGCCCGCCTTCGAACAGGGTGGCGAACAGGCTTCGGAAATGGCCGTTCACCGTTTCAAATGCGAGAAGCAGCCGCGCCCGGCCTTCGCGGTTGAGGCTTCCGATCGAGCCGCGCAGGCGGTGGATGGCGATGCCGAGCTCCTCGCGCTCGGCCTGGCTGGTGCTTCGGCCGGTTTCGAGCTCCTCCAGCTCCTGCTCGGCGATGAGGTTCACCGGCCCGATCCGCTCGCGCTCGCCCATCATCCGCTCGTGGCGGGTTGATTCTTCGCCCGCCGCCAGGATGGTTTCCTCGTCGAAGCCGATCTTCTCGGGAAGCAATGGCGGCGGGCATTGGAAGCGTTCGCCGGAAATGCGGCCCATTTCAATGCGCCGGCTCTCCTGGTTCTCGAACCGCGCCGAAGCGCCGGCGCGGGCCTCGCGGGCGCTGGCAAGCATTTCGCCGACCTGCGCGAGCTTCCCCTCGGTCTCGCGAAGCCCCGCCTCCGCCTCGCGCTCGGCAGCCAAAGCGGCCTCCGCGGTTGCGGTTGCGGTAGCGTGTTCCCCCTCCATAGCGGAGAGCCGGCGGGCGATGGTTTCCGGCGCATCGGCGAGCCGCTCGGCCTCTTCCTCCGCTTCGGCGATGCGGGCCGCCATATTGGCCTGGCGCTTGGCGGCTTCGGCGGAGCGCACCGTCCAGTCGGCGCTTTCCCGGGCCGCCGCCTCGCCGCGCTGGCGGTCGGCGGCAACGGTGCGGGCGTGGGTCGCCGCCTCGGCGCGTACCTCGGCGAGCGCGTTCTGGGCGGTTTCGGCGGCGCCGCGCAGCCTGGCGACGATCGCTTCGGTCGCGCGTGCGTCGGGCAGCGCCGCCACCACCGCGCCGGCATCCTCGAACGCCGCGCGGGCATCCGCCAGATCCTGCTCGGCCTGGCCGATCCGCTCGGCGAGGCCGGTGCGGCGCATGTCGAGCCGCTCGATCTCGACCCGCGCCGAATCCTCCGCACGCCCCGCTTCGCGGATGGCCGTCGCCGCTTCCGCATCGCTGCGCCGCGCCGCATCGGCGGCGTCCCGCGCGCCTTGCATCGCGACAAGCGCCGCGTCCGTGCGCGCCTTGGCGTCTTCAACCTTTGCAAGGGCGCCGGGCAGCGCCGCCTGCAGCTCGGCAAGGCGGTTGACCCGGATCAGCCGCTCGGCAGCCGCAGCGCCAAGGCCGGTGGCCAAATAGCCGTCCCAGCGCCGAAGCCGGCCGTCGCGGGTGACGATGCGCTGGCCAACCGCGAGGACCAGCCCCTTATCCTCCTCGACCACACCCACCTGTGCCAGCCGCCGGTGCAGCACGGCCGGTGCTTCGACATGGTCGAGCAGCCGCTCGCAGCCTACGGGAAGCGCGGGATCGCCCGCCTCGGGTTCCGCGCCCGCCCAGCGCCGCGCGTCGTCGCCCTTCACCGCGGCGTCGAGATCGTCGCCGAGCGCCGCCGCAAGCGCGCGCTCGAAGCCCGGCTCGGCCTTGAGGTGGTTGATCGCCCGGTCGCCGGTTGCGCCTTCAACCGCCTTGGCCAGAGCCCGTGCCTCGGATTCGAGCGCCGCATGCGCCGCCCGCGCAGAAGCCCCTTCGCTCTCCGCGGCATCGCGTGCGGCGGCGGCCCCCTGCCGCCGGATTTCGGCAGCGGCAATCGCCTGCGCGGCCTCGGCCTGCCGTTTCTCGGCCGCTTCCCGTTTCGCTCGAGCCGCCTGCAGGCTTTCCACCAGCGGCTTCTCGTCGCCGAGCGCACCGAGTTGCTGGTTGAGCCGCGCCATCTCGACCTCGGCACGCGCCAGCTTGGCCCGGGCGCTCTCCAGCGCCGCCTGCGCTACCCGCGACTCGGCTTGTTCCGCCGCCTGCACCGCCCGCGCCTTGCCGAGCTCAGCCTCCGCATTCCGCGCCGCATCCTCGAGTTCAACCGTGCGAACATCGATCGTGCCGCGCGCCGCCTCCGCCGCCGTAAGACGGGCGGCGATGTCGCCCGCCTCGCCCTCGAGCCGGACGAGCGCAGCCTTGGCGTCCTCGGCCAGCGCGGCTTCTCGCGCGCGGTCGGAGAGCAGGGTCGCGCGCCGGTCGGCCAGTTCCTTGATCCGCCGGGCCACCGTGTCGCGCTCGGCCTTCAGTGTCGCAAGCGTGTGGCCGAGCAAGGTCGCCGCATCGCGCGCCGCCTGCGCCGCGCTTCTTTTCTCGGCCACCGTTCGTGCAGCCTCGGTCTGCCAGGCCGCCGCCGCGCGCTGCGCCTCCGCCGCGCGCTCCACCGCGCCCGACGCGCTGTCGGCCTCGATCCTGGCCGCGTCCGCCGCCCGCGCCGCTTCCCGCCAGCGCGAGAAGATCATCCGCCCCTCGGCGGCCCTGATCTGCTCGGAAAGCCTCCGGTAGCGCTCCGCCGCCTTGGCCTGGCGCCGGAGCGCGGCGGCGCGCTGCTCCATGTCGCCGAGCACTTCATCCAGCCGGATGAGGTTCGCCTCCGCCGCGCGCAACTTCTGCTCGGCGTCCTTGCGCCGGACGTGGAGGCCGGAAATGCCCGCGGCTTCTTCCAGCATCAGCCGCCGCTCGGTCGGCTTGGCGGAAATGATTGCGCTGATCTTGCCCTGGCTGACCAGGGCAGGGGAGTGCGCCCCCGTTGCCGAATCGGCGAACAGCAAGGCGACGTCCTTTGCGCGCACGTCGCGCCCGTTGACCCGGTAGGCGGAGCCCGCCCCCCGCTCGATCCGGCGGGTGATCTCGACATCACCCGCCGGGGCGACCGACACGTCGCCCGGCAAATCCTCGGCCTGCCGCTCGACCAGCAGGGTCACTTCGGCGAAGTCGCGCGCCGGGCGGGTGGCGGTGCCGGCGAAGATCACATCGTCCATGCCGGCGCCGCGCATCGACTTGGGCGAGCTTTCGCCCATTACCCAGCGGATCGCTTCAAGGACGTTGGATTTGCCGCAGCCATTGGGGCCGACGACGCCGGTAAGGCCCGGCTCGATGCGCAGCTCGGAAGGCTCGACAAAGCTCTTGAAGCCCGAAAGCTTCAGCCGCTTTATCTGCATGCCCGCCCCCCCAGGCGCATCGTGCCCTTATCCCCCCGATTGCCGGATCAGCGGCTGGAGCGACGCCCAATCATGGGTGCCGATATTCCGGCCGTTGAGAAAGAAGGTGGGGGTGCCTTCGACGCCCAGCGCCTGCGCGGCTTCGTACATCTTGCCGAGCCGGTCGAGTGCGGCGGGGTCCGCCAGGCACGCTTTCGCCCGCGCCGCCGGCAAGCCCATCTGCGTGCCCATCTGCACCAGCCCGCCGATCTCGCCCAGGCGAACCAGCGCCTGGCTCTTGGAAAGGCCGTTCAACTGCGCCTTCTGCGCGGCCGACAAATTGCCGATCCGGTCCATCCACTGGCGTTGCGTGGCATAAGCGCGATCGGCGAATTTGAAGAAACCGGCCGGCCCGGTGCAGCGCGCCACAAGGGATGCGGCCACGTCCGTTCCGTTCAAGACGAAGTTGCGGAATTCGTAGCTGACCTTGCCGCTGCGCACATGGGCAAGCAGCGGCGCCCCCGCCCTGGCGTCGAACGCGGCGGCGCTGAACGCCGCGCAATGGCCGCAGGTGAGCGAACCGTATTCGACGACTTTCACCTTCGCCGCCGGGTTGCCCATGACAAACCCGCCCTGCGGCGTCGCCGCAACCCGCTTGGTCCAATCAACCGGCGCAGCCGCGCGCGGACGGACCGGCGCCGCGCCGGCGTGAGGCCCAAGCGCAGCCGCGGCGACTAGCGCGGCGGCACCGAAGATTGCCGGAACCCTCACCGCAGCGCCTGCTGGACCGCGGCTTCAAGCGTCTTCCAGTCGGCGCTGTTCGGAACCAGCGTGCCGTTGATGAAAAAGGCCGGCGTGCCGGGAATCTCGCCCGCGCTCTTGCCGATTTCGACCAGCCGCTGGACCTGTCCCGCATCGGCGACGCAGGCCTGGGCCTTGGCCGCCGGAATACCGCGCACGCGGGCGAAATCCACCAGCCCCGCCGCCTGGGCGTAAACGCCCACCGCCTGCGCCGGGCTCATGCTCTGAAGCTGCGCCTGTTGCTCGGCCGGCATTTGCTGGAGCTTGTTCATCCATTCGGCCTGGGACGCGAAAAGCTGTTCGGTCAGCGGGAAGAAGGCGGCGGCGCCGTTGCAGCGCGCGATCAACGCGGCGGCAATATCGGCCGGGTCGCGCACGTAATTGCGGAACTCGAAGCTCACCTGGCCCGATTTCACATATTTATCGACAAGGGCCGGTTCGCCGGTTTCGGAGAAGTCGGCGCAATGGCTGCAGGTCATGGAGCCATATTCGACAACCTTTACCCTAGCGGCCGGGTTGCCCTTCAGGAAGCCGCCGTCGGGCGTCTGCGTAACCGTGTCCGCCCAATCGGCGCCGTTCGGAGCCGCAAGCTGCTCGACCTTGAAATTCTGATCCGCCACCGCGGCGGTGGCGTTGCCGCCGGCGGAATTGCCGCCGCCGCCGCCGCAACCGGCGAGCGCAAGCGCAAGGGCCGCCGCCGCGCTGAGCTTGAATGCCTTCATGATCTTCGTTCTCCAATCCTGCCCACCAAGGGGATCGCAACGCTTGTGCCAACCCCCGCCGCCGCTCCTTGGCTATCCGCCACCCCGCGCGCAAGCGCTTCAAGGCAGGCGCGAAGCTCCGGATCGGCGATGCCGCGAAGCGACTCGCCAAGCTCCGGCGGGATCGGGCGCAGCGAGGGCGGCGCCACACGGGGCTTGGCGCGGGCAAGCTTAACCACACCTTGCCTGAACTGCACCCGCTCCACCGCCGCGTAGCCGAAGAAGCGGTTCACCCGTTCGATGATCACCGGCACGACGTGCTGGATCATCGGCGCGTGGGCGCCCTCCACCACCAGGGTCAGCACGCCGCCGGCGCGCTTGCCGGCCGGGAAGCGGATCGATTCCGGCGCGGAGACGCCGGCATAGCGATCGCCGACGATTTCCTTCCAGCGGCTGACCACCGAGGATTGAACGAAGCCGAAACGCTTGAACGCCGCCCCGCCGACCGACGGCAAGAGGTCCGACACCGGCCGCGCCCGCCTGGAACGCGGCGCGTCTTCCGCCTTCTTTTTCGCTGTTCCGCCCGGTTTGCCCATGGCGCGGAGCATGGCATAGCGGGCCATGGCCGTCGATGTCTCATCTGCCCTGCTGGGCTGGTATATTGTGGATAAGAGGCGGCTTCCGTGGCGCGTCGAAGGCGGCGCGATGCCCGATCCGTACCGCGTCTGGCTGTCCGAAATCATGCTTCAGCAGACCACGGTGGCGGCGGTGAGGCCCTATTTCGAGAAGTTCACCGCGCGCTGGCCGACGGTGGCGGCGCTGGCCGGGGCGGAGGAGGCGGAGGTGATGGCCGCCTGGGCGGGGCTCGGCTACTACGCCCGCGCCCGCAACCTGGTCGCCTGCGCCCGCGCGGTGGCGGCGGGGGGAGGGGTGTTTCCGGACACGGAGGAAGAGCTTCGCAAGCTCCCCGGAGTCGGCCGCTACACCGCCGCCGCAATCGCCGCGATCGCCTTTGGGCGGCGGGCCGTGGTGGTGGACGCCAATGTGGAGCGGGTCGTTGCACGGCTGTTCGCGGTGGAGGAGCCGCTGCCCGGGTCGCGCGAGACGCTTTACCAGCTTACCGGCACGATCACGCCGGAGGCAGGCGCCGGCGATTTCGCGCAGGCGATGATGGACCTCGGCTCCACGGTCTGCACCCCGCGCGCGCCGGCTTGTTCGCGCTGTCCGTTGCTGTCGTTCTGCGCTGCGGGGCAGGCGGGGGAGGGGGAGCTTTACCCGGTGAAGGCGCCCAAGGCGGCGAAGCCGAAGCGGGAGGGCACCGCCTGGTGGCTGGAGCATGAGGGGCGGGTGTTGCTCGTCCGGCGCCCGGCCAAGGGTTTGCTCGGCGGCATGCTTGCGCTGCCCACCGACGCCGCGCCGGCCGAGGCGGTGTGGCGGGAGGCGGGGAGCGTGGATCATGTGTTCACGCACTTTGCGCTGAACATGCGGCTGTTGTGCGGGGAGGTGCGGGGGGAGGCCCCGGACGGAATTTGGCATCCCATCGAACGGCTGGAGGAAGCGGGGCTGCCCACTTTGTTCGCGCGGCTTGCTGCGCGGGGGCGGGAGTGGCGCGGCACATTGCCGTTCGCTCAGCCCGTGCCCTCACCCTCCCGCCCTGCTGCGCAGGGCGGGGCCCTCCCTCTCCCCAACTGGGAGAGGGGGAAGATAGCTCCCTCTCCCTGCAGGGGAGAGGGAAGGGGCCCGCGGCGGAGCCGTGGGAAGGGTGAGGGCAAGAAGGTAATCGCATGACCAATACTCCAGGCTTCACCGGCGCCGACCTCGATCGCGCCGACAATCTCCGCCAGGACGCGGAGAAGATCGCTGCCCTCGCCGCGCAACCGGACGCGCGCCTGCTCAACCTCGCCGGCCTCGACCCCGTCCTGGACAATAACGGCGCAATGACCTGGTCCTCGCTTCCGCCGGGCGAAACGGACCTCATCTTCCTCGGCCTGCGCGGCGCCATTCCCCACTTCGCCCCATTGGTCAGCGCCCCACCCGGCCAGCGCGCATGGTCCGTGTTCGGCATCCTCAACCGCATGGCCCCCGCCGACGCCGCGATCTGGGGCGCCGCGCGCAGCCTGCTCGAATGGCATGGCCGCCACCGCTTCTGCGCCAATTGCGGCTCGCCAAGCGAGGTGTTCCGCGCCGGCTGGGGCCGCCGCTGCGCCGCCTGCGCCGCAGAGCATTTCCCGCGCGTCGATCCGGTCGTGATCATGCTTGCCGAGCATGACGGCCGCGTCTTCCTTGCCCGCCAGGCGCAATATCCGCAGGGCCGCTTCTCGGCCCTGGCCGGCTTCGTCGAACCCGGCGAGTCGGTGGAGGAAGCCGTTGCCCGCGAACTCAAGGAAGAAGCGGCGATCGAGGCGTCGGACGTGCGCTACGTCGCAAGCCAGCCCTGGCCCTTTCCCGGCCAGTTGATGATCGCCTGCATCGCCCAGGCCGCCTCGGACCGGATCGTGCTCGACACCACCGAGCTCGAAGAAGGCTTCTGGGCGACCCGCGCCGAAGTCGCCGCCGCGCTTGCCGGAGAGGCGGGCGCCCGCTTCCTGGCCCCGCCGCCATTCGCGATCGCTCACTTTCTCCTTAGCCACTGGATTGGGCGCTAACCCACCTTCCCCCGCTTGCCCCGCCGCCGCGCGCCGCCTAAAGGGGCTCCCGAAATTCCCACTCGCGCGCACCCTCGCGCGCCCCTGGAGGCTTTGAAAACGGCATGGACAATCGCAGCAACACGATTGCGGGCTGGGTGCTCGGCGCCGGCATCGTCGCCCTTGGCGCCTCGATCGTCACCGCGGAGATGTTCCATTCCGAACGGCCCGAGAAGATGGGCTACCCGATTGAAGGCGTCGTGCTGGAAGGCGAAGGCGGCGGCGGCGAGGCCGAACAGCCCGTCACCGCGCTCCTGGCCGGCGCCGATGCCGCCAAGGGCGAGGGCGTGTTCAAGAAGTGCACCGCCTGCCACACGGTCGCCAAGGGCGGCCCGAACGGCACCGGCCCGAACCTGTGGGGTATCCTCGGCGCGCCGATCGGCAAGCATGCCGCCGGTTTCGCTTACTCCCCGGCGCTTTCGGGCAAGGGCGGCAATTGGGAATGGGAGTCGATGAGCCAGTGGCTGAAATCGCCCAAGGACTTCGCGCCCGGCACCAAGATGACCTTCGCCGGGCTAGGCAAGGTTGAGGACCGCGCCAACCTCCTCGCCTACCTCAACACCCAAAGCGACAGCCCGAAGCCGCTTCCCGCGGCGAGCGCCGCGGCGCCGGCGGGCGACCCCGTCAGCCCGGCCCAGGCCGCCGCCGAAGCGGGCGACCAGGGCGCCGCCGGCGACAAGGGCGAGAACGAGCCGGTGCTGAACGAAGTTCAGGCCGCCAAGAGCCCCGGCAACAACATCAAAGGCGACGCCGCGCCGAGCGTCGCCGGACGTACCGAGCAGACCAAGAAGTAAAGAACAGGCCGGGAGATGGTGAGCAGCAAGGCCGCCACTCCCGACGCCTACATCGCCGAGCTTCCGCCCGAGCGCTCGGAGCTGGTCTCCCGCCTCCGCGCCCTCGTCAACGCCCACATCCCGCCTGGCTTGGAGGAGCGGATGAGCTGGGGCATGATCGGCTGGGAAGTTCCGCTCGAAACCTACCCGCACACCTACAACAAGCAGCCGCTCGTCTTCGCCGCTCTCGCCGCGCAGAAGAACTACACGGCGTTGTACCTGAACTGCGTCTACGCTTCGGCGGAGCGATCCAAACGCCTCCAGGCCAGCTGGGCAGCGCGCGGCAAGAAACTCGATATCGGCAAGTCCTGCCTGCGCTTCAGGAGCTGGGACGATGTCGCCGAGGACGCACTGGCGGCATCAATCGCCGCCGTTCCGCTCGACACCTTCATCGCGGAATACGAAGCGAGCCGCGCCAGCTAGTTCCTCCCTGCGCGTCAGCGTGGGGAGGGGAACCATGCGCAGCATGGTGGAGGGGTAGCTGCCGAGGAGGCTGAGGTTCCGCACCGAATTCGCGGAGCCCAGTGCAGTTACCCCTCCACCACCCTTCGGGTGGTTCCCCTCCCCATCTCGCGATGGGGAGGAACTAGCCCTTACCCCTCCAGATCGGGCAGCTTTTCGTGCTTGTACCATTTGCAGATGTGGACCCAGGCTTCTTCCGCGGTTTCCACGAAGCAGAACAGGTCGAGGTCCTTCTCGGACACCACGCCTTCTTCCACCAGGGCCTCGAAATTCACCACCCGCTCCCAGAATTCGCGGCCGAACAGCAGGATGGGGAGCGGCTTGACCTTGCCGGTCTGGACGAGCGTCAACAGTTCGAACATCTCGTCGAACGTGCCGAAGCCGCCCGGAAACACCGCCACCGCGCGGGCGCGGAGCAGGAAGTGCATCTTGCGGAGCGCGAAATAGTGGAACTGGAAGCTTAGCGAGGGTGTGACATACGGGTTCGGCATCTGCTCGTGCGGGAGCACGATGTTGAGGCCGATCGATTCGGCGCCGGCTTCCATCGCGCCGCGATTGGCCGCTTCCATGATCGACGGGCCGCCGCCCGAGCAGACCACGAAATTGCGCCAGCCCTCCGCGTCGATGTCGACCCGGCAGCACATCTTCGCGAGCGCCATCGCCACGTCGTAATAATGCGATTTGGCGACCAGCCGCTCGGCGATCAGCTTCTGCCGGTCGGTCACCGCCGCGGCGAGCAGGGCCCGCGCCTTTTCCGGCTCCGGGATCCGCGCCGAACCGTAGAATACGAAGGTGGAGGCGATCTTGGCTTCGTCGAGCAGAAGCTCGGGCTTCAGCAGCTCGAGCTGGAAGCGCACGGGCCGCAGATCCTCGCGCAGCAGGAAGTCCATGTCCTGGAAGGCGAGGCGGTAAGCCTGATCGCCGGTCTGCGGCGCCACGGTCGGCTGGTTGGCATGTTCCGCTTCTTCGCGGGCGGGCGGGAAAACCCGCTTGGGGGGGACGAGTTCGGTCATGCCGCGCTCTTAGGGTCTGCGCCCGCCTCCCACAATGGCCGGGATCGCTCGGAGGCGCCGGCTGGCAAGGAGCGCTGCGCCGGTCGGGCTGGTTGCCCGAACAAGCGGCGGGACGCAGCCAGCCGACGCCTCCGTGCGACCGCAAAGCGGCGAGGCAGATTTGCCGCTCGGAGTGCGTCGCTCGTCGGTCACGATGTCCCGCATCGCTCCCTCCTCGCTCCTGCCCGAGCGACAAATCTGCCTCGTCACGGTCGTTGCGGGAGGCGGGCGCAGACCCTCAGCGGCAATATGGCCCCTGTCCCATGTCGAAATGCAGGTGGTCGCGGTGGAAGGCGTTGGCGTCGGGGCCCAAGGTCACGCCGAAGCGGCGGCAGCCCGCCTGGTGCACCGCGCGCAGGAACTTGCGGACATCCTCGTCGCCGCCGTTCCACCCGTCCTTCACGCTGATACGCCGCCCTCCGTCGAGCACGAACACGGCGATGTCCACCGCATTGGCGCGGCCATGTTCGCTCAGCTTCGATCCGGGCTGGTTGTTGACGGGCCGGCAGGAATAGGTGCCGAAGCTTTCGATCCGAACCACCCTTTTGCCGAGCCAGGCATGGGCGGCGGGCTGCACCGCCTCGCGCGCCCAGCGGGCGAATTGCCGCGCCACCGGGCAGGTCATCGCGCCGAGATTGCTGACCGGCGTGCCGATGTCGAGCAACTGCACCGCGCCCGCGGCCGAGCAGCCTTTGGCGAACCAGCGGTCGGGAAGGGCGCGGAACGCCACGCCCTCCCGCTTGAGATCGGCCTGGCACTGCAAAGTCGCTTTGGCCGGCGTCACCTGCGCGGCGGGTGGACGCGGTGCTTCGTCCCGCGGCCGCGCCCCTTTCGGGATGCAGCCGGCAAGCAGCACAAAAGCGATAATGACCCCCCAGGCCCGCATGGGCGTATCTGTTCGCAAAGGGAGGCCCGCGTCAACCGAAGCAAATTGCGAAACCGCCGCCGCGGGCTAGAACGGGCGCCATGAACCGCGGCGTGCTCTTCAAACTCCTGTTCTGGATCCTGCTCGCCTTGCCGGCGGCGATGCTCGTGTCGGGCTTCTGGCACCGGCCCGTGGGTGTCGAAGCGGACCGCTTCCTCCACCCGAGCGGCGAATTTTCGGCCCGCTTGCTGATCTTCGCACTGGTGCTGACGCCGCTCTCCCGGCTCGTGCCGCACAGCGGCATTGTCCGCTGGCTGCTTCGCCACCGCCGGTCGATCGGCGTGGCCGCCTTCGGTTACGCGGCACTCCACCTCTTCTTCTACAGTCTCGACAAGGGCGCGGCACGCGAGGTCATCTCCGAGCTCCGCGACCCCGCCGTCTGGACCGGCTGGCTCGCCTTTCTGTGCATGCTGGTTCCCGCCACGGTCAGCAACGATCGTGCGATGCGGGCGCTGAAAGCAGGCTGGAAGCGCATCCAGCGCCTTGCCTACCCGGCCGCGATCCTGACCCTGATCCATTGGGCCATGATCGCCGAAAGTCTCACCAACGCCCTCGTCAATTTCGCGCCCTTGATCCTGCTCCAGCTCATCCGGCTGCTGCGCCTGCTCACCGGAAAGGGGGCCGCCACAACCGGTTGACAGCCCCGTCCCCGGCCTTAAACCCGGCGCCGGGCCACGCCGTCCCAACGCGGCGCGTGCTCTCTGTAAGGAGAGACTACATGACTGCACCTAAACCGGGCACCCGCCCGGCACGTCCCTATTTCTCGTCCGGCCCGTGCGCGAAGCCGCCCGGCTGGAGCCCCGAAAAACTCGCCACCGCATCGCTTGGACGCTCGCACCGTTCCAAGCTCGGCAAGGGGCGCATCGTTCATGCGATGGACCTGACCCGCAAGATACTGCGCCTGCCCGACGATTACCGCATCGGCATCGTTCCCGCCTCGGATACCGGCGCCGTTGAAATGGCGCTGTGGTCGCTGCTCGGCCCGCGGCCCGTGACGGTGCTCGCCTGGGAGAGCTTCGGCGAAGGCTGGGTCACCGACATCGTCAAGCAACTCAAGCTCGACGCCCAGGTGGTGAAGGCGCCCTACGGTGAGCTTCCCGATCTCGCCGCAGTCGATCCCGCGTCCGACGTGGTCTTCACCTGGAACGGCACTACGTCGGGCGTCCGGGTCCCCAACGGCGACTGGATCGCCGCCGACCGCGAAGGCTTGACCATCGCCGACGCAACGTCCGCCGCGTTTGCGCAGGACATCGACTGGGCAAAGGTCGATGTCGGCACTTTCTCCTGGCAAAAGGCGCTTGGCGGGGAGGGCGCACACGGCGTTCTCGTCCTCAGCCCGCGCGCGGTGGAGCGGCTGGAAAGCTACACCCCCGCCTGGCCGCTGCCCAAGATCTTCCGCCTCACGAAAGGCGGCAAGCTCAACGAGGGCATCTTCAAGGGCGACACCATCAACACGCCCTCCATGCTTGCGGTCGAGGACCTCCTCTTCGCGCTGGAATGGGCTGAGGGGCTTGGCGGCCTCGACGCGCTGATCGCACGGGCCGATGCCAATGCGGCGGCGGTCGATGCCTGGGTCGGGCGCACCGGCTGGATCGAGCACCTCGCCCGCGATCCGGCGACCCGCTCCAACACCAGCGTCTGCCTCAAGTTCGCCGACGCGGCGCTGCCCGGCATGGACTCGGATGCGCAGGCGGCTGTGGTGAAACGCATGGCGGCGCTGCTCGACGGAGAGGCGGCGGCGTACGACATCGCCTCCTACCGCGATGCCCCGCCGGGCCTGCGCCTGTGGTGCGGCGCAACGGTGGAAACCGACGATCTGGAAGCCCTCTTCCCCTGGCTAGACTGGGCTTTTCCCGAGGCGAAGGCCCCCTGACCCTTACACGTCCCTCTCCCCTCCGCGGGAGAGGGACAGCCCCGGCGAAGCTGGGGCAGGGAGAGGGCCTGTAACCAAGCCCATCCCCATCCCCTCTCCCGGCGCCTGCGGCGCCACCCTCTCCCGCAAAGGGGAGAGGGAAGATTCAAGGACCGATCCCATGCCCAAAGTGCTCATTTCCGACCAGATGGACCCCAAGGCCGCCGAGGTCTTCCGCGCCGCCGGCATCGAAGTCGACGAAAAGCCCGGCCTTTCCAAGGACGAACTCAAGGCCATTATCGCCGGCTATGACGGCCTCGCCATCCGCTCCGCGACCAAGGTCACCGCGGACGTGCTCGACGCCGCGACCAACCTTAAGGTCGTCGGCCGCGCCGGGATCGGCGTCGACAATGTCGATATTCCCGCCGCCTCGGCGCGCGGCGTGGTGGTGATGAACACCCCCTTCGGCAACTCGATCACCACCGCCGAACACGCCATCGCCCTGATGTTCGCGCTCGCCCGCGAGCTTCCCCAGGCCGACGCCTCCACCCAGGCGGGCAAGTGGGAAAAGAACCGCTTCATGGGCGTCGAGCTGACCAGCAAGACCCTCGGCCTGATCGGCGCCGGCAATATCGGCTCCATCGTCGCCGACCGCGCCCGGGGCCTGCGCATGAAGGTCATCGCCTTCGATCCCTTCCTTACCCCCGAACGCGCGGTCGCGCTCGGCATCGAGAAAGTGGAACTGGACGAACTCCTCGCCCGCGCCGATTTCATCACCCTTCACACGCCGCTCACCGACCAGACCCGCAACATCCTGTCGCGCGAGAACCTGGCAAAAACCAAGCCCGGCGTGCGAATCATCAACTGCGCGCGCGGCGGCCTGATCGACGAAGCGGCCTTGAAGGATGCGCTGGAGAGCGGCCAGGTTGCCGGCGCCGCGCTCGACGTGTTCGCCGAGGAGCCCGCCAAGGCCAACCCGCTGTTCGGCACCCCCGGCCTGGTCGCGACGCCGCACCTCGGCGCCTCCACCACCGAAGCGCAGGTCAACGTCGCCATCCAGGTTGCCGAGCAGATGGCCGCCTATCTGATGACCGGCGGAGTCACCAACGCGCTGAACGTGCCCGCTTTGTCCGCGGAGGAAGCGCCGAAGCTTCGCCCCTACATGTCGCTTGCCGACAAGCTCGGATCGCTGATCGGCCAGCTCGAAGGCCACCATGCCACCGGCATCGCCATCGAAGTGGAAGGCGCCGCCGCCCACCTCAACCAGAAACCGGTGACGGGCGCGGTCCTCGCCGGCCTGATGCGGATTTATTCGGCCACGGTGAACATGGTGAACGCGCCCTTCCTGGCA
>DASVUV010000021.1:0-3987 GCA_036386875.1 Allosphingosinicella sp.
ATGCGCACTGGCGTGATCGCGAAGAAGATGGGGATGACCCGCCTGTTCAAGGACGACGGCCGCCACGTGCCGGTTACCGTCCTTCAGCTCGAGGCGCTTCAGGTCGTTTCCGTTCGCGAAATGGATCGTGACGGCTACACCGCCGTCCAGCTTGGCGCCGGTGTCGCCAAGGCTAAGAACGTCGCCAAGCCGCAGCGCGGCCATTTCGGCAAGGCCGAGGTCGAGCCCAAGGCGATCGTCGCGGAATTCCGCGTCGATGCCGATGGCCTGCTCGATGTCGGTGCCGAGATCTCGGCCGACCATTATGTCGCAGGGCAGTTCGTCGATATCCAGGGTCGTACCCAGGGTAAGGGCTTCGCCGGCGGCATGAAGCGCTGGAACTTCGGTGGTCTGCGCGCGACCCACGGCGTCTCGGTCTCGCACCGTTCGCTCGGTTCGACCGGTCAGCGCCAGGATCCGGGCAAGGTCTTCAAGAACAAGAAGATGGCCGGCCACATGGGCGACAAGTACCGCACCCAGCAGAACCTGGAAGTGGTCGGCACCGACGCCGAGCGCGGCCTGATCTTCGTGAAGGGCTCCGTGCCCGGTTCGAAGGGTGGCTGGCTGTTCGTCAAGGACGCCGTCAAGGTCCCGACCCATGCCGACGCGCCGCGTCCGGCGGGTCTCAAGGCCGCTGCGAACACCAATACCGTTGCCGATACGCCTGCCGAGACCACGGCTGATGTCTCCGCGACCGACGGCCAGGAGGGCTGAGCGTGCAGATCAAGGTTTCCTCCTTCGCCGGTGAGTCCGCGGGCGAGGTCGAGCTCAACGACGAGGTCTTCGGCCTCGATCCGCGCGCCGACATCCTCCACCGAGTCGTCACCTGGCAGCTCGAGAAGCGCCGCGCCACCGCGCGCGGCACCCGCGAGCGCGCCGATGTCGCCCGCACCGGCAAGAAGTTCGGTCGCCAGAAGGGCGGCGGCACCGCCCGTCACGGCGATCGCCGCGCGCCGATCTTCATCGGCGGCGGCAAGGCGCACGGCCCGCGTGTCCGCGACTTCAATCCGTCGCTGAACAAGAAGGTTCGTGCGCTCGGCCTGAAGATGGCGTTGAGCTCCAAGGCCGCGGCCGGGCAGCTGATCGTCCTCGACAGCCTGGACGTGTCGGAAGCCAAGACCCGGGCGGTGCGCGATCAGCTCTCCGGCCTCGGCCTCGGCAAGACCTGCCTGGTGATCGACGGCGACGCGCTGAACGTCGGCTTCGCCATGGGTTCGGCCAACCTGCGCCAGATCGATCTGATGCCGGCAGCGGGTGCCAACGTGTACGATATTTTGAAGCATGAGACTTTGGTGCTGACGCGCGCCGCGGTCGAGAAGCTGGAGGCCCGTTTCAATGGCTAAGGCGAAAAAAGCCGCGGTCGACATCAACCATTATGATGTCGTCCTTGCGCCCCACATCACCGAAAAGACGACTTTGCTTTCCGAGCATAACGCCGTTGTCTTCAAGGTCGCGAACGACGCCACCAAGCCGCAGATCAAGGCGGCCGTGGAAGCTTTGTTCGGCGTCAACGTGACGGGCGTGAACACCCTTAATCAAAAGGGCAAGACGAAGCGCTGGAAGGGCCGTCCCTACACGCGCTCCGATGTCAAAAAGGCGATCGTGACGCTGGCCGAAGGCCAGTCCATCGACGTCACCACCGGAATCTGAGGCGGGGACGATGGCACTTAGAACCTACAATCCGACGACCCCGTCGCAGCGCGGTCTGATCCTTGTCGACAAGTCTTCGCTTTGGAAGGGCAAGCCCCTCAAGGCGCTGACGCAGGGCAAGACCAAGACCGGCGGCCGCAACAACAAGGGCCATGTGACCTCGCGCGGTATCGCCGGCGGCCACAAGCAGAGCTACCGCTACATCGATTTCAAGCGCCGCAAGTGGGACATGCCCGCAACCGTCGAGCGCCTGGAATACGATCCCAACCGCACCGCGTTTATCGCGCTGGTGAAGTATGAGGATGGCGAGCTCACCTACATCATCGCACCGCAGCGTCTCGCTCCGGGCGACACCGTCGTCGCCGGCCGCAAGGTCGACGTGAAGCCGGGCAACGCCATGGAACTGGGCTCGATGCCGGTCGGCACCATTGTCCACAACGTGGAAATGAAGCCGAACAAGGGCGCTCAGCTCGCCCGCTCGGCCGGCACCTATGTGCAGGTCGTCGGCCGTGACCGCGGCATGGTGATGGTCAGGCTTAATTCAGGCGAGCAGCGCTACATCCGCTCCGACTGCATGGCCACGGTGGGTGCGGTTTCGAACCCGGACAACCAGAACCAGAACTTCGGCAAGGCCGGGCGCACCCGCTGGCAGGGCCGCCGTCCGCTGACCCGCGGCGTCGCCAAGAACCCGGTCGACCACCCGCACGGCGGTGGCGAAGGCCGGACCTCCGGCGGCCGTCACCCGGTTACTCCGTGGGGCAAGCCGACCAAGGGTGCCCGGACCCGCAACAACAAGGCGACGGACAAGATGATCATCCGTTCGCGCCACGCTAAGAAGAAGAGGTAACAATGGCCCGCTCCGTCTGGAAAGGTCCGTTCGTCGAGCTGTCTTTGCTGAAAAAGGCAGAGGCTGCGCAGGACGCCAACAACCGTTCGCCGATCAAGACCTGGTCGCGCCGTTCGACGATCCTGCCGCAGTTCGTCGGCCTCACCTTCAACGTCTACAATGGCCGGAAATTCATTCCCGTTTCGGTGAATGAAGAGATGGTCGGGATGAAGCTCGGCGAGTTCGCGCCGACCCGCTACTTCCCGGGCCATGCCGCCGACAAGAAGGGCAAGAGGTAAGCCATGGGCAAGCAGGCAGCTCCCCGCCGCGTGGCGGACAACGAAGCGCTGGCGGTTGGTACCACCATCCGCGGCTCCGCGCAGAAGCTCAATCTCGTTGCGGCGATGATCCGCGGCCGCTCGGCCGAAGACGCGCTCAACATCCTGCAGTTCTCGCCCAAGGCGATGGCTGTGGAGGTGCGCAAGGTGCTCGCATCCGCGATCGCCAATGCCGAGAACAACCACAATCTCGACGTCGACGCCCTCGTCGTCGCCGAGGCGTCGGTCGGCAAGAGCCTTTCCATGAAGCGCTTCACGCCGCGCGCCCGCGGCCGTTCGAGCCGGATCGTTAAACCCTTCAGCCGCGTGCGCATCGTCGTCCGCGAGCATCAGGAAGCCTAAGCCATGGGTCAGAAGTCCAATCCGATCGGTATGCGGCTGCAGATCAACCGCACCTGGGACAGCCGCTGGTATGCCGACGGCGCCGATTATGCCCGTCTGCTGCTCGAGGATCTCAAGATCCGCACGTTCATCATGAAGACGCTGCCGCAGGCGGCGATCTCCAAGGTGGTGATCGAGCGTCCGGCCAAGCTGTGCCGCGTCTCCATCTATGCCGCGCGCCCCGGCGTGATCATCGGCAAGAAGGGCGCCGACATCGAGAAGCTCAGGAAGCAGCTCGCCGCGATGACCTCCAGTGATGTCAGCCTCAACATCGTTGAAATCCGCAAGCCGGAAATCGACTCCAAGCTCGTCGCCCAGGGCGTCGCCGACCAGCTCGAGCGCCGCATCGCCTTCCGCCGCGCCATGAAGCGCGCGGTTCAGTCGGCGCTTCGCCTCGGCGCCGAAGGCATCCGCATCACCTGCGCCGGCCGTCTCGGCGGCGCGGAAATCGCCCGCACGGAATGGTATCGCGAAGGCCGCGTTCCGCTCCACACGCTGCGCGGCAACGTCGATTATGCGGAAGCCACTGCCCACACCGCCTACGGCGTGTGCGGAATCAAGGTGTGGATCTTCAAGGGCGAGATCCTCGGCCACGATCCGATGGCTCAGGACCGGCTGATGATGGAAGCGCAGACTTCCGGCGTCCGCCCGGCCCGCTAAGGAACATTTGAAATGCTGCAACCGAAACGCACCAAGTTCCGCAAGGCCTTCAAGGGCCGAATCCACGGCGACGCCAAGGGCGGCACCGCGCTC
>DASVUV010000022.1:0-4175 GCA_036386875.1 Allosphingosinicella sp.
CGGCTGATGATGGAAGCGCAGACTTCCGGCGTCCGCCCGGCCCGCTAAGGAACATTTGAAATGCTGCAACCGAAACGCACCAAGTTCCGCAAGGCCTTCAAGGGCCGAATCCACGGCGACGCCAAGGGCGGCACCGCGCTCAACTTCGGCGCTTATGGCCTCAAGGCCCTGGAGCCGGAGCGGATCACCGCCCGCCAGATCGAAGCGGCCCGCCGCGCGATCACCCGCCACATCAAGCGCCAGGGGCGTTTGTGGATCCGCATCTTCCCGGATGTGCCGGTCTCGTCCAAGCCCGCCGAAGTCCGCATGGGCAAGGGCAAGGGTTCGCCGGAATTCTGGGTCGCCCGCGTCAAGCCGGGCCGGGTTCTGTTCGAGCTCGACGGTGTTCCCGGGCACATCGCCAAGGTCGCTTTCGAGCGCGCCATGGAGAAGCTGCCGATCAAGACGAAGGTCATCGCTCGCCTTGGCGAATCGATGGTTGAGGAAGCCTAAGACATGGCCAAAGACGACATCAAGACCCGCACCGACGACCAGCTTTCCGACCAGCTGGGCGAATTGAAGCGCGAGCAGTTCAACCTGCGCTTCCAGTCCGCCACCAACCAGCTCGAAAAGCCGGCCCGGATCCGCGAAGTGCGCCGCACCATCGCCCGCATCAAGACGCTGCAGAGCGAGCGCTCACGCGCCGCTCAAAAGGCATAAGGAGTTTATCGAATGCCTAAGCGCGTTCTCACCGGCCGGATCGTGTCGGACAAGACCGACAAGACCGTCGTGGTCCTGGTTGAGCGTCGGGTGAAGCACCCGCTCTACGCCAAGATCATCAAGCGGTCGAAGAAGTACCATGCTCATGACGAGGCGAATTCGTTTCGCGAGGGCGAAACCGTCCGCATCGAAGAAACGAAGCCGATCTCCAAGCTCAAGACCTGGCGGGTTCTCGACCGCGTGGACACCCACGCGACCCCGCAAAAGGCGGATATCGCCTGACGCCTTCGGGCCGATTGTTGAAACTGATCGCCGGGCGGTTCGTCCCGGTTGAAGTGAAGAAGGAATTGGATCGATGATCCAGATGCAGTCAAACCTTGAGGTTGCCGATAACAGCGGCGCCAAGCGCGTCCAGTGCATCAAGGTCCTTGGCGGATCCAAGCGCCGGTTTGCCGGCGTGGGCGACATCATTGTCGTCTCCATCAAGGAAGCCGCCCCGCGCGGCCGCGTAAAGAAGGGCGATGTCCACAAGGCCGTGATCGTGCGGACCGCCAAGGACATCCACCGGGCCGATGGCTCCACCATCCGCTTCGATTCGAACGCGGCGGTGCTGGTCAACAACAATGCCGAGCCGATCGGCACCCGTATCTTCGGCCCGGTCGTTCGCGAGCTCCGTGCCAAGAAGCACATGAAGATCATCTCACTCGCGCCGGAGGTCCTGTAACGTCATGGCTGCTGCGAAGATCAAAAAGGGCGACACGGTCGTGATCCTGTCCGGCAAGGACAAGGGCAAGACCGGCGAAGTCACGAAGTCCATGCCGAAGGACGGCAAGGTGCTCGTGTCGGGCGTCAACATCATCACGCGTCACCGCAAGCCGAGCCAGGCCAACCCGCAGGGCGGCCTCGAGCGTACGGAAGCGCCGATGCACATTTCCAAGGTCGCGATCGCGGACCCCAAGACCGGCGCAGCGAGCCGGGTGCGGTTCGAAGTGCGCGACGGCAAGAAGGTTCGCGTCGCCGCGAAGTCCGGGGAGCTGATCAATGGCTGAGCCTAAATACGTGGCGCGCATGAAGCGCGACTATGACGATCGCATCGTCGCCCTGATGACGGAGAAGTTCGGTTACAAGAACCGGATGGAAGTCCCGCGGCTCGACAAGATTGTCATCAACATGGGCGTCGGCGAGGCGACCCAGGACAAGAAAAAGGTCGAAATCGCCGCTCAGGAGATGCAGCTGATCGCGGGCCAGAAGCCGGTGATCACCAAGGCGCGCACCTCCATCGCCCAGTTCAAGCTGCGCGAAGGCATGCCGATCGGCGTCAAGGTGACCCTGCGCCGCGAGCGGATGTACGAGTTCCTCGACCGCCTCATCACCATCGCGCTCCCCCGGGTTCGCGATTTCCGCGGCCTCAACCCGAAATCGTTCGACGGTCGGGGCAATTACGCGATGGGTCTCAAGGAGCAGATCGTGTTCCCGGAGATCAACTATGACCGCATTGAAAAGGTGCGCGGCATGGACGTCATCGTAACCACCACCGCGAAGACGGACGACGAGGCGCGCGAGCTGCTGCGCCTCTTCAACTTTCCCTTCCCGCGGACCGAAGAAGATCAGAAGCAGGCGGCGTAAATGCTCCCTGTTTCTCGACCCAGAAAGGCGAGAACTTAAGTCATGGCGAAACTGAGTTCCATCAACAAGAATGAGCGTCGCAAGAAGCTGGTGAAGAAACACGCCGGCCAATATGCGAAGCTGAAGGCGACCGCGAACGACACGACCCTCGATGAGACCGAGCGTCTCATCGCGCGGCTCAAGATGGCCGAGATCCCGCGCAACGCGAACCCCACCCGGGTCCGCAACCGTTGCATGATCACCGGCCGTCCGCGCGCCAATTATCGCAAATTCGGGCTGTCGCGCATCATGATCCGCGAATTGGGCAACAAGGGCCTGATCCCCGGCCTCACGAAGTCCAGCTGGTAAGGTATAGAATATGCCCTTGACCGATCCCCTGGGTGATATGCTCACCCGCATCCGCAACGGCCAGCAGGCCCGCAAGGACAGCGTGGTTTCCCCCGCGTCCAAGCTGCGGTCCCGCGTCCTCGACGTCCTCCAGCGCGAAGGCTATATCCGCGGCTACAGCGAGGAGGCCCTGGGCCGCCACGCCGGCCTGCGCATCGAGCTGAAATATTTCGAAGGCCGCCCGGCCATCCAGCACGTTGCCCGCGTTTCCAAGCCGGGCCGCCGCGTTTATTCGGGCAGCACGGAGCTGCCGCGGGTCCGCAACGGCCTCGGCATCACCATCGTCTCGACGCCTCGCGGCGTTCTCTCGGACGCGGAAGCGCGCGAGCAGAATGTCGGCGGCGAAGTGCTCGCGGAGGTGTTTTGATATGAGCCGCATCGGAAAAGTGCCGGTTGCCTTGCCGAGCGGTGTTACCGCCTCTGTGGAAGGCGCCGTGCTGTCGGTGAAGGGGCCGAAGGGCACCCTCACCATGCAGATGATGGACGACATCAGCTACGGCATCGAAGACGGCCGTATCGTGGTGAAGCCCGCCAACGAGACCAAGCGCGCACGCTCCTTCTGGGGCATGCACCGCACGCTGGTGCAGAATTTGGTGACCGGCGTTACCGACGGTTTCACCAAGACGCTGGAAATCACCGGCGTCGGCTACCGCGCGGCGATGCAGGGCAAGAACCTGCGCCTCCAGCTCGGCTACAGCCACGACGTCAATGTCGAGGTTCCGGCCGATCTCACCGTTGCCACGCCCGATCCGACCACGGTCGTCATCACGGGCAACGATTCCCAACGGGTCGGTCAGCTCGCCGCTGAGATCCGCCAGTGGCGCAAGCCGGAGCCCTACAAGGGCAAGGGCATCAAGTATCGCGGCGAGTTCATCTTCCGCAAAGAAGGCAAGAAGAAGTAGCCATGGCCAGACTTTCACTCTTCGACCGCCGCCGTCGCCGCGTTCGCACGGCGCTTCGCGCGCGTGCCTCGGGCAAGCCGCGGCTCTCGGTCCACCGCTCAGGGCGGCACATCTATGCGCAGGTCATCGACGACGCCGCGGGCAAGACGCTCGCTTCGGCCTCGACCCTCGACAAGGACCTCAAGGGCAAGGCCGGCGCGACGCGCGATGGCGCTGCCCAGGTCGGCAAGACGCTCGCCGAGCGCGCCAAGGCTGCCGGTGTTTCACGCGTCGTCTTCGATCGCGGCGGCTTCCTGTTCCATGGCCGGGTCAAGGCCCTCGCCGAAGCTGCCCGCGAAGGCGGGTTGGAGTTCTAAATGGCTGACGAAAAAGATACACCGAACGCAGCTCCGGCAAAGGCCCCGGCCGCCGCCGCAGCGCCGTCGGTCGACCAGGCCGCGCAAGCTGTCGGCGATGTTGCCGCTGGAACGCCTGCCGGCGCCTCCGCGGCAATCTCTGCCGAAGCGCCGGTTGACGCACCCGTCGATGCTCCCGCTCGTCCGCCTCGCGGCGGACGTGGTG
>DASVUV010000023.1:0-59864 GCA_036386875.1 Allosphingosinicella sp.
GGACCGCCGCGCGCTCCGGCTTGATCCGCGCCGCCGCGTCCATGTAGCCGAAGCGCTCGGCGATCAGCGCGACGATCTTTGCATCGAGGGCGTCGACGCCCGCCCGCACTTCCGCCATCGTCCGGCAGTCCGCCGGCTTCACCCTGTCCCGTGTCATGGCGCCTCTTTAGCGGCCGCCAAGCCCCTGTCGAGGTTGACTTCCGGCGCTCCAGCGGCCATGTCGCGCCCTTCGCAATTGGCCCCGCACCCCGGTGAAGCGGCGGCCGCGCCTGGAATTTAGTCCAGGCGGTGCGGTTCCGGGACGCACGACAACAGCAGATTGGACATGAGATGAGCAAGCGCAGCAGCGCCAAGTACAAGCTCGACCGGCGGATGGGCGAAAACGTCTTCGGCCGCCCGAAGAGCCCCGTCAACAAGCGCGAATACGGCCCCGGCCAGCATGGCCAGCGCCGCAAGGGCAAGATGTCGGACTTCGGCATCCAGCTTCGCGCCAAGCAGAAGCTTAAGGGCTATTACGGCGACGTCACCGAGAAGCAGTTCAAGCGCACCTACACGGAAGCCGCCCGCATCAAGGGCGACACCGGCCAGAACCTGATCGGCCTGCTCGAGCGCCGGCTCGACATGATCGTCTACCGCGCCAAGTTCGCGCCGACGATCTGGTCGGCCCGCCAGATGGTCAGCCACGGCCACGTTCGCGTCAACGGCGTGAAGTGCAACATCGCCTCGCGCCGCGTTAATGTCGGCGACGTGATCGAGCTCGGCGCCAAGGCGCAGGAAATGGCGCTGGTGATGGAAGCGCAGCAGCTCGCCGAGCGCGACATTCCGGAATATGTCGTCACCGACGGCGCCGCCAAGGTGACCTTCAACCGCGTTCCGACGCTGGACGAGGTGCCCTACCCCGTCCGCATGGAGCCGAACCTGGTCGTCGAGTTCTACTCGCGCTGATCGGTCCGGCTACGGCACCAAGAGCAAGGGCGGCCCCGCAAGGAGCCGCCCTTTTTCGTTGGGCCCGGTGGCCGCCGGGAACTTGCACGGGGCCGCTGCGGCTGCGATAGGCGCGCCGGGGGCGGACCGAGGAGAGAGACGCGATATGATCCTTCGCTTCACCGCGGCCGCTGCCGCTGCTCTGGTGCTGGCCGGATGCGCGACATCGACGCGCACCGGGCAAGCCGAGAAGGCTTATGATGGACCGCAGCTCTCTTTGGCGACGCTGACCACCGCGACGCAGACGCTGTCGTCCGACGCGTTCGAGGGACGCGCTCCCACAACGGCGGGCGAGGAGAAGACGGTGCGCTTCCTTGCCGATCAGTTCGAGAAAGCGGGTCTTCAGCCGGGCAACAAGGGAAGCTGGTTCCAGGACGTGCCGCTGGTCGAAACGCTCGCGAGCCCGGGCGCGATGACGATTACGGGCGGGGTGCCGATCACCCTCAACTACCGCACCGATTTTGTCGCAAACAGCTACCAGGTGCAGCCGCGGATCGACCTGCGGAACAGCGATATGGTCTTCGTCGGCTACGGCATCAACGCGCCCGAGCGCGGCTGGAACGATTATGCCGGGGTCGACGTGCGCGGCAAGACGGTGGTGATCCTGGTCAACGATCCCGACTGGCAGAACGGAGATCTGGAAGGCCCCTTCGGCGGCAAGGCGATGACCTATTACGGCCGCTGGACCTACAAATATGAGGAGGCGGCGCGGCAGGGCGCGGCCGCCGCCCTGATCGTTCATGACACCGAGCCGGCATCCTACGGCTGGAACGTCGTGCAATCCTCGTGGACCGGCCCGCAATACAATATGGACGATCCCGCGGGCCACATGGACCAGTCCAAGGTGGTCGGCTGGCTTACCAAGGATGCGGCGCGGAAGGTCTTCGCGCTCGCCGGCGGCCGCGATCTCGACACTTTCATCGCAGCGGCAAAGCAGAAGGGCTTCCGCGCCACCGACCTGGGGATCAAGGCTTCGGTTTCCCTGACCAACCAGATCAAGCGGCAGGCGTCTCGCAACGTGATCGGCATCCTGCCCGGCGCCAAAAGGGCGAACGAATATGTCGTCTACACCGCGCACTGGGACCATCTTGGCCGCTGCGATGTCGACGCGACGGGCGACGACATCTGTAATGGCGCGCAGGACAATGCGACCGGCACCGCCGGGCTTATCGCGCTGGCGCAGGCCCATGCCAGGCGCGGCAATGCCGACCGCTCGATCGTCTTTATCGCGGTGACCGGCGAGGAATCGGGGCTGCTCGGGTCGCGTTATTATGCCGAGAACCCGGTCTACCCGCTGGCGCAGACGGTGGGCGGCGTGAACATGGATGTGCTTAACGTCCACGGCAATACGCGCGACTTCGTTGTGATCGGCAAGGGCAAGTCGGAGCTCGAGCAGTATATGGTGCGGGCGACCGACCGCTTCGGGCTGACCGTGAAGAACGAGCCGACGCCGCAGGCCGGCTCTTACTACCGGTCCGACCATTTCAGCCTGGCCCGGCTTGGCGTGCCGATGCTCTATGCCCGCGGCGGCCAGGATCTGGTGGAGGGCGGCACCGCTGCCGGCACGGCGGCGGAGGCGGACTATCGCCGGGTGCGCTACCACCAGCCGGGTGACGAATATGATCCGAACTGGAATTGGGACGGCGCAATCCGCGACCTGCAGATTTACTGGACGATCGGGCGTGAGCTGGCGATGTCGGCGGCCTGGCCGAATTGGCGCGAGGGCGACGAATTCCGCGCCGTCCGCGACCGCAGCCGCGCGGCGGCGGGCACCGGAGGGGCCGGCGCGCGATGAAGACCTATCAACCCGCCGAATGGGCCGAGCACCGCTGGGTGTGGATCGGCTTCCCAAGCCACGAGGATCTGTGGGTGGAGGATCTTGCCGCGGGCCGCGAGGAGGTCGCGGCGTTCGCGCGCGCGGTGCATGCGGAGGGGCGCGGCGAGGAGGTCCGCCTCGTCGCCGCCGATCCTGCTTCGGCGCGGGCGGCGAAGGAGGCGGCGCCATTCGCCACGGTGGTGCAGGAGGCGTTCGGCGACATCTGGCTCCGCGACACCGGGCCGATCATCCTGCGCACGGGCGCGGACGTGGAAGCGCGCAGCTTTCGCTTCAACGGCTGGGGCGGGAAGTACGATCTGGAAGGTGATGACACGATCGGGCTTCGGCTTGCCGGGACTGCGGGGCTGGAGCCGGTCCGCCACGAGTGGGTACTGGAAGGCGGAGCGATCGACACGGATGGGACCGGCCTGTTCGTCACCACCGAGCAGTGCATGCTCAACCCCAACCGAAACCCGCGGCTTGGCCGGGACGAGATCGAGGCGCGGCTTCGGGAAAGCATGGGCGCCGAACGCATCCTGTGGCTCGGCGAGGGCCTGCTCAACGATCATACGGACGGGCATGTCGATAACCTCGCGCGGTTCGTGGGTGAGAACCGGCTGGCGATCCCCGTTGCGGCCGGCCCGGACGATCCCAACACCGCGATATTCGAGGATGCGCGGCGGCGGGCGGAGGCGTTCGGGGTGGAGGTCGTGCCCCTCCCCTCGCCAGGCCTCGTCACCCGCGATGGCGAGATCGTCCCGGCTTCGTATATGAACTTCTACATCGGCAACGCCGCGGTGGTGGTTCCACTCTACGGGGCGCCGAACGACGCCGCCGCCGTGAAGGCGATCGGGGCGCTGTTCCCCGGCCGGGAGGCGGTGGGGATCAGGGCCGATCATGTGCTGACCGGGGGTGGGTCGTTCCATTGCATCAGCCAGCAGATGCCGGCCTAGTCCCTCGAGCCGGTGTCTCGGCAGGCTCCGAGACACTGTGTTCCGACAGGCTCCCTCGACACCGTGTCTCGACAGGCTCGACACTTGCTCGGGATGAGCGGGTGGGGATTGCAAGACCATTCCGCTCATCTGCTTGGGATGAGCGGGTGGGGATTGCGCGACCAACCCGCTCATCCGCTTGGGTTACGCGGGTGGAGTGAGAGCCGGACCACCCAACCCGCTCATGTCGAGCCAGCGTCGAACGAAGCCGAGACGCGCCGTCGAGAGACCCAAGCCCATAAGAACAACAGCGCCACTTCCCCCCGCATGGCTTCGCCACTACCTACGCGCCATGAGCCAGATCACAGTTGCCGCCCTCCAGCTCGCCTTCACGGACGACCTCCAGGAAAATATCCGCGCGGTGTCGGAGCTCGTGCGCGAGGCGGCCGGCAAAGGCGCGAAGCTGATCCTTCCGCCCGAATTGTTCGAAGGGCATTATTTCTGCCGCACGCAGGATGAGGGGCACTTCACCCGCGCGCTCCCCGTGAACGAGCACCCGGCGGTGGCCGCGATGCAGACGCTGGCGGCGGAGCTTCAGGTTCATATCCCGACCAGCTTCTTCGAGGCGGAGGGGCATCACCATTATAACAGCCTGGCGATGATCGATGACGGGGGCGCGGTGATGGGCGTCTACCGCAAGAGCCATATCCCGGACGGTCCTGGCTATTCCGAGAAGTTCTACTTCCGCCCCGGCAACACCGGCTTCAAGACCTTCAAGACGCCGTTCGGCACGGTTGGGCCGGCGGTGTGCTGGGACCAATGGTATCCGGAAACCGCGCGCGCGCTGATGCTCGACGGGGCGGAAATCCTGCTGTTCCCGACCGCGATCGGCACCGAGCCGCATGATCCCGATCTCGACACCAGCCGGCTGTGGCGGCGTGCGATGATTGGCCATGCGGTGTCGAACGTCGTTCCGGTGGTTGCCGCCAACCGGATCGGCGTGGAAGGCGACCAGCGTTTCTACGGCCACAGCTTCATCTGCGACCAGCGCGGCGACATGCTGGCGGAGTTCGGCGCCACTGAGACGGGGGTGCTGACCGCCACGCTGGACCTGGCCCAGGCCCGCGCCCACCGCGCCGCCTTTGGATTCTTCCGCGACCGGCGGCCGGACCTTTACCGGCGGATCGCTGAAGATATTTAAGTGTGATAGCTTGCCTTCGGGGGCAGGCAAACATGAACGACGCTGACGTGGTGGGCGAGGAGCGCGGAGCCGGGCTTTTTCTCAAAGCCTGGCGGCTGGCCTGTATCGCGGCGTGTTCGACCGTGCTTCTGTACGCTCTGCGCTTCGGCGGCCGCACCTATCCCGGGTGGTATTTCCCGAACTCCGACGTCCTCAACGCGCTACTGAATGGCGTCGGCCTGTTCACCGGGTGGGGCTACAGCTTCGTGCTCGCCGGTGCAGGTGCGGCAACATTGCGCATATTGCTTGGCGGGACGGCACCGCGGGGGCTGAAGTTCTTGCAATGGCTCGCATTCACCCTTGCGATCCTTATCATCCTGTACGGCGCCGTTTGGGCAACGTACACGCAGCGTCTTCCGTGGCAGCCAGACGGGCAAGGTCGCTATCCGCCACTGATCTGACCCGGCCGGGGCTGATCAGCCGCACTCGTCGCGGCGCGGCAGCCCGCCTGCCCTCGCCGCGCGTGAAACGGGACTTACTGCAGGCGGCGCGCGCGGCGGGCGTTGTACCATTGATCGACGAACTGGCGCTGGCAGCCCGACTGGCCGTAGGAGCCGACCACCGAGCAGCTCCCCGGCAGATTGGCTCGTGCCGCTTCCTCGAGCAGCTCATTGCGCGCGCCCCAGGAGGTCTCGCTCAGCGGATCGCCTTTGTGGCGCAGTTCCTTCGGAATTCGGTAGCGGTCGCCTTCCGGACGGCGGGCACAGATCACGATCTCGTCTTCCTCGGCTTTGGGACAAGCCTCGTCGCCATAGACGATGGCCGTTGACGTGCGCTCGGCGAGTTCTCCCTGCGGTGCGTGGGTTTCGTCCTGCGCGGCGGCGGGAACGGCAGCGAGGAGGAGGGCCGCGGCGAGCAGGGTTTTTGCTGAAATCACGGCTTCCGTTTCGAAGCCGAAGCATGAACGGCGGATGAAAGCACGGCTCAGGAGCGGAGCGCGAGGGCGCGATCGAACACCTGCTCGAACATCGCGGCCGTTAGCCGGTTGGTGTTCTGGTTGTAGCGGGAGCAATGGTAGCTATCGAGAAGGATGCGGCCGTCGGGCAGGCGATGCTCGGCCAGATGCCCGAACTTGTAATCGGCAAGCTTGCCGCCGGCGCTGCGCACCACCGTCTGGTGAGCGATCTGGCCGAGTGCGACCAGCACCCGGGCATTGGCCAGGCCATCGAGCGCCAGGCTGTAATAGGGGCGGCAGGTGGCGATTTCCTGCGGGGTTGGCTTGTTCTGCGGGGGAAGGCAGCGAACCGCGTTGACGATTGCCGCGCCGTTCAGACGGAGGCTGTCGTCGGCGCGCGCCTCGAAGCGCCCTTTGGCGAGGCCGAACTTGAGCAGGGTCTCGTAAAGCAAGATGCCCGCGAAATCGCCGGTGAAGGGGCGGCCGGTGCGATTGGCACCGTGCATGCCGGGGGCCAAGCCGACGATGGCGAGCCATGCCTCGGGATCGCCGAAGCAGTGGACGGGCGCATTCCACCAGTCGGGGTGCTCGGCGCGCAGGCCTTCGCGGAACGCCACCAGGCGGGGGCAGAGCGGGCAATCGCGCGGCGGCTCGATGGCGGCGACCGGGCTGGCGGGGCTTTCGGGGAACATGGCCTTCGTCTAGGCGGCGGGCCATGGCCAAGACAAGCTATGCGGTGGCGCTCGGCTCCAACCGGCGCCACGGGCGCCATGGGGCCCCCGCGCGGGTGATCGCCGCCGCCGTCGGCGCGCTCGCGGAGGTCGCCGAGGTCGTCGCGCTGTCGACCATCCGCGCCACACCGGCGATGGGCCCTGCAGGCCGCGGTTTTGCCAATACGGCGGCGTTGCTGGCGAGCGACCTCGACCCGCCCGAGCTCCTGGCCGGCCTCAAGCGCATCGAGCGCAGCTTCGGCCGCCGCCCCGGCCGGCGTTGGGGTCCGCGCGTCCTGGATCTCGACATCATCCTCTGGTCGGAAGGACCCTGGGAAGGCGCCGGGCTGATCGTGCCCCACCCCGCCTACCGCGAGCGCGCCTTCGTGCTGGATCCGCTCGCCGAGATCGCGGCCGCCTGGCGCGATCCGCTGACCGGCACCACCGTCCGACAGCTCCTTCACCGCCTCCGGGCGCGCCGCGCGGTTGACCCCGCGCCCCGCCCCTCCTAGGGAAACGCCCGCGCATATGCGGGCCCTTAGCTCAGTCGGTAGAGCAACTGACTTTTAATCAGTAGGTCGCTGGTTCGAACCCAGCAGGGCTCACCATAATTTTCAACGCTTTCGGCAGGCCGCCCGTCCGTCGCCGCTCTCTGCGCTCACCGTATTCCCCTTTTATGCGGCTGACCCGGCTGACGCCGCGAGCGCGCGCGCCGGGTTCCTCTAAAGCTTGCGCAAGCCGCACAAATTCGAGACCGAAGAGGCGTCACAACCCCATCAATGATAATCGAGTGCTGTCTCGTCTTTTCCGGCTTCTCTGGCTCTCTAGGTCCAGAAGGAGAGATGCCCCATTACGAAGGTGCGGCATGACCAAGGCCCGGGTGGGCCAATATAGCCTAAACTTGCGGAACTCTGCTCATTCTCGCGCGCCTGACGGCGCACGCGCTTAGGTCCGGTCATATCTCACTCCTAAGCAAAAAAGGGATTCGTTACCCGCTGGGGTCGCGTCGCTCGATGGTCTCGCGCTCGAAGGGAGCTGAGACGTGCACACGGTGGAACCGTGGCTTGCACTGCGGGGTCCTAATACCACGCGGAAGGAGTGAGATTTGAGCCTTGGCAATCGCAAAGAGTGGGATGACTGAGTTGCGAGCAGGCCCTTTGATGCAAACCGGTAAGCGAGCTCCTTGAGGTTGGGCCAAGCCTTTGATCCTGAGGAGGGCTTGACGAGGCCGCCTCCGAAAATCGTCATGTACGAAAAAGTGATTGCGGTATGTTAAGCCGGCGACTTTAACTGGAACATGGTAGCATCCAAGCCGTTCGTTTCGCATCTTGGTGGTATGCCCACTCAGCCTTGTAAGCATTCACCGCGCTGTCATTAAATCACGAAGGTAAGTATGAGCTCAATTGAGTTGTGGGGTGGATATGAATGCACCGTCAACCGGGTCGGACACGAGTGGTTTGATCAAACACCTCGCAGCGGGCATGAAGAGCGGATCGAGGACTTGCAGCTCTTTGCCGATCTAGGTGTACGATCTCTGCGGTATCCCGCTCTTTGGGAGCGAATTTCTCCGCAGGCGCCTGAGAAGCGCGACTTCCGCTGGGCCGACGAGCGGCTTGCCGAGATCCGCCGGCTGGGGATCAACCCGATCCTGACGCTTTGCCACCACGGCAGCGGCCCGCATTATACCAGCCTGGTCGAAGACAGCTTCGCGCCGGGCCTCGCCGAGCACGCCGCCGCCGTTGCCGCCCGGTATCCCTGGGTACGCGACTGGACGCCCGTGAACGAGAACCTCACCACGGCGCGCTTCAGTGCCCTGTACGGCTATTGGTATCCCCATACGAAGGATGAGCGGCTCTTCTGGATCGCTCTCCTCAACGAAATCGACGCAACCAGGCTGGCGATGCGGGAGATCCGCCGGATCAACCCGGACGCACGGCTGATTCAGACGGACGACCTGGGGTATTGCCACGCGACGCCGCCCCTTCAATGCGATGCCGACTTCCAGAACGAGCGGCGGTGGATCGGCTGGGATCTGCTTTGCGGAACGGTTGTTCCCGGCCACGCGCTTTGGGATCATATCGCAAGCTTCGGCCTTGCAGACCGGCTGCGCATCATCGCAGACGATCCGTGTCCGCCCAACATCATCGGCATCAACCATTACCTTTCCAGCGAGCGTCTGCGCGACCACCGGGTCGAGCTCTACCCCCACCGCTCGCTGGCCGACCGGGAGACCGGGAAATGCTCGGGCCTCGAATTCGTCGACGTCGATGCGATCCGCAACCGCAAGGAGGGTGTTCTCGGCCTGCCGGCGTTGCTCAAGCAGGCGTGGGACCGCTACGGCCTGCCGATGGCGGTAACCGAATGCCACAACGGCGCGACGCGCGAGGAGCAGGTTCGCTGGTTCGTCGAGGTCTGGCAGGGGGTCGCCGAACTGCGGGATGCGGGCGTGGACATTCGGGCGGTCACCGCCTGGTCCCTGCTCGGCTCCCACGACTGGAACCGCATGGTGACGCGCTTCATCGGACACTACGAGACGGGGGTTTACGACTGCCGGACGGGCACGCCGCGCGCAACGCTGATGGAGCCGGTTCTCCGGCAACTGGCCGCGGGCGGAATGCCCGATCTTCCGTTCCTGGACTCGCCGGGCTGGTGGCATCGCAGCTCCCGCTTCATTGACGCCATTCCGGGCAACGAGCCCAGCTTCGAGGTCGAAATCGGCTCGGAGGACGTGTCTCCCCTGATGATCGTCGGGGATGACGGCCCGCTCACCCGGCTTGCCGTGCGCGCGTGCGAGGTGCGCGGGCTGCACTACGTCCGCTGCGGGGGTGAAGGCGCCCGGCTGATTGCGGATGTCCGGCCGTGGGCGGTACTGGACGCCCGGGAGGGCGGCGGCGGCGCAGCGGAGCTCGTCGAGGCTTGTGAACGCCGCGGGGTCCGATGCGCGGTCGTGGCGAGCCTGACATCGCGACATCCGGCGCCCCGGGCGGAGAACATGCTGCTGGTGCGGACGGGCGCCGTCTACGCGCCCTGGGATCGCTCGAGCCGGGCCGTGCAAATCCTGGAAGCGCTGGATAGCGGACGGCCCGTTCAGGCGGATGCAGGCCGGCTTTGGGACCGCGTCTACGGCCCAGATCTGGTCGATGGCGTGCTCGATCTGCTGCTCGACGAGGTTACGGGCGAGATCTGGTTCGTTCCCGGCGAGCGGGTCAGCGAGGCCGAGTTCGCGCGCGCTCTGGCGGACGTTGCCGACCGCGACGCCGGCCTGATCGAAGACATCGGGGCGCCGGCGGGGCCGCCGCTCTTCGCGTGGAGCGGCGAAGCGTCCTACTTGCCGCCTGGCGAAACCACGCTCGAGCGCTTTGTTCGGGAATGCCGGGCCGCCCGCTGCGAAGGCGATCTGGCCGTGCACCGGCGCGAAGACGAGGTCAGGCTCGAGGCGGCCGAATGAGCCGCTCACCGCGCGCGGTAAGGAGCGTATCATGACGCCAGAGGATGTAAGCTATCACGCCGAGCGCGCTGAACGCGAACTTCAACTGGGCCTGACGGCGCCGTCGGTCTCCGCCGCGCGATCGCACCTCCAGCTCTCTTCATTGCACAAGAAGAAGGTGCTTGAGACGCGTGCCGGCGAAAGCGGCAAGCCGCGGCCCCCCTGCATCATCGGTTGAAAGGCCTGGGTCCGACACGGGGCCGACGCCGAGCCGGTGGAGTTTTCCGCGTCCCAGTGATCACCGGCGGCGCGCGGCCACCAACGCGCCTGACGCGGCCGCAAGTGAAACGACCGCAAAGATAGTCCACCGCCCCGGCGCGCTGCCGCCTACCCGGGTGGACGGATCTTCGCCGCGCCGCATGCCCGGCAAGCGTTCGATGCCGTGCGACACTCGGCAAAGGCCGGAACTCAGCGTCCGCAACGGCGCGGTTGCAGGTCCGGAGAGACCGTCGGCAATCGTGTCGGCCACGTCCCGGCAGCGGTCTACGACCGCGAGCGGCAAAGCGGACAACCAGTTGCCCGGTGGACGGCGCGCGACGACGGGATGCGCCCGCGTGGGTGCGATCCACCGCACCGCTTCCCAGGCCACGCCGAGCAGTTGAAGCTGCGCCGGGGAAAGCGTGGCTTGCAGGCGCGGCAGAAGCGCGTCTTCTTCATCGCGGACGTCGGCGCGGAGCAGCGCCACGACGCTGCCCAGAACTTCTTCGTAAGCCGGCGATCCGCGCCCGAGCGATTCCAGCTGCGTCACCAGTTGGTTGATCTCCTGATGCTCCTGTTCGACCCGAAGAGTCAGCGCGTGCCCGTCGGGCAGGACGCGCCGGATCACCGGCCAGAGGACTGCCTCCTCGGCGAAGGCGTGCGGGAACACCAGCCGGTAGATCGACCGCAGAACCCGGCCGTGCTCGCGCCCCGAAGCATCCCCGAGCCGGTGCAGCAACCTGTCCAGTTGGACATGGTCCTGCTTTTGCCGGTTGAGCACGCTGAGGCGCCCGCCGAGTTCGGACACATTCTGCTGCGCGAGTGACTTCATGTTTCCTCCTTTGCGGCTGCGGCAGCGTTGCCGCGCCGCAGGTCTTAAAACCGAAGCGTCCCTGAGACCTGCAGCAGGTTGCGAAGGCCCCGGTGCTCGTCCCAGCGGCGTAGGTAGGTGACGCCAAGCTGCAGATCATTGTCTCGCGGGAGCGCGATCCGGTGGGTCAGGTTGGGGCCGATGAAGTGGCCCTTGTCGAGCGGATCGCGGCGGAAGCCACCCAACTCGGCCGCCTGCCCCGATGCTTCAACGCCGAGCCATGTCGCGGGACCTACCGCGCGCCGGCCCCGCGCCGCATAGGCAATGAGGCCGCCCTCTTGCGCCCTCTCGTTGACGCGGCGAAGCATCAGGTTTCCCTGCGCCCACCACCGCGGCGTTTTCTTCTCGGCAATCAGCCGCGCTTCGAGGCGCGCCAGCTCACCATCGCTGAGGTCTAGGCCGGCCTGAACCCACAGCCCAAGCCCGATCGGATCCTCCTCGGCATCGCTGAAGCGGAAGATGGCGATCGCGCTGTCATAGTCGAAGTAAAGGCGGTCATTTCTGACCAGCGGGCCGCTTCTGTAGCTGAGCTGGGTCTCTCCGCCGAGCGCCAGCCGGTCGGTCACGCCATAGAACGACTGGCCGGAATGCTGCCGCTTGTCACGGGTGCCTTCGGCCTCGCCGAATTGACCGACATATTCCAGCTCCCACTCGCCATTGTCCGGCCCCAGTCCTTCAACCGATTCTGCCTCCTGCGCGGCAGCGGGCAGGCCGGCCAGGAGCAGAACAGCGATTGCGCCGGGCGGGAGCCACCTGAAGGCAAGCCCGGCTGCAGCGCGGATCCTCATCGCCTCTCCTCCTGTCTCCCGACCGACAGCCGTAATCGTTGAGGCTTCTGACGCCCGCGCACGGCTCGTGAGCCGCGCGCGGTTCATCAGGGCGCCGGAGTTTACTCGCCGGTGCCGCCGCCGGCGCCCGTGCCCGTGCCCGTTCCAGTGGTGCCGGTGCCGCCGGAGCCGCCGCCCGTTCCGGTGGTGCCGGTGCCGCCGGTTCCGGTGGCGCCCGTGCCACCAGTGCCGCCGCCGCTTCCGGTGGTGCCAGTGCCATCAGTGCCACTGCCGCCCGTGCCCCCCGTGCCGCCAGTTCCGGTGGTGCCGCCCGTTCCGCCAGTGCCTGCGCCACCAGTCCCGCTCGTGGTGCCTGCGGCTCCGGTTCCGTCGGTCATGCCTCCGGCGGCTCCAGCACCCATCGTACCGTTTGCATCCATGCCGCCGCCTGCGCCCATGTCGCCAGTAGTACCGGTCGCACCCATGTCCCCGGCGGCCATGTTGCCGGCGTCCATCGCAGCCGTGTTGTTCTGCGAGTCACCGCCTCCACCGCCGCAAGCAGCACCGGCGAGAGCAAGGGAAACCGCGCATGTGGCTCGAATAATCAATCTCGTCATTGCCATCTCCTCAGCGCCTTACGCGCAAGACGTAGATAACTTCGAACATCTCCAAGTGTTCCAGTGACTTAGCGAGATAGAATAACAGTAAAGCAGATTGATATCCTGTATTAGTGCAAAGCATAGGTTGGCTCGATCAGCGCGGCTTGATTGTCTCTTTCGTCAGGCGGCGTCGCGCCAAGCATGGAGATGCGCTTGGCACGTTGCAATTCGGAGCCGCTCGAGAGGAAGCATTGGACGCCGCACACAAGTTCGCGCGTGCGGCGTCCAGATGATTCGCCGGTGCGTTTAGCGGCGGCGGGGACCGCGCTGGACGCAGCTGTCGGTGACGGTGCGCGAACAGGTCGGATAGCTGCGCGTGCCGACGGCGCCTCCGGCAGGTCCGCCCGTGCCGCCATAGGCGCCGGTCGTGCCGGCTCCGGCGCCGCCTGCCGGGCCGCCCGAGCTGTTCCAGTTGCCGCTGTTCCCAGCCTGCCCCTGACCGTTCTGTCCAGCTCCAGCCGAGCCGGACTGGCCTGCCTGACCATTCGTGGACTGCCCGCCCGTGGCCCGCGCACCCATTGACGACCCATCAATGGGATCCCCACCGGCGGACTGCCCACCAGTGGACTGCCCACCCATGGACTGCCCGGTTTGGGAACCGCTACCGGCTTGAGCGACGGCGATGCTGCTGGCGCAGATGGCCGCTGCGAAGATCATGATTTTCATGTGCCTGTCCTTTCCGTTTCATCGGGAACGATGCCGCAACTGCAAGCTGACACCTGAGCAGCTAAACATCCCTTACGGGGCCAGGGTCCGAGCAATCGCGCAGGCTCTCACCTGGATCAGTCAGTTTTTTTCAACTGGACCGGCGATCTACCGGAAACACCCCTGGCGATGGTTCACGGCCCTGTGACTGGATGAAATGCGATGGTCGCCCACGGAGCCGGCGGAACGAATTCCCCCGCCTGCCGATCAAAGGCACTCGGAAGGGTTGGAAACCATCCCCCCGATGCGGCTCAGCCGGCGCGAGGCGCTCCGATAAGATATTGCGGATCAAAGTCTCCAAGTTCGGCCAGCTTCGCTCCGTCTCGAACGACTACTTCAGTATCGGTGACGTCGATCGCGCCCGCATCGGCGAGGCTGTTAAGCTCCCGCTCGACGTAAAGCGTAACCGAGCCCAGCGCCGATGCGATTTCGGCGGCGGTAAGCGGCAGAACCGTGTCCTCCAAACGGTCGGCGTTGATGAGTTGCAGCCGAGCAGCCGTTTCGGCAATCAGGTGCGCTGCCCGACCCTTCAGGCCACGCCTCTGGTCGTTAAGCAGCCACTCACGGTAGAGCGCCGACTCCAGCTGGCCTTGCAACCAAATTGCTCGGCCAACGGCTGGTACGGAGAAGACAAGTTCCCGCAACGCTTCGGCAGCAACGGCGGCCACTTCGCCCGCCCGGAACGTGCGGGCAGTATAATCGGCGCCACGGCCCAACATCGCCTCGATATTGATGATCTCTCCGGGCAGGTTGATCGCGACCACCCGAATCACCCTGCCGGAGAACTTCTCCTTATGCGCAAAGGCGTCGAGCAGGAGGTGGCACTCGTCGGATGGATCGCCCGGCTCGATCAGCCGCGCCCCGCTTCCAAACAATTTCAGATCATAGGGAAGCGCCCTGATCGCCGCACGCTCGCGCTCATCGAGAGGCGTGAGCCGCGCCAGCACGCCGATCATCTTTTCGAACGGTGCCGCGCGGTCGAGTGGAACGCGGCGTTCAGCTTGGCTTCGTTGCATTGGGATCGTCTGCCACACCGATCTACACGCTACATCAATCCAGGTTAGGCGCGGCGCTGCCCCGATGCGGCGATCAGCCGTAGCTCTCGTCTGGACCAGGTACGACGACTTGGACGGTCGCTCATCATGCAAGCGGCTTGGGAGGGAGAAGCCCGGCACGCCGGCTTCACTTACGATGCGTGATGCTCCCTTGTGACTCGAGTGCTTGAACCCAACATAGGTTATAAGCCGGTTGAGTTCACCTTGCTCGGCCCGTCCGGGCGCGTCGGTTGATGCGCGGTTAGCTCCCTGGCCTGCAGCTTGCCGAAGCGTCCGGACACAAAACGGGGTCCGCTTGCGCCAGAGGTAGACGTAAGGTGATTTCAGGCGTGGCCTTCCACGGTGGCCGCTTGGATACTGAACTTTGAAAGGGCCCTACGGCGCTCCTCGACCTGATCGGTCAGATCCACTTCAAAGTCGCGCCCTGTGAGCGTACCTACCGCGAGCGGTCGCGCTGCATGCCAACTCTCCAGTCCGATGTACGGGTGGGGCATTCGGTTTGACTGCTCCCTTTTCGACCCACCCCTCAGGCTCCTTCTCAGGAGTTATCCGTTGAGGTGACGATCAAGCAGGAGAAGCCACGTGCCCAATCCGTGGACCATGAAAATGGAGCAGTTCACTTCGTTTACCCCCGAGCAGCGGACCCGGCTCGATGAATTGGTGGCGCAGCGGCAGCAGGAGTATGCGCCCGATCAGGACATACTGGTAGAGGACCAGTCCATCGACGAATGCCACGTTATCCTCACTGGGTTGGCCATGCGGTACAAGCTTCTGCCCGATGGCGAGCGTCAGATCATGGCGTTCCTGATTCCTGGCGACCTCTGCGATGCCGAGGTTTTCGTTTTGGACAAGATGGACCACAGCGTAGGCGCGATCACGGCCACGACCACAGCCGTTATACCGGCAGAAACGATGCGAACGCTGCTGCGCGAGGTCTCGCCGATGTCGGAAGCGCTTTGGTGGGGCACCATGACGGACCTCGCAGTGCTTCGTGAGCGGCTGGTGGACATCGGCCGCAGGGATGCTCGCGAACGCGTCGCCCATCTAATCTTCGAGATGCTAGTGCGTTACCGCACCATCGGCACAACCGACGACGATGTGATGCCGTGGCCGATCACCCAGGATGAACTTGCCGATGCTACCGGCCTCACCACGGTCCACATCAACCGCACATTGCGGCAGTTGCGTGAGGACGGTCTCATTGACGTCAACCGGCGGGAAATGACGGTGCTAGACCCAGATCGTTTGCGGCAGATCTCCGGCTTCAACCCCAACTACCTCCACCTAATCCGCACGCAGGAGAGAGATGGCAATGTCGCGGAGCGGGCGGGTGATCTCGTGTAGAACGCCGGGAGTTCCGTCCCTTGCCACGTTACCACTTTCATCTCCACGATCGCACTGGGCTCACTGAAGATGCGCACGGCCGCAACTTGGCCGACCTCACCAAAGCAAGGGAGCGGGCGATCAAGGAGGCACGCGCGATAATCTGTGACGATGTCCGCAACGGCCGCATCGATCTGAACGGCATGATAAAGGTTACGGATGGAAGCGGAAAGGTCGTTCTAACGCTTCCGTTCACCGAGGCTGTCAAACCGGATTGATGCATGTGAATTATCGGAAACCCAACCTAGTTAGGGTTTCTCGCGTCCCACTCATGCAATAAGAACTGCATCGCCGGGGCTGATATTGGCATCCCAGTGCTTGAGAGACTTTTGTGCTCCCGCCGGAATATGGGAGCGCATCATGACTTCATCAGACCACACCCTGGCGCCGATGCTGCGCAAGCTGAGCAAATGGTCCGTCCTTGACGAACAGGACGAGCAGGCGCTGCTTGGGCTGCCGCACGAGACAAAAACGATCGGTAAGGGCAACTACATCGTTCGCGATGGAGACAAGCCCACACGATCATGCGTCCTCCTCTCCGGCTTCGCTTACCGTCACAAGCTGGTGGGGAATGGCGGCAGGCAGATCCTCTCCGTGCACATGAGTGGCGATGTAGTGGACCTGCAAAACTCCCTCCTCAAAATTGCCGACCACGATGTGCAGGCGCTCACCGAAGCAGTGGTCGCATTCATTCCAGCAGGCGCGATTAGAGAGCTGGCATTCAACAGGCCTACCTTGGGGATGGCGATGTGGTACGACACCCTGGTCGATGGGTCGATTCATCGCGAGTGGACGGCAAACGTCGGGCGAAGGGATTCCCGCACCCGCATGGCGCATCTGCTGTGCGAGTTTGGCGTCAGGCTGCAGGATGCAGGTTTGGGCAGCTTATGCAGCTACGAGATGCCAATGACCCAAGAGCAGTTGGCGGATTGTACTGGCCTGACCTCGGTCCATGTGAACCGGACGCTGAAGAGTTTCGACCGTGACGGGCTCACCCAACGTACATTGCGCTCAGTTGCGATCGATGATTGGGAGGCGTTGGCCCGAGTGGGCGACTTCGACACCCGCTACCTCCATTTGGCAGACAAGCAGGAGTTTGCCTGAGCGCACGGCCCAGGCATTCTCAATGCCCATTCTGAAGGGGATTGGTTATGCGGAAGTGGCAGATTAGCGCTTAGCGAACACATCGGCGGCGCTCGGTCGGTGGAGCGCTACGAGTCGGATCAAGTGCCGCAAAATGCCGCGAGCACGCGCTCCTCCTCGAGGGGAGGATTTGCGTATTCGAGAAACTCGGGCTGATCGTCGAAGGGGCGGGACCGCACGGCCAACGACTCCTCGAACAAAGTGAAATCCTCCCGGTCCATGGCGGCTCTTATCATCGCTTCCACCCGGTGGTTGCGCGGGATGAAGGCAGGATTGGCCGCACGCATTAGGGCGCGTTTCTCCGCATCGGCCGCGCTGGGGTAGAGGGTCGGATCGACAGGAGGTATGAGGCTTTCGCGTACTCACCTTCGTAGAAGCCGAGCCGGCCGGGGATGCAGGACACAAATGCGCCATCACCCATGCCGATGATGGCGTGCAAGGCTTCGCGCAGCGGCAATTCGCGCGCATCGAGGGTAGTATTGGCGGACAAGATGTAGCAGGTCGCCGGCGCACCGCGCTTCCGCAGGTTGGCTTCAACGGAAGCAGGGAGCGCTTCGCCGTTCGTCAGGTGCTTGCAGAAGCGCGGCTCGATGCGCACGGAATGATCAAGCAAGTGGCGAACATCGCCCCGGCGTTTCTCACCAAGTTCAAGCAACGTCTCCATCCGCCGCCTGGTCGGCTCGGCTAGAAAGGCCAAAAAGCCGCGTTCGTGTTCGTTCACGGCCGACCGTGGCCGAGCGGTGGGATATAAGCAAGGTTCCGGTGTCCGCTCACCCTGGCCGGTCGGCCGACGTCTGTGGGACAGCCGCTACGCCAATCTCGGTGGCGATCTGCCGATGACCTCCACGCACATATCTTGTCCGCCGACGAGATAGTGGATCAGCGGCCCAACCATCTGTGCGCTCAACCCCATGCTGATCTCGTCGAGATACGCGCTGCTCCCGATGGAGTAGATGGCGGCATCGGGTGCGCCTTCGGCATTTCTATCGGTCCAATAACCGTAGATTTCCGCCTCGTCCTGCATTCGGAAGCTGACCGGATCGGTGAAGATCACCGTCCTCTGCGTTCCCGCCAAGGCTTCAATCTCAATCCGCAATTGCCAGTCCGTGCGGTCGCCGAACTGAACACCGACGATCTCCCAGTGTTCGCCCGGTGCACTGGTCCAACCGAGTTCGGCATCCAGGCTGATGAAACCGGCCGGCACCTTCCGACCTTAGCTGCGATCCAACGCGGATTGCATGTCCTCGACGCTTCCGACCGGGGACGCGCGCTGACCTTCCTCGCCGTTCGGAAAGATGGAATCGAGCCGGCCTTTCAGGGTTTGCGCGAATTCCTCGCGGCCGCGGCCGCGGCCATGCGAGACCAGGATTTCGCGGTGAATGGCGGCTTTGATCCGTTCGATCGCCTGAAGATCGATGATCCCCGCCGAGACGAGTTCGGAGCAGAGCTGGAGCAGGCCGGCGGCGGTTGCGTGGGCGCGCAGGCCGATGAAATCCATCGTGTCGTGAAGCTGCCGCGTGTCGTCCGGTGGTCCGCTCATGGCTGTTTTCTCCTGCTCCCTGGATGACGATAACGAAGAACCCCGGCGCGTTACAGCGGCAAGGGGTGGTGCTGGAGGAACACGACCGCGCCTAGCGCGAAGCCCGACAGGCACAGGAACACCGGATGCGCAGCCAGTTTGTCGAGTATTTTCATTGGTATCTTCCTGAACTTCCTGTTCGGTGGTGCGCGGAGTTGCCGCTGGCTCACGCGTGCTTAGACCGCGACGTCCGGCGCCTGCTGCCAGCCGCCGCCAAGCGACAGAAACACCGCCACCAGGTAGCTGGAAAGCTGCGCTTCGGCCTGGGCAAGCGCCTGCTCGGTCTGGGCAAGCGAGCGCTCCGCTTCCAGCACGATCTGGAAGCCTTCGCGTCCGGCCTGGTAGCGCAGCCGGGCGATCCGCGCCGCCTGGGCGCTGTTCTCGCGGGCGCGGCGCAAGGTCGCCACGCGGTCGAGCTCGTTGCCGTAGCGGGTGAGCGCGCTTTCGGTTTCTTCCAGCGCGCCGAGCCAGGTGCCGTCGAACCGGGCCAGTGCCGCCTGCGCGCCGGCTTCGGCCTGGGCGATGCGGGCGCGGGCAAGCGACCTGTTGGGAAAGCTCCAGCTGATCAGCGGGCCGAGGCCGAAGCGGAAGCCGTTTCCGGAGACGAGGCCGCCCAGCGACGACGCCGTGGAGCCGAGTGAAGCGCCGAGGCTGATGTCGGGATACAGCTCGGCGGTGGCGACTCCGATCCGCGCCGTGGCGGCGGCAAGCTGCCGCTCCGCCTGGCGGATGTCGGGACGGCGGGCGAGAAGCGACGCGCCGCTGCCGACCGGGACCGGCTGCGTCAAGGCGGGCGATTTCGCGCACGCCGCGACCACCGCCGGGAACTCCGCGGGCGGGCGGCCGGTCAGAACGGACAGGCGATACAAGGCGGTGCGGCGCTCCGACTCGAGGGTTGGGAGCTGCGCACGGGTCTGTTCCAGGAGCGAACCCGCCTGCCCGGTGTCCAGCGCCGTGCCGCGTCCGCCGATGACCAGGCGCCGGGTGAGATCAAAGGTGCGCGCCTGGATGGCGACGCTTTCCTGCGCGACTTCGAGCTGGCGGCCGGCATTGCAGGCATCGACATAAGCGCGCGCCGTCTCGGCGGCGACGGTGACCCGGGTGAGGTCGAACGCGGCCTGCACCGCTTCGACATCGGCGCGGCTCGCCTCGGTCGCGCGGCGGATCCGGCCGAACAGGTCCAGCTGGTAGCCGACGTCGAGACCGACATCGAAATTGGTGTCCGCTCCGCCGGGGCCGGGCTGGTTGGCATATTGCGCGCCGCCCGAGATACCGGTCGAGGGCTGCCGCCCTGCCCGCGTTTCGCGCAGCACCGCGCGGGCCTGGGCAAGGTTCGCGGCGGCGACCCTGAGGTCGGTGTTGGCGGTCAGCGCCTGCTCGATCAGGCCGTCGAGGACCGGATCGCGGAACAGGCTCCACCATTGGCCCGGCGGCTCGTCGCCGGTGAAGGCGGGTGAGGTGGCGCTTGCGAACGGCACCTGCGCGGGCGCGGAGGGCGCCGGCGTTTCGTAGTTGGGCCCGACGGTGGTGCAGGCAGCGAGCGCGAGCGCGCTTACGAGGGGGAATACAAGCTTGCGGATCATTGCTTTGCTCCGTCGTCCAGCAGCAGCGGCTCATGGCCCGCAACATCGCTGGACGTGTGTTGGACAGTAACCTTCTTCCGCCGCTTGAACCGGTAGGTGCTGACGCCGCGGCTCACGACGTAGAATACGGGCGTGAAGATCAGGCCGAAGACGGTGACGCCGAGCATGCCGAAGCTCACCGCCGTGCCGAGCGCCTGCCGCATCTCCGCGCCCGGCCCGACGGCGATCGCAAGCGGGATGACGCCGAAGATGAAGGCGAAGCTGGTCATCAGGATCGGGCGCAGGCGCGAGCTTGCCGCGGTGACGGCGGCCTGGAAGCGGTCCATGCCCTGCTCCTCCTCCGCCTGCTTGGCGAACTCCACGATCAGGATCGCGTTCTTCGCGGCAAGCGCAACCAGCACGACAAGGCCGACCTGGGTGAGGATGTTGTTGTCCATGCCGCGCAGAATCACCCCGGCCAGGGCCGCGAGGATGCACATTGGCACGATCAGGATCACCGCCATCGGCAAGGTCAGCGCTTCATATTGCGCGGCCAGCACCAGGAAGACGAACACCACGGCGAGCAGGAACACGATCGCCGAACTGCCGCCCGCCGCCTGCTGCTGATAGGCAAGGCCCGTCCATTCGAACGTCATGCCCTGCGGCAGGGTTTGCGCGGCAAGCTCCTCCATCACGCGCAGCGAATCGCCGGAAGAGACGCCCGGCGCTGCCGCACCCTGCAGTTCGACCGCGGGGAACAGGTTGTAACGGACGACCCGGGCCGGGCCGCTGTCGTTACGGAGGGTTGCCACAGAGGACAGCGGCACCATCTGGCCGGACGCCGATCGGACCTGGAGCCGGCCGATGTCGGACAGATCGTCGCGCGCCGTAGGCTCGGCCTGCGCGGTGACCCGGAAGGTGCGGCCGAACAGGTTGAAGTCGTTGACGTAGGTCGACCCCAGATAGGTGCCGAGCGCCTCGTAGACCTGTGCCGGCTGGACGCCGAGAAGCTGCGCCTTGTCGCGATCGATGTCGGCATCGACACGCGGCGCGCCGGTGTTGAACAGCGAAAAGACCTGGCTCACTTCCTTTTTCTGGGCGGCGGCGCCCATCATCCCGAAGGTCGCCTGCTCCAGGGCGCCATAGCCGGCGCCGGTGCGGTCCTGGATCATCATCACGAAGCCGTTGCCGGTGCCGAGGCCCGGGACCGCGGGCGGCGCGATCACGAACACATTGGCGTCCTCGATTCCGCCGCCCATCGCCTGGGTCAGCGCCGCCGACAGCTCGTTCGCCGAAAGGCCGTTGCCGCTCCGGTCTGCCCAATCGGTGAGCTTGATGAACATCGTTCCGGAGTTCGACGATTGCGAGAAGCTGGCGCCGTCGAGGCCGGCGAAGGTCGCCGCATCGACAACCCCGTGCGTCTTGCGCACGATTGCGTAGGCGCGGTTGAGCACTTCGCTCGTCCGCTCGAGCGAGGAGCCCGGCGGGAGCTGCACGACCCCGATCAGAACGCCCTGGTCCTGCTCGGGAATGAAGCCAGTGGGCGTCGAGGTCAGCGTGACCCCAGTCAGTGCCAGCAGGCCCGCATAGATGGCGAGCATGATCCCGGACTTGCGGATCACCTGCGCCGTGAAGCGCCCGTAGCGGTCCGACAGCCAGTCGAAGCCGGCGTTGAACTTGGCGGCGGCCCAGCGCACGGGTCGGGTGAAGCGGTTGCCCGCGCCATGATGCTCCTGGTGCGGCTTGAGCAGCAGCGCCGCCATCGCCGGCGACAGGGTCAGCGACACGGTGAGCGAGATCAGCGAGGCCGCGGCGATGGTGACCGCGAACTGGCGGTAGAAGATGCCGGGGATGCCGGACACGAACGCCGTCGGGATGAACACCGCGGTGAGCACCAGGCCGATCGCAATCAGGGCTCCCGAGACCTCCCGCATCGTACGGTGCGCCGCTTCGCGCGGACTGAGGCCGTTTCGGATATGCTTTTCCACCGCCTCGACGACGACGATCGCGTCGTCGACGACGATGCCGACGGCGAGCACAAGCGCAAACAGCGACAGCGAGTTGATCGAGAAACCGAGCATCAGCTGCACCGCGAAGGTGCCGATCAGCGCCACCGGAATGGCAAGGATCGGGATAATCGCCGCGCGCCATGTCTGGAGGAAGATCATGACCACGATAATGACCAGGATGATCGCCTCAATCAGCGTATGCTGCACGCCCTCAACGGACGCCGCGACATATTCCGTCGGGTTGTAGGGGATCGAGAACTGAATGCCTGGCGGGAAGGTCTTGGCCGCTTCCTTCACTTCGTTCAGCACGAGATCGGCCGCGTTGAGCGCGTTGGAGCCGGGCTGCTGGATGATCGCCAAGGCAATGCCGCGCTTGCCGGTGAAAGAGGCCTGGATGCCGTAATCCTGGCTGCCGAGCTCGACCCGGGCGATGTCCCGCACCCGGGTGGTGGCGCCGCCGGCATCGGTCTTGATGACCACGTCGGCGAACTGCGCCGGATCGTTGAGCCGGCCCTGCACTTCGATGGGGAGCTGGAAGGCGGGATTGCCGTTGGCATAAGGCGGCTGGCCGAGTGCGCCGCCCGCCACCTGGACGTTCTGGGTGCGAAGCGCGGTGACGATCTCTCCGGCGGTCAGGTTGCGCGCTGCCGCCTTGTCGGGATCGATCCAGATCCGCATGGAATAATTGCCGCCGCCGAACACGTTCACGCCGCCGACGCCCTCCAGGCGAAGCAGGCGATCGCGCAAGGTGGTGTTGGCAAAGTTGCCGATATAATCGACGTCCAGATTGGGATCGGTGGAGGTGAGCGCCACGATCATCAGGAAGCCGCTCGACGCCTTGGCGACGGTGACGCCGATCTGGCGGACCTGCTCGGGCAGGCGCGGCTCGGCGAGCGCGACGCGGTTCTGGACCAGCACCTGGGCGGCATCGAGATCGGTGCCGGCCTCGAACGTCACGGTGATCGCCGCCGCGCCGTTGGTGGACGAAGAGGAGATGTAGAGCATGTCCTCGACGCCGTTGATCTCCTGCTCCAGCGGCGCGACCACGGTTTCGGCCATGGTCTCGGCGGAGGCGCCGGGGAAAGCGGTGTTGATGGTGATCGTCGGCGGCGCAATCTCGGGATATTGAGAAAGCGAGAGCTGCGGATAGGCGAAGGCGCCGATCAGCGTGATAAAGACGGCGATCACGGCGGCAAAGATCGGCCGCTCGATGAAGAAGCGCGAGATGTTCACGGGTTTGTCCTTGGCGCTTAGCGGACGGCGGGGGCGGCGGCGCCCCCGACCGGCGTGGCGATAGACGCGGGTGCAACTGAGTTCGGCGCAGGCGCGGGCTCGGGGCCCCCGGAAGCCTGGATCCGGCCAAGCTTGGGCTGCACCTTCTGGCCCGGGCGGGCGCGCTGCAGGCCGTTGATGATCACCCGTTCGTTGGGCGCAAGGCCGCTGCGGATGACGCGCAAATTGCCAACCAGGGGGCCGAGCTCGACCGGCCGGGCGATCACGGTGCCGGCACGGTCGACAACGTAGAGAACGCGGCGGGCGGCATCGGTCACCACCGCCGTGTCGGGGACGAGCAGCGCCTGGTAACGCTGCGAGGCGGCAAGGCGCATGTGGCCGAACATGCCGGGCTTCAGGAAGCCGCCGGTGTTGGCGACCACGGCGCGAGCGCGGACTGTACCCGCGCTGCTATTCACGACAGGATCGACAAAATCGAGCACACCGGCGTGGACGTAGGTGGTCTCGTCCTGGAGGCGAATTCGCACGGGGGTGCCGGCGCGGGTGCCGCCCGCCTGGCGCTGATATTTGAGCAGCAGTCCTTCCGAACCTTCAAAGGTGAAGTGCAGCGGATTGGTGGAGACAATGGTGGTGAGCACCGTCTGGTCGGCGGTGACCGAGTTGCCGGCATCGACGAGGCGCTGCGAAATCTGGCCGGAGATCGGCGCGGTGACGCGGGTGAAGCCGACGTTGAGCTGCTGGGCACGGATCGCGGCATTGGCGGCGGCGACATCGGCCTCGCCGGTGCGCACGCCTGCCTGGCGCTGCTCCACTTCCTCGGTGCTCGCCGCCTGCTGCGCGGCAAGCGCGCGGGAGCGGGCAAGTTCCGTGCGGGCGTTGGCCAGCGTCGCCTGGGCGCGGGCGAGCTGCGCCTGGGCCTGGGCAAGCGCCGCCTGGGTGGGCCGCGCGTCGATGGTGAACAGGAGCTGCCCCGCACGGACGAACTGGCCGTCCTGGAAATGCACCGCCTGCAGGTATCCGGTGGCGCGCGGTTTCACCTCAACGCTCTGCACCGCTTCGAACCGGCCGACGAAATCGTCCCAATCCACGACTTCCTGCACGGCGGGCGTTGCAACCGTGACCGGCATCGCCGGCGGCGCGGCGGCCTGCTCCTGGGCATCCGCCCCGCAGGCGGCAAGCGTGGCGGCGAGAAGGAACGGCAGCAGGCCGCGAGCGGCGGCCGGACGAAGTGCGGACATGAGCGGGCTTTCGAGCAAATATCGGCCGGAAAAAACAGGGGCTGTACGGAACGCCGCCCCTCCGGCGGATGGGCACCTAAGAGGCCGTTCAGGTGAAGTCAACAGGTGTAGGCATAAAATGTCAGCACTGGTTGACTTTTATTTGCTTAAGCACGAAATGGCGGCGAAAGAGGATCTATGACAACGCGCATCAAGAACGCAGCGGCCACCCGCGAGGCGCTGCTCCAGTCAGCGCGCCGCCGTTTCCTGGAGGAAAGCTACAACGACGTCGGCCTGCGCGACATCGCGCGGGACGCCGGCGTCGATGTGGCGCTGGTTGCCCGCTATTTCGGCTCAAAGGAGGATCTGTTCCGCGAAGTGCTGCGGGGCACATGCCCGCAGTGGCTCGATCCCGGGGTCACCGCCGAAGAACTGCCCTCCTTTCTCGCCAGGCTGGTCGTGCAGGGCGCGGGCGAGGCGGAGGAGCAGGAGAATGCCAATCGGCTGCTGATAATCCTGCGCTCCTCATCCTCGCCGGCCATGTCCAAGCTCGTCTGCGGCTCATTCGAGGAAGACGTGCTGGAGCCCCTCGCCCGCCTCCTCCCCGGAGACGACGCAAAGGTGCGGGCCGCTATGGCGATGAGCATCCTGATGGGCATCAAGGTTCTGCGCACCGTGATGAGCATCGAGCCACTCCTCGCCTGCCAGCATGTTGATTTGGAGGCCAAGATCGAGCGGCTGCTAAGGCAGGCCCTGTTCGGCTGACGGCTGAGGCCAGCGCCCGGCGCAAGCGTCAGGCGAGGACGAACTTCAAAATGCCGTAGCCGCTGGTGATCAGAAGCACCGCTCCGACCAGGATGAGCAGCCGCTTGGGCGCGATCTTGCTCGCGAAATAGCCGCCGAGCGGTGCGGCGAGCAGCCCGCCGATCAGCAGACCCACGGTGGCGCTCGTGAACGCCTCCCAGCCGAGCGCGGCGATGAACGTCGCTGAGATGGTGACCGTGAGGAAGAATTCGGCGGTGTTGACGGTGCCGATGGTGCGGCGCGGGTCGGCGCCCTGGAGGAGGAGGTTGCCGGTTACCACGGGTCCCCAGCCGCCGCCGCCCGACGCGTCGAGGAAGCCGCCGGCAAAGCCAAGCGGTCCGACCCATTTCGGCTCGCGCGCCTTGGGCGGGAACATGAGGCCGCGCCAGATCAGGTAGATCGCGATGGCCGCGAGATAAGCGAGCACGAGCGGCCGCGCCGCATCGGCGTGAATCTGGGTCAGTACATAGGCGCCCAGAACGCCGCCGATCACCCCGGGAATGACGAGGCGGCCGAACAGCTTCCAGTCGACGTTGCGGTGAAGGACGTGGCTGATGCCGGACGCGGCGGTGGTGAAGCTTTCCACCGTATGCACCCCCGCCGAAGCCGCGGCGGGCGGAACGCCGAGGCTGATCAGCAAGGTGCTGGAGATGACGCCGAACGCCATGCCGAGAGCGCCGTCGATGAGCTGGGCCGCGAAGCCCACGGCAACGAACGGCAGAATGGCGGCGACGACGTCCGGACTCATGCAGCGGCTCCAAGGATGCCGGCACGATGGACGAAGTCACCGAAACGCTCGCCCGCCTGCCGCTCGCGGGCATAGCGGCCGAGGAGTTCGCCCACAATCTCCAGGATCGCCGCTTCGCCGATATTCTCGCGGTAAAGGGCGTTGAGCCGCTCGCCGTGAAAGCCGCCGCCGAGGTAGAGATTGTACTTGCCGGGTGCGCGGCCGGTGAAGGCGATCTCCGCCACATAGGGGCGGGCGCACCCGTTGGGGCAGCCGGTCATCCGGATGGTGATCGGATCGTTGAGGAGGCCGTGCTCGGCTAGGATCGGCTCCATGCGGGTGACGAGATCGGGGAGGTAGCGCTCGGCCTCGGCCATCGCCAGCGGGCAAGTCGGAAGCGCGACGCAGGCCATGGAATTGAGGCGAAGCGCGCTGCTCCAGCCGTTCCCGGTTAGGCCATGCTGGGCAAGCAGGGCGTCGAGCGCGTCGCGATCCCCCTCCTCCACGTCGGCGACGACGATGTTCTGGTTGGGCGTCAGGCGGAACTTGCCCTTGTGGACGCGGGCGATGGCGCGGATCGCGTCCATCATCGGCTTGCCCGGGCGGTCGATGATCCGGCCGTTTTCGATAAACAAGGTGTAGTTCCAGCGTCCGTTGTCGGTGGGCTGCCAGCCGAACACGTCGCCGTTGGTGGTGAGCGCATAAGGACGCGCAGGCGCGAACACGCCGCCCATGCGGCGCTCGATCTCCGCCTTGATGAAGGGCAGCCCCTTGTCGTCGATCGTGTATTTGAAGCGGGCGCGGGCGCGAACCTTGCGGTTGCCGTAATCGCGCTGGACGGAGATGATCGCGTCGGCCGCGGCGACGAGCTGATCCTTGGGGATGAAGCCGATCACGTCGCCGAGGCGCGGATAGGTGGTCGGTTCGTTATCGGTGCGGCCCATGCCGCCGCCGATCGTGACGTTGAAGCCTTCGACGCCGTCGGGACCGGGGATCGCGATGAAGCCCAAGTCCTGGGTGTAGACGTCGATGTCGTTGGAGGGCGGAACGACGAAGCCGATCTTGAACTTACGGGGCAGATATTGCTTGCCGTAGAGCGGCTCCTGTTCTTCGGATGTAGCCACCCGCTCCTCGCCGTACCAGATTTCGTGGTAAGCGCGGGTCTTCGGGATGACGTGGTCGCTGAGCTGCTTGGACAGCAGGGCGACCTCGGCGTGGAGAGCGGAGTCCTCTGGATTGGCGGTCGCCATCACCGTGCGCGCGTCGTCGCCGCAGGCCGCGATGGTGTCGAGCAGCACGTCGTGCAGGCCCTGGATGGTGGGCTTCAGATCCTCCTTCACCACCCAGTGGAACTGGAAGGTCTGGCGGGTGGTGAGGCGGATCTGGTCGCCGCCATGGGCGCGGGCGAGCTCGTCGATCTTCAGCCACTGCTCGGCCGTGCACACGCCGCCGGGCAGGCGCACGCGGACCATGAAGGTGAAGGCCGGCTCAAGCTTCTGGCGGCGCCTCTCGTCGCGGATGTCGCGGTCGTCCTGCTGATAGATTCCGTGGAACTTCATCAGCTTGTTTTCGGCGAACTTCACCCCGCCGGTGATCCGGTCGAGCAGACCCTGATCGATCGTGCCGCGCAGGTAATCGCTGTTATACTTCAGCGTCTCGTCGGGGCCGAGCTGGTCGAGCGGCTGGGTGATGTCGGTGCTGCGGTCCACAGTCTCAGTCATGAATCGGTCCTAAGAGATTTGTTCGATTGTCCCCGCTCATGCTGAGGAGGGACTGAGCTTGGCGAAGGCCCGTCTCGAAGCACGGCCCGCGATGGTCCTTCGAGACGCCGCTTCGACAGGCTCAGCGGCTCCTCAGGATGAGCGGAAGGGTTGGTAGGATGCACGGGCGTCAATACACGTCGCGCTGGTAGCGGTGGTCGCTGGCCAGCTGGCGGACATAGGCTTCGGCGGTGTCGCGCTCGACGCGGCCCTGCTCGGCGACGATGCGGATCAGGGTGTCGTGGACGTCGCGGGCCATGTGCTTTTCGTCGCCGCAGACGTAGAGGTGCGCGCCGTCCTCCAACCAGGCGTAGACGTCGCGGGCCTGTTCCAGCATGCGGTGCTGGACGTAGACCTTGTCGGCGGCGTCGCGGGAGAAGGCCACGTCCATGCGCCCCAGCACGCCGGCCTCCAGCCAGCCTTGCCATTCGGTCTGGTAGAGGAAGTCGGAGCGGAAGCTGCGCTCGCCGAAGAACAGCCAGCTCCTGCCGCCCTGCCCCGCCGCTTCGCGGTGCTGGAGAAAGCCGCGATAAGGCGCGACGCCGGTGCCGGCACCGATCATGATGATCGGGGCGTCGTTCTTGGGCAGTGCGAAATGCGGGTTGTGCTGGATGTAGACGGGGAGCGTGTCGCCAGCCTGCAGCCGGTCCGCGATCTGGCTGGAGGCGACTCCGGCGCGGGGCAAGCCGTGGAGATCGTAGCGCACGGGTGCGACAGTGAGATGCGCTTCGTCCTCGACCGCCGCCATGCTGGAGGCGATCGAGTAGAGCCGCGGCTGCAGCGGGCGGAGGCCGGCGAGCAGGCTTTCCGCGCCGACCCCCGGCAGCGGGAAGCGGCGGACGATGTCGACGACGTGGTTGCCGTGGAGAAACAGCATCCGATCCGCCGCGCGCTCTTCGCCGCGAAGGGCTTCGAGTTCGGCGGCGCCGGAGAGTTTCGCCCATTGGTCGATAAAGCGCGGGCTTGCGGTGGTGATTTCGAAGCGCTGCGTCAGCGCGTCGGCGAGCGGGATGGTCTCGCCCTTCACCGTGACCTGCGCATCGGCGGCAAGGCTCGTGGCCTCCAGCAGGCTTTCGACGACTTCCGGCGCGTTCACCGCGGCGATGCCGAGCGCGTCTCCCGGCTCGTACGTCAGGCCGGAGCCGGAAAGGTCGAGTTCGAGGTGCCGCGTCTCCTTGCTCGAATGGCGGCCGACAATAAGGACGTTTTCGAGCACCGTCGCCGCGAACGGGTTCTTCTTGTCGTGCGCTGAAGGCGCCGAGGCCGCCGTTGCCGGCGCAAGCGCGAGGCTAGGAGCAGCGGAGGCGGCAAGATCGGCGGCGAGCCGGTCCACCACCGCAGCCGCCCAGGCGGCTGCGGGTTCCTCATAGTCGATGTCGCAGTCAACCCGCTCGCCGATGCGCTGGGCACCGAGTTCTTCGAGACGGCTGTCGATGCGCTTCCCGGCTTCGCAATATTTCTCGTAGGTGGAGTCGCCCAACGCCAGCACGGAGAAGCGGACATTCTCGAGGCGCGGCGCGCGCTTCCCCTCCAGGAACTCGAAGAAGGCGATCGAAGGCTGGGGCGGGTCGCCCTCGCCATAGGTGCTGACGATGACCAGCAGGTCCTGCTCGTCCTTGAGGGCGCGCACCTTGTAGTGGGCCATGTCGGCAAGCTGCGGCGACAGGCCGCGCTCCGCCGCGGCGGCGGCGAGCGCCTTGCCGAGGTCACGCGCATTGCCCGTCTCGGTGCCGTAGAGGATGGTGAGGGTACGCCCCTGCGGTGCCGGCGCGGCCGGTGCCTCGGCTCCGCTGGCGCGGAGCAGGCCGGCGTCGAGCCCGGCGAAATAGCCGCTGATCCAGCGCGCCTGCGCGGGGCTCAGCGAGCGGGCAAGCGCCTCGATATGCGTCCACTGATCCACGCTGAGGGCGCCCTCGGCGAAATGCTGCGCGACGGTCACTGACAGGCCCTTTCAATATGCACTGCGGCGCGGATCAGATCACCCATTCGTCCGCTCCTTCCGGCTCGCCGTCGCCGGCCTCGACAATGCGGCCGGGCTGGGCCTCTCCGTCGGGTGCTTCGACCGTCAGGAAAACATGCACCCCTGCGGCGCTCATCAGCTTCGCGACCTCGCGGGCACGGCGCACCGTCTCGCTTTCGTCCAGGGACAGGAGGCCGCTCAGCGCCTCCTCGTCGAGCACGAAGGCGGGGCGGCCGAGCGCCTTCTGCCGCTCCGCGGCGTGCCGCGCCCAAATGCCGCGGCTGCCGCCCACGACCCAACTTATGCTTCCCGCGGAAACCGCCTCGCCGGCGGCGCGCAGCGGGTTGCTTGGGAAGCCGGTGACGAGCCCCGCCGCGACCGTCGCGTGAGTCACCTTGTCGATCAAAATGAAGCCGCCGAGCCGCCGGTTGTCGGCATAGCGCACGGGCGGGATATTGCGGTCGAGGTCGATCTGGACTTCGCCGATGTCGTTCAGGCCCAGCGTGATGCCGCGCTTCTGCTCCATCGTGTTGACGTCCACGATCGGGCCGACGCCGCCGACGCTTGCCGAGACGGTCTGCGTGCCCAGCTTCAGCCAGTAGGAGCGGTGCGGCACCAGCGCCTCGTCGGCCATCCAGACCAGGGTCGCATCGATCCGCGACACCGGCTCGGCCGCCGCTTCGGGCGCCGCCAGGATGTTGCCGCGCGAGCAATCTACTTCGTCGGCAAGGGTGAGCGTTACCGACTGGCCGGTCACCGCCTCCACAAGTTCGCCGTCGAAGGTGATAATGCCTGCAACGGTCGAGCGGCGGCCGGTGGGCAGCACCGCGACCTCGTCGCCGAGCCGCACGCGGCCGCTGGCGATCCGCCCCGCATAGCCGCGAAAGTTCTGGTTGGGCCGGTTCACCCACTGAACGGCCATTCGGAACGGCGACTCCGCGTCGGCGTTCGCCTCGACCGTCACCGTCTCGAGATGCTCGAGCAGTGCCGGCCCGTCATACCAGGGCATCGCATCGGAGCGCGTGGTAACGTTGTCGCCGGTCAGGCCCGACACCGGAATGGCGGTGAAGTTCTCGATCCCCGCTTCGTCGGCAAAGGCGCGATATTCCGCGACGATGCGCTCGAACACGGCCTGATCGTTGCCGACCAGGTCCATCTTGTTGATTGCAAGCACGAGATTGCGGATGCCGAGCAGGTGGACGAGGTAGGAGTGCCGCCGCGTCTGGGTCAGCACGCCCTTGCGCGCATCGATCAGGATCACGGCAAGGTCGGCCGTGGACGCTCCCGTCACCATGTTGCGGGTGTACTGCTCGTGCCCCGGCGTGTCGGCGACGATGAACTTGCGCTTGTCGGTTGCGAAGAAGCGGTAGGCGACGTCGATGGTGATGCCTTGCTCGCGCTCGGCGGCGAGCCCGTCGACCAGCAATGCGAGGTCGAGCCCCTCCCCTTGCGTTCCGACCTTGCGGCTGTCGCTGGCGAGAGCAGCGAGCTGGTCCTCGAACAGCATCTTGGAGTCGTAGAGCAAGCGTCCGATCAGGGTTGACTTGCCGTCGTCCACCGAGCCGCAGGTGATGAAGCGAAGCAGCGACTTGCGGCCGGCCGCGTCGAGGTAGGCGTCGAGTTCGGCGCGCGCGGCGTCGGCCGGCGTGGGTGCTTTGAAGGCGGCCGCCATCTTAAATTTCCTCCCCGGCACGGGGAGGGGGACCGCCGGCGAAGCCGGTGGTGGAGGTGGCCCAGAGCCGTAGCACCTCCCCCTTGATCGACACGTGCGCGAGACCGCCGGGCCCCCACCACCAGCCTGCGGCTGGTCCCCCTCCCCGTTCCGGGGAGGATTGAAGTGCCGTCGCCATCAGAAGTAACCTTCCTGCTTCTTGCGCTCCATGCTTGCGCCGGAATCGTGGTCGATTGCCCTGCCCTGCCGTTCGGAGGTGGTGGCGACGAGCATCTCCCCGATCACTTCGGCCAGCGTCGTCGCCTCGCTCTCCACCGCGCCGGTCAGCGGGTAGCAGCCGAGGGTTCGGAAACGGATCGAGCGCTCCACCGGCACCTCGCCCTCGCGCAGCGGGAAGCGGCCGTCGTCCACCATCAGCAGCATCCCGCCGCGCTCCACCGTCGGGCGCGGGGCGGCGAGGTAGAGCGGCACGATCGGGATGTTTTCGGCGTAAATGTATTCCCAGATGTCGAGCTCGGTCCAGTTGGACAGGGGGAAGACGCGGATCGTCTCCTTGGGCCCCTTGCGCGCATTGTAGAGGCTCCACAGCTCCGGGCGCTGGTTCTTCGGGTCCCAGCGGTGCTGTGCTGTGCGGAAGCTGAAGATCCGCTCTTTGGCGCGGCTCTTCTCCTCGTCGCGCCGGGCGCCGCCGAAGGCCGCGTCGAAGCCGTAGAGGTCGAGCGCCTGCTTCAGCCCTTCCGTTTTCCACATGTCGGTATGGAGGCCGCCATGGTCGAACGGATTGATGCCCTGCCGCTCGGCCTCCGGGTTGCGGTAGACGAGCAGTTCCATGCCGCTCTCCGCCGCGACCCGGTCGCGCAGCGCGTACATGTCGCGAAACTTCCAGGTCGTATCGACGTGGAGGAGCGGGAATGGCGGCGGCGCGGGGAAGAAGGCCTTGCGGGCAAGGTGAAGCATTACCGCGGAGTCCTTGCCGACGGAGTAAAGCATCACAGGCTTGTCGGTTTCAGCGACCACTTCGCGCATGATCTCGATGCTTTCCGCCTCGAGCTGTTCGAGGTGGGTCAGCGTGCGGGCGGCGAAGGAGGCGGGCGCGTTCACGAAGCTATCCTGAGCGGAAGGAGGTCGGCGACGGCGGACGCGGCGTGCTCGCGCGCAACCCAGCCGACGATGAGGAGAACCGGCGCTGCGGCCGGAAGCGAGGGCGTGCGGCTTGCGATCTCGGCGATGGTGGCGCCGACATGCGCCTGGGTCGGCAGGGTCGCCGAGGCCACGGCAACCGCGGGGGTGGCCGGGTCGAGGCCCTTGGCCAGCGCCTTGCGGGCGAACTCGGCAAGCGTCTTGCGCGGCATGTAAAGAACGGTTGTGGCGCGTCGGTCGGCCAATGCACCCCAGTCGATATCCTGGGGGAGCTTACCGTCGGCGCCGTGACCGGTGACGAACTGAATCCGCCGCGCCTTTTTGCGCTCGGTGAGCGAGAAGCCGAGCGCGGCCGCCGCGCCTTGCGCCGCTGAGATGCCTGGCACGATGGTGACAGGCACACCGGCGGCGCGGCAGGCGTCGATCTCTTCGGTGGCGCGGCCGAAGATCAGCGGATCGCCACCCTTGAGGCGCACAACCGTTTCACCGGCCAAGGCGAGTTCGACGATCCGGGTGTTGATCTCGTCCTGACTGCATGAGGCTCCGCCGCCCCTCTTCCCAACCGCCACGCGCCTCGCCTCCCGGCGGGCGAGCTCGAGGATTTCGGGGCCGACCAGGTCGTCGTAGAGGATCACGGTTGCGGTCTGCAGCGCCCGCACCGCCTTGAGCGTCAGCAGCTCGGGGTCGCCCGGCCCCGCACCGACCAACGCGACGCTGCCCGCGCGGGGCTGCTCGGCGCCCTTGAGCAGCGTCTCGAAATCGGCGTCGCCGGGCGCACGGTCGACATTCGCCCACGCCGCTTCGGTGAAGCGTTTCCAGAACGCCCGCCGCGCGGCGAACTCGCCAAGATGCTGCTTGAGCTGCGGGCGCCAGGCCAGCGCCGCCTTCGCCCAGCCGGAAAGACCAAGCGGCAGCACGCTCTCGATCCGCGCCCGGATCGACTGTCCAAGCATCGGCGCGCCCCCATCGGTGGAGATCGCCACTACGACCGGCGCCCGATTGACGATGGTGCCGAACTGGAAGTCGCACAGATCGGTCTGGTCGATGATGTTGACCGGAGCCCCGGCCACCCGCGCCGCCGCGACGAAGGCAAGCGCCTCGCTCCGCTCCGGCATGTCGGCGATAGCGAGCGCGGCGCCTTCCAGGTCGCCGGGGCTCCAGCCGCCGGTGAGGTGAAGCACATCGGCCCCGGCTGCCTGCAGCAGTTCGACCTTCCACTCGGCACCCTCGGACGCGCCGACGATCACCACCTTGCGCCCCGCCACCTTGTGGAAGACCGGCAGGTTGGGAAGCGGCGCAATGCGTGCCGGAACCGCCTCTGGGCTACGATCCATGCTCATGCCGCTTCGCTTCGGACGAGGCGGCCATCGGGGCCGACGTGAAGGCCGCATTCCTTGGCCTCGTCGCTTTCCCACCACCAGCGGCCGGCGCGCTCCGGCTCGCCCGGCGCGATGGCGCGGGTGCAGGGCTCGCAGCCGATCGAGACGAAGCCCTGCGCGTGGAGCACATTCACCGGCACGCCGAGCGCCTCGCAAGCCGCAACAACCTCGTCGCGCGTCCAGTCGAACACCGGCGCGGATTTGGCGAGGCTGCGTTCGGTGTCCCAGCTCTGCAGCGCGACGAGCGAGCGCCCGCCGGACTGGTCGGAACGAAGGCCCGTCACCCAGACCGCGGCGCCGGCAAGCGCTCGGCCAAGCGGCTCGACCTTGCGTACGGTGCAGCAGGCGATCCGCGCGTCCTTGGAATGGTAGAAACCGTTGATGCCGGAATCCGCGACCATCGCCGAAACCGCCTCGGCCTGCGGGTAAAAGGCTCGAATGCGGACTCCGTAGCGCTCCTCCGTCTCCTGCCAGAGGGTATAGGTCGACGGAAAGAGGCGGCCCGTGTCGAGCGTCACCACCTCGATCGCTAGGCGCTCGGTGAAGATGTGGTGGGCGATGAGCTGGTCTTCGATCCCAAAACTGGTCGTAAACACGATCCGACCCTCGACCGACTCCCGCAGTGCGCGCAGCCGCGCGGCGATGTCCCCGCCGGCGGGCTTGCCGACGTCGAGGCGGTCGGCGCTGCGCCTCAATACTGCCGCGTCTGCCATTTGGTCCTCGGGGAAATTAGAAGAATCTTCCAAAACGCGCCGGACTGACCGGATCGCTGAAGTGGCAGTTACGCCTGCAACCCCAGATATTCTCAGGGGCGAGGGCAAACAACGGCCTCGGGCAGATAACATGCCTGTTGCTCTGGGAGGCGAGCGGAGTAGAAGTTTCTTCCAATATCGGGAGGTGAACCGCATGGATGTGATCGACAGGAAGATCCTCGCCATCCTCCAGGAGGACGCGTCCTTGTCCGTGGCCGACGTCGCGGCGCGCGTGAACCTTTCGCAATCGCCCTGTTGGCGGCGGATTCAGCGGATGGCGGAAAGCGGCGTCATCCAGCGTCAGGTCGTTCTCTGCGATCCTGAGGCTCTGGGCCTTGGCCTGACCGTCTTCGTCGCCATCGAGACGGGCGATCATTCAAGCGAATGGCTGGGGCGTTTCGGCGCCTCTCTGGCCGAGATGCCGGAGGTGATGGAGGTCTACCGGATGGCCGGCGACGTCGATTACCTGCTGCGGATCGCGGTGGGCAACATGGCCGCCTACGACGCCTTCTACCGCCGGCTGATCGCGCTTCTGCCGCTCAAGAACGTGACGTCGCGCTTCGCCATGGAGCGGGTGAAGTTCACCACCGCTTACCCGGTCTAGTCCTGGGTCCCGATCAACAGGCGGCGGTCTCGAACGTCATCGCGCTGGCCAGGCCCTGCTCACCCGAGCCGGCCGTGGCGGGCATCAACTCGGCGGCCTTGCGCGAAAACAGCTCGGCAAGCGCCCGGCGCCGCTCGCGGGCTTCCGGAGTTACCGCGCGCGCAGCCGCCCGAAGCTCTTCGGACGCGCGCCGTTCGTAATACAGTCGATTCGAAACCATCCACCCCGCTCCCCAGCGAAGCCGCAAGACTAACATCGGTTCGCGGATCCGCCAAATCTCAGGCGTGAAATTCGCCGCAAACGGCGCTCCGCTTACCTTATCTTAGAAGTTCCCGGGGCATGTGGCCCAATCCGGGACAGCGGCATAAACCCCCCTCCACCCCCGGTGAATTCCCGCATTTTGTGGGTTATCTCGGCTCACGAAGCTGCCCGGACGATGTTTTGGAGGGGCGGCGCAAACAGGGAGAGACCGTCATGTCCAATCAATCAAGCGCGCTCCGCCGCCGCCTTCTCGCCGGGGCATTCGCCGCAGCCGCCTTTGCCGCGCCGCAAATGGCGTCGGCAAGCATCATCTACGTGCAGCCGATCTACGACACCGGTACCGGCTTCGGCAACGAGCCCCGCCTGCTCACTGTGCAGGAGCGCGGCCCCCGGGCGGACGGCACCGAATCGGCCTGCGTCGGCGTCAGCGGCGGCCAGACCAGCGTCGGCTCCGGCAACTGCATCAGCGACAGCCAGGTCTTCAAGGGCAACGGCGTCACCAACGAAGGCGGCGACGAGGTCAATCCGGCGCGCGAAGGCAACAAGTACGACACGCCGACCATCGGCGAGCTCGGCTTCAACGGCGCCGAGGATATCGGCCTGATCTTCAACGCGACCGATCCGGCGGGCAATTCGATCAGCATCGACGATATCACGCTGAAATTTTTCCTCGACGACGTGCTGATCGCCGCGATCGACGGCAACATGACCTTCGACATGACCGAAGCGGGCAACGGCGTCGCCGGCTTCCTCCTCGCCGTCGACGAAGAGCAGCAGGCCTACCTCAACTCCACCGTGTTCGGCCTCGGCAACTTCGCCGATGTCCGCATCGCGCTTGAGACCACCGTTTCCGCGGCCGCCGGCGGCCCCGAGAGCTTCTACGCAACCAACCTCAACCGCACGCCCTCCTCGACCGGCTCGACCGGTTCGACCGGCGGCACCCCGGTTCCGGCGCCTGCCGGCCTCGGTCTCTTCGCCCTCGGCGCACTGGGGCTCCTCGCCCGCCGCCGCCGCAGCGCCGCCGCTGCCTAAGCCTTCCAACGCCCCCGCGCCTGCTTTTCGAGGCGCGGGGGACTGGACAAACGCCTCTCCCATCGCCGACAGCCCGGTCCATGACCAGGCTGTCGGCTTTTGTTTATGCGATGTTGGCGCTCGTCTTCGCCCTGGCCTTCTGTTTCGGCGGGCCTGAGTCGCCGATCGACCGCTCGATCCTGATTGCCATGCAGTTCGACGGGCTGGTCGGGGCCGCGCGCCTCCTTACTCGGCTGGGCGATTGGTGGGCCTATTTTTCCATCGGCGGCGTGGCGGCCTTGTGGCTTGCCTGGCGCGGGCACCGCCGCCGGGCGCTTCTCCTCATCGCCCTGCTCCTTTCCGAGCGCCTGCTGGTGACGCTCCTCAAGCTGTTGTTCGGCCGCGCCCGGCCCGATCCCCTCGGCCACCTCGACCCTGTATCCACCCTTTCCTTTCCGAGCGGCCATTCCGCTAATTCGATGACGCTTGGGCTCGGCCTTGCGCTGCTCCTTGCCTCACCGTCTTATCGTAAGCCGGCCATCGCCGCGGCTCTGGTCTTCGCCTTCGCGGTCGGCGCGACTCGCCTGGTGCTCGGCGTTCATTGGCCAAGCGACGTTGCCGCCGGCTGGGCGCTTGGGACGCTATGGACGCTGCTTCTGGTGCGGCTAGCCGGGGGAACGTCTCCTTCGCCGCGGCATTGATTCCCTCCGAGCAAAAGGAGAGATTTGCATGACCGACCGCAACGATCGCGGCGCCGACCGCGCGGAAACTGCCCGTTTGAACGACGACAAGGACATCATCGAAGCGATGGAAGAAGGCCCCGCTTTCGGCAGCGCCGCCGGCGGCAACCTCCAGCGCGACATCGGAACCCGCGACGAGCTCAAGGAAGACGTCGGCGACGGCGACGGAGTCACCCGGGTGCGCGACAGCGACAAGCCGGAGCAGGCGAATTTGCCGCGCTTCAACGACAGCTAAGGCGGCCTCTGGCGGAGCTCAGCCCTTGCGGAACACCAGCATCAGGTTGTTGGCGGGCATCTCGTGGAGGCCATCGAAGAGCAGCCCCTGCCCTTCCGCTTCCGTCCGCACCGCTTCAAGGTCCCGTATCCCCCATTCGGGGTTGCGGGCCTTGAGCGATTGATCGAAGGCTTCGTTGCTCGGGGCCGTTCCGACTCCCTCTCGCCGATATGGGCCGTAAAGCACCAGCGGCGCGCCCGCCGGCAGCAGCCGCCCCGCGCCGCGCATCAGCCCTTCGGTCGCGCCCCACGAGCTGATGTGCACCATGTTGATGCACAAGATGGCGTCTGCGGAGTCCAGCGGCCAGATCGATGAAGCGGCGTCCAGGAACAGTGGCGGCAGCAGGTTGGCCGCATCGCTGTCCGCCTGCCACGCCTCGATCGAGGTGAGCGAGTCGGGATCGGGATCGCTCGGCTGCCATCGCCAACCGGGGAACAGCGGAGCAAGATAGGCCGCATGTTCGCCCGTTCCCGCGGCGATCTCCAGCAGCAATCCCCTCTCCGGCAGAATCTGGCGCAGCACTCGCGCGATCGGCTCACGGTTGCGCTCGGTGGCGGGGGCATGGCGTTTCACGTCGGTCTCCTGCGCAATTTGGGTGGCGCCATTAGGCCAAGCTGTGCCAGCCTGCGTTCGACAAATCGGGGGCCAACATGAAGCACTGGACGAAACTACTCTTTCCGCTCGCCGCGGCTTTGCTCCCGGCACCAGTTCATGCGCAAGCGCCGACTGCGGAGCAAGCCGCGCGAGTTGCGAAAATCGAAGCGCTCGCAAAGGATCTGCACCCCGCCACGGGCGACATCCGGATCGCGGAGGCCGAAGCCGTCCTTCACCTCGGCAAGGACTATTACTTCCTTCCCGCGAGTGAAGCCCGGCGGGTGCTGGTGGACGCCTGGGGCAATCCGCCGGAGGTGGCGACGGACGTCCTCGGGCTGGTGTTCCCAGCCGGCAAGACCTTCCTCGACGACACCTGGGGCGCGGTGGTGACCTTCGACCGTTCCGGCTGGGTCAGCGACGAAGACGCGCAATCCACCGATTACAACGCGCTTATCGGCCAGATGCAGGAGGGCGAGGACGAGCTGAACGAGAGACGCACAAGCGAAGGTTATCCCGCCCAGCACCTCGTAGGGTGGGCGCAGCAGCCGGTTTACGATCCCAAGACCCACTCGGTGGTCTGGGCGCAGAACATCCAATTCACCGGGCAGGCGGAGAACAGCTTGAACTACGACGTGCGCCTGCTCGGCCGCCGAGGCGTGCTCAGCCTCAACATGCTGACTGGAATGTCGAAGCTCGGCGAAACACGGAACGCGGCGGCAAGGTTCGCCAGCGTTGCCGCGTTTAACAGCGGCGCGCGCTACGCCGACTACAAGCCGGGCACCGATCAAAAGGCCGATTACGGCGTCGCGGGCCTGGTTGCGGCGGGCGTGGGCGTTGCCGCGGCCAAGAAGCTTGGCCTGCTCGCGATCGTCCTCGGCTTCGGGAAGAAGTTCCTGATCCTGATCCTCGCGGCGTTCGGCGGACTCGGTGCCTGGGTGAAGCGGCGCTTCATGGGCGGGGGCGACGCCGAGGAGGAGCAAAGCTACAGGGACGAGCCGGCGGGGTGGGAAGAACCGCAAGCGGCGCCCGAACTTGAGACGCCCGGCGGAGAAGTCTCGCTTGAGAAGCGGCCGGGCGATTGACAGGCTTGAAGGCGCGCGCTTAGCCTCGCCGCATCTACCGAGGGGGTATTTATGAAATTGCAGTCTCTTAGCCTGGGCGCGAGCGCACTCGGCCTGGCCTTGGCCGTACCCGCACAAGCGGCAGACAAGCCCGGATCGCTCCACGTCCAGTGCGACGGCCAGCCCAACAACGTCACCAGCGGCGAGACCGCGGCGCGGCTGCTCGGCGCGGTGACACTGCTCGGCCTGTTCGCGCCCTCGCCGGAAGTGCCCGATGCATCGAAGCGCAAGTTCGGCGAGGCCGGGGTCGCCGCCTGCACCGCATTGCTCGAAGGCGACGGCGCGGAAGGCAATTCCAGCCGGCGCCTCGGCCTGATCCTCGGCCGGGCGATCCACCGCATGGAGGCCAAGGAGTATCAGGCGGCAATCGACGATATCGCCATGGCGCGCCGCGAAGCAAAGGCCGCGGGGCTGACCGAGAATCCCTACTTCGTGCGGTCGCGCGCCCGCTCCTTCGACCTGATCGAAAGCGCGGCGCTGCTGCGCATGGACCGCGCCGAGGAAGCGCGCGCGGTGAGCCTGCGCGGCGCCGAGCAGCAGCAATATTCGCTATTCGAGCTGTTCTCGACGCCGACCTATGCGGGGTTCCTCTCCGCGCCTTCAGAGGACGAGGATCGGCTGCTGAGCTGGCAGGCGAAGCTCATGCCGCTTGCCGCCGTGATGCGCGCCAACCGGGCCGATCTGGCGCGGCGTTTCGCCGACTCGGCGCGGCTTCGCGATAGCTTTGCTGAATTCGACGCGGAGCATTCGCCCGAATACGATTCCTCCGTCGCATTGGCGGGCGCGGCGCTTGCCCATGCGCTTGCCGGCCATCTCGACGTCGCGGCCGAACGGGCCAAGGCCGCCCAGGCCAATCTCGACAAGCGCAAGGCCGACGGCAAGCCCGAGGCTGACACCGCGGAGTTCGTCGAACTCATCGACCTGTACGGCATCGTCGACGCCGCCGGGCGCGGCGACATGAAGGCGGCGCGGCGGCTGTTCGCGGCCCGCTCCCAATGGGTCGGGCCGTCCCTCGGCAGCGTGATGGAGATAAACCGCCGGCTCCGCGAAGGCGCCGCGCCCGATGAGCTGATCGGCGGTCTGGCGAAAACTCCCGAGCAGCTTTGGAAGGATCAGGCCGAAACCACCCGCACAGCGCTTCTGGCGAAGGACAGCGACAACAAAACCTTGTTCGCGCTGACCCGTGGCCTGCGCCCGGCCTCGAGCTACGAAGCCTTTTCCAAGAACGTCTGGCGCACGGACAAGTCGAAGATGCTGCTCAAGACCAAGGCCGATCCGACCAAGTTCAGGATGGAGTCGATGTTCCTGCCGCTGAGCGATCCGATGACCTCGATGGACGCCTATGTGCTGCACGCGGCCTTGCTCGCCAAGTCGCGCGGCCATGGCGGCTTCGTGTTCACGCCGATCCTGTCGGGCAGTATCGCCGCAGCCTGGTTCCGCACCGGCAATGAGGGCGACAAGGGCTTCCCGTCCGACCTGTTCATCCCGGCCGACGACGTGATCGCCAAACTGTCGCCAATCATCCCGAAGCCGGAAGCGGTCGAGGCCCGCAAGGCGAAGCGCTGAGGTTACTCGGCGGCTTCGGCCTGCGCGGGGGCCTTCCAGACCAACACCGGTTTACGTGCCGCAAGCGTCTCGTCCAGGCGGCGGCGGGGGGCGTGGATCGGCGCCGCCTTTAGCGACTCGTCACCGGCCTTGGCGCGTTCCGCCACGGAGCGCAGTGCCCCGATGAACTGGTCCAGCGCCGCCTTGCTCTCGGTCTCCGTCGGTTCGATGAGCATGGCGCCGTGGACGACCAGCGGGAAATACATGGTCATCGGGTGGAAGCCCTCGTCGATCAGGCCCTTGGCGAGATCGAGCGTGGTGAGGCCGCCGCCGAAGCCCTTATCGCTGAACAGCGCTTCGTGCATGCACGGGCCGCTGTCTCCGAACGGTGCGTCGAGCACGTCCTCCAGGCTCCTGAGGATGTAGTTGGCGTTGAGCACGGCGTCGCCGGACACCTGGCGCAGGCCGTCGGCGCCGTGGCTGAGGATGTAGGCAAGCGCGCGGCTGAACATGCCCATCTGGCCGTGAAAGGCGGTCATCCGGCCGAAGCTCTGGCCATGATGCTCGCCCGCGGTTTCCTCCTCGATCAGGGCGTAGGTGTCGCCCTGCTTCTCGACGAAGGGCAAGGGGGCGAATGGAGTGAGCGCTTCCGAGAAGACCACCGGGCCTGAGCCCGGTCCACCGCCGCCGTGCGGGGTGGAGAAGGTCTTGTGGAGGTTGATGTGCATCGCATCGATGCCGAGATCGCCCGGGCGGACCCGGCCGACGATGGCGTTGAAGTTGGCGCCGTCGCAGTACACCAGGCCGCCCGCGGCGTGCACGGCTTCGGAGATCGCCGTCATGTCCGGCTCGAAGAGGCCGCAGGTGTTGGGGTTGGTGATCATGACCGCCGCAACGTCGGGCCCGAGGCGGGCCTTCAGCGCTTCGAAATCCACCCGGCCGCGCTCGTCGGCCGGGATGCTTTCCACCCGGTAGCCGACGAAGGCGGCGGTGGCGGGGTTGGTGCCGTGGGCGCTTTCCGGCACCAGCACCACCTCGCGGGCGTCGCCGCGCGCTTCCAAAGCGGCGCGGATGGCAAGCAGGCCGCACAATTCGCCGTGGGCGCCGGCCTTGGGGCTCATCGCGACCGAGTGCATGCCGGTGAGCTTCACCAGCCAGCCGCCGAGTTCGGCGATGAGCTGGAGCGCACCCTGGACGGTGTCGGCGGGTTGAAGCGGGTGGATATCGGCGAAGCCCGGAAGCCGCGCCATCTTCTCGCAAAGGCGGGGGTTGTGCTTCATGGTGCACGAGCCGAGCGGGAAGAGGCCGAGGTCGATGGCGTAATTCTGGCGGCTGAGGCGCGTGTAGTGGCGCACCGTCTGCGGCTCTGACAAGCCGGGCAGGCCGATCGGCCGGTTGCGCTCAAGGCCGCCGATGCGGCTTTCCACCTTCGGCGCGGGCTCGATGTCGACGCCGGTGCCGCCTTCCTCGCCCATCTCGAAGATCAAGGCTTCTTCGAGCATCAGGGCCCGGTTGCCGGTCCAGGTTGCCACGGGTGCGCCCTCGCCCGCTTCCGGGCGGGTGGGACGGCCTTCACGGTTCATGCTCATGCCAGTATCTCCTCAAGGGCGCCGGCAAGCGCCTCGACATCTTCGTCGGTGCAGATTTCGGTGACGGCGACGACCAGGCCGTTCGCCAGCCCTTCCTCGTCGGGATAAAGCCGGCCGAGCGACACGCCGCCGAGGATGCCTCGGTCGGCAAGGGTACGCACCACCGGCCGCGCTTCCTGCGGCAGGCGCAGGGTGAATTCGTTGAAGAAGGTGTCGCTGACCAGCTCCACCCCCGGCATCTTCGCGAGCCGCTCCGCGGCACGGACGGCGCGGGCGTGGTTGAGTTCGGCCAGGCGGCGCAGCCCGGTCTCGCCGAGCAGCGTCATGTGCACCGAGAAGGCGAGCGCGCAGAGGCCGGAGTTGGTGCAGATGTTCGACGTCGCCTTTTCGCGGCGGATATGCTGCTCGCGGGTGGAGAGGGTGAGCACGAAGCCGCGCTTGCCTTCCGCGTCCACCGTCTCGCCGGCAAGGCGGCCGGGCATCTGGCGGACATATTTGTCGCGGGTGGCGAACAGGCCCACGTAAGGCCCGCCGAAGTTCAGGCCGACGCCGATCGACTGGCCCTCGCCGACGACGATGTCCGCGCCCATCTCGCCGGGTGCCTTGATCAGGCCGAGGGCGACCGGCTCGGTGACCACCGCGATCAGCAGCGCGCCGGCGGCATGGGCGCGATCGGCGAGTTCAGACAGATCGGCGATGCGGCCGAGAATGTCGGGATATTGTACAACGACGCAGCTCGTGTCCTTGTCGATCGAGTCGAGCAAAGCGGTCGTGTCCGGCTCGGGTCCAAGCTGCGGGACGGAGGTCTCCAGCGTGTCGCCGGTGAACTTCGCCATCGTCCTGGCGACCGAGACATAATGCGGGTGGAGGCCCCCGGAGAGCACCGCCTTCGTGCGGCGGGTGATGCGGCGGGCCATGCCGATCGCTTCCCAGCAGGCGGTGGAGCCGTCGTACATGGAAGCGTTGGCGACATCGCAGCCGTAAAGGCGCGCGACCTGGGTCTGGAATTCGAACAGAGCCTGCAGCGTCCCTTGCGCGATTTCGGGCTGGTAAGGCGTGTAGCTGGTCAGGAACTCGCCGCGCTGGATGAGGTGATCGACGGACGCGGGAATGTGGTGCTTGTAGGCGCCGCAGCCGAGGAAGAAGGGCGCTTCGCCGGCCGCGAGGTTGCGCCGCGCCATGGCGGAGAGCTGGCGCTCTACGGAGAGCTCGCTGGCGTGGTCGGGAAGCCCTTCCACCTTCGCTGCAAGCCGCGCCGCTTCCGGCACGTCGACGAACAAGTCCTCGACCGAGGACGCGCCTATGGTGCGCAGCATCTCGCGCCGATCGGCTTCCGCAAGGGGTAGGTAACGCATCTCTTGTGGCTTCCTTCTTGCCCTGATCGGGTGACCGGGCCTAGAGGTTGAACTTGGCTCGGCTGTGGTGCCTAGTCGGGTTTTCGCATGGAGAAGCGAAGCCGGACGTAATCGGCGGTCCAGCTTCCGTCGGCCTGCTGGAGCTGCGGCCGAAGCCGCTCCTCCACGCCCGCCGCAACCTCGGCCCGGTCTTCCGCCGCTACTCCGGCCACTTCGAGCCAACCGTTGCGGAAGGTCCGGACCCAGCCGGCAACCCCGGTCGGCAACGCCGTGGGGCGCGGGATTAGGTGGGCGCGGATGTCGACAAAACCAGCGCAAGCGTAGAGCCGCAGGAACTCCGCGACGGCGGGGTACCATTGCGGGTCCTCCGCAGGCACGGGGTAGCCGCGGGCGGTGAGTTCGGCGCGAATACCCGCGCGCAACGCGGCGATGTTGCCCTCCCCGCCCATTTCGCCGACGAACCGCCCGCCCGGCTTGAGCAAGCCGAACACCCCGGCAGCCACCGCATCCGGGTCAAGCATCCAGTGCAGGGCCGCATTGGAGAACGCCGCGTCAAACTGGCCGAAGCGTGCCGCCTGGCCCTGGAGGTCGAGCGCCTGCGCGTCGGCCACAAAGGCATCGACGCCGCGGCTGCGGGCGGCTTCCACCATCTCCTGGGAGGCGTCGAGGCCGATCACACGCGCGCCCGCGTCCATGATCCGCTTGGTCAGCACGCCGTCGCCGCAGCCGAGATCGACGATGAACTCGCCGGGCTGCGGGTTGAGCAGGTCGAGAGCGGCGCTGCCGAGCGCCGGCACGAAGGCGGCGTTTGAAGCGTAATCGCTGGGCGACCAGCGGGAGGAAGGATTGAGGCTCACTGGTTCTCGCAAAACGACTTGTACGAGTCAGCGTCCATCAGGCCATCCAGTTCCGAAATGTCGGAAAGGCGGAGGCGAAAGAACCATCCCTCCCCTTCCGGATCGGTGTTGACCAGCGAGGGATCGTCGGTGAGCGCGCCATTGGCTTCGGTGACTTCGCCGGTGACGGGGGCGTAAACATCGGACGCTGCTTTCACGGATTCAACCACCGCGGCCTCGCCGCCTTTGGTGACCTGCTGGCCGTTGCCGGGGAGCTCAACGAAGACGATGTCGCCGAGCTGGCCCTGCGCAAAATCGGTGATGCCGACCGTGGCGGTGTCGCCCTCGACCCGGATCCACTCATGTTCCTCGGTATAATGAACGGTCATTTCGCGGCTCCCTTGCGGACATATTGGTGGGGAACGAAGGGCATGGGCACGACCTTCGCCCGGAAAAGCTTGCCGCGCTGGGCGAGCGTGACGCTGCTGCCCACTTCGGCGCTGGCGGCGGGGACATAGGCCATGGCGATCGGCGCTTCGAGGATCGGCGAGAAGCCGCCGCTGGTCACCTTGCCGACTTCATTGCCTTCGCCGTCCACCACCATGGCGCCTTCGCGCACCGGCTGGCGGCCTTCGACGGCGAGGCCGACGCGGCGGCGGATTGGCCCCTGCGCCAGTTCGGCGAGGATGCGCGTCGCGCCGGCGAAGCCGCCTTCGGCCTTGCGGCGCTTGGAGATGGCGAAGCCGAGATCCGCCTCGATCGGCGTGATCTCCTCATCAAGGTCGTGGCCGTAGAGCGGCAGGCCGGCCTCGAGGCGGAGCGAATCGCGCGCACCGAGGCCGATCGGCTTCACTTCCGGCTGCTCGAGGAGCAGATCGGCGACCGCGACCGCATCCTCCGATGCTACGGAAATTTCGAACCCGTCTTCGCCGGTGTAGCCGGAGCGGCTGATCCACGCGGCCATCCCGCCCAGTTCGAACGCATCGCCGGTCATGAAGGTGAGCTCGGCGACGCCGGGCGCGAGCCGCGCCAGCGCGTCCACCGCCCTCGGCCCCTGAAGCGCGAGCAGCGCCTGGCTGGTGAGGTGATCGAGGCCGACATCGTCGCGGAGGCGGGCGCGGAGCACCTCGATGTCGCCCTGCTTGGTGGCGCCGTTGACCACCATGTAGAAATGGTCGTCGCGGCGGGTGACCATGAGGTCGTCGACGATTCCGCCGCTGTCGTTCAAAAGCAGCGAATAGCGCAGCCGGCCGTCCTTGAGCAGCGACAGATCGGCGGGCAGGATCGCTTCAAGCGCGGAGTCGAGATCCTCGCCGGTGATCAGCAACTGGCCCATGTGGCTGACGTCGAACAGGCCGGCCGACTCGCGCGTCCACTTATGCTCGGCGATGATGCCGTCATACTGGATCGGCATGGAATAGCCGGCGAAGGCCACCATGCGGGCGCCGCGGGCGATGTGCCAATCGTTGAGGGGAAGCGGGGAAGCGGCGGCGTCGGTCATGTTCAGTCTCCGGAGGCGTCCGGCGCCGCTCGGGCGGGGGCCCGGCAGGTGCTCAAACTCTCCCCCTCTGTCACTGAACCTGAGAGCTTTCCCCGCAGTGCCGGTGGCGGTGCGGGTTACACCTTCGGTGGGGCCGGTTGCCCGGCCCGCTTTCCAGAGTGTCTTTGCCCGCGCGGTCCCTTGTGCCTGAGAGATTCCGGGGCGGTTGCTCCTTCGGCGGCGAGGGGCCGAAACCCCCCACGCTCTCCCGCGCGAACACCTGCCCGAAGACCGGCGACGGGGGCCGCTCTGAAGCGTCCCCCCGCCCAAGTCAACGCGACTTATCGCGTTGCCCCGCCTTATCGCGTCGCGTTATAGGCAAGCTGCTCCTGGGTAAGCTGGAAGCCGACGAGCAGTTCGAAGCTCGCCTTGCGCACCGCCTCGCGCACCTCCGGATCGGACAAGGGGTCCACCGCCGCATCGGGATCGCCGGGCTTGCGCTCGCGAGTGATCTGGCGGCGGATGTCCTCGGGCAGCGTGGCGGCGGCGCGGCTGACGGAGGCGGTCGCCTGGCCGGTGGTGCTGGCGCGAAGCTGACCGTCGGCGAAATTTAGGCCAACGTTGCTGACGCTTTTCGAAACAACGTTGGTGCCGCCCTGAAGCACGGTTCCGAAGTACGGCAGCACCACCTGGCGCGCGCCCCGCGCATCGCGGCGCTGGGCCCGAACTTCGAAATTCACCGTGGAGACGATATTGTCTCCTGTCTCGTTGCAGGTGGTGCGCAGGTTGGTGATGTGGGCAACCACGTCGATCGCATCGGCGGTGCGCGCATTTTCCGGGCTGAACAGCGTCACGTCCCCAGTTGCGGCGGGAATCGCCACCGCCGGACAGGCGGAGCGGGTGACCGTGATGCCGGTCCCGACGATCTCGCCGTCCTTGGCGCAGCCCAGCATGGTGAGCGGAAGAAGCACGGCAACGGCCGCTTTGAGCTTGAACACTGGCAAAGGATCCTCATTTTCCCGGGGGCGGGCCGGCGGATCATAGAAAACGCCTTACGCTGAGGCAAGCAAGGCCGTGCCGGCCGCGCTCCGACCGGAATCGTGGACGCGGCGCCGCGTTCGCACTAGAGGCTTTTTTATGCCCGATACGCGACGACCCATGACCCTGATGATCGCCTCCCCCCGCGGATTTTGCGCCGGTGTCGATCGCGCAATCCGCATCGTCGAGCTGGCGCTCGAACGCGACGGAGCGCCGGTGTACGTGCGGCACGAGATCGTCCACAATAAATATGTCGTCGACAGCCTGAAGGCGAAAGGCGCTGTGTTCGTTGCCGAACTGGACGAGGTGCCGGACGGCGTGCCGGTGGTTTTCTCCGCCCATGGCGTGCCGAAAACGGTGCCGGCGAGCGCGGAAGCGCGCGGGCTCGATTATCTCGACGCCACCTGCCCCCTCGTCTCCAAGGTTCACCGCCAGGCCGAGCGGCTGGTGGAAGGCGGGCGGCACATCCTGTTCATCGGCCATGCCGGCCACCCGGAAGTGATCGGCACCTTCGGCCAGGTGCCCGAAGGGCAGATGACCTTGATTGAGACGGCGGCCGATGCCGAGACGATCGAGCCCGCCGATCCGGACAACCTCGCCTTCCTCACGCAGACCACCTTGTCCGTGGACGACACGCGGGAGATCGTCGGCGTTCTTCACCGCCGCTTCCCGCTGATCAAGGCGCCGCGCGGCGAGGACATCTGCTACGCCACGTCGAACCGGCAGACCGCGGTCAAGGAAATGGCCGTCGATTGCGACGCGGTGCTGGTGATCGGATCGCCGAAAAGCTCCAACTCGCTGCGCCTCGTCGAAGTGGCGGAGCGCGAGGGCGTGCGCTCCCAGCTGATCGGCCGGGCGACCGACATTGACCTCGCCTGGCTGGAGGGCGTCGACACGCTCGGCATTACCGCCGGGGCCTCGGCACCCGAAACATTGGTGCGCGAGGTGGTGGATTTCCTGTCCGCCAACTTCCAGGTGACGGAGATCGAGCGCGACGGCGTGGTCGAGCGCATGGTGTTCAAGCTCCCGCGCGGCCTCGAAGCCGCCGCCTGACCTCACCTTTTCCACTGAAAGCATCATGACCGAAGTCGAGATTTTCACCGACGGCGCCTGCAAGGGCAATCCGGGCCCGGGCGGCTGGGGCGCGATCATCCGCGCCGGGGCGCAGGAAAAGGAATTGTCGGGGGGCGAGCCGCTCACCACCAACAACCGTATGGAGATGATGGCGGCGATCCGCGCCTTGCAGGCGCTGAAGCGGGCCTGCACCGTTACCTTGTGGACCGACAGCAACTACCTGCGCGACGGAATCACCAAGTGGATCCACGGCTGGCAGCGCAACGGCTGGAAGACCGCGGACCGCAAGCCGGTCAAGAATGCGGAGCTGTGGCAGGAGCTGCTCCAGGCCGTCGGCAGCCACACGATCGAGTGGAAGTGGGTGAAAGGCCATGCCGGCCACCCCGAGAACGAACGCGCGGACAAGTTGGCCTGCGACGCGGCCGCTCAGTTCATGCGGCGGCCGGGACGATAGGGCGCCGAGTCGATCCCGTCCCTGGGCATCTCACCCAGCAGCAGCGCAGCCCCCAGCCTTGCCGCTGCCGGCGCGGTCTGGATGCCGAAGCCGCCCTGGCCTGCGAACCAGAAGAAATCGGGCGCGTCCGGGGCGAAGCCGTAGACGGGTAGCCGGTCCGGGGCAAAGCTTCTGAGGCCTGCCCAGCGGCGTTCCACTTGCGTCACCCGCCAGTTGACCGCTTTCTCCAGCCGATCGATGGCGAGCGCGACATCATACTCTTCCGGCGCGCAGTCACCCGGTTTGCAGGCGGTTTCGTCGTGCGGGCTGAGCCAGAGACGGCCGCCTGCTTCAGGCTTGAAGTAGAAGCGGCCGAGCGCGTCGATGACGAGGGGGAGGTCGGCGGGCGGGGGCGGATCGACCCGGAGTTGCACCATGGTGCGGCGGTAAGGCCGAGTGCCGAGCGGCCGGACTCCGGCGAGCCGCGCCACCGGATCGGCCCACGCCCCCGCGGCATCCACAAGCACCTTCGCCCCGATTTCGCCTGCGCCGGTGGTGAGGTGCCAGCGCCCTCCCCTCCGCTCGGCCGCGAGCAGTTCCGCGCCAGTGAGCAGTTCCGCCCCGGCGCGGCGGGCGGCGGCGAGGTAGAGAGCGTGAAGCGCGGCCACGTCGATATCGGCGCAGCTCGGCTCGAACAGCGCCCGGTCCCACTCGGGCCGCAGCCCGGGGACGCGCGCCGAGAGTGCTTCGCCCGGCAGGGGCCGCAGCTCTACCGTGTCGCCCAGCTCGGCGGCGAGGGCGTCGAGCGCCCCCTGCCCTTCCGGTCCCGCAATGTGCAGGGCGCCGCGCGGCCGGAGAAAGCCGCCGTCGCGCAGAAAGGGACCGGAGGCGGTGGTCAGCGGCTGGACCGCCCGGCCGCCATAGCTTTCCGACCAGAAGGCGGCGGAGCGGCCCGTGGAATGGTAGCCCGGCTGGTCCTCCGCCTCCAGCAGCACAACGGAGGCGCGCGTGCCGATCTCCGCTGCGAGGCTGGCCCCAGCCATGCCCGCGCCGACAATCGCTATGTCCGCGCGGCGGCTCATCCGCCGGCATGCTCCTCGAGGAAGCGGTCGATCCGGGCGAACGCCTTCAGCCGCACCGAATCGATCTCGCGCAATATTTCGTGCGCGGCGTCCTCGAACATCAGCAGCTCGGCGCCGGGGATCGCCCCGGCGGCGCGGCGGATTTCAGGGGCGCTGACCAGCCGGTCCTTCTCCGTCGCGACGAACAGGACCGGCACTTCTACCTTCGCCAGCGCCGCGTCGGTGAGCAGCGCGCAGGAGCGGTAGGCGGCATTGAGCCAGCCCCAGCTAGGCGTGCCCAGGTTGAAGCCGGGCTCGCGCCCCCACCAGAACAGTTCGTCCTCGTAGCGCTCGGCGCAGCCGGTGAGGAAGCCCTGGCGCGCCGAGCCGACCGGCTCCGGAACCTCCGGGCCGCTCCACGCCGCCGTCCGGCCGAAGCCCAGCGCGGTCATTGACTGGGCGGTCGCCGCCGCCGCGAATCCGGGAAGCGGCGCACTGTTGATCTGCACCATCGGCGCCACCGCCACCGCCGCGTCGATCGCCGGTGCGCGCTCCGCCAGCACCCGCAGCAGCACATGGCCGCCCATCGAATGAGCGACCACGACGTGGGGGCCAGGTACCTCCTCGCGCCAGGCGGCGATCAGCGCGGCAAGATCGTCGACCAGTGGATCGAGGCTTTCAAGGTGCCCCGCCTTGATGTCTCCCCGCGAGCCGCCCTGGCTTCGCCAGTCGAAGGACCAGACGTTCCAGCCACGCTCGTGCCAATGGTTCTGAACTTCGAGATATTTCTCGATAAAGTCGCCTCGCCCGCCCGCGAAGAGAATGCTGCCGCGCTGGGCCGTCCCTGGCGGCCGCGGCCACTCCATTCGGCGGTAAACCCAGCCATCCGGGGCGAGCCACTCGCGCAGGGTCGCATCGGACGGAATTGCGCGGCGGTTGAAAGCTTTTGGCGTCATCGCGCCCGCGGTTACGGTTTCTAAAGCAAGCACGTCTAGTGGCTGTTAGCCATGCAAGGCGCCTTTTCCTGGTTTCTTACCGCTCTGCTCACGGCAGGGCTGCTCGCGGCGGCGGTCGGCGACTGGCGCACGCGCACCATTCCCAATTGGCTGAACGCGGCGATTGCACTGGGCGCCATACCTTATTGGTGGGCGATCGGGCTGTCCTTGTGGCCGGATGTAGCGCTCCAGATCGCCGTGGCGTTCGGCGTCCTGCTGCTTTTCTTTGTGGCATTCCAGCTTGGGCAGATGGGCGGCGGCGACGTGAAGATGCTGTTCGCGCTGGCTTTGTGGCTGCCGCCGATGGGCGTGTTCCAGCTCATCATGATCATGGCGATCGCCGGCGGCGTGCTGACCATCGCCATGCTGATCCCCCACCGATTGCTCAAAACCGCGGGCAATCCGGAGATACCGTACGGAATCGCAATCGCTTTTGCCGGCCTTTGGCTGATCGGCGAACGGTTCCTTAACCATTTTGGCTGATGTGTAAGCCTAGCTTGAAAGCGGGCAGGAGGCGACTGGCGTCATGGATGTTAAAAAGATCGTGTTGTTGGTCGGCGCATTGCTGGTGGCGGTTGTCACCGCAGTGATGGCCAAGAACATGTTCAGCGGGGCCTCTGCGCCCCAGGCTTCAGCCACCCCGGTGATCCCGGCCGGACCCGAAGTGCTGGTCGCCACCCGGTCGCTGCCCGTTGGCACGATCATCGACGCGGAAGCGCTGCGCTATCAGAAATGGCCCGAAGGCCTCGTCCAGCCCGCCTATTTCATCAAGGGCAAGGTGGGCACCAACCCCGCCGAACTGATCGGCACGGTGGTGCGCAACGAAATCACCGCCGGCCAGCCGCTCACCCACGGATCGCTGATCAAGCCGGGCGAGCGCGGCTTCCTTGCCGCCGCCCTCGGCGCCGGCATGCGCGCCGTTACGGTCTCGGTTTCCGCAACCAGCAGCGTCGCAGGCTTCATCTTCCCGGGCGACCGGGTTGACATGGTGCTCACCCAGACGGTGCCTGGTGGCGGCGAAGGCCAGCCGCTCAAGGCCTCCGAAACGATCATGCGCAACGTTCGCGTGCTCGCCACCGACCAGCGCATGGATGTGAAGGGCGAGGACGGCAAGCCGGTTGTCCAGAACTTCTCCACCGTCACGCTCGAAGCAACGCCAAAAATGGCGGAAAAGATCGCGGTCGCCCAGACCATCGGCCAGGTCTCCCTGGTGCTGCGCTCGCTCGCCGACAACAGCGCCGAGCTCGAGCAGGCGATCGCCTCCGGCGCGGTGTCGGTGCCCGACGGCACGGATCCCAAGGCCGAGAAGCGCATGCTGCTCGCCCTCGCCAACCAGCCGGTCGACACCCGTTCGACGGTCACCGTCGGCGCCGACGTCTCCCGCTTCCAGCGCAGCAGCGTGCCTTCCCGAGCATCGGCGGTGGCTGCCCCGGCGGCTGCTTCAGCGCCGGCCGCGGCAAGCACCACCGGTTCCCCGGCCGCACCGGCCGCTCCTTCAGCGCCCCAAGGACCGACGGTTCGCGTCGCCCGGGGCAACAGCGTCACCATCGTCCCGGTCGGAGCCAAGTAAGATGACCAAGCGCAACATCTCAACCCGCGCCGCTCTCGGCACCGCGATTGCCGCGGTCCTGACGGCCAGCCTCGCCGCCACGGCACCGGCCCCGGCCTTTGCCCAGTCCGGCTCCGGAACCTACCGGCCCGCCAACCAGGTGCTGCTCTCGGTCGGCGAAGGCGAGCTCATCTCCCTGCCGCGCAACGTGGTGGATGTCTGGACTTCCAATCCAGGGGTTGCCGACGTCAACGTCACCAGCCCGCGCAAGCTTGGCCTGTTCGGCAAAGCCGCCGGCGAAGCGACGATCATCGCCACCGCCGCCGACGGATCGGTGGTTTACGGCGCAAGCGTTCGGGTCAGCCAGAACATCAGCTCGGTGAACGAAGTGCTGAAGGCGGCCATGCCCGAATCGAACATCACGGTTACCCATGCCGGGCAGATCGCGGTAATCAACGGTACCGTTCCCTCGCCCGCCGACAGCGCGCAGGCCGAGATGCTGGTGCGCTCGCTGCTCAACCCAGGGGTCAACACCTCGGATCCAAGCGCGCTTCTGGCGATCATACCGGTCAACCGCCTGAGGACAGCCACACCGCTCCAGGTCATGTTGCAGGTCAGAATCTCCGAGGTGAGCCGCTCGCTGGTCCGTGAGATCGGGGTCAACCTCGCCTCCGCCGATCGCACCGGCGGCTTCAAGTTCGGCGTCGGCCGCGGGCGCTCCTTTTACCCGCAGCACATTCCGGGCGCCCCGATGGGCACCGGCACCACCGTGTCGGAAGGCGTGACCACCGTGTCGCCGGGCGCCGGCACGTCCCTGTTCGGAGCGGGCAATTTGTTCGGCGTCGATATCCTGTCGGCCCTTGATCTCGCCGAAAATGACGGCCGGGCGCGTACCCTCGCCGAGCCAAGCCTGACCGCTCTTTCGGGGGAGACCGCCAGCTTTCTAGCCGGCGGCGAGTTCCCGATCCCGATGGCCTCGGGCCTCAACGGCACTTCGGTGGAGTTCAAGGAATATGGCGTCAGCCTGGCCTTTACCCCAACGGTGCTGGAGGGCGGGCGCATCTCGATGCGCGTGCGCCCGGAAGTGTCGGAGCTATCCAAGGAAGGGGCAATCCAAATCGGCGGTTTCTCCGTTCCGTCCCTAACGACGCGCCGGACCGAGACAACTGTTGAGCTCGGCTCCGGGCAGAGTTTCATGATTGCCGGCCTTTTGCGAAACACCAGCAATGTTTCGGTCGACAAGGCGCCGTTTCTCGGCAACCTGCCGATCCTGGGCGCCCTGTTCCGCTCGAACAGCTTCCAGCGTAACGAGACCGAGCTGATGATCGTCATCACGCCCTATCTCGTGCGGCCGGTTAACGCATCGCAGATCGCGCTTCCAACCGACGGTTTCCGCGGCACGGGCACGATCGAGCGGGTGCTTCTCGACAAGCAGGAAAATAGCCGCAGCAACGAAAGGCGGCCTGGACCGGTCCTCGCCGAGCCCAGCCTTGCCCCTGCCCTTTCCTCGCTCGCGCCGGCCTCTGTGCCTGCGCCGGCTCCGGCGGGGCGGCGCGAAGTTCAACAGGCCGCCGTTAAGCCCAAGTCCAGCGCCCCGGCGCCGGGTTTCAGTTTCTGATGTCGCAGATCGACCGAAAGGACAGGTTGAGCATGTACCGCTCCGTTCGCATCATAGCACTCGCTGCCGCGCTGACAGCGGGCGCGTCGGGCCAGGCCGAGGAGCTTAACAAGAGCCTCTACTCGGTCAATCAGCCGGTTGTGCGGCATTCCAACTATGCCATCGACCTTCGGGTGCAGGGCGAACGCCTTGAGCCCTATGAGGAAGGGCGGCTGGACGGCTGGTTCCAGTCGCTGCAGGTCGGATATGGCGACCGCGTCTACGTGGAAGGCGATGAAGGCCGCGCAGGCGTCGCCCGCGCCGCTTCTCGCTACGGCCTGTTGCTCAGCGATGGCCACCCGGTAACCACCGGGCAGGTTCAGCCCGGAATGGTGCGGGTAATCATCAGCCGCGCCACCGCATCGGTTCCGGGCTGCCCGGATTGGAAGGGCAAGTCCGGCGCGGGCTCCACCTCGCCGAACTACGGCTGCGCGATGAATTCGAACCTCGCCGCAATGGTTGCCGACCCTAACGACCTTGTTCTGGGCCAGACCGGAGACAGCTCCGACAACTCGGCTACCAATTCCAAGGCGATCCGTGCCTATCGCAACGCGGCGCCGACCGGAACCGGCGGGCTCAAGTCCGAGGGTAAGGGGAAGTAACCGATGAACGCGCCATTCAATGCAAGCCGCACCGCCGCGCTTCGCGACCCTTTCGCGGCCTTCGTCTGCGACGAATCCACCGCCGAGCTGCTCCGCCCGATTGCGGTTGAGCATGGCTGGGCACCCGAAAAGGTCAACCGCGGCGGGCTGCGCAATGCAATCCAGACGCTGTCCGTCTCGGCCAGCCCGACGATCCTGTTCGTCGATCTGTCGGAGTCCGGCGACCCGCTCAACGACATCAACGCGCTGGCCGAAGTGTGCGAGCCCGGTACGGTGGTGATCGCCGCAGGCCAAGTGAACGACGTTCGCCTGTACCGCGATCTGATCGCGTCGGGCATCCAGGACTATCTGCTGAAGCCCTTCACGCCCGACCAGCTTCGCGACTCGTTCGCCCACGCCCAGCTCATCGTCTCCGGCCCCCGGGTCAGCGAGCAGACCGCCGAGAAGCCGCACGTCATGGCGGCGGTGATCGGCGTTCGCGGCGGCGTCGGCGCATCAACCATCGCGACCTCGATTGCCTGGCTGATGGGCGACAAAGGCGGACGTTCGACCGCGCTCCTCGACCTTGATGTCCATTTCGGCACCGGCGCGCTTTCGCTCGATCTCGAGCCGGGCCGCGGCCTGACCGACGCGATCGAGAATCCGAGCCGGATCGACGGCCTGTTCATCGAGCGGGCAATGGTGCGTGCCAACGAAAAGCTGTGCGTCCTGTCCGCGGAAGCGCCGCTCAACCAGCCTTTGATGAACGATGGCGCCGCTTACTTCCAGTTGCAGGACGAAATCCGCAACGCCTTTGAAGCAACGGTGCTCGATCTGCCGAGGCCGATGCTGGTCCAGCACCCGCACCTCGTCCAGGAAGCGCATGTGGCGATCGTGGTGGTGGAATTCACCCTCGCCTCGACTCGCGACGCGATCCGAATCCTGAGCTGGCTGAAGCAGAATGCCCCGCAGGCCAAGGTGCTCGTGGTTGCCAACAAGATCGACAAGGGCGCCCAGGAAATCAGCCGCAAGGACTTCGAGCTGTCGATCGAGCGCAAGGTCGATATCGTCGTTCCGCTCGATCCCAAGGCGGCGGCGCAGGCCGCCAAGCTCGGCCAGCCCTTCGCCAAGGTGGCGACCGGCGCCAAGATCAGCGGCCCCCTGGGCCAGCTCGTCGCCGCCGCGGTGGCCGCGGTGGAGGGCGGCGAGGTCGAAACCGGCGCGCCGGCCAAGGCAGGGGCCGGCGGCGGCTCGCTGCTTGAGAAGTTCAACTTGAAGTCGATGCTCGCCAAGAAGCCGAAGCTTACCAAGCCGCAGCCCGCCTGAAGAGCACCACTGCCCCGTCACCTTTAACTTTGGATCGAGGAACGATTGTGCCGAGCTTCCCCTTGCTGCTGATGATGGCGGGCGTGCTGGCGATGGTCGGCATGTTCGTCTTTGCCTTCGCCGGGCCCTCGGCCGCCAAAGCGTCGAACCGCCGCCTTGAAAGCGTGCGCGAGCGCCACAGCCGATCGAACGAAGTCGCGACGCAGGCGCAGCTCAAGCGCATCCTTCAGACGCGCCAGCAGTCCAAGATGGAGGATTTGGCCGAAAGGTTCATCCCCAATCCGGCTCTGCTCACCCGCCGCCTCCAGCAGACCGGCAAATCCATCACCCTTCCCAAATATGCGCTCATCTGCCTGGGCCTGGCGTTGGTGGTGGGCGCCATTCTGGCAATGAAGGGCGTGCCGCCGCTGCTCAGCCTGTTCATTGCGCTGTTTGTCGGCATCGGCCTGCCCCACAAGGTGGTCAGCAGGATGATCACGCGCCGGGTGGCCAAGTTCACCGCGCGCTTCCCCGATGCGATCGACCTCATGGTCCGCGGCCTGCGTGCCGGCCTTCCGATCAGCGAAACGCTTGGCACGGTGGGCGATGAAATCCCCGGGCCGATTTCCGAAGAGTTCCGGTCGGTCAGCGACAAGATGAAGATCGGCCGAACGATGGATGCCGCGCTTCAGGACACGGCCGACAGGCTCGGCACGCCCGAAGTGCAGTTCTTCGTCATCACGCTTGCCATTCAGCGCGAGACCGGCGGCAACCTTGCCGAAACGCTCGGCAATTTGTCGGAGGTGCTGAGAAAGCGCGCCCAGATGAAGCTCAAGATCCGCGCGATGTCGTCCGAATCCAAGGCGTCCGCCTGGATCGTCGGCGCCCTGCCGTTCATCGTCTTCTTCCTCATCTGGTTTATCAACAACGACTATATGTCGAAATTCTTCACCGACGAACGGCTGATGATCGCCGGCGGCGGCGGCCTGTGCTGGATGGGCATCGGCGTGTTCATCATGTCCAAAATGGTCAATTTCGAGATTTAAAGGGGCGACGCGCGTTATGGTACCTGCAGCAGGCCCAACGGTCATGGGAGTGGAAGTACTGACCGCGGCAACCATGCTCGCCGCGGTTGCGACCTTTGCCGTGCTTGTCGCCATCTACGCCGCGACCACGGTCAAGGATCCGATGGCCAAGCGCGTCAAGGCGCTGAACGAGCGCCGCGAACAGCTCAAGGCAGGCATCGTCGCTTCGTCGAGCAAGCGGCGGCGCAACATCAGCAACAAGCACGAAATGGGCGACAAGGTCCGCACGCTGCTCGGTTCCCTCAAGATGCTGCAGGCGGAGCAGGTCGAGAAGGCACAAAAGAGGCTGATGCAGGCCGGCGTCCGCTCCAAGGACCTCGCCTTCGTCGTCATCTTCGCCCGCCTGGTGTTGCCGGTGGTGTTCGGCACGATCGTGATCCTGGGCGTCTACGTGCTCGACTGGTTCCCCGATTGGAGCTCGCTGAAGCGCTACGGCCTCGTCGCGACCACCGTTCTGGTCTTCTACAAAGCGCCGGACATCTGGCTGAAGAACAAGATCACCAAGCGTACCAACGCGGTCCGCAAGGGCCTGCCGGACGCGCTCGATCTTCTCGTCATCTGCGCCGAGGCCGGCTTGACGGTGGACGCGGCCTTCAACCGTGTCGCCCGCGAACTCGGCAAGGCCTATCCGGAACTGGGCGACGAATTCGCCCTGACCTCGATCGAACTCGGCTTCCTCACCGACCGCCGCTCGGCGTTCGAGAACTTGGCGAGCCGTGTCGATCTGGATGCGTTGCGCGGCGTCGTCACCACCATGGTCCAGACCGAGAAATACGGAACGCCGCTGGCCAGCGCGCTGCGCGTCCTTTCGGCCGAATTCCGCAACGACCGGATGATGCGTGCCGAGGAAAAGGCCGCCCGCCTGCCGGCGATCATGACCATTCCGCTGATTCTCTTCATTCTGCCGGTGCTGTTCATCGTCATCCTCGGCCCCGCCGCCTGCTCGATCAGCGACAACCTCAAGGGCTGAGGACGCGAGGGGCGCCGGAACATCCGGCCTCCTCGCCCATTGTTTCGGTACCGAACCGCATTTAGGAGCAAGGTGCCGTGGCCAACGTGAATTACGACGAAGCGGTGATCTACATCCTTGTGTTCCTGCTCGGCCTGGTGATCGGCATGGCGCTGATGGCCGGGGGCAAGTGGAAGCGGCGCTACAAGGAAGAGCATAAGCTTCGGCTGGAGGACGTGCGGCGCCGCGAAGTGCTCGAGAAGGAGCATGAGACGCTGCGCAGCCGCGGCGGCGAGATGGACTCGCTGCGTCATGCCGCCGCCCGCGACGATGCGCGCCGCCATCCGAACGACGAGCGCGGGCCGGTTTAACCCTTGTTCCTCCCCATCGCGAATGGGGAGGGAATCAGGCGAAGGTGGTAGGTGGCGCAGGCTTTTGCCGTCTTGCGCCTTACCCTCGGACCCTACGGCAATTACCCCTCCACCACCCTTCGGGTGGTTCCCCTCCCCACCGCTGCGCGGCAGGGAGGAACGAGCGCGACGGGCAGCGGGCCGGGTCTGACCTTGTTTCTCCCCATCGCAGATGGGGAGGGGAACCACCGGAGGTGGTGGAGGGGTAGATGGCGCAGGCTTTTGCGGTCGCGCGCCTTACCCTCGGACCCTTCGGCAGTTACCCCTCCACCACCCTTCGGGTGGTTCCCCTCCCCACCGCTGCGCGGCAGGGAGGAACGAGAGCGACGGGCGGCGGGCCGGTCTGACCCCTGTTCCTCCCCATCGGAGATGGGGAGGGGAACCACCGAAGGTGGTGGAGGGGTAGATGGCGCAGGCTTTTGCCGTCTTGCGCTGGACCCTCGGAAGCTATGGCAATTACCCCTCCACCACCCTTCGGGTGGTTCCCCTCCCCACCGCTGCGCGGCAGGGAGGAACGAGCGCGACAAGCGCGGCCGGTTTAGGTTTTCAGCAGTTCAAAGAGCCGGTCTCTTAAGCCCCTCCCCTTCAGGGGAGGGGTTTGGGGTGGGGCCTGTGGGTGTTTGGGACGCCTGACCATCTGGACGTTGCATTCCCCTCCCCAACCCCTCCCCTGAAGGGGAGGGGCTTTTCTGGATTCGTCCCTACCCCCTCCTCAGTGCGGCCTGGGCGGCGGCGAGCCTTGCGATGGGGACGCGGTAGGGGGAGGCGGAGACGTAGTCCAAGCCGGTTTGTTCGCAAAAGGCGATGCTGGTGGGATCGCCGCCATGTTCGCCGCAGATGCCGAGCTTCAGACCGGGCTTCGCCGCCCTCCCCCGCTCGGCGGCAAGGGTGATGAGCTGGCCGACGCCGGCTTCGTCGATCGAGACGAAGGGGTCGCGGGCGTAGATGCCCTTTTCGACGTAGACCGAGAGGAAGCGGGCGGCGTCGTCGCGGCTGACGCCAAGGGTGGTCTGCGTCAGGTCATTGGTGCCGAAGCTGAAGAATTGCGCTTCCTCGGCGATCTCACCGGCCATGAGCGCGGCGCGGGGCAGCTCGATCATGGTGCCGACGAGATATTCGACGGAGGCGCCGCGCTCGGCGAACACCTCCTGCGCTGTGCGGTCGATCAGCTCGCGGATGATCCTGAGTTCGGCGCGGGTGCCGACGAGCGGGACCATGACCTCGGGGATCGGCGCCTCGCCGATTTCGGACGCAACCGTGACAGCGGCCTCGAAGATGGCGCGGGCCTGCATTTCGTAGATTTCGGGATAGGTGATGCCCAGGCGGCAGCCGCGGTGGCCGAGCATCGGGTTGGCCTCGGCCAGGTCCGCCGCGCGGCGCTGCATGGTGACGAGGTCGCTGCCCATCGCCGTCGCCAGCTCGCCGATCTCCTCCTCGGAATGGGGGAGGAACTCGTGCAGCGGCGGGTCGAGCAGGCGGATCGTCACCGGCAGCCCGGCCATGATGCGGAACAGCTTGGCGAAGTCGTCGCGCTGGAAGGGCAGCAGGCGGGAGAGCGCCTCGCGCCGGCCGCGCTCGGTTTCGCTCATGATCATCTGCCGCACCGCGCCGATGCGCGTCGGGTCGAAGAACATGTGCTCGGTGCGGCAGAGGCCGATGCCCTCGGCGCCGAATTTCC
>DASVUV010000024.1:0-125687 GCA_036386875.1 Allosphingosinicella sp.
CCGTTTTCCTGCCGGATCGTTACAGCGAAAAAACGCCGTCAGCGTTCCGTGCGCCTATCGACTTTTACCGCCGTCGTGCTTAAGTTGGTGGAGTGCTTCATCTTCCACCAATCACGCTCATGCGGAGGGTATATGCTGGCCATGGATTATCGGGGACCCTACCGGGTGCGCGCGACGCAAAAGAGCGACCCGCAAATCGAACATCCGGGCGACGCCATCGTGCGCGTCACGCGCTCGTGCATCTGCGGCTCCGACCTGCACCTGTACCACGGCATGGTGCCCGACACGCGGGTAGGCATGACCTTCGGCCACGAATTCACGGGCATCGTCGAGGAAGTCGGCTCGGAAGTGACCAACCTCAAGGTCGGCGACCACGTGCTCGTGCCCTTCAACATCGCCTGCGGCCAGTGCCACTTCTGCAAGCAGGGCCTCTACGGCAACTGCCACGAGTCCAATCCTCAGGCGACCGCGGTCGCCGGCATCTACGGCTACTCGCACACCGCCGGCGGCTATGACGGCGGCCAGGCCCAATATGTCCGCGTGCCCTTCGCCGACTTCGGCCCGCACTTGATCCCCGACAGGATGGATCCGGACGATGCGGTGCTGCTCACCGACGTGGTGCCGACCGGCTACCAGGCGGCGGAAATGGGCGGCATCCAGAAGGGTGACACCGTGCTGGTTTTCGGCGCCGGCCCGGTCGGGCTGCTGGCGGCGCGCTCCGCCTGGCTGTTTGGCGCGGGGAGGGTGATCGTTGTCGACCATGTCGACTATCGCCTGGAATTCGCTCGCACCTACTGCCCGGCGGAAGTCTATAACTTCAAGGAGTTGGACGACGTTGTTGTGTTCATGAAGAAGACAACCGACGGCCTCGGCGTCGATGTCGCGATCGATGCGGTGGGCGGCGACGCGCAAGGCAATTTCCTCCAGACCCTGTTCGGAACCAAGCTCAAGCTGGAGGCCGGCAACGCCATCGCGCTGCACTGGGCGATCAACTCGGTGAAGAAGGGCGGCATCGTCTCGATCGTCGGCGTCTACGGACCCACCGGCAACATGGTCCCGGTCGGCAACATCGTGAACAAGGGCCTCACAATTCGCGCCAACCAGGCGGCGGTGAAGCGCCACCTTCCCAAGCTGATCGAGCATGTCAAGGAGGGGCGCCTCAACCCCAAGGGCATCATCACCCACCGGGTCCCGCTCGAGGATATCGCCGACGCCTATCACATGTTCTCCGCCAAGCTCGACGGCTGCATCAAGCCGGTGCTGGTGCCCAATGGTTGAGGAAAATCGCATGCTGCAGGAACGCACCCGCATCGCCGCCGCGCGCACGCCGATCGATCCGACTTCGGTGGTCGGCTGGGGCGTGGACGCCAATCCCGAGAACGATCCTACGTACCCGTATCGCGACCGCTCGAAAGACGAGGGGCTGACCAGCGACTGGCAGCGCCCGGTCCAGCAGCGCAGCGACGTCGAGATCCTTCAGTCGATCGAGCATATCCGCCGCCCCGCTGTATTCGGCACCTCTACCCCGCCGAGCGGCCTCAGCGGCATGATCCGCCGTCTTGCCTTCCGCTGGAGCGAATCCAACTGGATTCACTGGCTGTTGCTGATGGGCGCCGACCGGATCAACGTGGTCGAAGGCATCGGCCAGGACCTCGCCCGCGCCAAGGTGCCGAACATTCCGGCCGAGATGGGCGTCAAGGCGGAGTGGCAGCACAACAAGAAGGGCCTTGCCACCAAGGTCGCTGTTACCGCCGGTATCGCAGTGGTCGCCTATGCGCTGCTCCGCGACAAGAAATCTTCCGGGCCGAAGCCACGGGTGGTGAAGCTGAGCTCAGGGGAGGGGTAGCTGCCCTTATTCTCCGTCGGGAGAACGCCAAGCGCAACCAAAGGGAGCTGCTGAGCGAACTCACTGGTTGAAGAAATTGGCTCCCCGGGACGGATTCGAACCATCGGCCATCCGATTAACAGTCGGATGCTCTACCGCTGAGCTACCGGGGAGCAGCCTTTCGGCGAGCGGGGCTATAGCAGCATGTTTTTCGCGGGCGCAAGGCGTTTCCCCGCGTTTTCAGGCGGTAAATTGCTCCTGGGTTATGCGTTCGTCGAGCGTGTTGTCGGCATCAAACAGGATGGTGAGCTCGCGGCTACGGTCCACGCTTACCACCACATTGGCGACGTCGCGCACCTCGCGCTGGTCGGCGACGGCGGACACCGGCCGCTTTCCCGGATCTATGACCCGAAAGCCGATCTGGTGATCGTCGGGAATCAAGGCGCCGCGCCAGCGCCGCGGGCGGAAGGGGCTGATCGGGGTGAGCGCGACCAGATTGGAGCCCAAAGGCAGGATCGGCCCCTGCGCCGACAGATTGTAGGCGGTGGAGCCGGCAGGGGTAGCCACCAACACGCCGTCGCAGATCAATTCCGGCATCACGATGCGGCCGTTCACCGACACTTCGATCCACGCCGTCTGGCGGGTTTCGCGCAGCAGCGACACTTCGTTGATCGCCGAATGTTCGAACCTTTCACCTTGCGCCGTCAGCGCCGTCATTCGAAGCGGCGCGACGCGAAATGGGCGGGCGGCGCCGATACGGCCGAACAGATCGTCGGAACGCCAGTCGTTCATCAGGAAGCCGACGGTGCCGAGGTTCATCCCGAACACGGGCAGGATCCGCTCACCCTCCAGCATCTCGTGAAGCGTCTGGAGCAGGAAGCCGTCTCCGCCAAGCGCCACCACCTGCGCGGCATTCTCGAGCGGCACGAACGGGTAAACGCTGCGCAGCTCGGCCTCGGCGGCTTGCGCGGCCTCGGTTGGGGAGGCGAGAAGGGCGGTGGGTTTGTCCGCGGCGGCCGTCATCGCGACATGTGCTAGGCCGGACCGGGGACGGCGGCAAGCCGCGCGTGTTTTTGAACGCGCGCGCATTTTCTAAACCGATTGTTGAGGCCGGGGGTCGAGAGTAGAGCCTTAAGCAGGTAAGAACCGGAGGCGAGCGAAGGACGATGAAAGACGCGAGCGGCGGTGCCCCGCTCTTTATTCTGTCCTTTCGTCACCGCGACGAAATCACCGCCGCGGCCGAGCGCGGTGGCTGGCAGGCGATCGCCGCCCGGCGCAACGACAATGCGGAAAGCCGTTTCATCTCCTCGGGCGCGGCGGTCGCCGTCGTCGATGCGCGCGGGGCGCTGCCGGAGGGGAAGGAAGGCGTACGCGCGCTTGCCGATCCCGCCGAGGCCAATGCCGCCGCCTTGCTCGTCCTTCTCTCCCGCACCGACGACGAGGCGCTGGACGAACTCTACGCGGCCGGCGCCACCCACTTCCTGGTCAGCCCGTTCAGCGAGGCGCAGTTCCTCCACGCGGTGCAGTTCGCCCACCGGCACGCCGAGCGCTCCGGTGGAGGCCGCGCCAGCCGCCGCGCCGGCGAGGAGGACCACCAAGCTTCCTGGCGCTGGCAGCCCGGCTCTCCCACGGTTGAGCTGAGCCCCGCGCTTGCCCGCCGCGCCGGCCTTGGCGACGACGAGGGCCAGCGGATCAGCCTGCTCGACCTGTTCCGGAAGCTCAATCCCGAGGGCCGCCGTGCCGCCAGGGGTGCGGTCGACCGGCTGCTCGCTACAGGCCGCTCCACCGCTTTCGCGCACGAGGACACTGAGGAAGGCGGAACGCGCTTGGCCCATCACTTGCGCGTCGAACCCACCGGGCGGGCAGTGATCGGCCGCACCGAATCGATCGCGCCCATCGAAGCGGCTGGGGCGCAGGTGCGCGATCCGATGACCGGTCTTCGCGATGCCCGCGCCGCCCGCGCCTGGATCGACCGGCAACTCGCCTCGGCACCCGGTCAGCCGGCCCTCGTCTGCATTCTCCTCGCCGTTAGCCGGTTCGACGCGATCAACGCCGCCTTCGGGCGCCGCACCGGCGATTCGGTGCTCCAGGCGGCGGCGCGGAGAATCGAGCGGCTGGTCGATCCGGACGGCCGCCGCCGCCTCGTCGCTCGAATCGCCGGAGCCGAATTCGCAATCTTGCTCGCCGCGCCGACCAGCCTCGGCGAAGGCCGCTTCCTGGCCGGCGAGCTGATCGAAGCGACCGGCCGACCCTTCATGTCGGGAGACCATGTTGTCACGCTGGGCAGCAGGGCAGGGGTGGTCGCCGCCGAGTCCGGCGACGATGCCGCCCAGCTCCTCCGCCGCGCCAGCGGTGCGCTTGCCGAGGCCAAGACGGCGGAAGCGGGGCCGGTGCGCGTGCTCGAGGCCGGAAGCGCCAAGGAGGAGGCGCTCGGCGACCGGCTCGAGGTCGATCTTCGCCGAGCCTTGGACCAGGACGAAATCGAGATCCTGTTCCAGCCCCAGGTCTCCGTCGCCACCCGCCGCATCGTCGGCGCCGAAGCGCTCGCCCGCTGGCGTCACCCGCAGTTCGGCGAGCTTGGCGCGATCACCTTGTTCAGCGTTGCCGAACGCTCCGATTATCTCGTCCAGCTTTCCGACCACGTGCAGCGCAAGGCCATCGCGATCGCCGCCGCCTGGCCGCAGGCGCTGTCCGGGCTGCGGCTGTCGGTCAACATCACAGCCGCCGACATCGTCCGGCCCGGTTTCGCCGAGCAGTTCGTCGCTCTCGTGCGGGAGAGCGGCTTTCCCGCCGGCCGGCTCACCGTTGAGGTCACCGAAGGCGGGTTGATCGACGATCTCGGCGCCGCCGCCAACCTGCTCGCCCGCCTTCGCGAGGGCGGGCTGCGCGCGGCGATCGACGATTTCGGCACCGGCTATTCCAGCCTTGCTTACTTGAAAGCCCTGCCGCTCGATTACTTGAAGATCGACAAGCGGCTTGTGGAGGACATCGGCGGCTCGCCTCGCGACCAGGTGGTGGTGCGCAGCGTCATCGACATGGCCCGCTCGCTCGGCCTTGAGGTCATCGCGGAGGGCGTGGAGACCGAGGAGCAGCTTGCCCTCCTCGCCCGCGAAGGCTGTAACCTCTACCAGGGCTTCCTCTGCGCCCAGCCGGTGGACACTACCACGCTCCTCGGGCTGGTTGCCCGCTTTGGATGAGCGAAAGCCTTAACCTGAGCGGCCTGTGGATGGGGAGCTACGCCTATGATTTCGGCGGCACGGTGCCCTTTCTCGCTAAAATCGAGGACCGAGACGGTGCGCTCTCGGGCACGATCATCGAACCGAACACGATGGGCGAATCCAGCGACTCCCTTGAAGCTATCCTCCAGGGCAGCCGCCACGGCCGCGCGGTGGATTTCACCAAGGCGTATGACGGCGCAAGCGATGCCGCCCATGCGGTGGACTATGTCGGCCGCCTCTCCGGGGACGGCGCCAGCGTCTCCGGCGTGTGGAGCCTGGAGGACATCGACGGCAGCTTCGAAATGCATCGGGAGGCGGTCTGGGAAGAAGCCGAAGGGCGCGAAGCGGAAGTTGTCCGCACCGGCTTAGACGCGCGCTTATTGTCTGACGGGGCATTGCCGCCGAGGCCCATAGGACGCTTTCAACCCGCAACCTGCTTGTTTCACTTGTGCCTGCGGCTGGGCAGCAGTGACTGACGGCTGCAGGATAATGGTCACAGATGTTGCAGTGCCGCAACGGTTCATTGACCGTTCAACTCACCTATGGAATACAACGCTTCATCGCAGTTCCGCAATGCCGCGGCTGCGACGAGGAGTGAACGGGCGATGTTACGGGCAATCGAAGGCGGAGTAGCTTCCGGTCGGCAGGGCAAGGCCTTTCCGCACGATCCTTCAGCGCGCGGCTATCAGCTTCTTTACCGGCCCGGCGAGACCAATCATTGCCCCGCGTGCGGCCGCACCCATTGGTATGTCGGCCGCCTCTCCGCCGAATGCGCCTTTTGCGCAACGGCGGTTGCGCTTGCCGATACCGGCATGACCGGCGTCGGCGTGCTCCATCCCTATCAGCGCCTGCGCCCGCTGCCGCCGATCGAGGGCTTCGAGCAGGCCGCCTGAGCCCGGCCTGAGCCTTCCGGCTGCGGAACGAGGGTCCGGCGCACGCGTTCTCCCGCTCGTTAAGTCTCTCAGGTCCCTTTGGAAAAATCCGGGCCTGCTTCGGGAGCTTCGGGCATGAAGGGCGCCGCGCTTATTCTTCTTTCCGCCGGCGCATTGGCGCTTGGCGGCTGCGTCCAGACCAAGCAGCGCGCCGACCTCGAATTCGCGCCGCCGCAGGGCGATTACAGCCTGATGGTGATGCGCCCGGACGTCACCGTGGGCTTGCTCACAGCGGGCGGAATGGTCGAGCCCCGCGCCGACTGGACCGAACAAGCCCGCGCAAACCTTCTCCGTGCGCTTGCCGAGCAGCAATCTGGCCGCGGCGGCAAAACGCAAATCCTCGAACGGCGCGATGGCCTGAACGGCATCGACGCCGAAACCGTCGCCAATCTCGAGCGCCTCCACAACGCCGTCGGCTCATCCATCGCGCTCCACAAATATATGGGCGCGACCCTGCCCACCAAGCGGCGACAGGGCCTCGACTGGACCTTGGGCGAGGATGCGGTGAAGTTCGGCCGCGCCACCGGCATGGACTATGCCCTCTTTCTCCACGCGGAGGACAGCTTCGCTTCCTCCGGTCGCGCCGCGCTTCAGGTGATCGGGCTCGCTGGTTGCATCATCGGCTTCTGCGCGCCGGTCTCCGGCGGCGGGCAGAGCGCCTACGCCTCCCTCGTGGACCTGCGCACCGGCGAGGTCGTCTGGTTCAACGTTCTCCAGACCAGCAGCCAACTGCCCGGCGTTCGCTTTGGCGATATCCGCTCCCCGGAAGGCGCGGCGCAGATGGTGGAGCGCCTGCTCGGCCGAATGAAGGCCGGCCGCAACGTGCGGGAGCGCCAGTGAGCGCGCTGGAACAGCAGCTTCCGCTCACCCGCCGAATGCTCCTGGGCCGGCTCGGCTGCGCCTGCTGCGCCGGCCTCGCCGGTACCGCCCAGGCGCGAATTCGTCCCGCCGACATGAAGCCGCTCGTCAACCCGGGCCACCGCCCGGCCGACAAGGACGAGCGGGGCCTGTGGCAGCAATATGAGCGAGTCGAGGAGGAGATTGCCGGCTCTAACCTCCTGGTGGAGGATCCCGCGCTCACCACTTATCTCGGCGAAATCGCCGAGCGCACCGGCGGCCCCGCCGTGCGTGATCTGCGCGTCTACCTGGCCCGAATTCCCGAGTTCAACGCCTTCATGGCGCCGACCGGCTTCATGGTGGTCTTCTCCGGCCTGCTGCTCCGGATGCGCGACGAAGCCCAGTTGTCCGGGGTGATCGCGCATGAGGGAGGCCATTTCCTCCGCCGCCACCAGATCCGGGCGTGGCGCGACATGAAGCGCAAGACCGCGGCCCTGACCTTCCTTGCCATGGGCGCCGGCGTCGGCGGCGCGGCCTCGGGCGTTTATGCCGGCGATCTCGTCCGCCTCGCGCATCTCGGCACCATCCTGTCGCTCTTCTCCTACAGCCGGGAACTGGAGGCGGAGGCCGACGCCATGGGCCTCAGGCAAATCGCCGAAGCCGGCTACGATCCCGCCGCAATGCCCGAAACCTGGCAGCAGCTCATCGAGGAAACGCAGGCCAGCGCCGCCATGCGCAACAAACGCTGGAAGCGCGGCTATTCGCTGCTCGCCACCCACCCCGCGCCCGAGGAGCGCATGGTGGACCTGCGTGCGTCGGCAAAGGAAGTGACGTCAGCTCGCACCATTGAACGCGGGCGCGACCGCTACCTCACCGCCATCGCCTCCCACCGCCGAGCCTGGCTCGACGACCAGGTGAAGCTCAACGACCCAGGCGCCAGCCTCTACCTGATCCGCAACCTCGCCCGCGACGGCTGGAACGGCCTGCTGCGCTATTATGAGGGCGAAGTCTGGCGCCTGCGCGGGCAAAAGGGCGACAGCGCGCTTGCCGGCCAAAGCTATGCCGCCGCCGTAGCCTTCCCCGAAGCCCCGCCCGAAGCCTGGCGCGCCCACGGCCAGCAGCTCCTCCGCGATGGACGAAGCGCGGAGGGCAAAGCAGCGCTGCAGCGCTACCTCAGTCTTGCGCCCAACGCCCCCGACGCGGCCATGGTCCGCCACACGTTCGGCCAGTGACAAGAAGGAAACACGCGATGCGCACACGCTGGCTGGCGCCCCTGGCAAGCCTCCTTATCCTGACCGCCTGTACGGGCGGCCCGGGCCTGTTCAACCGCTACAAACTCATCGAGCCGCACCCCGAAAGCGTTGCCCGCGGCAGCATGATCGTGTCCCCGACGCTGCGCTGGAACAAGGCGCCGCGCGGCCGAAGCGACATCGATCGCGAAGAGAATTGGACCCTCAACGGCCCGCTACTCGACAGCCTCACCTTCATCGGCGGGCTGGAGAACGACAAGCGCATCGTCCAGCAGCGCCGCAAGGCGGACCGTAAGGTGCCGAACTTCCGCGCCGACATGTCGCCGCAGGACATCGCCTCCACCATCGAGAGCTTCTACCGTATCCGCGCCGGCTCCACCCGTTTCGAGATGACCGGCCTCAAGCCGCGCACCTTCCTCGGCCGTGACGGTTTCCAGTTCGATTATGCGCATCTTGGGGGCGACGAGGTCGAGCGGCGGGGGAGGGCGGTCGGCGCGATCGTCGGCGGCCGCTTCTACCTCGCGCTGTTTGACGCGACCCGAATGCATTATTTCGACGCCGGCCTGCCGGAGTTCGAACGGATCGTGGAAAGTGCGCGGCTCCCGTAGCTTTCGGTCGATCTCGGGTTGACAGCGAAGCCCGCAGACTCCAGCCTGCAGCAAGCGGCCAGGTTCGGCCGCGAGGAGATGCAACCCATGAGCAACGGACAGAACACCGCCCGCTCGGTTCGCATTTCTTTTATCAGCTCGTTTAGCGGCCGGCACGCCTGAGGGCGTGTCGGGGACCTGCCGCTAGACCAATCATTCTGAGCTGAAAGCGCGCCATTCCGCCGGCCACCGGCGAAGCGCGACACGAGTCCGCACCATGACCAATATCGTTCTTCCGCTCGACGCCGCGCGCGCCGAGATCGACGCCATCGACGATCAAATCCTCGATCTCATCGAGCGCCGCCTCCTCGCCGCCGCCGCCATCGCTGCCGCCAAGGCGCCGGACACGCATCTCAAGCTTCGCCCCCGCCGCCAGGCGGAGGTGATCGCCCGCCTGCAGCGCCGCGCCGCCGCTGCCACTCCCCAGGCCGTTCGGGCCGTCTGGGGCGAACTGATGGCGCATAGCCTTGAGGCGCAAGCGCCCACCCGGCTGATCGTTGCCCCGGGCGCCGATTCTCGCCTTCCCGCAGCGCTGCGCAGCGCCTTCGGCTCGGCGCCCGCAATCGAACATGCTGCGTCCGCCGCGGAGGCGCTGGACCGAGCCGCAACCGAGGAAGCCGTCGCCATCCTCGCCGAGACGCCTGGCGTTCTTGCGGACGGCCTGCTGCCCTTCCAAAAGCTCCTTGCCGAGGACGGAACGCCCATCGGCATCGCAATCGGCCGCGTTGCACCCGAAGACTCCCTCGATCTCGTCGTCCCTGCGCAGCCCTGGTCGCCGTCCTCGTGGCGCACCCGCAAGACGGCCCAAGCGCCACTCTATCCCGACGCGTCCGAACTCGCCGCGGTGGAAGCGGAGCTTGCCGCGGCGGTGCCCGTCGTCACCGCACCCGGCGCCGCCGCGCTCCGGAAAGCAATCGCAAAGGCCGCAAGGGGGCAGGCCTTCCTTCTCCAGGCCGGGGACTGCGCCGAAGGCTTCGAGGGCTTCACCGCTGAGCGCGTGCGAGCTGACCGGGCGTTGCTCCTCCAGATGGGTGAAACCATCGGCGTTGATGTCGTCCACGTCGCCCGGGCCGCCGGCCAGTTCGCCAAGCCGCGCTCCGTTTCGCTGGAAAGCTGCGGTGGAACGACCCTGCCAAGCTATCGCGGCGACGCGGTGAACGGCCCGGGCTTCAACCACACCGCCCGCCGCGCCGATCCGCGCCGGCTGCTCCGCGTCCACGGCCAGTCCCGCGCCACCGCCGCTTTGCTCCAGGCCTATGGCGAGGCAGAACGGTTGGCCGGACCCGCCGCGCCGGTGTGGACCAGCCACGAGGCCTTGCTTCTCCCTTATGAGGAAGCGCTCACCCGGCGTGATCCCGACACCGGCCGCTGGTGGAGCCTTTCCGGCCATATGGTCTGGATCGGTGACCGCACGCGCGAGCTCGACGGCGCCCATGTCGAATATGCCGCCGGCATCGCCAACACGGTCGGGCTGAAATGCGGGCCGAGCCTTTCCCCCGACACCCTCCTCCGCCTCGCGGCGCGGCTCGATCCGGCGAACGAAGCGGGCCGTCTGGTGCTGATCGGCCGCTTCGGCGCGGGCCGCATCGGCGAGCATCTCCCGACGCTGATGCGCGCCACCCGGAACGAAGGGCTGAACGCCCTTTGGGTCTGCGATCCCATGCACGGAAACGGCCGCACCGCAGGAGCCCGCAAGACCCGTCATCTGTCCGACATCGCCGCCGAGGCCGAAGCCTTCCTCGACATTGCGGCGGCGGAAGGCGTCCACGCTGGCGGCCTTCACCTTGAGACCACCGGCTCCGAGGTTACCGAGTGCGTCGGCGCGGGCGTAGGGGAGGGCGATCTCGACCGCCGGTACGAGACGCTCTGCGACCCCCGTCTCAACCCGGCCCAGGCGCTTGCACTCGCCGGGCGGCTTGGCGACAGGCTCCGTCCGGCACTCGCGCGGGTCTCGTCCGCGGCGTGAGGATCGCCTATTCGGGCGCGCCGGGCGCCTTTGCCCACGAAGCCTGCCTGGCCTTCGCTCCCGACGTGTCGCCGATGGCCGTGAACGGCTTCGCGGCGGTTGCCGATGCGGTTGAAAGCGGCGCGGCGGGCTTCGGCATGCTCCCGCTCCACAACAGCGGTGCCGGAACCGTCGAGGACGTGGCGGAGCTTTTGCGCACGCGTCCGCTGTGCATGGTGGCCGAGCATGATCTGTCCGTGCGCATGCACCTGCTTGGCCTTCCTGGAACGGACCTCTCCGCCGTCCGGATCGTCGCCAGCCACCCAATGGCGCTGCGGCAATGCGCGAGAGCCCTGGAAAAGCTCGGCGTGGCGCTGGAAGAGGCGCCCAACACCGCCGTCGCGGCGCGCGACCTCGCGGATTCAGCGCACGCCGTGCTGGCCTCGGAAGCGGCTGCAAAGGCTTACGGCCTCGATATTCTCCAGCGCGATCTGCAGGACGATCCGAACAATCGAACCCGCTTCGCTCTCGTGGTTGCGCGCTAGGCGGATTGCTCGGCCGGGTACCGCCGCGGCAGCTCCGCGTCGATCCTGCAGACGACGCCCGCAGGCTCGAAGGCGATCTCCACCTTGCCGCCAAGCTCCGATGCCAGGCCCCGCTCGATCATGCGCGTGCCGAAGCCGCGCCGCGTAGGCGCCTCCACCGGCGGGCCGCCGGTTTCACGCCATTCAAGCTGAAGCCGCCCGCCTTTTGCCGACCAGCCGACGCGCACCCGCCCATCCGCCCTGGAAAGCGCGCCGTATTTGGCGGCGTTGGTGCACAATTCGTGGAGACCGAGCGCCAGCGACACGGCCACCTTGGGCGGCAGGGCAAGGTCCGGTCCGTCTACGCCGAACCGTTCCCGGTCGCCGCAATACGGGGCGATCACATCCTCGACGATCCGGCGCAGCGAGGCCGATTGCCACGCCTCCAGCGTCAACAGATCGTGCGCCGCCGCCAGGGCGGAGAGGCGCCCCTCGAACGCCTGCCGGGCCGCCTGAGACGCCGCTTCGCGCTTGAACGATTGCTGCGCCAGCCCCTGGACGATGGCGAGGCTGTTCTTCACCCGGTGGTTCAGTTCGTTGATCAGTAGCCGCTGATGCTCTTCGGCGCGGCGGCGCTCGGTGACATCCATCAGCACGCCGCGCGAGCGCAGGATCGCGCCTCCTTCGCTTCGGATATATTCGCCAAGTCCCTGCACCCAGCGGTTGCTCCCGTCGGGCAGGAGCAGCCGGATCGTCCAGTCGAACTTGTTTTCCGCGGCGGCAGCGCGGTCATGGTCGCGGTGGGCGATGATCTCCGGCACCGCTTCGGGGTGATAGCGCGCCCGCACGTCGGCGATGGTGAGCCGATGATCGGCCGGGTAGCCGTAAAGTTCGTTGAGGCGCGGCGAATGGCGGAAGAGGCCGGTCAGGTGATCGTAATCCACCACGGCCAGCGCCCCGGCCTCCAGCGCCGCGGTCAACTCGGCCTCGCGGTCGGCCAGGGCTTCCTCCGTGCGCTTGCGCTCGGTGATATCGAGGACGACGCCGACGACGCGGACAAGCACGTTCGCCCCGTCGAGCTCGAGCTCGGCGCGCAGCAGGTGCCAGCGCAAATCGCCGTCCAGCCGGTAGAAGCGATATTCGGTCTCGAAGAAGCGCTCGCCGGCGGCGAGCGCGCCGCCGGCCGCCGCCACCAGCCGCTCCCGTTCGCCGGGATAATAACGCTCGCGGATCGTCTCAACCGTCGGAGCGGCATCGTCGGGATAGCCGAGCAGCCGGTTGAGTTCGGGCGAGGTGCGGATGGTTTCGCTGGCGACGTCGAAGTCCCACACCGCCATGCGCCCGGCCTCGACTGCCAGCCGCAGCCGTGCTTCGCTGTCGCGCAGCGCCCCTTCGCGGGCCCGGATAACCTCCTCGCTTCGACGGCGGTCGCTGATGTCCTGCACCTGGACGATGACCTGCGTCTTGCTTCCCGGCACGAGTGCGGAGGCGATCCGCACCGGCACGCGCGTGCCATCGGGCCGGAGATACTCTTTCTCGAACGGGTCCGAGGCGCCGCGCTCGATGATCTGCGCGATGGCGCGCTCGTCGAGGTGGATATATTCGGGCGGCGTGATCTTCCGCCAAAGCTGCGGAATCTGCTCCGCGTCCCGCCGGGAATAGCCGATGATCTCGAGGAGGCGGTCGTTGATCGCGATCAGTGTGTCGCTGGTCAGGTCCGCGATGACATATCCGGCGAGCCCGGATTCGAAGATGCCGCGAAACAAAGTGCCTGCCGCAGCCTCGTCCTGCACGCCTTCCCCCGTCAACGCAGCAAGCCCTCCTGAACTCTACCGGCGAATCGCTCGTCCACCTTCGCTCAAGCGTTCGCCTACTTTGGGAAGAAAGGCAAAGGGCCGTACAAGCACGGGCTTGCCTGCATCGGACGCGGGGGCGCGGCCACTTTGCCACCATCCGCCTTGCCCGTTTCTGTCACCCTGCTATAGACGCCGCCGACCGGCCTCCCTGCGGGCGTGGCGGAACTGGTAGACGCGCTTGGTTTAGGTCCAAGTATCGAGAGATGTGGGGGTTCGAGTCCCTTCGCCCGCACCAGTTTCGCCCGGCTCGCGTTTCGGCCGTCTTTACGCTCCCAAAGAAAGCAAGAGCCGCACGATGCAGACTGTTGAGACTTTGAACGAAGGCCTGAAGCGCGCCTATCGGATCACCATTCCTTCGGGCGAAATCGCCGCCCGCGTCGATGGCGAGATCAAGAAGGTCGCGCCGACGATCCGCATGCCCGGCTTCCGGCCCGGCAAGGTCCCGGCCAATCTCGTCCGCAAGATGCACGGCCCGGCGCTTGAGCAGGAAGCGCTCAACACCGCCGTCCAGGAAGGCGTCCAGAAGCTCCTCGCCGACGAGAAGCTTCGCCCGGCGATGCAGCCGGCGGTTGAGCTTGAAGAAGGTGGCCCGGGCAAGGATGCGGTGATCCGCGTCGAACTCGAGACCCTTCCGGATCTGCCCGCGCCGCAGATCGACGGTCTCCAGCTTGAGCGCCTGACGGTTGAGCCGACCGAAGCCGAAGTGGACGCCGCGGTGACCCGAATGGCGGAAGGTCAGAAGAGCTACGATCCGGCGCCCGAGGGCCACGGGGCGGCGATGGGCGACCTCGTCGTGATCGATTATCTCGGCACCGTCGATGGCACCGCCTTTGAAGGCGGCACCGGCGAAGACATGCGCGTTGAGCTCGGCTCGGGCCGGCTCATTCCCGGTTTCGAGGACCAGCTCGTCGGCGCCACCGTCGGAGAGCAGCGGACGCTGAGCGTCTCCTTCCCGGAAGAGTATCCGGTCGAGACCCTGAAGGGCCAGCCCGCCGAGTTCGCCGTCACGGTGAAGGAAGTGCAGACCGCCCGCGAGGCGAACGCCGACGATGCCTTTGCAAAGTCGATGGGCCTGGAAGGCATTGATCAGCTCCGCGAGCTGCTCAAGGGGCAGATCGAGCAGGAGTTGAACGGCCTCACCCGCACCCACATGAAGCGCAAGCTCCTCGACCGCCTTGCGGAGACGCACAGCTTCGAAGTGCCGCCCTCCATGGTGGAAGCTGAGTTCAACCAGATTTGGCAACAACTCGAGCACGAAGCGGGCCACGATGCGGATCCCGAAGCGGCCCGCGCCGAGATGGAAACCGAGCGCGAGGAATATCGCACCATCGCCGAGCGCCGCGTGCGCCTGGGCCTGCTCCTGTCGGAGATCGGTACGCGCAACAACATCCAGATCGCGCAGAACGAAATGAACCAGCTAATCATGCAGGCGGCGCAGCAATACCGCCCCGAGGATCGCCAGAAGTTCATGGAATATATCCAGAACGAGCCAATGGCCGCCGCCCAGCTCCGCGCCCCGTTGTTCGAGGACAAGGTCGTCGACTTCCTGTTCAGCAAGGCGACGATCACCGACCGCACCGTGACCCGCGAGGCCCTCCAAGCGGAGATCGAGTCAACTGAGACCGATGCTGGCGGCGGCCACGTGCACGGCCCCGACTGCAACCACGATCACGACCACGATCATGGAGCTGAAGCCAAGCCGAAAAAGGCGAAAAAGGCCAAAGCCGCCGACGCCGCTCCGGCCGAAGATGCTTCCGACGCTGCTCCGGCTGCCGGCGAGAAGCCGAAGAAGGCCAAGAAGGCCAAGGCCGCCGACGCTGCGCCGGCCGAGGAAACCGCGGAGGCCGCTCCCGCGGCCGAGGACAAGCCCAAGAAGGCACGTGCCAAGAAAAAGGCAGACTGAGGTTTCGCGGCCCCTCTCCCGCTCGATCGGGGGAGGGGCGCTTAACCGAATAAAAGCACCTTCCCGTGCAGAAGGCGGCTCGAACCGCCGCTAAACCAAGGGAAGAGCGCACCGATGCTGGTTGTTGAAACGCGTGATCCGGGCCAAGACTATGGCTCGGCGCCCGCCGTGCGGGACGGCGGAGGGGGAAAACCTTTGGACCAGTCTCGACTGCGCATCGCGGTGCTGCTGCCCTGCTACAACGAGGAAGCGGCGATCGCCCAGACCGTGGCCGGCTTCCGCGCCGCGCTGCCGGACGCCGTCATCTACGTTTACGACAACAACAGCTCCGATCGAACGGTTGAGGTCGCGCGCGCGTCCGGGGCGATCGTCCGCACCGAGCGGATGCAAGGCAAGGGCCACGTCGTTCGTCGTATGTTCGCCGACACCGAAGCCGACATCTACATCATGGCCGACGGCGATGCGACCTACGACGCCGCCGCCGCTCCGGCTTTGGTCGCCAAGCTCCTCGAGGAGCGGCTCGACATGGTAGTCGGCGCCCGCAAGTCGGAAGTGGAAGAAGCCTATCGCCGCGGCCACCAGCTCGGCAACCGGCTGTTCACTGGCATCTTGGCCAGCCTGTTCGGCCGGTCGTTCACTGACATCTTCTCCGGCTACCGGGTTTTTTCGCGGCGCTTCGTGAAAAGCTTCCCGGCGCTGGCCCGCGGCTTCGAGACGGAGACCGAAATCTCCGTCCACGCCCTTGAGCTCGCCATGCCCGTCGGAGAGGTTGTTACGGCCTATGGTGCGCGTCCGGAAGGCTCCGTTTCCAAGCTGTCCACCTATCGCGACGGCTGGCGGATCATGAAGACGATCCTGCACCTATTCCGAATTGAACGCCCGGTGCTGTTCTACGGCGGGTTTGCCGGGTTCCTGGCCGCGCTGGCGCTGGTGCTCGCCATCCCGCTGATCGTCACCTTTTCGCAGACGGGCCTGGTGCCTCGCTTCCCGACCGCCATCTTGATCACCGGAATGATGACAGTTGCCTTTATCAGCTTTTCCGTCGGGCTGATCCTGGACACGGTCGTGCGCGGACGCCGCGAAGTGCGCCGGCTCCATTACCTAAGCTACCCCGCACCGGGCGAGTAAGTGGGGTTAGGCGACCGCCGCCTCCAGCAGCCGGATCGTGCCCGCCCCCGCATCGATCTCCGCCCGCACCCCTACCGGCAGGCTGAACTGGTTCGCCACATGGCCAAACAGCGCGCCCTGGAAAGCGGGCACGCCGAGCGGCGCCAGATGCTGCTCCAGCACCTGGCTGAGCGTGAACCCGCCGTAAGATGGACCCTTGGCCCGGCAGTCGGTGCATTGACCGAAGACCACGCCCGCCACCTTGCCGAGTACGCCGCCGAGCGCGAGCTGCGTCAGCATCCGGTCGATCCGATATTCAGCTTCGTCGACATCCTCGATGAACAGGATCGCTCCGTCGAAGGAGGGCAGGAACGGCGTGCCCATCAGCGACGTCAGCACCGTAAGATTGCCCCCGAGCAGCGGGCCGGAGGCCTTCCCGGGCCTGAACGTCCGCGCCAGACCGGCGCGCTGGGCCAGCCGGTCTTCTGCGGCGGGCGGCGTAGCATAGGTTGGCGTCTGGCCCTCGAACGCCACCGCCCGGAAACTATCCCATGAAAGCTTGCCCCACGAACTTGCCGCATTGGGCCCGTGGATGGTAGCGAAGCCGGCGCGGGCGGCGATCGCCATGTGAAGCGCGGTGATGTCGCTGAAGCCGATCAGCAGTTTCGGGTTGGCGCGTATCGTGGTCCAGTCGAGGTACGGCAGGATTCGCGCCGAACCCCAGCCGCCGCGCACAGCGAAGATCGCGCGAATATCGTCGTCGGCGAACATCGCGTTGACGTCGGCCGCCCGCTCCCGGTCCTTGCCGGCCAGATAGCCCCAGCGCTCGGCGACATGCGGCGCAAGCCTCGGCACCAGCCCCATCGCGGCGATGCTGGCCTTGATCGGCTCTAGATCGAAGGCGTCGTCGGTAAAGCCGGCGGGCTCCACCAGCCCAACAACATCGCCCTTGCGCAGGCGCAGCGGCTTGCGAAGCGGTCGAGCGGCGGCTGCCGTTGCGGGCGGGGGGAGGGCAGCCGCGGCGGCGATTGCGGCGATGCTTTTCAATGTCGTGCGTCGGTTCTGCATGGCGGCGAGGCTTAGCAAAGCGGCGGCGCCGCGAAAGCCCCGTTCTTGCGCCGCGCCTCCGCCTCGACCGCGGGTAGCAGCCGGAGACAGTACAGGAGCAGCAGCCCGCCCAGCACGCCGAACGAACAATCGATCAGCCGCGAGGCGAGCGGAACGCCGCGCACCGCGCCGGCGATAAGCGCGAGCGGGATAACGCCCGCACAGGCAGCCAGCCCTACGAATATGTTGCCTCGCCCGCTTGGCGGGTCGATCAGCGGCGCGATGAAGAAAAGCGCGATCACCAGATGGCCGAAAGCTAGCCAGTCCGTTCCGTAGGCGATCCAAGGGTGCTGGAGGTAAGCCTGCTCAAGCCCGAAGCGGACGGTAAGCAGCCAATGTGCCAGACCCTCATGTCCCGCCGCCGACGTCGCATCGCCGAGTCCGAGCAGGTGCGTAAGGAGCTTCACCTCCCCAAGCAGCGGAAAGGCTGTGACCCCGCTTACCACCAGCCCGGCGATGAACGATCCCATGGCGATACGGAAGCGGTGGAGAGCGTGGGAAGGCTGCATGGCCTCGATCCTGGCGCATGCTAGACAGCCTTTCCAGCCCTGTCCGTTCGCGTGGGCGCGCCGCGCAATATACTTGAGGTCCCTGTGCAACGAACTCGGGGCCCTCTGCGAAAAGCAGAGTTTTCCTCCTCTTCAAAATAGTCTTTCATTTTTTGTCCGAAATGGACATAAACCGGGATAATTCCAAACGGGAGCGGGACAACACGATGGTTGAAGAACAGGTTGACGGTCAGGATGGCGAACAGGTCATCATGCTGACGGCGGATATCGTCGCGGCGCATGTCAGCAACAATCGAGTAGCCGTCAACGACCTTCCTGAATTGATCCGCCAGGTACACATGGCGCTGAGCGGGCTTGGTACCGGTCCGGTCGAAGTGGAGGCGCAGAAGCCGGAGCCGGCCGTATCGGTGCGGTCATCGGTGAAGCCCGATCATCTCGTTTGCCTCGCCTGCGGGCAGAAGAACAAGATGCTGCGCCGGCACCTCGTCGTCGCACACGGAATGACGCCGGAGCAGTACCGGGCGGCTTACGAGCTTCCGAAAACCTACCCGATGGTTGCGCCGAACTATTCAGAGCAGCGCGCTGATCTCGCGCGCGCAATCGGGCTCGGCAAGATGCCCCGCACCGGCAAGGCGGCGGCGGGCCGCAAGCGCGCCGCGGCAAAGGGTCGGTAGGCGGCGCCTTATCGCAGGAGCGACCCGATCGGGTTTGCCGGGTCGAGCAGTAGCTTCAGCGTCAAGGCGAGCGAGACAAGGATCAGGAGGCCGCGCGCCAGCGCTGCTCCGAAGCGAATGGCAAGGTGGGCGCCCACCTGACCTCCGGCGATGCTTGCCGCCGCCATGCACAGTCCGAGAAGCCACCAGACCTGGCCGCTGGCCAGCAGCACCAGAAAGCCGGCGAGGTTGCTTGCAAGATTGAGCAGCTTGGCATTGGCGACGGCGCGGATCAGGCCAAGGCCGAACAGGGCCACAAGCGCAGTGGTGAAGAACGAGCCGGTGCCCGGTCCGAAGAAGCCGTCGTAAAAGCCGAACGCGGCCGCCGTGGCCAGCAGGGCGGCCGCCCCGAGCCGCGCACGGCTGTCCTCGTCGCCCATCCTCGGTCCGAACGCGAAATAAAGCGCCATCGCGATGAGAAGGAGCGGAAGCAGCGCCGCCAGAAAGCCCGCATCGATCCGGGTAAGGGTGAACGCGCCAAGAGCGGATCCCAGGAAGGCCGCCGCGGCGGGAAAGGCGAAGCGCCTCGGTTCGACCAGACCCTTGCGGGCAAAAGCGAGCACCGCACCGGCCGTACCAAGCGTGCTTTGGAGCTTGTTGGTGCCGATCGCCGCCACCGGCGGCACGCCGGCGGCGAGCAAAGCGGGGATGGTGATCAGGCCCCCCCCGCCCGCCACCGCATCGATCGCGCCCGCGACAAAGGCGACGGCCATTAGCGCGGCTATCAACTCGGCGGCCATGTCCATGCCGCGCCCATAGCAACGGGCGGGCGCGGCTAGGAAGGTGGATCCGCGTCTCGGCCGCTGTTCGCGCGGGAGGATGACGGCGCCGCTCGCCCCTTGAACCGGCCGCGCAAACCCCCGATGTGGAGGCGGTAGCAATTCGCAGACAGGGACTTCCATGGATCACGCAGACATCGTCAACGGCCTCGTTCCCATCGTTATCGAGCAGTCGAACCGGGGCGAACGCAGCTTCGACATCTATTCGCGCCTGCTTCGGGAGCGGATCGTCTTCGTGACCGGCGGCGTCGAGGACCATATGGCTACGCTGATCACCGCCCAGCTGCTGTACTTGGAGAGCGAGAATCCCAAAAAGGATATCTTTATGTACATCAACTCGCCGGGCGGCGTGGTGACGGCCGGAATGGCGATCCACGACACCATGCAGTATATCCGCCCGCGCGTCGGCACGGTGTGCATCGGCCAGGCCGCGTCGATGGGCAGCTTCCTGCTCGCCGCCGGCGAACCCGGTATGCGGGTCGCGCTCACCAACGCGCGGATCATGATCCACCAGCCCTCGGGCGGCGCCCAGGGCATGGCCTCCGACATCGAGATCCAGGCGCGCGAGATCCTGCGCATCCGGCACCGGATGAACGAGCTTTACGCCCATTATACCGGCAAGCCGATCGAAGAGATCGAGCGCGCCATGGACCGCGACAAGTTCCTCTCGTCGTCGGAAGCCAAGGAATTCGGCCTGATCGACGAGGTGTTCGACAAGCGGCCCGCGCCGGGCGAGGGCGACAGCACCCATCAGGCGACCGCCGTCTGATCGGTATTCTTCGGCAATCGGCAAAGCGACACCCCCTTCCGCTCCGTAGCGGGAGGGGGTTTTGCGCTTTTCCCTGGCTCCGCACCGGCAAGCCGTTGAAATCGCTCGCACCGCTTGCCGGAGCGCTTGGGATGCCCCACATTGCAGGTGGAGTGGAGCCGGCATCGGCATCGGCTTTCCGGCCGGAACAAAAGCCCGGCTCGAACACTCCCGTTGCATCGCTGCGTTTCCCCTGCCCGGGGCTTCGCGCGGGGGGCGTTAATCAATAGGCCATTGTGGATGTGCGATAGTGCGGTCTAGAATGGTTTCATACGGCAGCGGCGCGGGCAGGCGTCCGATAGGAAGATCATGACCAAGCTTAGCGGCAGCGATTCCAAGAGCACCCTTTATTGCTCCTTTTGCGGCAAATCGCAGCACGAGGTGCGCAAGCTCATCGCCGGCCCCACCGTGTTCATCTGCGATGAGTGCGTCGAGCTGTGCAACGACATCATCCGCGAGGAGACCAAGTCGTCGCTGGTGAAGACTCGCGACGGCGTTCCGACGCCGCTCGAGATCTGCAACCACTTGGACGACTATGTGATCGGCCAGAGCCACGCCAAGCGCGTGCTCTCCGTCGCCGTCCACAACCACTACAAGCGGCTCGCCCACGGCTCCAAGGGCGGCGAGGTCGAGCTTTCCAAGTCGAACATCCTGCTCGTCGGCCCCACCGGCTGCGGCAAGACTTTGCTTGCCCAGACGCTTGCGCGCCTGCTCGACGTGCCGTTCACCATGGCCGACGCGACGACGCTCACCGAAGCCGGCTATGTCGGCGAGGATGTCGAGAACATCATTCTGAAGCTGCTCCAGGCCAGCGACTACAATGTCGAGCGGGCGCAGCGCGGCATCGTCTACATCGACGAAATCGACAAGATCAGCCGCAAGTCGGACAATCCGTCGATCACCCGCGACGTGTCGGGCGAGGGTGTGCAGCAGGCTTTGCTCAAGCTGATGGAAGGCACCACCGCCTCCGTTCCCCCACAGGGCGGCCGCAAGCATCCGCAGCAGGAATTCCTGCAGGTCGACACGACCAACATTCTTTTCATCTGCGGCGGCGCCTTTGCCGGCCTGGAGCGGATCATCGCCGACCGCCTGCAGGGCAAGTCGATCGGCTTCGGCGCCTATGTCGCCTCGCCGGAGGAGCGCCGCACCGGCGAAATCCTTCGCCAGGGCGAACCGGACGATCTTCTGAAGTTCGGCCTGATTCCCGAATTCGTCGGCCGTTTGCCGGTAATCGCGACCCTGGAGGATCTCGACGAGGTCGCCCTGGTCAAGATCCTGCGCGAGCCGAAGAACGCGCTCAGCAAGCAGTATGGCAAGCTGTTCGACATGGAGGACGTGAAGCTCAGCTTCACCGACGAGGCGATGAACGCCGTCGCCAAGAAGGCGATCGAGCGCAAGACCGGCGCCCGCGGCCTCCGCTCGATCCTCGAGAACATCCTGCTCGACACCATGTTCGACCTGCCGTCGATGGACGGGGTGGACGAAGTGATGATCGACAAGGATGTCGTCGAAGGCCGCAAGGAGCCGGTGCGGATCTACGCCAAAAAGGCCGAAGACGCCGCCTGACGGGCGGTTTCGCCTCAAACAAAGCGCGCCGCGATCCGGCTTCCTCCCAACCCCCCGGCTGGCTAGAGGAGAACCATGGTTGTTCTCTCGCCCCTTGCCGCGGCCGTTCTGGCGCTGATCTGCGCGGCGTGGCTGTGCGTAGCGGTGTGGGCGACGCTGAAGGGACTTCGGCTTGCCCGGGAGGGGCGGAGCCTTCGCAGCGAGGCAGGCCGCTCCGAAGCCTTCCTCGGCGTCGCGCCCGCCATGCCGCTCCTCGTCGGCGAAGACATGGCGGTGCAGATGCCGCGCCGGCTTGCCCATCAGCTCGGCCTCCCGGAACCTGCCTCGACCCTGTCCGAACTGGCAGCGCCCCAGGCCTTGGAGCAAGCGGACGTCGACCGGCTCGCCGAAGCGGTGCGCACCGGCATTGCCACTGGCGCCGCGTTCTCGCTGGCCGTCCGCCCCCAAGGCTCCCCCCGGGTCTTCCTGGTGCGCGGCGCGCCCGCGCCTGCTCCCGCGGCGGAAGGCGCGATGCTGTTGTGGTTCATCGATGAAACGGAAGGCGAGGAACAGCGCGCCGCGCTCTCCGCCCGCGCCGACCGGCTCGCCTCGGCGCTGGACGCGCTGTCCGGCCTGGTTGAAGCCGCGCCCTTTCCGATCTGGCACCGCGGCCCCGATCGCCGCCTCGCCATGGTCAACAGCGCCTATGTGGCCGCCGTTGAGGCGGAGAGCGCGGCAAAGGTTGTGGCCGGCGGCGTCGAGCTGATCGACGAGGGTGGAGGCCCAGCGCCCGGCGGCAAGGGGGAGGGCGGCGAGCCCGAAGTGCGAACCGTTCCGGCCACCGTGGCGGGCGAGCGGCGGATGCTGCGGGTCGTGGAGGTGCCGCTCGGCGGCGCAGGGGTCGCCGGATACGCGATCGATGTCGAGGATCGCGAGCAGGCGCGGGCCGATCTCGCCCGCTTCGTCCGCGCCCAGCGCGACATGCTCGACCGGCTTTCGGCGGGCGTGGCGCAATTCGGGCCGGACCGGTCGCTGATCTTTTTCAACCAGCCGTTCGCGAGGCTGTTCGCCTTGCGCGGCGATACGCTGTCGGAAGGGCCGGAGTTCAACCGGCTGCTCGATCACATGCGCGAGGGCGGCAATCTTCCCGAAGTGCGCGACTACCCGGAATGGCGCGCCGATCGCATCCGCTGGTTCACCGAAAGTCTCGCCGCGGAGGAGGAGGACTGGCTGCTGCGCGGGGGCCGGCACTTGCGGGTGGTCGCCCAGCCGCTGCCCGACGGCGGGCTGCTGCTGATCTTCGAGGACAGGACGGAGCAGCTCCAGCTCGCCTCCGCCCGCGACACTTTGCTGCGGGTGCGGACGGCTACGTTCGACAACCTCTTCGAAGCGGTGGGCGTGTTCGCCTCGGACGGCCGCCTCCACCTCTGGAACAACCGCTTTCGCGAACTCTGGGAGTTCGACGAGGAGCGCCTCGCCGAGCATCCGCGCATCGATGCGCTCACCCCGCACATCGGCAAGAAGCTGAAGAATCAGGCACATGCGGGGCTTGTCCGTGAACTGGTGCGAAACGCGACGGTGGAGCGCAAGCAGCGCGGCGGGCGGGTCTCCTTCCTCGACGGACGAGAGTTCGAGTTCGCCGCGGTACCGCTTCCGGATGGCAATGCGCTTTTCACCATGCTCGACGTGACTGCGAGCCGGACTGTCGAGACGGCGCTCCGCGAGCGGACGTCGGCGCTTGAGGAAGCGGACCGGCTCAAGACCGCCTTTGTTTCGAACATGAGCTACGAGCTGCGCACGCCGCTCACCTCGATCGGCGGCTTTGCGGAGATGCTGGACGGCGGCTATGGCGGAACGCTGCCGGAGACGGCGGGGGAATATGTCTCCGCCATCCTTGATGCGGTGGCGCGTTTGAGCGCGATGATCGACAACGTGCTGGACCTCACCCAAAGCGACAGCGGCAGCCTGCTTCTGGCCGAGGACGAAGTCGATCTTGCCGCCATGTGCCGGGCCGCTGGCAACGACTTTGCCGAAACGGCGCAGCGCAAGTCGATCGATCTGGCCGTGAAGATCGAACGCCATGCCGGCAGCGCGACGGGAGACCGGCGTCGGCTTCGCCAGGCGCTCGACAACATCCTCAAGAACGCCTTTGCTTATACCGACGAGGGCGGCCGCGTGCTTCTCCATGCCGGGGGCACCCGCAAGGAGGCGCAGATCACGATTTCGGACAACGGTCGCGGCATCGATGCGGCGGACCAGGCGCGGGTGTTCGACCGTTTCAACCGGGCGGCGGCGAGCGGCGGCGGCGAAGAAGCGGCACTTGGCCTCGGCCTGCCGCTCGCGCGCCAGTTCGTTGAAGCGCATGGCGGGCGAATCGAACTCGTATCCGAGCCGGGCGAGGGAACAACCGTCACCATCCGGCTGCCGCGCGGCGGATGATCTACCTTCGAGGTCCCGCCGGAACGGAGAGCTTCGGCCGCCGCCTTGCCGCCGTGCTTCGCCCCGGCGATGTGGTGGCGCTCTACGGCGACCTCGGGGCGGGCAAGACCACGTTGGCGCGGGGGCTGCTGCGCGGGCTCGGCTTCGAAGGCGATGTGGCGAGCCCGACCTTTCCGATCGTCCAGCCCTATGAAGAGCTTGGCCTGCCGGTCTGGCACGTCGATCTGTACCGCATCGAGGATCCGGCGGAGCTGGAGGAACTGGCGCTGGAAGACGCGCTCGATGGCGGCGCGCTGCTGATCGAATGGCCGGAGCGAATGGGCGCGGCTCTGTGGCCGCATGCGTTGCGGCTCACCCTGGAACGGGACGGGGAGGGCGCTCGCCGCTTGACAGCCGAAGTCCCCACCGCTTGGGAAGGGCGATGGCCGCCCCGATGATCCCGCCCGCCGAGGCGTCCGATTTCCTGTCCGAACACGGTTGGGGAGGCGCCGAAATCCGGCCGCTTGCCGGCGATGCGAGCTTTCGCCGCTACTTCCGCGTTCACCGCGCCGACGGCACCACCGCCGTGCTGATGGATGCGCCACCGGACAAGGAGGATATCGGACCCTTTCTGACGGTGGCCGGCCACCTCCTTGACCGCGGCTTCGCGCCGCCAAGGCCGCTGGCGATCGACCGCACGCGCGGGCTGCTGCTGCTCGAGGATTTCGGCGACGACCGCGTCGGCCCGCTGCTCCAGCGCGAGCCGGAGCGGGAGCGGGCGATCTACGAGGGCGCTGTCGACATTCTGGCCCGGATCGCGGCGGAACCGGCGCCGGCCGACATCCCGCTCTATGACGATGCGGCAATGGCGCGCGAGGTGGAGCTGTTCACCGACTGGTACGCGCCTGCGCTTGGGCTTGGGGTCGATACGGCGTCCTTTGCCGAAGCTTGGCGGGAGGCGTGGGGCGATGTCGTGCGGCTTGCGGCCGAGCAGCCGGTGATGGTGCTTCGGGACTACCATGCGGACAATCTGATGGTGCTTGCCGAGCGGGACCAATTGGGGCTGCTCGACTTCCAGGATGCGCTTGCGGGGCATGCCGCTTACGATCTCGTTTCGCTGCTTCAGGATGCGCGGCGGGATGTGGCGCCGGCGCTGGAGGAGGAGATGATCGGGCGGTATTCGAAGTTGGCGAAAGTGCCGCGGAGCGTTGAGTTTCGGGCGCATTATGAAATTTTGGGGGCGCAGAGAAATACAAAGATTCTCGGTATTTTCACCCGTTTGTGGAGACGGGATGGGAAGGAGCACTACCTTCCGCTTCAACCACGGGTTTGGGGATATCTGGAGCGCAACCTGGCCCATCCGGCACTTGCGCCGGTGAAGGCCTGGTTCGACGCTTATGTTCCGGCCGAAAAGCGGGCCGCGGCCTGGGAGGGGCGCGGGTGAGCTCTTACAGGAGGCCGCTCGCCATTCGTCCCGATCCGCACGGTGAAGTGCCCCCGGTCGCGATGGTGATGGCGGCGGGCCTCGGCAAACGGATGCGGCCGCTCACCGCGACGCGGCCGAAGCCGCTGGTCGAAGTGGCGGGCAAGAGCCTGATCGACCATTGCTTCGATCGGCTTCGCGCCGCCGGGGTGCGCAAGGCGGTGGTCAACGTCCATTATCTTGCCGACTCACTGGAAGCGCACCTCAACAATCGCGTGCAAGGCATTGAAATCGCTGTGTCAGATGAACGGGAGAAGCTGCTGGAGACCGGCGGCGGGCTGATCAAGGCGCTGCCGCTGATCGACGCCGATCCGTTCCTGGTGATCAATTCGGACAACCTCTGGGTAGACGGGCCGATGGACAGCCTGCGCCTGCTCGCGTCCAACTGGGACGATGCGCGAATGGACGCGCTGCTTCTGCTGGTGCCGCTCGCCCGGGCGCATTGCCACAAGGGGCAGGGCGACTTCCACATGAGCGCCAGCGGATTGCTCCGGCGGCGAAAGCCTGGCGGGGTCGCGCCGTTCGTGTTCACGGGTATCCAGATCGTTTCAAAGCGGCTGCTCGAGGGCGAGCATCCGGGCGGGGCGTTTTCAACCAACGTGTTCTGGAGCCAGGCGATCGAAAAGGGGCGATTGTTCGGCGTCGTCCATCAAGGGCTCTGGTTCGACGTCGGGGCGCCTGAGAATATCGCAAAAACCGAAGAGATGTTGGCGGGCGGGTGAAACCCGTTAAGGTCCGCGCGTGACGTCCACCCGCCCCGCAGTCTTCACCGTCCCGCCGCACCGCGCCTTTGCCGACGCGCTCGCCGCCGGGCTCATCGCGCTGCACGGGCAGGACAAGACCGGCCTCGCGCAGGGCATGATCCTGGTACCTAACAACCGCGCGGCCCGAGCGATCGCGGACGCTTTCGTGCGGCGGTCGGACGGCGGGTTGCTGCTGCCGAGGCTCATTCCGGTGGGCGATCCGGAGCTTGAGGAACGGGTCGGCGGCGCGCTTGATCCGGTGGGCGACGGGGAGGCGATCCCGCCGGCCATCGACCCCACCGAGCGGCTGTTCCTGCTCGCGCGGCTTGTCGAGGAGCATGTCGAGGGTGTCGGCGGCGCGGAAGCGCTGCGGCTTGCCGAGGACCTGGCCCGGACGCTGGACCAGTTGCTGATCGAGGAAGTCGACCCGGCGCGGCTGCGCGACTTTGCCGCCGATTTGCCCGATCTTTCGATTCATTGGCAGGCGTCGCTTGCACGGCTCGGCATCATTCTCGACCGGTGGCCGTCGGTTCTGGCCGAGCGCAAGCGGATCGACCTGACGGATCGGCGCAACCGGCTGCTGCGCTCGGTGGCGAAGCGCTGGCGCGAGCAGCCGCCGCGCGGCTTCGTCTGCGCCGCCGGGATCACCACCACCGCTCCCGCCATCGCGCGGCTGCTGCGCGTGGTCTCGCGCCTGCCGAACGGATCGGTGGTGCTGCCGGGGGTCGATCTGGCGCTGCCCGAGGCGGAGTGGGAGGCGCTTGGGCCCCACGAGCCGGACGAGGCCACCGGCTACCGGCGAAGGGCCATCGAAACCCACCCACAATTCCACTTGAAGCTGCTGCTCGACCGGATGGGCGTTGCGCGCGGGGAAGTGGAGCGCTGGCGCTGGGGCGGCGGCCGCGATGCGCCGGCGGTGCGCAGCCGGGCCATCGCCAACGCAATGACTCCCGCCGCCTTCACCCACCGCTGGCAGTCGCTCCCGCCCGCCGACCGGCGGCTGACCGGGGTACGGGCGATGGAACTGGCCGATCCGCCCGAGGAAGCGCAGGCGATCGCCATTGCCCTGCGGGAAGCGCTCGAGGAGCCGGGCCGCACGGCGGCGCTGGTCACGCCCGACCGCAATCTGGCGCGCAGGGTCTCGGCCTTGCTTCGCCGCTGGGGAATCGAGGCCGATGACAGCGCCGGACGGCCGCTTTCGCAGACTCCGCCCGGCGCGTTTCTGCTGGCGCTCGCCGAAGCCGCTGCGGAGCAGTTCGCTCCGGTGCCGTTGCTCGCGCTGCTCAAGCATCCGCTGGCCAAGCAGGGCGACGAGCGGCTCCCGTGGCTGGAGGGTACCCGCACGCTCGACCTCGCCTTGCGCGGCCCGCGCCCCGCGGCGGGGCTAGAGGGGATTACCGCCCACCTCGCCAATGCGAGCGGGCGCGAGGCGAAGGTGCGCTTGCCGGCGCTGCCCTGGTGGCGGGAAACGGCGTCGCTGCTGCGCCCGCTGGAACGGGTTTTCACCAAGAATAGCAACAGCTTGCCGGAGCTTCTTGCCGCGCTTCGCGAGACTGCCTCCGGGCTGTCGGGCGACCAGGTCTGGGCCGGCCCGGCGGGGCGTGCCGCGGCCGAGCTCTTCGCCTCGGTGGAGGACGCCGCGGCGCACGGGCCGGACCGGATTGCCGCCGACAGCCTTGCCGCGGTGCTCCAGCAGCTCATGGACCGGGTCGCGGTGCGGCCGCCCTATGGACAGCATCCGCGGCTGTTCATCTGGGGCCTCTTGGAAGCGCGGCTTCAGCAGGCGGATGTGATGATCCTTGCCGGCCTCAACGAAGGCACCTGGCCCGCGCTTCCGACGCCCGACCCATGGCTCGCGCCGCGCCTTCGCCATGAGCTTGGCCTGCCGGGGCTGGAGCGGCGGATCGGCCTCTCCGCCCACGATTTCGCCTGTGCGCTTGGCGGGCGGCAGGTGCTGGTGACCCGTGCCCGCCGCGATGCGCGCGCGCCCGCCATCGCGTCGCGCTTCTGGCTCCGGCTCGAGGCGATGACGGGTGGGCTGACCCGCTCGCCGCGCCACAAGGCCTGGGCGCGAGCGATCGACCGGCCCTCGGCATACGCCCCGGCCCGCCGTCCGGCGCCGCAGCCGCATCCGGATCTGCGGCCACGCAAGATCTCGGTGACGGAGGTAGACCGGCTCAAGGCCGATCCCTTCGCATTCTACGCGCGCAAGATGCTGCGCCTGTCGCCGCTCGATGTTCCCGACGCAGAACCGGGCCCCGCCTGGCGCGGCACGGCGGTGCATGCCGTGCTGGAAGCGTGGATGAAGGCCGACGACTGCGATCCGGCGCTGCTTCGCCCCCGCGCCGAGCGGCTGCTGGCCGAGACCGGCACCCACCCGCTGACCCGCGCCCTCTGGCAGCCGCGCCTGCTGGAAGCGATCGACTTCATCGCCGGCGAAGTGGCGAAGAACCGAACCGCCGGGCGGCTGCCGCTCAAGGCCGAGGCGTGGGGCACGGTGACCCTGTCAGGCGTCACCCTGCAGGGCATGGCCGACCGCATCGACCGCCTGCCCGACGGCACGCTTGCGGTGGTCGACTACAAGACCGGAACCCCGCCCGGGCCGAAGGCGGTGGGGGAGGGCTATTCGATGCAATTGGGCCTGCTCGGCCTGATCGCCGAGCACAAAGGCATCGACGAGGTCGAGGGCGAGCCCGCCTGCTTCGAATATTGGTCCTTGGCCAAAAAAAGCGGCAAGATCGGCTTCGTCACCAGCCCGGTCGGCGGCCGCACCGGCTTCGACCCGGCGGAGTTCACCACTTTGGCTGCCCGCAACTTCATCGCCGCCGCCGAGCGGTGGCTGATCGGATCGGAACCGTTCACCGCCAAGCTGCATCCGGAATATTCGCCTTATGGCGAGTACGACCAGTTGATGCGGCTCGACGAATGGTACGGGCGTGAAGACGCTTCGGCAGGGAAGCCGGGGGCTTAGCCGCGTTCGCCGGCGCGGGAGGCGAGCTGGATGCGGCGCTCGGACGCGGGCGCATAGGTGCGGGTGCCGCGGCCCTGGACGCAGCGGTCCTGCACGGTGGACGAGCAGCGCGGATACGAGGTGCGCGCTTCGGCGACTCGCGTGACCGGCGCCGGGGCGGCCGTGGCCATCGGCCCAGGCGCGCTTTGAGCCATCGGGGCAGGCGCTGCAAGGACCGAGGAGAGCTCCCCTTCCTTGGCACCGGGCGTGGCTGCGCTGACGAGGAACAGGCCGGCGGCACCGGCAAACAGGATCAGTTTCTTCATTCGAGCCTCCTGGGACGCGATCTCAACGATCCGGATGGTGAATCGGTTCTCCACCGTTACAAAGATGACGTCAATCTTTGAACACGCGGCGCAGGAACACGGTTTCCACCTCGCGGCGAAGATCGTTGTTGGGCTTCTTGAGGAAGCCGTGGCCTTCGTCGGCGAAGACCACGTACCAGGTTTCGACGCCGCCGCGCCGGAGCCGCTCCACCACCTGATCCGATTCGGATTGCGGCACGCGCGGGTCGTTCGAGCCCTGCATGACCAGCATCGGCTTCCCAATCTTCCCGACATTGGCGAGCGGCGAAATACGCTCCAGCACCTTGCGCATCGCAGGGTTGCGCTCGTCGCCATATTCGGCGCGGCGATTGTCGCGGCGATAGGCTTCGGTATTCTGGAGGAAGGTGATCCAGTTGCTGATGCCGTAGCGCTCGACCCCGCCGACCAGGCGGTCGTTATAGTGGGTCATCACGGCGAGGGACATGTAGCCGCCGTAGGATTGGCCGTAGACGGCGACACGTCGGGCGTCGAGATCGGGCTGGGCGGCGATCCAGTCGAGCAGGGCGCCGATGTCACGCACGCTGTCCTCGCGCTTTTCGGCGTTGTCGAGGTTGAGGTAATTCTTGCCATACCCTTCGCTGCCGCGGACGTTGGGGAGGATCACCGTGGCGCCCAATTGGTCGGCGAAATATTGCGCGCCGGGGTTCCAGCCGGGGCGGGTCTGCGCTTCCGGGCCGCCGTGGATGTCGATGATGACAGGCGTCTTGACGCCAGGGGCCACGTTGCGGGGGCGGTAGACGAAGGCGGGGACGGAGAGGCCGTCGAAGGAGCGGAAGCGGATCAGCTTCGGCTCGGCGAGGCGGGCGGGATCAAGGCCGCCAAGCTCGGAGGTCGTCCAGCGGGTGAGGCGGCTGTTGCCAATGTCCCACGCCCAGACGTCACCGGCCGAGGTGGCGCTGCTTAGCGAGGCGGCCAGGCGGCGGCCGTCGGGCGAGAACTTCATGGCGGTGAGCACGCCGCGGGGCAGCTCCGGCGCTTTCAGGGCGCGGCGGGTGCGGGTGTCGGTGAGGACGACGCGGGAGAAGCCGTCTTCGTTGAGCGCGTAGGCGAGGCGGCGGCCGTCGTCGGAAAGGTCGTAATCCTCCACTTCCCAGGGGCCGTCGCCGGAGAGGATCGTGCGTTTGCCGCTGGAGATGTCGATCTGGACCAGGCGCCTCAAGTCGCTGCCGGCGTCGGTGATCACCAGGATGGATTTGCCGTCGGGGCTGAAGCGCGGCTGGGTGTAGCGCGCGGGCTCGGCGGTGAAGGGGAGTTCGGCGGCCTGGCCGGTGGCAAGATCGAGGAGGGCGAGGCGCATTTCGCGGTTTGAGATGCCGCGGCTGATCAGGGCGCGGCGCCCGTCGGGGGAGATGGCTTCGGGGCTGATCGCGCCTTTGCCCTGGTAGACCAGGCGTCGGCTTGCCGGGTTCGAGGGATCGGCGGCGAGGATGGCGTAATCGGACGAGCCCTTCACCGCGCGCGACCAGAGCAGGAGGCGCCCGTCCTTGCTGAACACGGGCGACTGGTTGCGGGTGCCGGCCTCGGTGAGGGGAGTCGGGTCGCCGGTGAGGCCGGCCGTGAAGAGCTGGAACCACTCGTCGCCGCCGGTGTCGCGGGAGAAGAGGAAGCGGCTGGTGCCGGGGATCGTGGTGGCGCCGGCGACCGGCTCGTTAAAGAAGGTAAGCTGGGTGCGGTCGGCGCCGGGGGCCGCGACGCGGTGTACTTGGCGGGTGGCGCCGAAGCGGGTGGCGATCAGCATCGAGCCGTCGGGCAGCCAGTCCTCGAACGTCGCCTCGCGATAATTCTGGAAGCGCTGCACCGCCTGGCGGACGTCGTCGGGGATGGCGGGTACATTGTGGAGGGTGGCGGCGCCGATTTGGCGGGTTTGGGCCTGGCGGGTCTGGGCCGGCTTCTGCGCAAGGGCCGGGAGCGTGGCGGTGAGGAGAAGGGCGGCGGCGAGCGGTCGAAGCATCGGAGTCTCCAGCAAGGGCAGCGCACGGTGCCATGCGGGAGAAGGGGCGCGCCTGCAACGGGCGCCAACGAAAAACGCCCCGGCCGCTGAGGGCCGAGGCGTTGTTTCAGCGTGGTGCAGGGCGGCTTAGCCGCAGCGGCGGTTGCTGCTGATCACGTTGCGCTGGACGTGGCGGCCGAGGAGGGCGCCGACGGCCGCGCCAAGGACGGTGCCGGTGGTGCGGCTGCCTTTCTTGTCGATCTCACGGCCGACCAGGGCGCCCGCCGCGCCGCCGACAACCAGGCCGACGGTGCCGTTCGACTTGCGGCAATAGGTGCGGCCGTCGGAACCGCGCCATTGCTGCGGCTGCTGGTGTTGGTGGTAGCTGCGCGTCTGGTGCGCGAAAGCCGGAGTGGCCGTGACGGCCGGAACGGCGAGGGTGGCGGCACTGAGTGCCAGGATGATCTTACGCATGGTTACACTCCTTGTTCGTGAGGAGTGTCTAGGCCGAGTCGCTTGAGCCTTAACTGAACCCGGCTGAAAGCTGAGGTTCACCAAGAGCTTAGCCGTTGCCGCGATCGTTCTTGTTGCGGCGGGCGTAAAGCAGGGCCGCCACGATGGCGGCGGAGCCGATGCCGATGGCGGCGCCGGTCATCAGGTGCTTGCCGCGCTTGCCATCGACGCTTTTCGCGCTGGCGGCGGCAGCGGCGGCTTCGCCGACGGGGGCGGGCACGGGTGCGGAAGACTCGGACGCGGGCTTGGCGGCGCCGACGGGGGTGTCGCCGGGATAATGCGGTTCGCGGGCCATGTTTCACTCCGTGTCTGGTGTTCCGAACACTTCTAGCGAGCGAGGCGGCGGCCCCTCAAGCGCTGTTTTGCCGCACGAGGCACACGGATCGGCGGCGAATCGCACGTATTTCCACTGCATCGGCGTCAAAAGGCTTGATTCAACGGCCTTTTGCTGATTCTGTGACGGCGCTATGGCAGTGGGGCGCAACACATTCGAAACGATCAAGCGGGCGGCGTTGCCGGCGCTCGCCATTTTGATCATCGCCAACTTCCTTGGCTATGCGATCGTCGGCGCGAACGGCGTGATGAGCTGGGGCGATTACCGGCGCCTCAAGACGGAAAAGCAGATCGAGCTCAGCCAGCTCAATCTGGAGCGCGCCAGGCTTTCGCATCGCAGCGCCTTGCTCGATCCGCGGCGTGCCGATCCGGATCTGGCCGACGAGATGATCCGCCGCGATCTCGGTCTGGTGCGTCCCGACGAAGTGATCATCCCGCTCAAGGACTAAGCGCTGGTTGCGCGTGACAGGCTGCGGCACAAGTTGCGCAGGCCCGCGTTTGCCGCCATAGACCCCGCCCACAGACTCCGCGAAAACCGGACCCCGCAAGGACAGGATAGCCAGTGGCCAAGGCAGCAAAAAGCGCCAGCGACGACACCGCTCCAACCCCGCCCCTCACGCCCAATCGCGAACGGCCGCCCGAGCCGCGGCGCCACGAGGCGAGCCGGGAGGAGCTTCTGGAATTCTACCGCCAGATGCTTCTCATCCGCCGCTTCGAGGAGCGGGCGGGGCAGCTTTACGGCCTTGGGCTGATCGGCGGCTTCTGCCACCTGTATATCGGCCAGGAGGCCGTTGCCGTCGGGCTGCAATCGGCGCTCGAGGTCGGCAAGGATTCGGTGATCACCGGCTATCGCGACCACGGCCACATGCTGGCCTACGGCATCGACCCGAACGTCATCATGGCCGAGCTTACCGGGCGTGCCGCGGGCATTTCGCGCGGCAAGGGCGGATCGATGCACATGTTCAGCGTCGACCACCGTTTCTACGGCGGCCACGGCATTGTCGGCGCGCAGGTCAGCCTCGGCACCGGCCTCGCCTTCAAGCACAAATATGCCGGCGACGGCGGCGTCTGCCTGGCCTATTTCGGCGACGGCGCTGCCAACCAGGGCCAGGTTTATGAGAGCTTCAACATGGCCGAGCTGTGGAAGCTGCCGATCATCTACGTGATCGAGAACAACCAATACGCCATGGGCACCAGCGTCAACCGTGCCTCGGCCGAGGACCAGCTCTACAAGCGCGGCGAGAGCTTCCGCATTCCCGGCATCCAGGTCGACGGCATGGACGTGCTTGCGGTGCGCGGCGCGGCGGCGACGGCGCTGGAATGGGTGCGCGGCGGCAAGGGGCCGATCCTGCTCGAGCTCAAGACCTACCGCTACCGCGGCCACTCGATGTCCGACCCGGCCAAATACCGCAGCCGCGAGGAAGTGCAGTCGGTGCGCGACAAATCCGATCCCATTGAAGCGGTGAAGCGCGAGCTTGCCGCCGCGGGCGTGGACGAAGCCGAGCTCAAGAAGCTCGACGCCGATATCAAGCGCCTCGTTTCCGAAGCGGCCGACTTCGCCGAGCAATCGCCGGAGCCGGACGCCGCCGAGCTTTACACCGACATTCTGGTCGAGACCTATTGATGCCGATTGAACTGAAAATGCCCGCGCTTTCCCCGACCATGGAGGAGGGCACGCTTGCCAAATGGCTGGTCAAGGAGGGCGACCAGGTCACCTCCGGGACTTTGCTTGCCGAGATCGAGACCGACAAGGCGACCATGGAGTTCGAGTCGATCGACGAGGGCGTCGTCGCCAAAATCCTGGTTGCCGAGGGCACGGACGAAGTGAAGGTCGGCACCGTCATCGCGATCCTCGCAGCCGATGGCGAGGATGCGGAAAGCGCCGGCGCGGGCGGCGCGCACGAGGTTGCCGCGCCCGAAGACAACGGCACTGCAATCGCCGCGTCTCCGGCCGAGGAAGCGCAGGCGCAGCAGTCCACTGTCGCCGCCAGGCCAAAGGAAGGCGAAGAGCCGGCCAGCCTGGCCGTCGAGCCGGAGGTGCCGGAAGGCACCGAGCTGGTCCGCCAGACGGTGCGCGAGGCCCTGCGCGACGCGATGGCCGAGGAGATGCGGGCGGACGACCGCGTGTTCGTGATGGGCGAGGAAGTTGCCGAATATCAGGGCGCCTACAAGGTCACGCAGGGGCTGCTGGAGGAGTTCGGCGACAAGCGGGTCATCGACACGCCGATCACCGAATACGGCTTTGCCGGCGTCGGGACGGGCGCGGCGATGGGCGGGCTTCGTCCGATCATCGAGTTCATGACCTTCAACTTCGCCATGCAGGCGATCGACCACATCATCAATTCGGCGGCCAAGACCAACTACATGTCGGGGGGCCAGATGCGCTGCCCGATCGTGTTCCGCGGGCCCAACGGCGCCGCGAGCCGCGTGGGCGCGCAGCACAGCCAGAATTACGGGCCCTGGTATGCCAGCGTTCCGGGGCTGATCGTGATTTCGCCGTACACGGCGGCCGACGCAAAGGGCTTGCTCAAGGCGGCGATCCGCAGCGGCGATCCCGTCGTGTTCCTGGAGAACGAGCTGCTCTACGGCCAGAGCTTCGACGTACCGAAGCTCGACGATTATATCCTGCCGATCGGCAAGGCGCGCATCGCCCGCGAGGGCAAGGACGTCACCCTGGTCAGCTACTCGATCGGCGTCGGAGTCGCCCTCGACGCGGCGACCAAGCTTGCCGAGGAGGGGATCGATGCCGAGGTCATCGACCTTCGCACGCTTCGCCCGCTCGACAAGGCGACGGTGCTGAAATCGCTGGCAAAGACCAACCGCATGGTCTGCGTCGAGGAAGGCTGGCCGGTCTGCTCGATCTCCACGGAGATCATGGCGGTGGCGATGGAGGAAGGCTTCGACGACCTCGACGCGCCCGTTCTGCGCGTCACCGACGAGGACGTGCCGCTGCCTTATGCCGCCAATCTCGAGAAGCTGGCGCTGATCACGGTGGACAAGGTGGTCGAGGCGGCGAAGAAGGTCTGCTACCGCTGATCCACCTGAGGAAGCCGGCCGGTGGCTGAGCTCGATCCCGATCGCATTCTGGCGTTGAGCTACATCCCCGCCCGGGTCCGCCCGGCGGTGGAGGCCTTGTGGCAGCTCGACGCTGCGCTTGGCGCTGTGTTGACGGGCGGCCGGGATCCGCTGCTCAGCCAGATCAAGCTTGCCTGGTGGCGCGATGCGCTGGAGCAGCTCGACGCGGGCGGCCGACCGCCGGCCGAGCCGGTGCTGGAGGCGATTGCCGCCCATGTGCTTCCGCTCGGCATTACCGGAACCGAGCTGTCCGGCATGGAGCTTGGCTGGACCTTGCTCCTCACCCCCGATCCCCTCACGCCGGACGAACTCGACCGCTTTGCAAAGGCGCGCGGCGGCCTGCTGTTCCGGTTCAGCGCGCGCCTGCTCGGCGCGGAGAGCGCCGACGTGGATGCCGGCGGCGAGGCCTGGGCGCTGATCGATCTTGCCCGGCACAGCGGCTCGGAAGTGGACGCCGAAGCCGCGATGGCGGCGGCCGCGGCGCGGCGGTGGGGCACATGGCCGTCGCCGCTCCGCCCGCTGGGGATGCTTGCAATGCTGGCCGCGCGCGATGCGGCACGGGGAACAAGCGGGTGGGAAATCCAGGGCTCCCCCGCGCGCATGCTTCGGATGCTTAGGGTCCGTCTGCTCGGCCGATACGGCCGCTGCCAACCGCCGGTCTTCTGCGCCGCAACCAAGCCCCTGACCAAACACCCGCGGGGGTAGCGGGCCGACCTGTCCAGCGGCAGCTGGTGGGGGGCGCGCAGAAAGGCCAGGGCCTGCTCCGTGACCTCCCCGCTCGATCTCCCCGCGTCGACAGGGCGGGAACCGAGCCCGACGGGGCAGGCTCCAACGGCCCGATCTCCGCGAAGGCAACCATGGCGGCGTAAGAGGCCGGGGCGTCAAGCGGAAGCCCGGCGACCGCCCGGGAGTAGCCGGGACCTCCAGGCGCGCCGGATGCAGCGGCGCATGCGACCAGTTCGTGATGGACGGGGCAATTATGCGCAACCGGGCGCCCGATCACGCATGGTCTCCGAAATGGAGAGTCTTTCCGACAGAAGTGGATGTTTTGCGGGACTGACTCCCTCTCGAGGTGAGGGAGGATTGAATGGTTCGGATCGCTGCCGGGGTCGCGTCGGGCTTGCTGCTGCTCGTTGGGCTGTTGCTGTTCTTCAAGGGCCAGGCCGAGGCGGAAAGCCCGCTTCCGGCGCCGCCTCCGATGGCGGCTGCAGCGGAGCAGCCGCCGGCGTTGAGCCCCAGGGGCCTGCCGCCGCCGCCGGCCCCGCAAGCGAGCGAGAAGAGCAAGGAAGAGAAGCGTTTCTCCCGCGCCGATCGCAACGAGGACGGGCGGATTACCCTGGACGAACTGTACGAGCCGCGGCGCAAGGCGTTCGCCAAGCTCGACGGCAATAATGACGGGCGGCTGAGCTTCGAGGAATGGGCGAAGAGCACGGCCGTCAAGTTCGGCAAGGCGGACGCGGATCGTTCGGCGTGGCTCAGCCCCCGGGAATATGCGTCGACGGCGCCGAAGACGAAGCCCAAGCCGACGTGCCGGTGCTGATGTGTCCTCCCCATCGAAGATGGGGAGGGGGACCAGCGAAGCTGGTGGAGGGGTAAATGACGCCGCGTGATCCGATAAGGCGCAAGAACGAAGCAGTGCTTCGTGCAAGGGCGCTCCGGAGGGAGATGACCCCTCCCGAATATCACCTTTGGCAGGTGCTTAGGGAGCGACCTGGGGGGCTCAAGTTCCGAAAGCAGCATCCGTTCGATCGGTGCACTGCCGACTTCTACTGCGCCTCGGCGGGCCTCGTCATCGAAGTAGACGGCGACAGCCACTCCATGGGCAGCAGACCGGAGCAGGATGCGAGACGAGACGCTTGGCTGGTGACGCAAGGCAAGACCGTGCTGCGCTTCGATGCGGCGGACGTGATGAAAGACGTGGAGTCGGTAGTTACCGCGATCGTTCTTGCAGCTCGGCGCTAGGTTACCCCTCCACCAGCTTCGCTGGTCCCCCTCCCCATGCTTGCGCATGGGGAGGAAAAGCGGCGAGCCACTCGCTAAGCTTCTCGCTTGCGCGCGTGGTGTAGAGGAGTTTGCGGTCGGCCTTCTTCGACTTGCCGTCGACCGGCGGGAAGAGGCCGAAGTTTACGTTCATCGGCTGGTAGCTGTCGGCGTCGGCGCCGCCGGTGATGTGCCCCAGGAGTGCGCCGAAGGCCGTTTCGGGGGGCGGCGGGGCGAGGGTGGTGCCGGCGAGTTCGGCGGCGGCGAACCGGCCGGCCATCAGGCCGACGGCGGCGGATTCGACATAGCCTTCGCAGCCGGTGATCTGGCCGGCGAAGCGGATGTGGGGGGCTTTCCTGAGGCGCAGGGTCGGGTCGAGGAGCTGCGGCGCGTTGATGAAGGTGTTGCGGTGGAGGCCGCCAAGCCGTGCGAACTCGGCATTCTCCAGGCCCGGGATCATCCGGAAGATGCGGACCTGCTCGGCATATTTAAGCTTGGTCTGGAAGCCGACGATGTTGAACAAGGTGCCGAGCGCATTGTCCTGGCGGAGCTGGACCACCGCATGGGGCCAGCGGCCGGTGCGCGGATTGTCGAGGCCGACGGGTTTCATCGGGCCGAAGCGCAGGGTGTCGAGGCCGCGCGACGCCATCACCTCGATCGGCATGCAGCCTTCGAAATAGGGCGTGTTCTGCTCCCATTCGCGAAACTCGGTCTTTTCGCCATCGAGCAGGGCCTGGTGGAAGGCGAGATACTGCTCCTTGTCCATCGGGCAGTTGACGTAATCCTTGCCGCCTTTGTCCCAGCGCGCCGCCATCCAGGCGACGTCCATGTCGATCGACTCGCGATAGACGATGGGCGCGATCGCGTCGAAAAAGGCGAGTGCGTCGGCGCCGGTTGCGGCGCCGATCGACTCGGCGAGCTTGACGGCGGTGAGCGGGCCGGTGGCGACGATGGTCGGGCCGGAGGCGGGGAGGGCGTCCACCCGTTCGCGAACGATCTCGATATTGGGGTGGGCGGCGAGCCGCTCCGTCACGGCGGCCGAGAAGCCGTCGCGATCGACGGCGAGGGCCGAGCCGGCGGGCACCTTGTGGGCATCGGCGGTGGTCATGATGAGCGAGCCGAGCTGCCGCATTTCGGAATGAAGCAAGCCGACCGCGTTGCGCTCCGCATCGTCGCTTCGAAAGCTGTTCGAGCAGACCAGTTCGGCGAGGCTGTCGGTGTGGTGGGCGGGCGTTTTCTCCCCGGTGCCGCGCATTTCGGAGAGGCGCACCTGCACGCCGGCCTCGGCGAGCTGCCAGGCGGCTTCCGAACCGGCGAGGCCGCCGCCGATGATGTGGATCTGATGGGTCATGCCGCCGCGATAGAGGGAAGCGGCGGCGGTCTCAATCCAGCTTGCCGCTGTTACAGGACGCGCCGTGCCTTGGCCGACAATGTGGGTACGGCGGTGTCGAGGCGCTGCGCCAGCCGGCCGAGGCGCTTCACCGGGACGGCGGGGAAGAGGTGGTGCTCGAGGTGGAAGAACATGTTGTAGGTGACGAAGTTGATCAGCCGGGAGCGCTGGGTGCGGGCGACCAGCTCCTCGCCGTCGCAGCCGCGGTGGGTGATCCACACGGCGAAATACGCGGTGAGGCATTGGGCGAGGAGCATGGTGAGAACGTGATATTGGAGCGCCTTGATGCCGGAGGTGAGCGCTGCGGCTATCATGGCTGCGTTGAGCGCGAGGTCGATCGCCATGCGTCGGCGGGTGCGCGCGTTACCCCGGCGCCAGGCGGTTGCGCAGAGTTCGATTGGGAACATCGGGCCGTAGAGCAGGACCTGGCGAAAGTTCATTCGGCCGCATTTGCCCTCCACATCTTCCGCGCGGCCGAGATGGGCGTGGTGGCGCAGGTGGTTGAAGGCGATGGCGGTGTTGGAGCCGAGCATGGCGGCGCTGAGGCCGTGGATAACCCATTGGTGCCCGCGCGGGCCGAAGCCGAGGTTGCGGTGGATGGCCTCGTGGTTGAGCCGCAGGGCGGTCAGGAAGAACAGAAAGGAGCAGGCGGCGGCAAGCGGCCAGAGGCTCTGCTGCGCGCACCACCAGGAGCCGAGCAGCCAGGGGAGGGGATGGAGGCATTCGACGCAGCCATCAAGGAAGCGCATCGGTACAAGATCGCGCCACTCGACCTTGCGGGTCAGCACTCTCACGTCGGGGGAAGCATCGGCCATTTCGTCCTCCCTTAAGCCTGGATGTGAAGTCTCGAAGGGGCGGGCGCCTGCCGAGCGCCCGCATATCCTTCTCAGCCGGCGTAAGCGGGCCGGTCCTGGCCGCCGAGCCAATCGTTCACCTTGCGGCCGAAGCGGGCAATGGCGCTCATGTTGAAGAAGTGCATGGCGCCCAGCACCACCACGGCGAGGCCGACCTTGCCGCTCAGGAAGCGGATCGCCTCGGGAACGGTGGTCGGCTCACCGCCGATACTGAGGGTGAGGGTGATGAAGCCGATATTGACCAGGTAGAAGCCGACCACCAGCAGGTGATTGGTGGAGCGGGCGACCTCCTGGTTGTGGCCGAAGCATTGCACCAGGAACACCTCGCCGTTCTTGGAAAGCGTGCGGGCCACCCAGATCGTGATGCCGATCGAGATGAGCAGATAAAGGGCGTAGGAGATTTCAACCATGGCGAAGTTCCTTTGTGTGCGGTTATTTCTGTAATTCGCGAAATTCGCAGGCGTGGCTAAACGGGTGCGGTGCGCATGGTGAACGCTCCTCAGGGTTTCGGGGGCTTGGGAGCTTTGCCGGCGCCCGGAATGAAGCGGGCGACCTTGGCGCCGAGCTTCATCAGGGTGACGAGGGTGGATTTAGGCAGCCCGCGCACCTGCTCGTACCAATTGGCGAGAGTGGAGATGAATTCGTGCATGCGGGTGATCCGCTCGCGCAGGTGGCGCGGCGCGGTTTCGTCCTTGGCGAGGCGGGCGGAGAGTTCGGCGAGGAAGGCGATGGTCGGGTCGATCTCGCGGCGCTTGCGCTCGGCGCTGATCCGGATCAGCATCTCCCAAAGATCGCTCTCCGCGACGAAATGGTCGCGCCGGTCGCCCTCGACATGGACGCGGCGGACGATGCCGTAGCCCTGCAGCTCCTTGAGGCCGGTGGAGACGTTGGACCGGGCGAGGCCGAGCTGATCGACGATCTCGTCGGCGGGGAGGGGGCCTTCCGAAAGGTAGAGAAGGGCGTGGATCTGCGACACCGAGCGGTTGACGCCCCACTGGGTCCCCATCTCTCCCCAGTGGAGGATGAAAGCCTTGGCATCGGGGTGGTCGGTAACGGGCATGTTCGACCTTTCTGTAATTACAGAAATAAGCGACGTTTGGGGCGGGAGTCAAATGGTTTCCGAGGCGGGCGCTGGCTCTGCGGAGCAACTGCGCCGCACCTGACCCGTCATGCCGGACTTGATCCGGCGTCCACCTTCTACTTGCGGGGGTTATGGCAGGAAGAAGGTGGACCCCGGATCAAGTCCGGGGTGACGCCTGACCGTGGGTGACACCGATCATCACTGACGGCCGCTACGGGTGACGGCCGGACTAGGGTAGCGGTCGGCTACCTTGACGGCTGACCAGGTTCACGGCTGACTCTGGCTGACGGCCGATGTGCGGCTGAACCCGCCGGTTGGCGGCTCCCGGTGGCTGCACCGGGAGCGCGCGACTACTCCTGGCTGTCCGGCAGCGTCTCCGGGCCGGTGCCGTCGTCGAGGTGGACCTGGTCCTCGTCCGGCGCGGGCTGGTGGGCGATCTCGCCGGCGATCAGTTCCTCGGCGTCGTTCTCCGGCTCGTCTTCCTCGTCGATCCGCGCGGCGGAGACGACGTGCTCGTCCTTTGCGACCTTGAAGATGGTGACGCCCTGGGTGTTGCGGCCGCCGATGCGGATGTCGCCGACGGTGGTGCGAATGAGCTTGGCCTGGTCGGTGACCAGCATGAGCTGCTCGCCATTATGGGCCGGGAAGCTTGCCACCACGCAGCCGTTACGGGCCGAGGTCTCGATATTGGTGATACCCTGGCCGCCGCGGTTGGTGCGGCGATATTCGTAGGCCGAGGTGCGCTTGCCGTAGCCGTTCTCGGTGACGGTGAGGATGAACTCCTCCGCGTCGCGGAACTCGGCCATGCGCTCTGGTGAAAGCGTCGGCTCGTTCTGGTTTTCCTTCCAGGGCGCGGCACGTAGATAGGCTTCGCGCTCCTCCGCGGTGGCGTTGAAGCCCTTGAGGATGGAGAGCGAGATGACCTCGTCGCCCTCGCGCAGGGTGATGCCGCGCACGCCGGTGGAGGTGCGGCTCTGGAATTCGCGCACCGCGGTGGATTCGAAGCGGATCGCCCGTCCGAAGCGGGTGGCGAGAAGGACGTCGTCGTCTTCCTTGAGCAAGGCCACCCCGATCAGGCGGTCGGTTGCATCCTCCTCGAAGCGCATCGCGAACTTGCCGTTGGACGGGATGTTGGCGAACGCATCCATCGAGTTCCGGCGCGCGCCGCCATGGGCGGTGGCGAAGATGACGTGGAGGTTCTTCCACTCAGCCTCGTCCTCCGGCAGCGGCAGCACGGTGGATATCTTTTCGCCCTCGGCAAGCGGCAGGAGGTTGACCATCGGCCGCCCGCGAGCCTGGGGCGCGCCTTCGGGAAGGCGCCAGACCTTGAGGCGGTAGACCTTGCCGTGGGTGGAGAAGAACAGGACGGGCGTGTGCGTCGAGGTGACGAACAGGTTGGTGACCGCATCCTCGTCCTTGGTTCCCATGCTGGAGCGGCCTTTGCCGCCGCGGCGCTGGGCCCGGAAGGTGTCGAGCGGGGTGCGCTTGATGTAGCCGCCCAAAGTGACGGTGACGACCATCTCCTCGCGCTCGATCAGGTCTTCGTCGTCGATGCCGTCGGCCGCGGCAACGATCTCAGTGACTCGGGGCGTGGCGTAGGCCGCGGCGACCTCATCGAACTCGGTCTGCATCACGGCGTAAAGCTTCGTGCGGTCGCCGAGGATGTCGAGGTAGGCGGCGATCGATATCGACAATTCCCGAAGCTCGCCGCCGATCTCGTCGCGGCCGAGGCCGGTTAGGCGGTGGAGGCGCAACTCGAGGATTGCGCGGACCTGGGTGTCGCTGAGGCGGTAGCTTCCGGCGCCGCCGACATGCTCCACCGACTCCACGAGCGCGATGTAGGGCGCGATCTCGGCCACGTCCCATTCGCGGGCGAGAAGTGCGGCGCGCGCTTCGGGCGGGGATGCGGAGCCGCGGATGATGCGCACCACTTCGTCGAGGTTGGTGACGGCGATCACCAGGCCGAGCAAGATGTGCGCCCGCTCGCGCGCCTTGTTGAGCTCGAACTTCGAGCGGCGGGTGATCACTTCCTCGCGGAACTTGACGAAGCTTTCTATGATCTCGCGCAGGTTCAGCGTTTCCGGGCGGCCGCCGCGGATGGCGAGGATGTTGGCCGGAAAGCTCGACTGGGCCGGGGTGTGCCGCCAAAGCTGGTTGAGCACCACTTCGGGCGTCGCGTCGCGCTTCAGCTCGATGACGACTCGCACGCCCTCGCGGCTCGATTCGTCGCGAATGTCGGCGACGCCCTCGATGCGCTTGTCCTTGGCGGCTTCCGCGATCTTCTCGACGAGGCCGTTCTTGCCGACCTGGAAGGGGATCGCGGTGAGCACGATCGATTGGCGGTCGCCGCGTCCGGTTTCCACCTTGTGGCGTGCCCGCATCATGATCGAGCCGCGGCCGGTGTGGTACGCGCTTCGGGCGCCGGCCTGGCCGAGGATCAGCGGGCCGGTTGGGAAATCGGGGGCGGGGACGATCTCGATCAGCTCGTCGATCGTGATGTCCGGATTTGCGATGTAGGCGGTGCAGGCCTTGAGCACTTCGCCAAGGTTGTGCGGCGGGATGTTGGTCGCCATGCCGACCGCGATTCCGCCGGCGCCGTTGACCAGGATGTTGGGGAACCGCGCCGGCAGGACCTGCGGCTCATGCTCCGACGCATCGTAGTTGGGCTGGAAGTCGACCGTGTCCTTGTCGATGTCGTCGAGCAGAGCCGTCGCCACCCGGGCAAGGCGCGCCTCGGTGTAGCGCATCGCCGCCGGTGGATCGGGGTCCATCGATCCGAAATTGCCCTGGCCGTCGATCAACGGCACCCGCATCGACCAATCCTGGGTCATTCGTGCAAGCGCGTCGTAGATCGAACTGTCGCCGTGCGGGTGGTATTTACCCATGACCTCGCCGACCAGGCGGGCGGACTTGCGATACGGGCGCCCGGCAATGAAGCCGGCCTCGTGCGCGCCGAACAGGATGCGGCGGTGGACGGGCTTCAGGCCATCGCGCACGTCGGGAAGGGCGCGGGCCACGATCACCGACATGGCGTAGTCCAGGTAGGAGGACTTCATCTCGTCGACGATGGAGATGGGGGAGATATCGCGATTGTCGATGGTCGGCGGTGCGCTGGCCAATGGAGGTTTCCTGAACTCGGGTTTTGTGGGTGCGCCTGGAAGGCGCCTGTCTGGTCAGGAGACACTAGCGGCTGTTTTTCGCGGGCGCCACCCCGCGCGCCTACGCGTACGCGCGCACGTAGGGGCCTAGAGGGTCAGGACAGGCGGAACCGCCAGCGCGCCTCGTCCGAGCCTTCTGGATCGTAAGCGTAGCCGTCGCTGTCGAAGCCCTTGAGGCTTTCGGGATCGGAAAGGCGGTGCTCGCAGATGAAGCGCGCCATCATGCCGCGCGCGCGCTTGGCGGCAAAGGTGTTGAAGCGCAGGCCGGAGGGGCCTTGCTCGCGAAAGTCGATCTCGATGACCCGGAGCCCGGCGGGAAGGCGGCCTTCCACCACCTTCCAATATTCCTTGCTGGCAAGGTTGATGATGGCGGCGCTTCCGCTCTCCTCCACGTCGCGCGCCAAGGTGGCGGCGACCTCGCCTTTCCAGAAGCCATAAAGGTCCTTGGCGCGTCCCGGCGCCCACCTGGTGCCCATTTCCAGCCGGTACGGGCGGATTTCGTCAAGCGGTCGGAGCAGGCCGTAGAGGCCGGACAGAATGCGCAGGTGATCCTGGGCGAACAGCACTGCATCCGCATCCAGGCTGTGGACTTCGAAGCCGGCATAAACGTCTCCGGCGAAAGCGTAGATCGCAGGCCGCTGTTCGGCCTCCGAAAAGCCGCGAAAGCGATCGGCGTTGAGTTCGGCCAGGGAGTCCGAAATATGCATCAGCCCGCCCAGCTTTTTCTTGGAAAGCCGCGCCGCGCCCGCGGCAAGCGCCGCCGCCTCCTTGCCGAAGCGCGGCTCGGTCGGCTCCAGCGGCGGCAGGGGGCGCTTGTAATCCAGCGTCTTGGCGGGTGAAATCACGGCAAGCATGCGCGGCGGTTAGCGAGCGGGCTCACCGCCTGTCAAACAGCCGGTTGAACATGAAGGGCCAAGCCGCTGTTTTTGCTTGGAAACGGCTCGGCCCCGGTTCAAGCGCGGTTCACCGTGCGACCGCTAGAAAGCGGCTCGATTTGGCGGTAGAGAGGCGCGCGCACCGCCCCTCGCGATCGTCGCCGACGGGGCAATCATCAAGGGTTCTTTTCATGAGTTCGGTTTCGAAGCTTGCCGCCTTTGCCTTGCTGAGCGCCGGAGCGGCCGCTTTCGGCCCCGCAGCGGCTGCCCCCGCGCCGAGCGTGCAATATCCGAACGTTTCCCGCGCCGAATATCAGGCGCTGATCGCCCTCGAAACGGCGCTTGCGTCGCGCAACTATCCCGCCTCGGCCTCGGCGCTGGCGGCGGCGCAGTCCGCCGTGCGCGGCAGCGAGGCGCGTTATTATCTCGCCGGCCTTCAGCTTCGCTATGGCCGTGAGGCGGGCAACCCCGAGGCGCTGAGCGGCGCGATCCAGGCGCTTGCCGCCAGCGGCCGCATGAGCGGCGCGGAACTCGGCCCGCTTTACGCCGCCCAGGGTGCCACCGCGGCGACCGCCGGCAAGCGCGAGCAGGCCGAAGCCGCGCTTACCCGGGCGCTTGAACTCGCCCCCACCGCCGACACCGCGATCAGCCTTGCGCGCGTCAAGCTCGACCTGCGCAAGAACGTTGAAGCGGTGCCGCTGATCGGGCGCGCTATCGAGCTTCGTGCGGCCGCCGGCCAGCCGGTGCCGGAAAGCTGGTACCGGCGCGGCGCCAGCCTGTCGCTGATCAACAAACAGCCGGGCCCGGCTTTGTCCTACGCCCGCCAGCTCGTTGCGGCCTATCCGACGCCGGAAAACTGGCGCGATGCGGTGCTGACCTACCGCGAGCTTTCCAACCCGGATGCCGCCGCCCAGCTCGATGCGGTGCGCCTGCTCCGCTTGTCGAAGGGCATGGCGGGTGAACGCGATTACCTGGAAGCGGCGCAGACCTTCCAGGCGGCGGGCCTTGCCGGCGAGAGCCGCTCGGTGCTGGAGGAAGGGGTCAACACCCGCATGGTCGATCCGGCCAAGCCGGTGTTCAAGGAAGCCATTGCCACCGCCGCACGGGGAGCGACCGCCGAAAAGGCGAAGCTTTCGACTTTGCAGGCGAGCGCCATGGCGGCGGCCACCGGCGCGCCGGCGCTTCAGGCCGGCGACGTCCTGCTCGGCGCCGGCAACTATGCCGGGGCTATCGACCTGTTCCGCGCGTCCCTGCAAAAGGGCGGCACCGATCCCAACGTGGTCAACACCCGCCTTGGCACCGCCCTCGCGCTCGCCGGCCGAAAGGCGGAAGCGGAAGCCGCGTTCCGCGCCGTTGCCGGCCCCCGCACCGAGCTTGCCGCCTTGTGGCTGGTATGGCTCGGCCAGCGCGGCTGACCGTCTCTCGTTTCAGTTTCAGATCTCACGCCCAGGAGAGTAAACGCATGAAGCTTGTTTCCACCCTCGCCCTTTCCGCCGCCCTGGTTGCGAGCGGCATCGCCGCCGCCCCGGCCGCCGCGCAGTCCAAAAAGAATAAAAAGGAGGCCGCCGCCGCGGCGCAGGCGCAGCCGGCCGAGCGCAAGTTCAACATCAGCAAGGCCGCAGGCAAGCCGATCACCGAGCTTCAGGCCGCGGTAAGGGCCAAAACCCCGGATGCGCCGCAGAAGCTCGCCGCAGCCCAGGCCGTGGCGACCACCACCGATGATAAATATGTGGTTGCGAAGCTCCAGCTCGATTTGGCGATTGCCGCCAACGACAAGGCGGCCCAGCTCGCCGCGATCGACGCGATCCTCGCCAGCGGCGGCGCCGAGGCCGCCGAAATCAGCACGCTCAACAATTACAAAAGCGGCCAGGCGCTGCTCGCCGGCGATTATGCGCGTGCCGAAACGCTTTTGACCGCCCACCTGGCGACGGCTCCGAACGACCTCGACGCGGTGATCAACCTGTCGCGTACGAAGCTGGAACTCAAAAAGGACGCCGAAGCGCTTCCGCTCCTCCAGCGCGCGATCGCCCTCAACAAGGCGGCCGGCAAGAAGGGCGAGGAAGCCTGGTACCGCAAGGCGCTGGAGATCGCGCACAATCAGAAGAACACTGCTCTCGCTGCCGAGCTTGGACGCGAAACGCTGAGCCTGTTTCCGAGCCCGCAGAACTTCAAGAACCTGGTTGCGATCACCCAGCCGCTGCTTGCCAGGGACGAGGAAGCCTCCGCCGATATGCTTCGCCTGCTGCAGGTGAGCGGCAATCTGACCAGCTCCACCGACTATCTGCGGCTTGCGCAATATTATGAGTATAACCGCAACTGGGGCGCTGCGAAGACGGTGGTGGATGCCGCCGCCGCGGCAGGCAAAACCAGCGGGGCGCACAGCGCGCTGCTCAGCCGGGTCAGCGGCAAGATCGCCGAGGACAAGGCCGCGCTTCCGGGTGCCGAGGCGAAGGCCCGTTCGAACGCGAACGGTACGCTGGCGCTGTCGCTGGCCAGCATTTATGCCGGCTATGGCGATTACGCCAAGGCGGCCGATCTGTACCGCGTTGCCCTTCAGAAGGGCGGGGTGGATGCCAACGTCGTCAACACCCGCCTGGGCATGACGCTGGCGATGGCGGGGCAGCGCGCCGAAGCCGAAGCGGCATTCGGCAAGGTGACCGGCAGCCGCGCGCCGCTCGCCGGCCTGTGGATGGCCTGGCTCGCCCAGCGCGGCTGAGGCCGGCGGCTCGGCACGCAAAAAGGGGGCGCCGGAGCGATCCGGCGCCTCTTTTCTTTAGGCCCGGGCGCGTCCCATATTGCGACGGCGCGATTTGCCGCCTTCCGCCCCGCCACCGGGCGCGTTAACGATTGCACATGGCCGCCGCGCCGCGGTGCCCCCAGTGGTTTAAGGATCAGCTTTTTCCGTGCGCTTCGACGACACGATCGCGACAGTGCTTGCGCAGCCGGAGGCAAACCCTTCGGCGCGGGCGGCGAAGTGGCGCCAGCTCGTCGATCTGCTCGCCCAGCGCCGAGCCCATGCAGCCGGGGCGGAGGCATATCGTGCATTCGAATGGCTGCGCGGTGCGCGCGACACGGTGGATGCCGACCGGCGGCGGACGGTGGCGCGAAGCCTGGCCGGACGCCGCGTGTCGCCCGACGTGGTGGCGTTCTTCGCCGAAGACAGCGCGGCGGTTGCGGCGCCGCTGATCGGCGGCGTTTTGCTGACCGGGGCCGAGTGGCTCGACCTTTTGCCCTGCCTTGGACCTTCCGCGCGTTCGCTGCTGCGCCACCGCCGCGATCTCCTGCCGGAGGTGGAGCAGGCGCTGGCGAGCTTCGGTTCGGCCGATTTCGCGCTTTCGGGAACGGTCGCGGAGGCCCTGCCGGTGCAAGCTGTGCCAGCTGAAATCGCGCCGCTTTCCAGCGCGGATGCGGCGGGCGAGACCCAGATCCGCGAATTGGTCGCCCGTATCGAGAAATTCCGCCGCCAGCGCGAAGTCTCGGCCGTGCAAGCCAGTGCCGCCGCCGCCGTGCCGGCCAGCGCCGAAGCGTTTCAGTGGGAGAGCGGCGCCGACGGGATTGTCATGTGGGTGGAAGGCGCGCCACGCGGGCCGCTGATCGGGCAAAGCATCGCCTCCATCGCCGAGCGCGGCCAGTTCGGAGTCGACGGCCAAGCGGCCGGCGCGTTCGAGAAGCGAGCGCCGTTTCGCGATGCCCGGTTCAACGTCGCCGGATCGGGTGCCGCGTCGGGCGACTGGCGGATTTCGGGCGTGCCCTTCTTCGATCCCGTTCACGGCAATTTCCTGGGCTATCGCGGCAGCGCCCGCCGGCCGCGGGTCGATGAAGTTGCGCCCGCGGTTGCACCGGCACGCGACGGCCTGTTCGGCACGAATTTGCCCGCCGATTCGCTTCGCCAGTTGATCCACGAGCTGCGCACGCCCTTGAACGCCATCGTTGGCTTCGCCGAGATGATCGACGGGCAGTATATGGGCCCAGCCGCCGCCACCTATCGCGGGCGCGCCGCGGAGATCATGGAGCAGGCGAGCCGGCTCCTGTCCGCGGTGGACGATCTCGACACCGCCGCCCGCCTGGAAACGCGGCGGATGAGCCTGGACGACGCAAGCGTCGATGCGGTGGCTTTGCTCTGCCGCCTGCACGACGCCTATGAGCGCGTCGCCCGCCAGCGCGGCAGCCGCATCGCAATCGAGATCGAGCACAATCTTCCGCCCGCGCGGGTGGAGCTCGGCGCGGCGGAGCGGATGTTCGCGCGCATGCTTGCCGGCACCATCGGCCTTGCTGCCGAGGGAGAGACGATCGCCGCGACCATGGCGGTGGACGAATTTGGCGCGCGCAAGATGCTGTGCCTCGCCATCGACCGGCCCGCCGCGATCGCCGGGCTGAACGAAACCGCCTTGCTCGATCCCGGCTACAGCCCGGAAGGCGACTGGCCCGGCGCACCGGCGCTTGGCCTCGGCTTTGCGCTTCGTCTGGTGCGCAACCTTGCCGAAGCGGTGGGCGGCGCGCTGGTCGTGGGCGAGGAGAAGTTCTCGCTTTACCTGCCGCCGCAGGAGCCGGCCGAGCGCTCGTCCGGCCAGGGCGCCTGACGCGAGCGCCTTGCCAAAGGCGTAAGGGCTCCGCTAATCGCGGCGGCGGGCATGGGTAAGGGCCTGTAGCTCAATGGTAGAGCCGGCCGCTCATAACGGCTAGGTTGCGGGTTCGAATCCTGCCGGGCCCACCAGGCATTCGGTCAAAGTGGTACTTTGACCGAGGGGTAGAAAGAGGCGTGTTTTCGCTTTCTTCCTGCCCCGGGCCGAAGTACCGGATCGTTTGTCGGGGAGTGGCGCAGGCTGGTAGCGCACCTGGTTTGGGACCAGGGGGTCGCAGGTTCGAATCCTGTCTCCCCGACCACGTTTCGGACTCAGACGGTGCGGGGCACCGGCTGAGCCAAACGTCCTTCGGCTCGGTCGGCCGGAGAAGCCGTCCGGGGGGGGACGGCCGAGGCGATCGATCAGGCGGTGGTGGAAGGCTCAGCCCGCCCGTTCCCCGCCAGCACATCCTCCAGCACCTGCGCCAGGGTATCGAGCCGATAAGGCTTGAACACGACGGGCCTGCCGCCAGCGCCGGAGCGGGAGATTTCGTCGCTGTAGCCGGTGGTGAGGACGACCGGGACGTCCGGCGCTACCGATTTCAGGCGTTCGGCAAGCTCGATGCCGGTCATTTCCGGCATGACCACGTCGGTGAACACCGCGTCGAATTGCTCGGCAGCGGCGCGCTCCAGTGCCGCCTCGCCATTGTTCACCCGCACGACCTGATAGCCGAGCTCGAGCAGCAGGGCTTCGGCAAAGGCGCCGACATCCTCATTATCGTCGACCACGAGCAGCCGCCCGGTGCCGCCGCGGCGCGCGTTGCCGGCGGTGGGGAGGACGGGCGGTTCTGCTTCGCGGTCGCTGCAGGGCAAGATGATGGTCACCACCGTACCTTCGCCAAGCGCGCTGGTCATCTTCACCTCGCCGCCGGACTGGGCCGCGAAGCCGTAGACCTGGCTGAGGCCGAGACCGGTGCCGCGGCCGACCGACTTGGTGGTGAAGAAGGGTTCGAAGACTCGCTCGAGCAGGTCGGGATCGATGCCGGTGCCGCTGTCCGCGACTGCAACATACACCGCCGTGCGGCCGTCCTCCCGCGGCTCCGCGTTGCCGGTGCGGATGGTGAGGGTGCCGCCGTCGGCCATTGCGTCACGGGCATTGACCGCGACGTTGAGCAAGGCGGATTCGAGCTGCGCCGGATCCGCCTCGATCGCGCACAGGGTGTCCGAAAGCTCGGTTACCACCCGCACCCGCTCGCCAAGCGTGCGGTCGAGCAGGTTGGTCATGCCTCGAATCTTGGCGTTGAGGTCGATCACCTCCGGCTTAAGGGGCTGGCGGCGGGCAAAGGCGAGAAGCTGGGAGGTGAGGGCGGCGGCGCGAGAGGCGGTTTCGACGATCGCCTCCGCGAATCGCACGCGCTTCTCCTCCGCCAGGCCGGGACGGCGCAGGATGTCGGCCGAGCCCTGGATCACGGTCAGGAGATTGTTGAAATCGTGGGCGATACCGCCGGTAAGCTGGCCCAGGGCCTGCATCTTCTGGGCCTGGCGAAGCTGTTCCTCGGCCCGGGCGCGCTCGTCCATCTGGATCTGGAGCTCGGCATAGGCCTCGCTCAGCGCCTTTGCGCGGCTTTCGAGTTCCAGGTTGGCGCGCCGCAAGGCGGTGTGGGCGAGGCCGAGCACGATCACCACCAGGGCCGCCATGATGATCAGCGCGCCGATCACCGAATAACGGGTGAGGCGGCGGGATAAAGGCTCACGCACAGCGCTTAGGTAGACGGAGCCGATGCGTTCGGTGCCGACGGTGACCGCGACCACGGCATCGACGGTATTGCCGAGGTCGGCGGGCGCTCCGGCGAGGCGCTTCGGCAAGCGGCCAGCGACGCGTTCATAGCCCGCGAAAAGCCCTCCGTCCGCACCATATACCCCCGCAGCCATCAACTGCGGGTTGACCCGGAGCGCATCCACCGCCTCCTGCCCGGCCGCCGCATCGCCGAAATCGAGCGCGGCGCTGACGCTTGCCGCGAGGATATCCGCCTGGACCTGAATTTCGCTGATCTTCTGCCGGCGGTATCCTGACTCGTTGTCGAAGATCACGGCCAGGCCCGCGGCGAGCAGCAGCATGGCGATCACGCCAGCCGCCATCGGCACGTTCGGCCAGCGCTGTGCCAGGCGGGTCAGCGGCCGCATCAGCGCCGCTGCCGGACGTTGAGCGCCAGACTGAGCAGGCGCGAGCTGATCAGCAGCCGGCTCTGCGCCGCGGCGGCATCGTCGATGTGGAACCGCACCCGGCCCTGCTGGAGCACGAAGTGGATCATGCCCTGCTGCCCGCCGGCCCGCGCGTCGGTGACGGTGAGGATCGGCTTTCCGCGCAGTGATCCGAGCATACTGGCCGTCGCCGCCGCATTGGCGCCCTGGACGAAGGCAATGTGGCACCCGCTTGCACCGTCGGCCCCTGCGAAGCGGCGCAATTGCAGCGGCCGCCCGCTGGCCTGCTGGCCGCGGATCGCAGCCTCGATCACGCCGCCGAACGGGTCGTTGCCGACGATGCACAGGTAGACGGGGCCGCTTGCGGCGGCGGGCGGCCAGTTCACATAGGAGCCGAACTTGGACAGAAAGGCGGCCTTGACCGCCATGTCGCTCGGCTGCGCGGCCGCAAGCGCGGGGCCGCCTGGCAACGCCGTAGCGAGCAGCGCGGTGATGCAGAGCAAGGCGCGCGCCCTCGCCATCAGAAGCGCACCCGGCTCCCGACATAGACGCTGCGCTGGCTGAGCTGGGCCCTGGACGGATCGATGCTTTCGGCATGGCGGGCGTAGAGGAGGTTGTTGCCGGCGACGTAGAAATCGAGCCGGTCGGTTGCGTGCCAGTTGAGCTTGGCCTCCGCCTCCACATAGCCGCCGACATCGCTGTCGTTGAGATCGTCCATGCCGCGCATCTCGAGATCGAGCTGCAGCCGCCCTGGCAAGTCCATCTGCGAGCGGCCGATGATCTGCACGTCGGGATCGGCGCCGAGCGACGCGCGGTTGGCGATATCCACCGCGCCGTTCTTGACCCTGAAATCCTTGCGCAGCGCAATGCCGCCCAGGCTCGCGCGCCACCAGCCGGTGAGCTGATGGGTCGCCCAGGCCTCGACGCCGTAGGTGCTCCCCTTCAGGCTGTTGCGCAGACTGATCGGCAGCGGGTTGCCGATGAACTCGGTGGTGCGGATGTCGTCGTAGAGGTTGTAGAACACCGACACCGACAGGGATGTCGACGACGTGGGCTGGCCGCGATAGCCGGCCTCGAACGCGATCAGCTTTTCCGACTGGAAATCGTCGGCCTGGGCGAGGATCGGCAGGAACACGAGCTGCCGGTCGATGCGCGACGGCGTGCGCACCGCCCGCGACACCGAGCCCCACAGCAGGCTGTGCTCGCCCGGCCGCCAGGCGACCCGGAGGTTGGGCAGGAACTGCACGCCGCTGAACGACGAGCGCTCCAGCTTCAGCCCGGCAATGAGGTCGAGCTTTGGGGAGAGCGCGAAACGATCCTGCGCGAAGACGTTGAACACCCAAAGCCGCCGCCGCTCGGGATCGAGCACAAAGCCGTTCAAATTGTTGATAAAGGCGTCGCGGGTGGTGCGCGTACCGGCGCCGAGGACGAGATCGTGACTTCCCGAGCGCGCGTTATACTGCGCCTCGACATCGAAGGTTTCGAGCGAGTCGGTCACCAAGGTGAAGCGGCGGCGGAAATCGTCGTAATAGCCTTGGACCTGGAAGGACGAAGACTCGCCGAGCTGCCGGTTCCAGCGGGCAAGGAGGTTATGCCCCCGATTGCCGTCGCCGGCGCCGGTATCGAGCCGGTTGCGGAAGATGTCGCCCTGGAAGGTGAAGCGGTTGTCGCCCGCGCCCCAATCGCTCCGGAAGCCCGCCTGCCAGCCCTTGAAATGATCGTCCTGGTCCGGGCCGAGCCCGTCGGGGAGGTCCTCCCGGTCGAAACCGTGGGCATAGACCCGGACGGCGCCGGTCTCGCCGACCGTTGTGCCGTAGCGCAGCGCGGCCGTGCGCTCGTTGCCGCCATAGGTCGCCCGCGCGAGCCCGCCGAGCGTCTGGTGGGCGTCCTTGCTTGCGATGTTGATGACGCCGTTCACCGCATTGGGGCCGAACAGGGTGCCGCCCGGCCCGCTGATCACCTCGATCTGGCCGATGTCCTCCAGCAAGGGCTGGTGCAATTCCCAGAACACGCCGGACTGGAGCGGCGTGTAGACGCTGCGCCCGTCGATCAGGACAAGCAGCTTGTTGGAGGTTTCATAGCCGTTGAAGCCACGTGCGGTGACCGCATAAAGCCGCCCGTCGAGCCGCTGCACCTGAAGATTGGGCGCGCGCCGAAGCGCCTCGGGCAAGGACGTTGCGGCCGAGCGGCTGATATCCTCGCCGGTCAGAACGAAGATCGAGGTCGGCGCCCCGCTGAGCGGCTCCGCCTGCTTGGAGGCGGAGCGGACTTCGATCTGCGCCAGCTCCTCGATCGAAAGTTCGGCAAGCTCCGTCACCGCCTGCGCAGCCGTCTCCGGCACCACTTCCGTTGCCGCCTGGGCGAGGAGGGGCGCGGGGGCCAGCACCGCGGCCGCCGAAAGCATCAACCCGGCGCAACGCCTTCGAGTCATAAAGCTGCGGTTCAACGGGGCCCCCTGTGTGCGCAACTGTCTAATCTGGCTGAGGAAAGGTCAAGCGGCGCCGCTCACGGCTTCGGCGCGCCCCGGGCGATATCCTCACGCGCATTGGCGATCACCGACAGCATCGCCGTCCAAGCCGCCACATTCTGGCGAAGCTGCTCCGGATCGATCTTGTCGAGCGTATCGTCGGGCGTGTGGTGGTAGTCGAAGTAGCGGGTGCCGTCCTGCTGTAGATCGATCGCGGCGACGCCCTCGCGGGCATAAGCGCCAAGGTCCGCACCGGCGGTGGCCGGCTGGGTGCTGCGCGCAATGCCGAGCGGGGCGAGAACGGCGGCGACCCGGTCGGCGATCGCGGCATTGGCGGGCGCGAAGCCCGGGTCCATCCGCCACACGCGGTCGGCGCCGAAATCCGATTCCGACACGAACACGACCTTGTCGTTGGGATGGGCGAGCCGATAGGCCTGGCTGCCGTTGCCGCCGACTTCCTCGGCGCCGAACCAGACGACGCGGATCGTGCGGCGCGGGCGGCCCGCGTCCATGATGCGCTTGGCGGCGGCGGCGGTGATCGCCACGCCCGCCGCATCGTCGAACGCGCCGGTGCCGAGATCCCAGCTGTCGAGGTGGCCGCCGATCACGATCATTCCGGCGTCCTTGTCGGTGCCGGGAACGTCGGCGATCACGTTGCCGCCCTGCTGCATGCCGATGTTGCGCGGCGTGAGCGTGAGCTTCATGGTCACCGGCTTGCCGCGCTTCAGGATGCGCCCGAGCTGCTCGGCATCGGGCAGGGTGAGCGCGCCCGCCGGGATCGGAGTCACGCCCGGCGCCCACATCTGGACGCCGGTATGGGGGTTGCGATGATAGTCGGTGCCGATCGACCGGATCACGATTCCCACGGCACCCTTGCGGCTTGCGACGGAGGGCCCGTTGCGGCGGGCAGCGCCGAAATAGCCGTATTGGGAGCCGTCCTGGGTCGCCGACATGGCGTGGCTGACGAACACGATCTTGCCGCGCACCTTCGCGTCGGGCGCGGCTTCGAGGTCGGCAAGGCTGTCGAAGCCGACCACCTGGGCAGTGAGGCCCTGCGCCGGAGTCGCGCTGCTATTGCCGAGCGCGGTCACGACCAAGGGCTGAGGAAAGGGGGCGACGATCTCCGCGCGCTCCTCGCCGCGCACCCAGACCGGCATTTGGTAGGTCTCGATGTGGACGTTGGAAAAGCCCAGCGCCTTGAGGCGGCGCACGCCCCAGTCGCGGGCGCGGGCCTCGGCTTCGGTGCCGGCCAGGCGCGGGCCGACCTCCGTGGTCAGCCCTTCGACGATATCATAGGCGACATCGTCCTTCAGCGCGGCATCGCGAAGCCGTTCGGCCTGGGCCGATCCGTTCTGGCCCGCTCCGTTCTGGCCCGATCCGTTCTGGGCCGATCCGTTCTGGGCGGCGGCGGGGAGGGCGATTGCAAGGAGCGGCAGGGAGGCGAGCAGGAAGATTTTGCGCATGAAACACCCGGCTGAAGGAAAGACGCCAAAGCCCATGACAGCACCGCCCCGCCGCAACAAGGGACGCACCGTTTTTTGTTAATAGCTGGGTGCTAGTCACGGCGGGCTACGCAAGGGGGAATCGATGACGGCACAGGCAGCACCGGCGCAACCGGCGTCTGGATCCGCGGCGCGCGCGTTCGCCGCGGCGGGCTGGGTGGTGCCGGCGATCTTCGCGGGCGGGTTGCTGGTCCGGTTGCTGACCATCCTGCTCTTCCCGCAGGTGCCGATCTCCGACGGCCTCTTCTACTTCCGGCGCGCCGCCGAGATCGCGTCAGGACTGGGCTATAACGAGGAAGGCGTGCCCACCGCCTTCTGGCCGGTCGGCTACCCGGCCTTGCTTGCGGGGGCGATGCTGCTGTTCGGCAAGACGCTTGCCGCGCCGGCGATCGTCAACATGGTGTCGGCGGCGGTGCTGTTCTGGCTGGTTCTGTGGTTCGGCCGCCGGGTGACCGGCTCGGAAGCCGCCGCGCGGCTCGGCCTGCTGCTCTACGCCGTCTACCCGGCGCACATCGCCTACACCGGAACGACATTGTCCGAGACGAGCTACACCGCCATCACGATCGGCGGCTTTGCGCTGATGGTCGGCGGGCGCGGGCGGCTCGGCCCGATGGCGCTTGCCGGCCTGTTGTTCGGCTTCGCAACCCTGATGCGGCCACAGACCATGCTGTTTCCCGCCGGGGCGCTGATCGCGCTGGTGCTCGTCACGCGCGACTTCCGCTGGAAGGATGCGCTCAAGGCCGGGCTCGTTCTTCACCTGGTTCTCGCCGCCACCGTTTTGCCGTGGAGCCTGCGCAACCAGCGGGTGCTCGGCGAATTCGTCCTGGTCTCCACCAACGCCGGCGTATCGCTCTACACCGGCGCCAACGAGCAGGCGACCGGCGACTATTTCGCCTGGGAGCGCGGGCCGCTGTGGGACGCCGCGGGCATTCCGTTCTCCGAGCGGGTCACCCGCCAGGTCGAGCTCGACCGCCGCTTCAAGACGCTGGCCACCGACTGGATCAAGGCCCATCCCGGCCGCTACCTCGCCATGGGTCCGAAAAAGGCGGCCCTGCTGTGGCACAAGGACAGCGACGGCTTCTGGGGGTTGAAGAACAGCCATCCGGAGCACAATCGCGCGCTGACCGCGCTTCAATGGCTGAACCAGGGCTTCTACGCGCTTATTCTGCTCCTTTCCGCCTTCTGCTTCGCGGTCGCCGCGCGGGCGCTGGTCCGGCGCGAGGAGGCGCTGATGCCGCTCGGGCTCCTGTTCTGCATGCCGGCATTCTCGACCCTGCTCGCTTTCTTCTTCACCGGCCAGATCCGCTACCATTATCCGGCCATGCCGTTCCTGATGGTCGCGGCCGCCTGGGCGCTGGTGCGGCTTGCCGGAACGGTGCGACGGCCGGTTGCGGCCGAGGCGGCGCCCGCAACCGCCTGACGGGTTTGCCATTCTCGCTCCGAGTCAGTAGGGAGGCGCCACGTCCTTCCCCAGCATATTCGGAGAGCAGCGCCGCCATGGCCGCACAGTATAGCTTCGTCATGAAGGGTCTTTCCAAGACCTTCCCGGGCGCCCCCAAGCCCATCCTCAACAACATCAGCCTGCAATTCTATTCGGACGCCAAGATCGCGATCATCGGCCCGAACGGATCGGGCAAGTCGACCCTGATGAAGATCATGGCCGGCCGCGACACCGAATATACCGGCGAGGCATGGCCGGGCGAGCATATCCGCGTCGGCTACCTGGAGCAGGAGCCGCAGCTCGACCCCACCAAGACGGTGAAGGAAAACGTCATGGACGGCGTTCGCCCGGTCGCCGACATGATGGACCGGTTCAACGAAATCTCGACGCTGATGGGCGATCCGCCCGAAGACGCCGATTTCGACGCGCTGATGACCGAAATGGGCGAACTTCAGGAAAAGATCGATGCCGTCGACGGCTGGAGCCTCGACAACCAGCTGGAAATCGCCATGGACGCGCTGCGCTGCCCTCCCGGCGACGCCGCCATCGACAACCTGTCGGGCGGCGAGAAGCGCCGCGTGGCGCTGACCAAGCTGCTGCTCGAAAAGCCCGACATCCTGCTGCTCGATGAGCCGACCAACCATCTGGACGCCGAAAGCGTGCAGTGGCTTGAAAAGCACCTCGTCGATTATGCCGGCAACGTCATCCTCGTCACCCACGATCGCTACTTCCTCGACAATGTCGTGAACTGGGTGCTGGAGCTCGATCGCGGCCGCTATTACACCTACGAGTCGAACTACTCCGGCTACCTCGAAAAGAAGGCCAAGCGCCTCGAGCAGGAGGAGCGCGAGGAGCAGGGCAAGCAAAAGGCGATCCAGGAGGAGCTGGACTGGATCCGCCGCTCTCCCAAGGCGCGCCAGACCAAGTCGAAGGCGCGTATCCGGGCGTTCGACGAGCTGGTCGAAGCGCAGGAGAACCGCACGCCGGGCAAGGCGCAGATCCTTATCCAAGTGCCCGAGCGCCTCGGCGGCAACGTCATCGACGCCAATGGGGTGACCAAGTCCTATGGCGACAAGCTTCTGTTCGAGAATCTGAGCTTCTCGCTTCCGCCGGGCGGCATCGTCGGCGTGATCGGCCCGAACGGCGCCGGCAAGACGACCCTGTTCAAGCTCATCACCGGTGTCGAGCAGCCTGACGAAGGCTCGATCAAGATCGGCGAAACCGTGCACCTGGGCTATGTCGACCAGAGCCGCGACGCGCTCGATCCCGCCAAGAACGTCTGGGAGGAAGTCTCCAACGGCTCGGACGTGTTCCGCTTCGGCAAGCACGAAATCGCCAGCCGGGCCTATGTCGGCGCCTTCAACTTCCGCGGCTCTGACCAGCAGAAGAAGGTCGGCCAGCTTTCGGGCGGTGAGCGCAACCGCGTCCACATGGCCAAGATGCTGAAGGAGGGCGGCAACGTTCTGCTGCTCGACGAACCGACCAACGATCTCGACGTCGAAACCCTGCGCGCGCTGGAAGAAGCCCTGGAAAACTTCGCCGGGTGCGCCGTGGTGATCAGCCACGACCGCTTCTTCCTCGATCGCCTGGCGACGCACATCCTCGCCTTCGAAGGCAACAGCCACGTCGAATGGTTCGAAGGCAATTTCGAAGCCTATGAAGAAGACAAGCGCCGCCGCATGGGCCCGGAAGCGGACCGCCCGCACCGGATGACCTATCGCAAGCTTACCCGGTAAAGGACTCATCCATGACGCTTCGCTTGATCCTGACGGCTGCAACAGCTTTTGCGATGATCGCCCCGGCACCCGCCGGCGCGTTCGAGAACCCTGCCAAGATCAAGGTTACGGAGCGGTCGAAGGGCGGCGCGGTCCTGATTCGCCTTCCCGTCCAACGCGCTCCTATTGCCCTGCAATTCTCGAAAAACGGCAGCAGCGGGTTTTTGTCGCGGGTTTACATGATCAAGGTGAAGCCCGGCGCGGCGACGGATTTCACCTGGGCCGCGGAGTCCTGGGGTCCGGGCCGCTACCGGCTGGACAGCATCTGGCAGCAGGGCCACTGGAGCGCCTGCCTGGAACAAGGAACGTTCGAAGTCGACGTCAAGGCGGGCAAGATCGCCTATGTGGGAACGCTCGACACCGGCCAGTTGCTCGCCTCGCTTCAGGAACAGGTTGTTGAGCAGGGTAAGGTGATCCAAACCGGCTCAAGCTATTTCCAGTCGCACGGCAAGACGCGGGTTCCGCCGCTCGGCGATCGTGACGAAGCCGGCCTGGCGGCGGCACGCAGCTTTGCCGAGACGTCCATGAACGGCAGCGGCGAGCGTGTGGAGCTTGCCAGCACCCGCGAGGTCTCGTTCGCAACCTCCGGCGCCGGCAAGGCGATCAAGGTCTGCGGTTGACCCTCACCGCACGCGCTTGACGTACACCCGCCCGTCCTCGCGGCGCATTGTCGCGAAGTTGGGGATGGCGTCGATCAGATCGGCGAGGTTCGCGTAGCCGTAGCTCCGCGCGTCAAAGGAGGAGCGGTTGCCGGCGCGTTGGCCCACTTCGGAGAGGCTGGCGTAGCCGCGCTCGTCGCGCTTCGAGGCGCGGAAGGCGGCGCCGAGGAGCTTGATGAGATCGTCGTCGATGGTCTGCGGCTTCGCCGGCGCGGCATTCTTTTCGGGTGCGGCGGCGGGTTCAGCCTCGACCTCGGCCTTGGCCAAGGCGGAGACGTCGATGAAGCGGCTGCAGGCCTGGCGGAAGGATTCGGGCGTGCGCTGGGTGCCGAAGCCGTAGACCGGAAGCCCCTCCTGGCGGATGCGCATCGCCAGCGGCATGAAGTCGCTGTCGCTCGACATAATTCCGAAGCCCTGGACGTTGCCCCGGTAGAGCAGGTCCATGGCGTCGATGATCATCTTCATGTCGGTGGAGCTCTTGCCCTTGGTCAGGTCGAACTGCTGCTGCGGCTCGATCGCGTAGCGGTGGATCACCGCGGTCCAGCCCTTCAAAGCCGGCTTCTGCCAATTGCCGTAGGCGCGGCGGATATTCACCGTGCCAAGCTCGGCAAGCACGGTGAGCACGGGATCGAGGGTGTCCGCCGAGGCATTGTCGGCGTCGATCAGCAGGGCGATGTTCAAGGGCGAAAGGGGTGCTGGCATGGCCGCACTGTAGCGGCCACCGGCGCGCTGGCAATCGGAACGCGCATCCGCGGGGCGTCCCGACTCGTAGCTCCCACCAACATTGGAAGGAGCGGATCGTGGTTGCATTGGCGAAGAAGTATGTGCCCGACTGGCTGGCGATCATGATCGCTGCCAAGCTCGTCACCAGTTACTTTCTGCTGACCTGAAGGTAGGGCGGCTGAGCCTGTTGGAGATGAAGATGTCGAACCCGTTGCGCAGGACCAAGCTGGCCTGGCTGGTGCTGGCCGCGATCGTGCTTGCGATCGGTGCTGCCTGGTACTTGCCCGGCGCCGGATCCGCCTCCGCCCAGAACCGCGCCGGAACAGCGACGGCGGTGTTCGCTGGGGGCTGCTTCTGGTGCACCGAGGCGGATTTCGAAAAGGTGCCGGGCGTGCTCTCAGCCGTATCGGGCTACACCGGCGGTCGCACCGCCAATCCGACCTACGAACAGGTCAGCGCCGGCGGCACCGGCCACTACGAGGCGGTGCGCGTCACCTTCAATCCGGCCAAGGTCAGCTATGCGCAGCTTGTTCGCTATTATTTTCGCACGGTCGATCCGCTGGACGGCGGCGGCCAGTTCTGCGACCGCGGCGAGAGCTACCGGACCGCGATCTTCACCGCCAACCCGGCGGAGCGCCGGATCGCCGACGCGGAACGCACCCGCGTGAACGGCCAGCTCGGCCGCAAGGTCGCCACGCCCCTGCTCAACGCAGCCGCCTTTTACCCGGCCGAGGGCTACCACCAGGATTATTATAAAAAGAATCCGGTGCGCTACAAATACTACCGCTATCGCTGCGGCCGCGACGCGCGCCTGAAGGAGGTCTGGGGCAAAGGCTGATCGCCGATGGGATCGGATTCTCGGCAGGGCGGTTGTCTTGCCGAACGCCCTCTCGCGGAGCAGAAGCAATGGCCAGCGTCCCGTCCACAACCGCCAGGATGATCTTCGTCACCGGCCTCCAGAACGTCCATGCGGTGGAGCATCAGGCGCTTGCGCTGATCGACCGCCAGCTCGATCGGCTGACCCATTACCCGGAAATCGCCGAACGTCTCCGCTCCCACCGCCTCGAGACCGAGGACCAGATTCGCAGGGTGGAGGACATCCTCCAGTCGCTCGGCGAACGCTCCTCCAGCATCAAGGACATGGCGCTCTCGGTGCTCGGCAACCTCGCGGCCCTGAGCCATGTCCCCGCCGGCGACGAGGTGCTCAAGAACCACTTCGTCAACGCCGCCTTCGAGAATTACGAGATCGCCAGCTACACGGCGCTGATCGCGCTTGGCGAAGCGGGCGGCTTCCCCTCCGCCACCGCGCTGCTTGGCGATACTCTGAAGGAGGAGATCGCGATGGCGGCGTGGGTGCAGGACAGCCTGCCCGATCTTACCCGCAAATACCTCGACCTGCGCTACGGCGGGCGCACCGCAAGCCATTGATCTTCAAAGGCTGGCGCTCCCCCTCAAAGTGCGGCAGATAGGGCGGCACGAGCCATGCCCGCAGCCCGCAACCATTATCAGATCTTGAACGTCGCCCCCGATGCCGAACCGGTGGTGATCGAGGCCGCCTACCGCGCCTTGATGAAGCGCTACCATCCGGATCAGGCGGCCCCTGCAAGCGGGGGCGCGCCGACGGCGTCCGAGATCAACCTGGCCTTCGCCACCCTTCGCGATGCCGAGCGGCGCGCTGATTATGACCGGCGCGAGTGGACCAAGGGGCAGAATATCCAGCTTGCCGCCTATCGCGCGCCGCCGCCGCAGCGCGTGTCGCGCGTGTTCGGCTGGGGCGGCTGGGTGGTGGCCTCGATCCTCGGCGGCATGCTTGCCGTGCTCGCCGGCCGGTCGGACGAAACCCTCCTCGCCCGCAACGACGTCGCGCGCGCCGCCGCCTCCGCCGAGCCGGACATGCGCAGCCAGCCGAGCTTGCCCGACGAACCTTTCACGCCGCCGGCGGCGCTCGCCGATTCAACGCCCGCGCCTGTTCCTGCCGCAGCGGCCACCCCCGCTTCCGAAGCAACGCCAGTTCCAGAGCCGCGTCCGCAGCCAAAGGCAATTGGCGCAAAGCCGCGGCGCCCGCAGGCGCAGCCGCGGCGGGCACGGACCGCCCGGGAAAAGGACTTCCTCGAGCGCGAAGGCTATATCTACTAGGGGAGAACGGGCCTCAGCGGCGCGGCGCGCAAGGGACCCGGCACGGCTTGGGCGCCTCGCCCGGTGCCCTCGGCGGTCCGACCGCCGGCTTGTTGTTCACGGCACGCTGGACTTGCGCGGAAACGGCCGCATCGCCCTTACGATAGCCCTTCGCCTCCAGGCAGTTGTAGGCGTTGAGCAAGGCGGCGATCGGGTCCATCCAGTACTTGTCGTTCGCGGCCCTGCTGCAGCCTTCGATATCCACCTGCTGCTCGGCGAGCGTCTTGGTGGGGTGGGAGACCTTAGCCTGGCACCCGGCAAGCGCAATTCCAAGGCCGAGGATCAACGCCGCGGCCCGCTTCATTGCCCGGCCGCCCGAAGCTCTGCTTCACTTTCCTCGAAGCGGGCAATCACGTGCGCGGGGGGAGGGGCCCCGGCAAGGCTTACGCCCACCGCAGCGGCGGCGCAGGCGAGGAAGCCCGGGATCATTTCATAGATGACGGAACTGAGCGCGGCGCCGCCAAGAACCGGAGCGTAGATCCAGAACAGCACCGTCACCGTGCCCGCGATCATGCCGGCAAGCGCGCCGTTGCGGGTCAGCCCGCGCCAGCACAGGCCGAGGATCACGATCGGTCCAAAGGCGGCCCCGAAGCCCGCCCAGGCGTTGGCGACAAGGCCAAGGATGTTGTTGTCCGGGTTCCAGGCGAGCGCGATGGCGACCAGCGACACCGCAAGCACGCACAAGCGCCCGATCCGCACCAGCTCCTTGTCGGTGGCTTCGCGCTTCATCCGGCTCCGGTAAAGGTCCTCGGTGAGCGAGCTTGAGGAAACCAGGAGCTGCGAGGAAATGGTGCTCATGATCGCCGCGAGCAAGGCGGCAAGCAGGAAGCCGGTGATCAGCGGGTGGAAGAGCAGGTTCGACAGCAGAATGAAGATCGTCTCGGGATCCTTCACGGTAAGGCCGCGGCGCGTCGCCAAGGCGAGTCCCGCGAAGCCCGTGGCCAGGGCGCCGGCCAGTGCGACGATCATCCAGCTCATCCCGATCCGGCGCATTGCCGGCACGTCCGCAAGCGAGCGGACGGCCATGAACCGCACCAGGATATGGGGCTGGCCGAAATAGCCGAGGCCCCAGGCAAGGCTGGAGGCGATCGCCGCCAGGCTGAGCCCGGCAACCGGGTCAAGCATCGCCGGGTTCGCACGCGCCACTTCGGCCGCCGCCGCGCTGGCCCCGCCGACGTCGAAGATCGCAACCAGCGGCACCAGGATCAGCGCCACGAACATGATGATGCCCTGGACGAAATCGGTCAGGCTGACGGCAAGGAACCCGCCGAAGAAAGTGTAGATTACCACCACCCCGGCAGTCAGCCAAAGGCCCAGGGCGTAATCGGCACCGAAGGCGCTCTGGAACAGCTTCCCGCCCGCAACCATCCCGCTCGACGTATACAGCGTGAAGAAGATAATGATCACGAGCGCGGAGATGGTCCGCAACGCGCCGCTGGAATCGTCGAACCGTTTCTCGAAGAACCGCGGCACGGTGATCGAATCGTCCGCCCGCTCGGTTTGAACGCGCAGCCGCGGCGCAACGACCAGGTAGTTCAAGTACGCGCCGATCACGAGGCCAAGCGCGATCCAGCCGGCGCCAAGCCCGGACACGAACATCGCGCCGGGCAAGCCCATCAGCAGCCATCCGCTCATGTCCGCCGCGCCCGCCGACAACGCCGCCACGCCGGGCCCCAGGGTGCGGCCGCCCAGCAGAAAGCCCTTCAACGTCGAGGTTGCGGTTCGCCAGGCGTAGAAGCCGATGCCCAGCATGGCCGCGAAATAGATGCCGAGCGAGATGAGGACGCCGGTCTTCATGCAGTCTCCTGCGCGGGCATGAATGTGCCGCTTGCCTCATCCAGCACGTAAAGCACGCCTTCGGCAATGGAGAACCATACGCCGCGGAGCTTCAGCCGGCGTTGCGCCCCGCCGCCCGCTTCCCGCTCCCGAACCCAGGGGAACGTCCGCAGGTGCGCGAGGGACACCCGAACCGCTTCCATCTCCATCGCCCGGAATGCCGCACGGTCGAACTCGGAGCCACCCAGGCTGGCGCGAACCGAATTGCGCGCATCACGCAGCAGCTCGATCCAGTCCGCGATGAAATGGCCCTGGCCATGCTCCGCCGCGTCGAACTGGCCGGTCAGCGCCGCCGCGCAGCCGCCGCAGAAGCCGTGGCCCATGACGATCACCTCCTCGACCTGGAGCTGGGTGACAGCGAATTCGAGCGCGGCGGAGACGCCGTGACGTCCGGCGGTGGTCTCGTAAGGCGGCACAAGCGCGGCGACGTTGCGCACCACGAACATCTCGCCGGGACTGGCGTCGAATATCTGCGCCGGATCCACCCGGCTGTCCGAGCAGGCGATCACCATCACCTTGGGGCTTTGCCCTTCGGCAAGCTCCGCCCAGCGGTCTCGCTCCCGCGCCCAGCCGGTTTCGCGAAAGCGGCGATAGCCTTCCACCAATGCGTTGAAATCGGCCATGTGCATCCTCCCCCTTGGAAGCCTTGGGGCGCTGCTAGCGGCAAGAGGGAAGGGGTGGCAAGTGGCGCCCGCAATCGCTATCTGGCGGCCATGAACGAGATTGCTCCGATCGTGCCTCTCCCGAAGCAGCGCAAGCCGGACTGGATCCGCGTCAAGGCGCCGACCAGCGTCGGCTTTGCCGAGACAAAGAAGCTGATGCGCAGCCTCAACCTCACCACGGTGTGCGAGGAAGCGGCCTGCCCCAACATAGGCGAGTGCTGGACCAAGAAGCACGCCACGGTGATGATCCTTGGCGACACCTGCACCCGCGCCTGCGCCTTTTGCAACGTCAAGACCGGCATGCCGCGCATGGTCGACCCGCTGGAGCCGGAGCATCTCGCCACGGCCGCGGCCGAGCTCGGCCTTGAGCACATCGTCATCACCTCGGTGGACCGCGACGATCTGCCCGACGGCGGCGCAAGCCAGTTCGTCAAGGTGATCGAGGCGCTCCGCCGCAACACGCCCACGACCACTATCGAGATCCTGACGCCGGATTTCCGCAACAAGCCGGAAAGCGCGGTGGCATCGATCGTCGCGGCCCGCCCGGACGTCTACAACCACAATCTGGAAACGGTGCCCCGGCTCTACCCGACGATTCGCCCCGGCGCGCGCTACTACGCCTCGCTTCGCCTGCTGGAGAGCGTCAAGCGGCAGGACCCGACCATTTTCACCAAGTCCGGCGTGATGACCGGCCTCGGCGAGCAGCGCCTCGAGGTCCACCAGGTGATGGACGACATGCGCTCGGCCGACGTCGATTTCCTCACCATGGGCCAATATCTCCAGCCCACTCCGCGCCACGCCAAGGTGGAGGAGTTCGTCACCCCCGCCGCGTTCAATGCTTATGCGGCGATCGCCCGCGCCAAGGGCTTCCTGATGGTCGCCGCCTCGCCGCTGACTCGCTCAAGCTACCACGCCGGCGCCGACTTCGCGAAAATGAAGGCGGCGCGTGACGAGCGTCTGGGCAGGGTCCAGGCTCGCTCGATTTAGGAGCCGCCGAGAGGCGTGTGATTGAGGTCTGTGCACCCCCAACCTCGGTGGGTTCCGGGCCATGAGGTTGGGCACGAACCAGGCTGTAGGAGCGTTTAGAAACCATGCCTCGCCATACCGAAACCCGGCACATGCCCTACACGCCCGAACAGATGTTCGATCTGGTGGCGGACGTGCAGCGCTATCAGGAGTTCCTGCCCTGGGTGGCCGCGACCCGGGTGCGCTCCGATAGTGAGACGCTGATGATCGCGGACCTGGTGGTCGGCTTCAAGTCGCTCAAGGAGACCTTCACCTCGCGTGTTACCAAGCAGCGGCCGGCCAGCGTCACGGTGGATTATATCGAGGGGCCGCTGAAATACCTCAACAACGTCTGGCAGTTCGAGCCGGACGGGAAGGGCGGCACCAGGATCGACTTCTGCGTCGATTTCGCCTTCCGCTCGCGAATCTTCGAAGCCCTGGCCGGCCAGATGTTCGACCGCGCGCTTCGCCGCATGATCGGTGCCTTCGAGGAACGCGCCCACCAGCTTTACGGACCCGGGAAACAAACCGCAGCGTAAGCCCGCTATGCCCTAAGTTCCTCCCTGCCGCGAAGCGGTGGGGAGGGGAACCACCCGAAGGGTGGTGGAGGGGTAGGTGCCGTGGATTCAGCAGCGTGGCGCGATATCCTTTCGAGCCCCGTGCCAATTACCCCTCCACCACGCTACGCGTGGTTCCCCTCCCCATCTGGCGATGGGGAGGAACTTGGCGGCATCAGCAGCTCGAGCGCCCGGGAGCTTTACGGACCGGAGAAACAGAAGGCAGCCTAAGCCGGTACGCCCTTAGTTCCTCCCTGCCGCAAAGCGGTGGGGAGGGGGACCACCCGCAGGGTGGTGGAGGGGTAGAAGCCGTGGATTCAGCAGGGTGGCGCGATATCCTTTCGAGCCCCGGGCCAATCACCCCTCCACCACGCTACGCGTGGTTCCCCTCCCCATCTGGCGATGGGGAGGAACTTGTCGGCATCAGCAGATCGAGCGCCCACCAGCTTTACGGACCCGAGAAACAGAAGGCACCCTAAGCCGGTACGCCCTTAGTTCCTCCCTGCCGCGAAGCGGTGGGGAGGGGGACCACCCGAAGGGAGGGGTAGACGACGTGGGCTCGCGATCCTCCAAGCCCCGGGCCAGTTACCCCTCCACCACGCTACGCGTGGTTCCCCTCCCCATCTGGCGATGGGGAGGAACTTGGCGGCATCAGCAGATCGAGCGCCCACCAGCTTTGCGGACCCGAGAAACAGAAGGCAGCCTAAGCCGGTACGCCCTTGAGTTCCTCCCTGCCGCGAAGCGGTGGGGAGGGGAACCACCCGATGGGTGGTGGAGGGGTAGACGACGTGGGCTCGCGATTCTCAAACCCCCGGGCCAGTTACCCCTCCACCACGCTACGCGTGGTTCCCCTCCCCATCTGGCGATGGGGAGGAACTTGGCGGCATCAGCAGCTCGAGCGCGCACAGCGCCGCCTGAAGGCGGACGCCCCCGCGGCCGAGATCGCCGAAGTCGCGGCTGTCGGCCATGATGTCCTTGGGATCGGCGCCCCGCCGCGCGCGAGCGAAGAGCACGGTGCCAACCGGCTTGCGCGCACTGCCGCCGTCCGGGCCTGCAATCCCGGTAATCGCCACCGCCACGTCGGCGCTGCTCTTCTTCAGCGCCCCCTGCGCCATCGACCAGGCGGTCGCGACCGACACCGCGCCGAACGTGTCGAGCACGTCGGGCGAGACGCCCAGCAAGTCGCCCTTGGCCTCATTCGAGTACGTGACGAACCCGGCTTCCACCACGTCGGAGCAGCCGGGAATTTCGGTAAGCGCGGCCGAGACCAGCCCGCCCGTGCAGCTTTCCGCAACCGCTACCCGCAGCCCCGCCGCGCGATTGGCGTCGATCACCTTGCGCGCGGCTTCGACGAGTTCCGCGGGGAGAACGAACTGCTGCGGCTCAACCATCCTTGCAGAGTACGAACTTGTCGAGGCCCTGGGGCGGCTTTCCATCGGCGCCCGCGGCTGCGCCTTTGTTGCGCTCCACAAGCGCGGCGGCCGAGGCAGCCAGCATGCCGATATTCTCGGCCGGCAGCGGCGACAACGCTTCCATCAAGCCGCTGATCTCGGTGCAATTTTCGACCGGCAATTCACTGACCGCCATGCCGCTCACCATGGATCCCATGAACTTGACCAGGGACTCGGTGTCTTTCACCGGCGGCACATCGCCGCCCATGACGGTCAGAAGCACCTGCCCTGCGGACGCCTCCCGTCCGGCGCTCTCGGCTGTCAGGCGCGCGTGGAAGGCGGTGCCCTTGGTCGCGAGAAACGAGCCCGCGGGAACATGCGCCCGGCATTTCTCGGTGATCGCCTGGACTATGAAGGGCGTGAACACCATTGCGGCGTCGGCGATCTGCCTTTTGGTGACGCATTTCGGCGCGGGCGTAGCGGCCGGCGCGGCAAGCAAGGCGATAATGGCAAGGCTGTGGATCATTGGTCCTCCGGCAGGCTCAAGGTGGCGATCGCCTGGGCCGCTATGCCTTCCCCTCTTCCGGTGAAGCCGAGCCGCTCGGTGGTCGTGGCCTTGATGCTAACCCGGCTCAGCGGCAGCCGCAACAGCGCCGCAAGCCGGGTCCGCATCGCGTCCCGATGCGGGCCGACTTTGGGCGCTTCGCAGATTACCGTCGCATCGACATGGTCGATCCGGCCTCCGCGCGCGTCCACCAGGCCGCGGGCATGCTCGATGAACAGGGAGGAGGGGGCGCCGCGCCACTTCGGGTCGGAAGGCGGGAAGTGCTGCCCGATATCGCCCTCGCCGAGCGCGCCCAGGATGGCGTCGGTGACGGCATGGAGCACGACATCGGCGTCGCTATGGCCCTTCAGGGCGCGGTCGTGGGGGATGAGGATTCCGCTCATCCACACCCCGTTGCCCGGCTCGAAGGCGTGAACGTCGAAGCCCATGCCGGTGCGGGAGACGAGGCGGCCGCGAAGCCGCTCCTCGGCAGCAGCAAAATCGGCCTCGTAGGTAAGCTTCTCCAGCATCCGGTCTCCCTGGATGATGACAACGCCCGCGCCGGATGCGCGGGCAACCTGCGCATCGTCGGTTGCCGGCGCACCGGTCCAGGCGCGGTGTGCGGCCAGAATGACGTCGAAGCGAAAGGCTTGCGGCGTCTGTACCCGGACGAGGCCCTCGCGGGGCACCACGTCCCCTAACTGGCCGCCTGCATGAGCAAGGGTGTCCACAACGGGTAGGGCAGGGACCGCGCCCCCAGCGGTGTCCAGCGCCGCTACCAGCCGCTCGATGACTTCAGCGGAAAGGAAGGGCCGGGCGGCATCGTGGATCAGCACGGCGTCTGCGCCTCCATCGGCCGCGATCGCCTCCAGACCTTTGCGGACGCTGTCCTGCCGCTCGGCGCCCCCCTTTATTGGTGCGCCCAAAGCGCGGTCTCCGATGGTGTCGGCGTATAGCTCCTCCTGTCCGGCGCCGATCACCACCCGGATTTCATCGATCAGCGGATGGCGCAGGGCATCCACCGCGTGCGCAAGCAGCGCCTTGCCGGCAATCTTGCGGTATTGCTTGGGCAGGTCGCCGCCCACCCGGCTGCCGCTGCCCGCCGCGACCAGAAGCGCGACCGTTTTGCCCCTTGTTCCCATAGCGGCGGCGTAGCCGAGCCCAGCCTTGCCCGCCAGCGCCTTTGCCCCTATTTGAGCGCCTCCCATGCCAAAGCTGTCGCCCATCCAGATCGGACCCGTCCGCATCGGCTCGCCCGTGATCCTGGCGCCGATGACCGGAGTCACCGACCGTCCGTTCCGCCGCATCGTCAAGCGCTTCGGCGCGGGGCTTACGGTGACCGAGATGATCGCCAGCCAGGCGATGATCCGCGAAACCCGCCAGTCGCTTCAGAAAGCCGCCTGGGATCCGGTCGAGGACCCCGTCTCCATGCAGCTCGCCGGCTGCGCGCCGGTCGAGATGGCTGAAGCAGCGAAGCTCAACGAGGATCGCGGCGCCGCCATTATCGACATCAACATGGGCTGCCCGGTCAAGAAAGTGGTCAACGGCGACGCCGGCTCCGCCTTGATGCGCGATCTCAAGCTGGCCGGCCAAATCATTGATGCGACTGTGAAAGCCGTAAAGGTGCCGGTCACGCTCAAGATGCGCATGGGCTGGGACCATTCCAGCCTCAACGCGCCCGAGCTTGCCCGCATCGCAGTCGATCTCGGCGTCCGGATGATCACCGTCCACGGCCGCACCCGCAACCAGATGTACAAAGGCGAGGCCGACTGGGGCTTCGTCCGCAAGGTCAAGGATGCGGTAACGGTGCCGGTGATCGTCAACGGCGACATCTGCTCGATCGACGACGCGGAGACGGCGCTTGCCCAATCCGGCGCCGACGGCCTCATGATCGGCCGCGGCGCCTACGGCCGGCCCTGGCTGCTCGGCCAGGTCATGCACTGGCTCGACACCGGCGAGCGCGCCCCTGATCCGAGCATCGAGGAGCAATATCTCCTCATCACCGAGCAGTATCGCGACATGCTGTCCCATTACGGCGCGGAAACCGGCGTCAACGTCGCCCGCAAGCATATCGGCTGGTATACCAAGGGGCTGCACGGCTCGGCGGAATTCCGCAACAGCTTCAACAAGGAGGGCGACCCCGCCCGCGCCCTGGCGATGCTCCGCGACTTTTACGAGCCCTACCTCAGCAAGGCCGCTGCGTAGCCTGATCTTTGCTACAAAAAGTTGAATCTTCTGTATCAACTTACTGCTTTTCGCGGTATATTCGAGTGTCTAGCGGTGGGCTAGACGATTGGAGCGACGCCGCGTGCGTCGCTTAAGGAGAAGTAACGTGGCACTATTTCCATTGATCATCGCGGCACTTTTGCAGACTGGCGGCCAAGCACCTGGGACTTATCAACAGTCTGGTCAGTTTACGGCGCCGGGTGGCCGGGTCGTCCTTTATGACTCTTACACGGTCAATTCAAATGGTACTATCACCTACAATCTAACCGGCGGCGGCAGCTTCACCACGCCGGTGGCAAGGCCCAACGACCCCTCTAGGTTCTAAGCATGGTGCGGCGTTCGATGCGGTTGGCTAGTCCAGCCGCGTCGTCCGTCGCTTAGCTGCGCGGCGGCGAGCTACCCACAACCCGGGGTGAGCCGAAGCCACCACCGCCATAAGCTGTGTTCTTTTTGCCACATTCTTGTGTTAGCCCCACCGGGTGAACGCCGAAGCGCCCATCTTCGTTGAATCTGCGAGCCGCTGGCGGCACCGCTCGCAGGCGGTGCTTTCGCGTGCCGTGCCGATCATAGAATTCGGCACTGTTGCCGCGTTGCTGGCCATCGTCACGGTGAGCTACTTCGTTGTAACGAGAACGGGGCAGCAGGGGGCCCTGCTTACCCCGCCGATGGTTGCGGTCCTGTTGGTCGCCAACCTCGTGCCGGCAATGCTGCTCATGATGTTGGTAGCCCGCAGAGTGGCAGTGCGGCGGGCTGCCGCCTCTCCCACCGGGGGCAAGGGGCGCCTGCACGTCCGCCTAGTTGCCCTCTTCTCGGTTGTGGCAGCGGTGCCGACGCTCTTGGTGGTGGTATTCGCTTCATTGCTCTTTCAGAACGGGATGGAATTCTGGTTTTCGGACCGTGCTCGCACCGTGCTCGCAAGTGCTGAAAATGTTGCGCAGGTTTACGAGCAGGAGCATCGCGAACGCCTGCAACTGGATATCGAAGCAATGGGCGTCGATATGGTTGACCGGATCAACCGCTTCGGCGTCGACAGCAAGGCGTTCGAGGACGAACTTTGGTACCAAACGGCTGCCCGCCAGTTCAACGAAGCCGCGATTTTGACGCTTAATAAGCGCAACGAAATACAGCTTCAAATTGGCGTCAATTTACAGGATCGGCCTCTTGAAGGCCGGTTCACGCCGGAGCAGCTCCGTTCGCTTGCGGCTGGCGGAACCAAGGTCGAGGTGAAAACCCGCGATCGTGTAGAAGCGGTTATCCGACTCGATCCGCAGGCCCCGATCTACCTCTACGGCGCACGTGCCGTGAACGAGGCGGCAATTGCATCCATGACGGAGGCGCGGACGGCGGCAAGCTCGTACCAGAATGCCCTTGAAAGATCGCGGACACTGCAGTTCCGCTTTAACGCAATCCTGTTGCTGGTATCCCTCTTGATTGTCGGCTTTGCTATTTGGGTGGCGCTTACACTGGCTGATCGTTTGGTGCGCCCGGTCGGGCATCTGGTTGATGCGGCTCGCAAAGTGACGGCAGGTGACCTCTCGACACGTGTTGAAATCTCCGACGTGCGCGATGAGGTTGGCACGCTCGGCGATGCGTTCAACCGGATGACGGGGCGGCTTGAGGAGCAAACCGGTGCCCTAGTCTCGGCGAACAGCCAGCTCGACAGCCGCCGCGCATTCATCGAAGCGGTGCTCGGCGGAGTCACCGCCGGCATCATCTCGCTCGACGAGCAGCGGCGCGTGCGGCTGATCAACAGCCCCGCCCAGGCGCTGCTCAGGACGACCAACGATGAGGCGGTCGGCCGCCGCCTCGCCGAGCTCGCGCCCGAACTCAACGCCCACCTGGACGGCGAGCATCGCGAGGACATCATTCAGTTCACCACCGCCGGCGATCCGCGCACCCTTGCCGTCAAGCGCGTTCGGGTGGAGGGCGGCCACGTCCTCACTTTCGACGACATCACCGACCAGCTCACCGATCAGCGCCGCGCCGCCTGGTCCGACGTCGCCCGCCGAATCGCCCACGAAATCAAGAACCCGCTGACGCCGATCCAGCTCGCCGCCGAACGCCTCCAGCGCCGCTACGGCAAGGAGATTAGCTCCGATCCGGGCACGTTCGAGCAGCTCACCGGCATCATCGTCCGCCAGGTCGGCGACCTTCGCCGCATGGTCGACGAATTCTCCTCCTTTGCGCGCATGCCCAAGCCGGTGTTTCGCGAGGAATCGGTCGGCGAGATCGCCCACCAGGCGCTGTTCCTGCACGAGGTCGCCCACCCCGACATCGCCTTCCGCCTCGAAGCGCCGCAGCCGCCGCCGACCCTGGTCTGCGACCGCCGCCAGCTTGGCCAGGCGCTCACCAACCTCGTCAAGAACGCGGTGGAAGCGATCGGCCAGAAGCGCGAGGAAGGCCGCGGCGGCGAGTCCGAGGAAGTGGCCATAGAAATCCGCGAAAACGACACCCATCTGTGCATCGAGGTGCGCGACACCGGCATCGGCCTTCCCGCCGATCGCGGCCGGCTCACCGAGCCTTATATGACCACAAGGGTGAAGGGCACCGGCCTCGGCCTCGCCATCGTCAAGAAGATCGCCGAGGAACATTTCGGCACCATCGACTTTGAGGATGGGCCGGGCGGGGGCACTTTGGTGCGCCTCCAATTCGATTCAGAAGCGCTCGCCCGGCTCGCCGGCCGGGGCGGCGACGACATTTCAGGCAAGGCGGCGAACGAATAATATGGCGCTCGACATACTCATCGTCGACGACGAACAGGATATCAGGGACCTCGTCTCGGGCGTGCTCGAGGACGAGGGCTATTCCTGCCGAACCGCGGCAAGCAGCACGGAGGCCCTTCAGGCGCTCTCCGACCGCCGGCCTTCGCTGGTTCTGCTCGACGTCTGGCTGCAAGGCTCCAAGCTCGACGGCCTTCAGCTCCTGGAAGAAATCAAGCGCCGCGACCCGACGCTGCCGGTGCTGATGATCTCCGGCCACGGCAATCTCGACACCGCAGTGGCGGCGATCCGCCAGGGCGCCGCCGACTTCATCGAAAAGCCGTTCGAGGCCGGCCACCTGCTCCATCTCGTCGCGCGCGCCACCGAGACCGACCGGCTGCGGCGCGAGAATGCCACCCTGCGCGCCCAGATCGGCAACGACACCGAACTTACCGGCTCGAGCGTCGGGATCAATGCGGTGCGCGCCACCCTGAAGCGCGTCGCCGGCACCGGCAGCCGGGTTCTGATCAGCGGTCCCGCCGGGGTCGGCAAGGAAGTGGCGGCGCGCCTGCTTCACGCCTGGAGCAACCGGGCCAAGGGCCCCTTCATCGTCGTCAGCGCGGCGCGCATGACCCCCGAACGCGTCGAAGAGGAATTGTTCGGGGTGGAGGAGGGGGGCGAACTCGCCCGGCCCGGCCTTCTCGAGCAGGCCCATGGCGGCACGCTCTTCCTCGACGAGATCGCCGACATGCCGCTCCCCGCCCAGGGCAAGATCCTGCGCGTGCTGACGGATCAGAGCTTCACCCGGGTCGGCGGCCAGCGCATCGTGAGGGTCGACATGCGGGTCATCTCCTCGTCGGCGCGCACGTTGTCCGAGGAAATCGCGCTTCAGAAGTTCCGCGAGGACCTCTTCTACCGCCTCAACGTCGTTCCCGTGCACCTGCCCGCGCTCTCCGAGCGGCGCGAGGACATCCCCGAGCTCGTCGCCCATTTCGCCGCCCGCTATGCGGCCGAGCAGCGGCTCGCGACGCCGAACTTTTCGGCCGATGCCATCGCCGCGCTCCAGGCCTATGACTGGCCGGGCAACGTCCGCCAGCTCAGGAACGTCATCGAACGCACCATCATCCTCGCGCCGGGCGCGCGGGTCGGCTGCATCGAAATCGACATGCTCCCGCCGGAACTGCTGAACGAGCAGGCCAGCCTCAGCCCCGGCGAGGCCGTCAAGGCGATCATGGGCACGCCGCTGCGCGAAGCCCGTGAGACCTTCGAGCGCGAATATCTCCGGGTCCAGATCCGCCGCTTCTCCGGCAACATCTCCCGCACCGCCACCTTTATCGGCATGGAGCGCTCGGCCCTGCACCGGAAATTGAAGGCGCTGGGCATCGCCGAAACCAAGAACGATGAGGGCGAATAGGAAATCGGCACCGCCGGAGCCGGCCCGATATTGACCAGGGAGGCCGGCGTCACCAGCTAAGGGAAGGGCGCGCTTTGCGCCTCAGCGGGCCCGGCCCGCCAATAAGGAGAGCGGCGAATGGCCGACAAGGTGAACAATTTGCAGGACATGTTCCTGAACAGCCTCCGGCGGGGCAAAATCCCGGTCACCATGTTCTTGGTGAAGGGCGTCAAGCTTCAGGGCATCATCACCTGGTTCGATAATTTCTCGGTGCTGCTGCGCCGCGACGGTCAGGCGCAGCTCGTCTACAAGCACGCAATCTCCACCATCATGCCGGCCAATCCGCTGGACCTTGCGGAGATCGAGCGGGTGTTCAACGAGCAGCTCGAAAAGAAGAAGCCCGCCTTGCTGCAGGAGGTTTTCCTGGGCGCCGTCCGCCGCTCGGAGGAGCCGGTCACCATGTTCCTGGTCAACGGCGTCATGCTGCAGGGTGAGATCGTGGCGTTCGACCTGTTCTGCATGCTGCTCCAGCGCGACGGCCTGAGCCAGCTCGTCTACAAGCACGCAATCTCCACCGTGCAGCCGGAACGTCCGGTCAACTTCATGGATTATGACGAAGAGGAGGACGATTCCTGAGCGTTTTCAATCGCGATTCCGACGACGAGTTCAACCGCGGCGCCAGGGCGATCGTGGCCTTGCCCGACATGGGCGGCCATAATCCGCGCGACATCGATGCACGGCTCGACGAGGCGGCGGGCCTCGCCGAAGCGATCGGCGTCGAGGTGGTGGAAAAGCTCCATTACCGGATCCGCGGCGCCAAGCCCGGCACCTTGTTCGGCAAGGGCCAGGTCGAGATGATCGCCGAGGCGCTCGAGCGGCACGAGGCCGAGCTGCTGATCGTCGACGCGCCGATCACGCCGATCCAGCAGAAAAATCTCGAAACCGGCACCAAGGTGAAGGTGATCGACCGCACCGGCCTGATCCTCGAAATCTTCGGCGAGCGCGCCGCCACCGCCGAAGGCCGGCTGCAGGTCGAGCTTGCCCACTTGGATTACCAGGCCGGCCGCCTTGTCCGGAGCTGGACCCACCTCGAGCGCCAGCGCGGCGGCTTCGGCTTCCTTGGCGGACCGGGCGAGACCCAGATCGAAGCCGATCGCCGCTTGATCCGCGACCGCATGGCCAAGCTCAAGAAGGAGCTCGAGCATGTCACCCGCACCCGCAACCTCCACCGGTCACGCCGCCAGAAGGCACCCTGGCCGGTAATCGCGCTGGTCGGCTACACCAATGCCGGCAAGTCGACGCTGTTCAACCGCCTCACCAATGCGGACGTGATGGCCGAAAACCTGCTGTTCGCAACCCTCGACCCGACAATGCGCGAAATCCCGCTGCCGGGTTTCGACAAGGCAATCCTGTCCGACACGGTGGGCTTCATCTCCGAGCTGCCGACCCAGCTAGTCGCAGCCTTCCGCGCGACCTTGGAAGAAGTGATCTCGGCCGACCTCATCGTCCACGTCCGCGACATCTCGCACCCCGACACGGACGCGCAGCGTAGCGACGTCGAAGCCGTGCTGACCGAGATCGGCGCGCGCGGGGAAGGGGGCGCGCCGCTGATCGAAGCCTGGAACAAGATCGACGTGCCCGGGGCTGAGGAAGCGGACGCGATCCGCGCCGAAGCCGAGCGGCGCGAGGACGTCGTCGTCATATCCGCCTTGACGGGCGATGGCGTCGAGGCACTGCTCGAGCGCGCCGGCGAGCATCTGCGCAAGGGCGCCAAGGTCCGTCACATCACCCTGGCGGCCGATGCCGGCGAGGCCATCGCCTGGCTCCACGCCAACGGCGAAGTCATCGGCCAGGTGAGCGAAGACATGGAAACCACCTTCGAAGTCCGCCTCTCCGACACCGACTGGGCCCGCTTCCAGTCCCGGCAGGCGCAAGCCTAGCCCCCCCTATTCCTCCCCATCGCAAGATGGGGAGGGGAACCACCCGGGGTTCCCGCCAAAGTACTACTTTGGCGGGAGCCCTCGAAGGGTGGTGGAGGGGTAACTGGGGCAGAGCGAAGCAACGTCACAGCGGTTCGCCCACTGAGATTCGAACACGGACCGGCCCGTCACCCCCAGGAAGGCAGGGTCCCACTTCTTTCTCCTTCGAAACCCGACGCAACGGTGCCAGGATCCCCGCCAGCTACCCCTCCACCATGCTCCACATGGTTCCCCTCCCCACGCTTGCGCGCAGGGAGGAACAGGCCCGAGTTCGTTCCTCCCCATCGCAGATGGGGAGGGGAACCACCCGAAGGGTGGTGGAGGGGTAAATTGGCGCGGGGCCAAAGCAACGTCACTGCGGTTCGTCCGCTGAGATTCGAACATGGACCGGCTCGTCACCCCCGGGAAGGCAGGGTCCCACTTCTTTCTCCTTCGAAACCCGACGCAAAAGTGCCAGGATCCCCGCCAGCTACCCCTCCACCATGCTCCGCATGGTTCCCCTCCCCACGCTTACGCGCAGGGAGGAACAGGCCCGTGTTCCTCCCCATCGCAAGATGAAGAGGGGAACCACCCGAAGGGTGGTGGAGGGGTAATTGGCCGTAGCCAACTTAACTGAACGCTCTATACCTCGCGCTTCGCCTGCTGCCAAAGCGCTTCCAGCGCCTCTATATCCATCTCTTTCAACGGCTTGGACGCGATCTCTTCCACCCGGCGGAAGCGCGTCTCGAAGCGCGCCGTGGCGCCCCGCAGCGCCGTCTCGGGGTTGATGCCCAGGTGCCTCGCGTAATTGACGACGGAGAACAGCAGGTCGCCAAGCTCGGCCTCGCGCTCCCCGTCCGTGGTCGCGGCCTCCACCTCCGCCATCTCCTCGTCGATCTTCGCACGCGGGCCCGAGATATCCGGCCAGTCGAACCCGACACGCGCCGCGCGGCCCTGTATTTTCTCGGCGCGCTTCAAGGCGGGGAGGGCGAGCGCTACGCCGGCCAGCGCGCTGCCATCCGCCTTCGTGCCGCGCTCGGCCGCCTTCAACGCTTCCCAGCCCGGGCTCTCCGCCGCTTCGCCGAAGATGTGCGGATGGCGGCGGACCATCTTGTCGGCAATGGCGGCGAGCACGTCGTCCAGCGTAAACGCGCCAAGCTCTTCCGCGATAGCCGCATGGTAGACGACCTGGAGCTGCAGGTCGCCAAGCTCGTCCTTGAGATCCGCCATGTCGCCGCGCGCGATCGCGTCCGCGACCTCATAGGCTTCCTCGATCGTATAAGGCGCGATCGTTTCAAAGGTCTGCTCGCGGTCCCACGCGCAGCCGGTCTCCCGGTCGCGCAAGCGCCGCATGATCGTCATGAGGGGGACGAGAGTGGCCGAAGGAACGCTCACGCGCCGCAATCCTAGAGTGTGATAATATACATTATGTAAAATACACCCGCTTGGTCGGACGGCGGATCGGCACCTTGAGCTGAAAGGTTCGCAGCGCCCTCACGGCTGCAGGATCAGCCATTCGCCTTCAACCCGCCAGGCGGTGAGCGTGGACAGGAAGTTCATCCCGAGAAGATTGGTCTCCGAACCGTCGCCGCCGATGTGGACGGCGAAGTCGCGGCGCTCGATGCCGCCAACCGTCAGCGCGTCCGCACGGCTGCGCCACGATCGTGCCATGCCGTTGGCGGTTTCAACGATCACCGGCGCAATACCTTGGGGTTCCAGGCCCACGTCCCGGGCGGTGTCGCCTGACACGGTGGTCACCGTGGCGCCGCTGTCGACCAGGAACCGCACGTTTTTGCCGTTCAGCGTCGCATCCACGCTGAAGTGGCCGTCCTGGCCTTTACGGATTCGCACCTCGCCGCCTTGCGCCACCACTGTGCCGCTGCCCTGCATGATCCTTCGGCCAAGCGCGGTGAAGTCGTCCCGCAAGCTGAACCCCACGAACAGGACCGCGAAGATCGCAAGCCACGCCACGGCCATTTTGGCGCTCTGGCCGAGCGGCAGGCGGCGCGCGAAAAAGGCGCTGCCGACCAGCGCCAGCATGCCAAGCGCATAGACAAAGGTGAGCGCCTGGTCGCCGCCGTCGTTCAGAGCACGATCTCCATTCCGTCATAGCCGGGCTCGACCCCCGGCGGCATCTCGGCCAGCAGAGTGTCATAATCCATGCTGTTGTCCATATGGGTCAGGATCGCCCGCTTCGGCTTCAATTGCGCGATCCACTCCAGCGCCTGGCCGAGGGACGGATGGCTTGGGTGCGGCCGCCGCCGAAGCGCATCGACGATCCACAGGTCCGCGCCTTCGAAACGCACCGCCATCTGGTCGGTCAACTCATGAAAATCAGTGGAATAGACGACCGTCTTGCCGCCCGCATCGAAGCGTAGGCCGGCACTCAGGATATCGCCATGCGGCTGATCCACGGTTTGCACCGAAATGCCGCCGATGTTGAGGTGATCCGGCAGCAGCTTGCCTTCCACCACGGGCGGATAGCCCGACATGCCCTCGAACGCGTAGGCGAAGCGCTGGCGGATCACGCCAAGCGCGTCTCGCCGCGCATAGCATTCCACCGGCCGGCCGCGCGCAAAGTAAAGCTGCCGCAGGTCATCGATGCCGTGGCAGTGATCGGCGTGGTCGTGAGTCCAGATCACCGCATCGACGCCGCTCACGTCCGCGTCGAGCAACTGCTCGCGAAGGTCCGGCCCGGTATCGACCAGGATCTGCGAGCGCTCGTGCTTGACCAGGATCGACACCCGCCGGCGCCGGTTGCGCGGCTGGGCGGGATCGCACGCGCCCCAGTCGTTGCCGACCCGCGGAACGCCCGACGACGTGCCGCAGCCGAGAATGGTGACCTCCATCAGCCCCGAACCTTTGTAAACAGCGCCTGGAAGTTGGCCGTGGTCCGTGTCGCAAGCGCCTCCACCGTCTCCCCGCGCAGCGCCGCCAGAAAGCGCGCCGTGTCGGCAACAAAGGCCGGCTCGCACGGCCGCCCGCGATGCGGCACCGGCGCCAGAAACGGCGAATCCGTCTCGATCAGCAGCCGGTCCGCCGGAATCTCCTTAGCCGTCGCCTGTAAGTCCCTGGCATTCTTGAACGTTACGATCCCCGACAGCGAAATGTAAAAACCGAGCTCCAGCGCCTTCGCGGCAAAGTCCGCGCTCGCCGTGAAGCAGTGGATGACGCCCGAATAAGCCCCCTTCCCCATCTCCTCGGCAAGGATCGCATGCGTGTCCTCCTCCGCATCGCGGGTATGGACGATGATCGGCAGGCCGCTCTCCCGCGCCGCCGCGATATGCGCCCGAAAGCTCTCCCGCTGCCGGTCCCGGTCGGAATGGTCGTAATAGAAATCGAGCCCGCTTTCGCCGATCCCCACCACCCGCGGATGCCGCGCCCGCTCGACAAGCGTCGCCGTCTCGACATCCGGGTGGGTATCGGCCTCGTGCGGGTGGATGCCGACCGAGGCCCAGACATCCGCCTCCCGCTCCGCCACCCCGATCACCGCGTCCCATTCCGACGCCCGAGTCGAGATGTTGAGCATGGCTGAAACCCCGGCGGCGCGGGCGCGTTCGAGCACGCCGGCCTGATCCTCGATCAGGCCCTTGTAATTGAGGTGGCAATGGCTGTCGGTGAACATCGGCCCCCTTAGCCCCATCTGCCCCGGTCAACGCAAGCCGATCCTCGCGCCCGCACCGCCTCAGCCGCCATGCAGATAAGGCTGGGGCAGCAGCGACACGGTAGCAACCACGAGCTGCCAGCCAATCGGCCCTTGCTTCGGCGTATGCACATGATGCGCCCGGTCCGGGAAAATCCCGATCCCCTCCAGCGCGATCTCCGTGCCGCAGCCGGTGCAGCGGAATATCCCCCCGCACGGCACGAACGCCGAGGGCTGGAAGGTGAGATCGAAGGCGTTGTTCTTCGAGACCGAGAGGTAGTTCTGATACTTGTACAGGGCCAACGCGTCTCTCCGGGCCGGAAATTTCAGGTGTCGCCACGGGTGTAAGCAAGGCCCCGCCAAAAGAAAGGGGAGAAGAAGGTTAGCCCTTCGTGACCTGGCGACCCCGACATCCTCGGGCCCCCGCCCACTGGCGGCATGACGCCAAGCCGGGCATAGCTGCGCTTGCTCACTGGGGGGAAACAGCTTGCAAACCGGCTTCACCGCGCTCGATTGGGGAATCGTCGCCGCCTACGTGGCCGCCCTCGCCGCGGCCGGCCTGCTCTCCACCCGCCGCCAAAAGGATGCGGAAGACTATTTCCTCGCCGGTCACCGCGTTCCCGTCTGGCTGGTGGCGATCTCCGTCCTCTCCACGACCCAGTCCGCCGCGACCTTCATCGGCGCCCCCGACTACGGCTTTCGCGGCGATTACACCTACCTCACTTCCTATCTCGGCGCGGTGATCGCCGCCCTGCTGGTCGCCTGGATCCTCATCCCGCGCCTCTACGCGATGGGCGCCACCACCGTGTACGAGCTCCTCGCCGTCCGCTTCGGCACAAAGGCGATGCGCGCCGCCGGCGGCATGTACCTGGTCGGCCGAATACTGGCGAGCGGCGCCCGGCTCTACCTCGCCGCGATCGCCGCCTCGATGATCATCTTCATGGACATCGCGCCCGCCAGCCTCTTCGCCTCCAGCCTGGCGCTGGTCGTGCTCGGCATCGCCTTCACCTATCTCGGCGGCCTCCGCTCCATCCTGTGGACCGATCTCCTCCAGGTGATCCTCTACGTCGGCGCCGCTTTGGTCGTGCTGGTCCTGCTCCTCGCCAGCATCCCCGCCTCGATTCCCGAAATCGTCTCCGGCCTCGTCCACGCCCCCGGCGGCGCGAACAAGCTCCAGCTCCTCGACTTCTCGCTAAACCCCGCCGCCCCCTTCTCCCTCCTCGCCACCCTGACCGGCATCGTCCTCCTCTTCGTCGCAAGCACCGGCCTCGATCAGGACACCACCCAGCGCCTCCTCGCCTGCCCCACCGCCCGCGAGGGCAGCAAGGCGCTGCTCGTCAGCGTGCTTGCCGCCGTCCCCGTGGTGTTGCTGTTCATGGCGATCGGCTCGCTTCTTCACATCGTCTATGAGCGGCCCGAGCTGATGGGCACCGCCGGCTCCGCCCAAGCGGCCGGGGCTTTCCAGGGCGAGAAGATCACCATCTTCATGCACTATATCCTGAGCGAACTGCCACCCGGCGTCCGCGGCCTCGTCGCGGTCGGAGTCCTCGCCGCCGCCGCCGTCAACTCCGGCCTGATCTCCATGTCCTCCGTGCTGATCGAGGATTTCTACCGCCCCTGGATCAGCCGCCGCCGCTCGCCTCCGGAGGCGCATTTCGTCCGCGCCGGCCGCATCGGCATGATTCTGCTCGGCGCCGCGCTCCTCGCCATGTCGATGCTCTGCTTCTACTGGCAGCGCTACACCCAGGCGCCGCTCCTCACCTTTGCATTGGGCGTCATGACCTTCGCCTATAGCGGTCTGCTCGGCGTCTATTTCACCTTGCTGTTCACCCGCCGCGGCACCCAGGCCTCCGTGCTCTGGGCGCTCGCCGCCGGTTTCGTCGCCATCGCCCTCCAGCAGGCCTATGTCGTCGATATGGCGGGCCTGCCGGCGAGCTGGAAAGCGCTCGCCTTTCCCTACCAGCTCGTCATCGGCACCGCCGTCGCCTTCCTGGTCTGTGCGGCCCCCAGGGGGATCACGCCTCCCCGGGCTGCTCCATACGGGGAAAGATCGCCACCGGCGGCTGAAGCGTAAAGCCCGACGCGACAAGGCGCCCGTAGCGGCCCGAATCGCCCAGCGCCGCGAACGTCCGCTCCTCCGCCGGAATCCCCATCCGGTCGAGCAGCTTGGCCGCCGCATTGGGGATCACCGGCGAAATCGCAACGCCAAGGTCCCCGATCGCTTCGTACAGCGTCCCAAGCACCGCAAGCATCCGCTCCGGATCGGTCTTCCGCAAGGTCCACGGCGCCTGCGCGTCGATATACTGGTTGCAGGCGAACACCGCCCGGATCCAGGCCTCGCAGGCCTGGCTCAGCGCCAGATCGCCGAACAAGGCCGGCATCTCCTCAGCCACCGTGCGCCGCACCAGGTCGAGCAGCTCCGCATCCGCCGCCTCCCCTCGCCCGCCGCTCGGCAGCACGCCGCCGCAATTCTTGGCGATAAAGGAGAGCGTACGCTGGGCAAGATTGCCGAAGCTGTTGGCCAGATCGGCATTGACCCGGGTGACGATCGCGTCCGGGCTGTAGCTTCCATCCTGCCCAAAGGTGATGTCGCGCACCAGGAAGTAGCGCACCGCATCCACTCCGAACGCAGCCACCATCTCCTCCGGCCCGACGACATTGCCCGCGGATTTCGACATCTTCTGCCCGCGCAGCAGCACATGGCCGTGGCCGAACACCTGTTTGGGCAGCGGCAGCCCGGCCGACATCAGGAAAGCGGGCCAATACACCGCGTGAAACCGCACCACGTCCTTGCCGATGATGTGCAGATCGGCCGGCCAGAACTTCTTGTAAGTGTCTGAATCCACATCCGGATAGCCGACGCCGGTCAGGTAATTGGTCAGCGCGTCCAGCCACACATACATGACATGGTTGTCGCTCCCGGGCACCTTCACCCCCCAGTCGAAACTGGTGCGGGAGATGGACAGGTCCGAAAGCCCGCCCTCGACGAAGCGCATCACCTCGTTGCGCCGCGCCTCCGGCCGGATGAAACCGGGATTGTCCTCGTAATGCCCGAGCAGCCGCTCGCCATAAGCCGAGAGCCTGAAGAACCAGCTCTCCTCCACCGTCCACTCGACGGCCGTGCCCTGCGGCGAAAGCTTCTCGCCGCTGTCGGCGACGACCAGCTCTTCCTCGTCGTAATAGGCTTCGTCGCGAACCGAGTACCAGCCTTCGTAGCGGCCAAGGTAGATGTCGCCGCGGTCCGCCATCGCCGTCCAGATCGCCTGGCTGGCCTGGTGGTGCGCCGCCTCCGTGGTGCGGATGAACCGGTCGTGCGAGATCTGAAGACGCTCGTCCATCGCCCTGAAAAGCGACGACATTTCATCGGCAAGCTGGCTCGGCTCGATCCCCCGCTCCCGCGCCGCCTGCGCCATCTTCAGCCCATGCTCGTCCGTGCCCGTCATGAAGAACACGTCCCGCCCCATCATCCGCTGAAAGCGCGCAACGACGTCCGACGTAATCGCCTCATAAGCATGGCCGACATGCGGCGGCCCATTGGGATAATTGATCGCGGTCGTAACGTAGAATGGCTCGCTCATCCCCCGCCCTTAGCGCGGGAAAAGCAAGCGGGGTAGGGGCACCCTAGTTCCTCCCCATCGAAGATGGGGAGGGGAACCACGCGAAGGGTGGTGGAGGGGTAGCGGCGCCGGCCTTTGTGGGTCGGGCGCTCTTGCCTCGGACTCTACGGTAGATACCCCTCCACCATGCTGCGCATGGTTCCCCTCCCCACGCTGACGCGCAGGGAGGAACTAACTCCCAAGCCTGGCCAAGCCCCAGTTCCTCCCCATCGCAAGATGGGGAGGGGAACCACCCGAAGGGTGGTGGAGGGGTAGTTGCCGAGACGTCAGAAGAAGATACCCCTCCACCATGCTGCGCATGGTTCCCCTCCCCAAGCAGGCTTGGGGAGGAACAGGAAAGGCCGAGCCCCCTAGTTCCTCCCCATCGAAGATGGGGAGGGGAACCATGCGAAGCATGGTGGAGGGGTAAACTGCCGTAGAGTCCGAGGTTAAACGCCCGATCCGCCGAGCCCAGCGCCCCCTACCCCTCCACCACCCTTCGGGTGGTCCCCCTCCCCACGCTGACGCGCAGGGAGGAACATCGGCGTCAGGCCGCCCGCTTCTCCGGCCCGGCCAGCGCCGCCAGCATCCCGCACAGCTCGAACACCACGCTCTCCGTCTCCAAACTCAAGCCCCGAGCGCTCGAAGCCAGCCCCTGCGCCCGTTCCCAAAGCCGCAACGCCTCGCCCAAAGCCGCCCCCCGCCGCTCCCGCGCCGCCCGCGCGATAAAGCTCGGCACCCGCGCCAGAAACGCCTCGTAGCGCGGCTGCGCCGATTTCAGCGCAAGCGCCTGCGCCAGCGCCGACCGCTTCGCGTTGGTCGCGTCGCCGTCGCGGGCAAGCGCCTCCATGATCCGGTCGAGCCCGCTTACGTCCAGCCCCCGCCAGGCCAGCGCCCGCCCCGGCGACCCCTGCCCCGCCGCAACCAGTTCCCCAATCTCCGCCTCATCCGCATCCGGTGCCGCGGTGCGCAAGGCTGACGCCAAGGCGTCAGGCTGAAGGGCCGAAAGCCGCATCTGCCGGCAGCGCGACCGGATGGTCGGCAGCAACCGCTCCGGCGCATGGCTGACGAGCAGGAACACGCTGTGCGGCGGCGGCTCTTCCAGATTCTTGAGCAGCGCGTTGGCGGCATTGCGCTCAAGATCGTCGATCGCATCGATCACCACCACCCGCCACGGCGACATCGACGCCGTGGTTGAGAACAAGCGCTGCAGCCCACGCACCTGATCGACGGTGATCGACCGGGCGAGCTCTCCGGTGTTGCTCGTCTCCTTGACCAGCCGCTCGAGCTTCATCAGGTCCGGATGGCTCCCGGCCGCCATCAGCCGCGCGGCGGGGTGGTTGTCAGGGATGTCCAGCCCCGGCGCATCCACCCGCCCCTGCCCCGCCGCGAGCACGCGCAAGGCGGCCTTCTCCGCAAACAGCGCCTTGCCGATCCCCTCCGGCCCGGCCAGCAGCCAGGCATGGTGAAGGCGCCCATTGTCGAGGCTGTCGCGAAACGCCGCCACCGCCTCGTCATGCCCGTAGAGCGGCGTCACAGCAGATCCTCGAGCGCCGCGAGCAGGCGCGCCGTCACCTCGTCGGGAGCGCCGTTCGCATCCACCCGACGAAACCGCTCCGGCTCCTCCTCAGACAATGCCCTGAACCCTTGCGCGACCCGATCGTGAAAGCCGCCGCCCCGCCCGCCGATCCTGTCGGAACCGTCGGCATCGCGCACTCTGAGGCGTCCGCCGGCCTCCTCCGCAGGCAGCTCGAGAAGCAGCGTGCGATCCGGCAAAAACCCTCTGCTCCCCACCGCGTGAAGCGCCCGAATGGCGTCGGTCCCGACCCCTCCCGCCGCGCCCTGATAAGCGATCGAGCTGTCGAGATACCGGTCGCACAGCACCCAGGCCCCGCGCTCCAGCGCCGGCCGGATGGTGCGGGCGACATGGTCGGCTCGCGCGGCGGCGAACAGCAAGGCCTCGCCTTCGGCGGTCCAGCGGTCCCCCTCCCCTTCAAGCAGCAAGCGCCGGATCGCCTCCGCGCCCGGGCTCCCGCCCGGCTCGCGGGTCACGACCACCTCCAGCCCGCGTCCGCGCAACGCCTCGGCGAGGCGCTTCAACTGAGTCGATTTGCCGACGCCCTCGCCGCCCTCGAGCGTGATGAAGCGCGCGACCACTTAGCCGAAGAACGAGGCGACGCCCGCCCACAGCCGGCCGAAGAAGCCCGCCTCGCCGACGTCTGCCTCGGCGACCAGCGGCACCGTCTGCGGCGGTGTGTCGGGGGTCTGGATCACCAGGCTTGCGACCTGCTGGCCCTTCTTGATCGGCGCCTTCAAGGGGCCGTCATAGACCACCTTCACCCGCATGTTGGCGGTGTTGGAGCCGGCGGGGAGCGTCACGGCAAGGTTGCGGGGCGCCACCAGCCCAACTTCGTCTTCCGAGCCGAGCTGGACCTGCGCGCTGCCGACCTTCTCGCCGGCCTTGAACAATTCCTGCGCCTTCCACGCGCGGAAGCCCCAGTCCATGAACTTCACCGATTCGTCGATGCGCTGGTTGAAGCTGCCGAGGCCGGCGACGACCATGATGATCCGCCGCCCGCCTTGCTCGGCCGAGCCGGTGAAGCCGTAGCCCGCTTCGGCGGTGTGGCCGGTCTTGAGGCCGTCGGCGCCGGCGATCTTGCCCAGGATCGGGTTGCGGTTGCCCTGGGTGATCGCCTGGCCCGAGCCCAGCGTCTTGCCCCAGGTGAAGTCGCGCTTCTGGTAGAACGCCTTGTAGAGTTCCGGCGTCTCCTCGATGGTCGCCTTGGCGAGCGTCGCAAGATCGCGTGCGGTCGTGAAGGTGCGCCCCTCGTCCGGCCAGCCGTTGGAATTGCCGAACGCCGAATTGTTCATGCCGAGGCGCTTGGCCTCTTCGGTCATCCGCTGCGCGAAAGCCGGCTCGGTTCCGGCGATGCATTCGGCCAGCACCACGGAGGCGTCGTTGCCGGACAGCGTGACGATGCCGTGAAGGAGATTCTCGACGCTGACCTGCTCGCCGGCCGACAGGAACATGGTCGAGCCCGCCTGCGGCCCATGCCACTGGCGCCACGTTTCCGGCCGCACTTCGCACATCTGGGCAAGCTTCACTTCGCCGCGCTTGATGAGGTGGAAGGCCAGGTGGGTGGTCATCATCTTCGCCATCGAGGCGGGCGGGATGCGCCGGTCCGCATCCTTCGCGTACAGCACCGCGCCCGACGAAAGGTCGACCATATAGGCCACCGGAGCGGCCGTTTCGAACGGCGGCGCCGCCGCGGTCGCGGGCAGTGCAATTCCGGCGCCAAAAGCCAACAATATCAATCCGTTACGGTTCATCATTAAAAGTCCACCCAACCTATTCCCAAACCACGCCCCGCGGCACTTTCGCCAACTTAGCCAACCTCGCCCCGCCCCGCTAGCGCTTCACTGCATCGGCCAGCAATCCCACCGACAAAGCATAAAAGTTCGAGCAATTGTAATCGAGGATCGTGCGGTAATTGGTGGTCAGAAGATAGGCTGTCCGCCCCGGCCCGTCCGGCTCGATCAGCGACGCCATCTCACTGTCCCGCGGCCACGAAGCGCCCTGCAACTGCATGCCCATTCGCCGCCACTCGCCGATCGTCATCCACCGGCTGTGCCGCTCGAACACCCGCGGGCAGCGCGGCGCCCGAAGCCGGCTCGCCACCGAGGCGCGGTTGAAGCCGGAGGGCACCGACACGGCCACGCCCCAAGGCGTGTTCGGCTTCCACCCCGATTTGGAAAAGTAGTTGGCGATCGAGGCCCAGGCGTCCGGTTCGCTCTGCCAGATGTTCGCCTGCCCGTCGCCGTCGCCGTCCACCGCGAGCCGCAGGTACACCGACGGCAGGAACTGCGGATAGCCCATCGCTCCCGCCCAGCTGCTTTTCAGCCGGCTGCGCGGCACGCCGCGCTCGATCATCTTCAGCGCAGCGACGAATTCAGAGGCGAACAGGTCCTCGCGCCGCCCTTCATAGGCGAGCGAGGCGAGGCTGTTCAGCACATCGAAATTGCCGGTGATCGCGCCGTAGCTGGTTTCATGGCCATAAATCGCGATCAGCATCGACGGCTCCACGCCGTAGCGGCGGCCGATCTCCTGGAGCCGCGTGTAGTTGCTCTGGTAGCGGCGCTGACCGCCGGCGATCAGCGCGGCGTTGACGTGCTGGCGCCGGTAGGGCTCGAACGGCGGCGTCGCGGTGGAGCCGGACGTACCGCCGGGCTGTGCCTGGTCCAGTTCCACCGTGCGGGCGCTGAACTCCAGGGTGGGGAACACCTGCTCCACCGTGCGGCGGCTCACCCCTGCGGCAAGCGCCCGGGCGCGCAGGGTCGGCAGATAGCTCGAAAAGCCCTCGGCCGTGTAGCGCGAGGATTGGGCCTGGCTGCTTGCGCCGGGCAGAGCGAGGGCCAAACCGGCCGCCGCGATCAGAAAAATGTTACGCACTATACTCGCCTCCACTCGCCGCCCGTGATGCCACAGCCGGCGTGGCCGGGGAAACTCGGCTCACCCCGCCGCTTGCACGAACCGCCCGGCGGCGACTAGAGGGCAATGCGCAAGTGGACAGGTGGCCGAGTGGTTTAAGGCAGCGGTCTTGAAAACCGCCGTGGGTGGAAGCCCACCGTGGGTTCGAATCCCACCCTGTCCGCCACATGCTTCTAGAGGACCCGAAAATGGCCGACGCCGGCATCACCGCATTCAACTGGGCCGATGCCTTTGCGCTCGATGCACAGCTTTCCGATGAGGAACGGCTGGTTCGCGACACCGCGGAAGCCTACGCGCAGGAGCGGCTTCAGCCGCGGGTGACGCAGGCGTATCTGTCGGAAGACTTCGAGCGCGACATCATGCACGAGATGGGCGAGCTCGGCCTGCTCGGCGCCACCGTGCCGGTGGAATATGGCGGCGCCGGACTGAACTATGTGAGCTACGGCCTTGTTGCCCGGGCGGTGGAGAGGGTCGACAGCGGCTACCGTTCGGCGATGTCGGTGCAGTCCAGCCTCGTCATGCACCCGATCAATGCTTACGGTTCGGAGCAGCAGAAGCGGAAGTATCTGCCGAAGCTGGCCAGCGGCGAGTGGGTCGGCTGCTTCGGCCTTACCGAACCGGACGCCGGCTCCGATCCCGGCTCGATGCGCACCCGCGCGGCCAAGGTGGACGGCGGCTACCGTCTCACCGGGTCCAAGATGTGGATCACCAACTCGCCCATCGCCGACGTGTTCGTAGTCTGGGCGAAGTCGGACGCCCATGACGGCAAGATCCGCGGCTTCATTCTCGAAAAAGGCATGGCGGGCCTCTCCGCGCCCAAGATCGGCGGCAAGCTCAGCCTGCGCGCCTCCGTCACCGGCGAGATCGTAATGGACGAGGTGGAAGTGCCGGAGGAGAACCTCCTCCCCCACGTCAGCGGCCTCAAGGGTCCGTTCGGCTGCCTGAACCGCGCCCGCTACGGCATCGCCTGGGGCGCAATGGGCGCCGCCGAGGCCTGCTACCATGCTGCGCGCACCTACACGCTTGACCGCAAGCAGTTCGGGCGCCCGCTCGCCGCGACCCAGCTCGTGCAGATGAAGCTTGCCAACATGATCACCGAGATCACGCTCGGCCTGCAGGCGGCGCTGCAGGTCGGCCGGCTGATGGACGCAGGGACTTTGATCCCCGAGACGATCAGCCTGATCAAGCGCAACAATGTCGGCAAGGCCCTCGATATCGCCCGGGTCGCCCGCGACATGCACGGCGGCAACGGCATTTCCGCCGAATTCCAGGTGATGCGCCACGCGGCGAACCTCGAAACCGTGAACACCTACGAAGGAACGCACGACGTCCACGGCCTGATCCTCGGCCGCGCGATCACGGGCATCGCGGCGTTCTAGGGTGCACCAGCCGCTCGCCGGATTGAAGGTACTCGAGCTTGCCCGAATTCTTGCGGGTCCGTGGGCTGGGCAACTCCTCGCCGACCTCGGCGCCGAGGTTGTAAAGGTCGAGCGTCCCGGTACCGGCGACGATACCCGCGGCTGGGGGCCACCCTTCGTCGAGGGCGAAGGCAGCGCCGCCTACTTCCACGCCTGCAACCGCGGCAAGACTTCGCTGGCCATCGACTTCGAGAGCGAGGAAGGGCGGGAGCGGATACGCGCTTTGGCCGCCGACGCGGACATCCTGATCGAGAATTTCAAGGTCGGCGGGCTTGCCAAATACGGGCTGGATTACCCCGCCCTTTCGGAGCTCAACCCGCGCCTGATCTATTGCTCGATCACCGGCTTCGGCCAGGACGGCCCTTACGCGCCCCGCGCCGGCTATGACTTCATGATTCAGGGCATGGGCGGGATCATGGACCTGACCGGCGATCCCGCCGGCGAGCCGCAGAAGATCGGCGTCGCCTTCGCCGACATCTTCACCGGCGTTTACGCCTCCAACGCCATCCTCGCGGCGCTGCACGGACGCGAGACGAGCGGCCGCGGCTGCCATATCGACATAGCCCTGCTCGACACGCAGGTCTCGGTGCTCGCCAACCAGGCGATGAACTACCTCGTTTCCGGCGAAACGCCGCGCCGCCTCGGCAACGCCCACCCCAACATCGCGCCGTACCAGACCTTTCGCGCGGCGGACGGCTGGGTGATCGTGGCGGTCGGCAATGACGGGCAATTCGCCAAGCTGTGCCGGCTCCTGGCGCTCCCTGCCCTTGCCGACGACTTGCGCTTCCGCACCAACAAGGACCGTGTCGGCAACCGCGACGCGCTGACCGCCGCGTTGGAGCCTGCATTGTCGCAGCGCGGCAGGGACGAACTCCTCAGCGCCCTTGCGGCGGCGGGCGTACCGGCAGGCCCGATCAACTCGGTCGCGGAGGTATTCGCCGATCCGCAGGTGGCCGCGCGGGGGATGCGGCTCGATCTCGATGGAGTGCCCGGGGTCGCCTCGCCGATTGTGATCGACGGCAAGCGCCAGGTCTCGGATCGGCCAAGCCCCGCGCTCGGCAGCGATACGGGCGGCTTCGACGGCTGAAAGGCGGAGGGCCGCACCTGTGGGAACAGGGCTTCTGATTTGTTCACGGCAGATGCTGGCCGCGGCGTCAGCGGCGCGCTAGGTCTTCGGGCGGTAACAGCGGGAGACTTTATGCGCATGCGAATGTTGGCGGGTGTTCTTTGTCTCGCTTCGGCGGTTTCGGCGTCGGCGCAGTCGGCGAAGCCCACCCGGCTGGAGGTGCCCGCCACCGCATCGTGGCAACATGCGGCAACCGGAATGATCCTGCCGCCGGTATCCGCCCGGTTCGTCCGGCAAGACGTGAGTGACAACAGCGGCGGCGCGGAATTGGACGTCGCGGCAACCTACCAAGACAGCACAACCGGCACGGTGGCGACCGTCTACGTCTTCCGCACCATGCTGCCCGACGCGCCGCTCTGGTTCGACCGTGCGCTCGACGCGATTTTGTTGAGGCCCAACTACAAGCGCGCCGACGCGTCACCGCCGGCGGTAACCGCCTTCACGCCACCCAAGGCAAGCCGCGCAAGCGGACTCCGGACCTCCGTTGCGCTTGTTCCGACACCGCTGCGCAGCACCGCGCTTGCAGTTGCGCCGGTGGGTGGATGGCTGGTCAAGGTGCGGATGAGTTCGGAAAGCCTTGACGCGGCGGCGCTCGACGCACGGCTGAGCGCCTTTATCGACGAACTGCGCTGGCCCGCCGAGGCCAAAGCGCCGAAGGCCGCCGCCCCGATTGCGCCCTGCGCCACACCGCTGCGCTTCAAAAAGGCCAAGATCGTACACGACGACTTGGCGCAGGTGCTGATCAATTCCGTCACCGGCGGTCTCGCCCTGGAAGCGGCAGAGGATTCGGGTCCCACAGCGGTTTATTGCCGCGAACCCGGGCTGGCGCCGGAGCGGGCGGTCTACCGGCCGAGCGAGGCGGCCAATTCCTATGCCATCGCGATGGACGATGCCGGCACGATCCTCCAGCTGGCGCCCGCACTGACGATAAAGGGCATCGGCTCCGGTGGTAAGGTGTCGATGACGCTGATGCACCGGCAGACGAGCGACATGTTGCCGAGCTTCAACCGGCTGCCCTCGCCCGATCAGGCCGTCAATGTTCTCAACTCCGGCCGAAATTCCGGCATTTCGGTCGAAGCCGGCGACGGCAAGAACCGATGATGCGGGGCCCGCGCTGATGTTCTTCTCCTTCGTCGACGAGCTTCGCGCCGCCGGTATCCCTGCATCCTTGAAGGAGCACCTGGTCCTGCTCGAAGCGCTGGAAGCGGAGGTGATCGCCGCCCGCCCCGAGGACTTCTACTATCTCGCCCGCGCCACCTTCGTGAAGGACGAGGCGTTGCTCGACCGCTTCGACCAAGTGTTCGGCAAGGTCTTCAAAGGCCTCGAAACCAGCTACGGGCCGGAGGAAGCGCCGATCCCCGAGGAGTGGCTGAAGAAGGTCGCCGAACTCTACCTCACGCCCGAGCAGATGGCCGAGATCAAGTCGCTGGGCTCCTGGGAAGAGATCATGGAAACGCTGAAGAAGCGTCTCGAAGAGCAGCAGGGCCGCCACCAGGGCGGTTCGAAATGGATCGGCACCGGCGGCACCTCGCCCTTCGGCAATGGCGGCTACAATCCCGAAGGGGTGCGGATCGGCGGCGAAGGCAAGCACGGCCGGGCGCTCAAGGTCTGGGACAAGCGCGAGTTCCGAAACCTCGACAACGCACAGGAACTCGGCACCCGCAACATCAAGGTGGCGCTCCGCCGCCTCAGGCGCTTCGCCCGCGAAGGCGCGGCGGACGAGCTCGACATCGACGGCACGATCGACGGCACCGCCCGCAAAGGCTGGCTCGACATCCGCATGCGGCCGGAGCGGCACAATGCAGTGAAGCTGCTTCTCCTGCTCGACGTCGGCGGATCGATGGACCCGCATATCCGGACCTGCGAGGAATTGTTCTCGGCCGCCACCGCCGAGTTCAAGAACCTCGAGTTCTTCTACTTTCACAATTGCCCCTATGAGAGCCTGTGGAAGGACAATCGCCGCCGCTTCTCCGAGCGGACGCCGACGTGGGACGTGCTCCACAAATTCGGCCACGACTATAAGATCGTGTTCGTCGGCGATGCGGCGATGAGCCCCTACGAAATCACCCATCCCGGCGGCTCGGTGGAGCATTATAACGAGGAAGCCGGCGCGGTGTGGATGCAGCGGCTGACCACCACCTATCCAAGCGCGGTGTGGCTAAATCCCGCTGCCGAGCAATATTGGAACTACAGCCACTCCACCCAGGTCATCCGCCAGCTGATGGGAGACCGGATGTACCCGCTGACGCTCGCGGGGCTCGACGACGCGATGCGGACGCTGAGCCGGAAGGCGTGATGCGCGGCGGCCACCCATGAACGCCGCCGCGCAAGCCTTCGCATTGGCCCAGGCGGGCAGGCCCGGCGATGCGCTTGCGCTGCTCCGCACGGCGGCGAGCGGCGGCGACGGCACGGCCTTGTTCGCCTTGGCCCTGTGGAGGATCGAAGGAAAGCTGCTGGAGCGCGATCTGCCGCAAGCGCGCGGCGAACTCGCGCGGGCGGCGGCGCTGGGCGAGCCGCTGGCGGCGCGCGCTCTGGCGGCGCTGCTCGCCGCTGGGGTCGGCGGGGAACGGGATTGGAGTGCCGCGCTTCACCTTCTCGAACGCCATAAAAACCAAGATGAAGAAGCAGGCGGGCAATTGCAGCTCATCGCGGCCATGCGCCTGGATGAAGCCGGCGATCCGATGAGCCTGCCGGAGCCCGAAATCCTGAGCCGCGACCCGCTGGTGGTTCGCCACACCGGCCTCTTCACGCCGGCGGAGTGCTTGTATCTGCGGCAGATCGCCGAGCGCCGCTTCGCACCCGCCTTGATCTTCCACGAAGGCCGGCAGTGCTTCGTCGCCGATCCGCTGCGGACTTCGGAAACGGCAAGCTTTCCCTTCATCAGCGAGTGGCCGGCCGTGCATGCCCTCAACCGGCGGCTCGCGGCGGCGAGCGGAAGCGATGTGCGGCAGGGGGAGCCTCTGCAGGTGCTACGCTACACGCCCGGCCAGGAATACCGGCCGCACCTTGATGCGATCCCGGGGCTCGGCAATCAGCGGGTGTTGACCTTTCTCGTGTACCTGTCCGATGACTATGAGGGCGGAGAAACGGACTTTCCCGAACTCCCGCTTCGCTTTCGCGGGGCGCTTGGCACCGGGCTGCTGTTCGGCAACGCCCTCCCCGACGGACGGCCGGACCCGCGAATGCGCCATGCGGGGCTGCCGGTGCGCAGCGGCTCCAAACTCGTCGCCAGCCGCTGGATTCGGGCGCGGCCGCCCGCGCAGGGCGACAGCTTCGGCCGGCACGAGGTCGAGCGCCAGTAAAGCGGATCCGCGCTGACGCGAGGCGGCTTGCGCGCTTTTCACCGGGCTTTAAGCTGTGGCCGATATTCAGAAGATGCCGCCGCCTTTGGGCACGCGCGGGATGAGGGAAAAACATGGCCGATTCGATTTTCGTGCGCATCCAGAACGTCCTTTCCGCTGGTGCCGATTCCACCGTCTCGGTGGTCGAGCGGGCAAGCGGCACGAGCCTGATGCGGGAGGCGATCCGGCAGGTTGCCCGAGCGGAAGATGACGCCCGCGAATGCCTGGAAACGGCCAAGGCGCGCCGCCTTCACGCGCAGCGGCGCCAACAGGCGCTGGCCGACCAGGTCGCGACCCTCGGGGAGCAGGCGCGCTTCGCCCTCAGCAAGGACCGCCCCGATCTGGCCGAGGCTGCAATTGCCCGCCAGATCGACTGCGAGGCCCAGGCCAAGCAGGTCGCCGCCGCGGAGCAGGAGGCGGTTGCTGAGGCGGCCCGGCTCGAAGAGGGCCTGACCGCATTGCGCGCGCGCAAGACCGACATGCAGAAAGAACTGGCCGCATTCGAAGCGGCCCGAAACGCAAGCGCCGGCGGTGAGAACAGTCCGGCGCCCGACCGGGTCGCGCGCCAGGTTTCGCGGGCCGAGACGCTGTTCGAGCGCGCCATGGCCGCTGCCGGCGGCGGCGACCTGGGCCTGACTCCAGCAGGCGACGCGGCACGGATCGCGGAGATCGAAGCCATGCGCCGGGATGCGGCCGTGGCCGAGCGCCTTGCCGCCCTGCGCGCCGGACCTGCCGGAAGCTGAGGCAATCGCCCGGCGTCAGCCTGCCGGCCCGGTGTCCCCGTAAAGCAGCCAGGGCCGCCGCTCCTCATGCCACGCCATCTCGTCCGGCACGGTCAGGGCATCGAGGTCGCCTGCCTGGGAGCCCTGATCGTCAACCCATTCCCGCAGCCCCGGTCCGCCGTTGATGACGTCGATGGCGAGCTTGCCGAATTCATATTCGTAGGGGAAGTCGCGCCACAGCGGGTAATCCGGGTAGAGCCGCCGGATCGCCTTGAAGGCAAGCGCCTGCAGGCGCCACGGCTTGAACGCCGCGTGATCGTAGAAGCCGCCCTCCGCGTGGATGTGGACGCCGCTGTTGAGCTTGCCCTGGTGCTTGTGAAAGGTCGGCTCGAACCAGCACGGACGAAGCGCGCAGCCCTCCAGCCACCCCGGCGCAAAGCGGCGCATTTCGGCGAGCACGGCGACCGCGTCGATGTCCGGCGCGCCGAAAAGTTCGAGCGGCCGAGTGGTGCCCCTCCCCTCCGACAAGGTGGTCCCCTCCAGCATCACCGTACCGGCATAAGCGCGCGCCATGTTGATGTTTGCGGCGTTCGGACTCGGGTTGATCCACACCCGCTGCTCGGGCCAGCCGAAGCCGGGCGCCGCGTCGGGCTGGTAGCCCTCCATCGCGATCACCCGGTAATCGACGTCGAGCTTGAAGTGATCCACGAACCAGCGGCCAAGCTCGCCGAGCGTCAAACCATGGCGCATCGGGATCGGCCCGGCCCCGACGAAGCTCTCCCACCCGGGAAGCAGCGTCATGCCCTCGATCGGCCGCCCCGCGGGGTTGGGCCGGTCCAGCACCCACACCGCCTTTTTGTGCTGCGCCGCCGCTTCGAGAACGTACAGCAGGGTAGTGATGAAGGTGTAGATCCGGCAGCCGAGGTCCTGAAGATCGATCAGCACCACATCGAACGTGCCCATCGACTGCCCGGTCGGCCGCCGCACTTCGCCGTAGAGGCTGAACACGGGAATGCCGTGCTGCGGATCGGTGAAATCGTCTGACTCCACCATATTGTCCTGCTTGTCGCCGCGCAGCCCGTGCTGCGGCCCGAAGGCGGCGGTGACGTTGAGGCCGACGGCCTTGAGCGCATCCAGGCTGTGGGTTAGGTCGCGAGTCACCGACGCGGGGTGAGCAACCAGAGCGACGCGGCGCCCTTGAAGCGGCGCGCGCAAGGCGGAGTCTTCGAGAAGGCGATCGAGACCGGTTTTCATGGGCGCGGTGCTGCCGGGAGTTGCTCGATAAAGCAACGGGGGTGGTGGAAATCAGGCTCCTCGCCGGCATGGCTGACGGCCCAGAACGAGCGGTCGCCGGTGCGGTTCTGGAGGATTGCGGCGATGTTCATCGTGTAGGGGCCATCGTCGAGCCATGGGGAGACCGCGACCTCCACCTCCAGGCGATCGGTGGTGACGCTTGCGCGGATTTCGGGCGGGCCGGGCATTGCCGCCTGGACCATTCCCTCGCGAACGGCGCGGAACGAATAAGCGGCCCACTCGCCCGACGGCGCGAAGTTCAGCTCCAGATATTCGCTCTCTCCCTCGCGGCGCAGAAAGAGTTCAAAGCAGGTGCTCTCCCACAATCCGTCGGTGCGCAGCGGCTCGGCGGGCGGTGGAACAACGATCGCCGAGATGTCGCCGACGACCGTGTAACGGACGCGCAGCAGGCTTCGGGAAGGACGATCGAATTCCACGTCGATGTTCCCAAGGTCCAAATTGCCGAACGCCGGATGCGGCCAAAGGCTCGTCTGCATATCGCCTTCCTAGATGACGCGGTGCATGCGTGTCATTACACACGCGCCCATGAGCCAATATCAGTCCGATCTCCTGCGCCTGCTCGACGAGCGCGGCTACATCCACCAGCTTACCGACGCGGCGGGCCTCGATGCGCTTGCGGCGAAGCAGACGATTACTGGTTATGTCGGCTTCGACGCGACCGCGCCGTCGCTCCACGTCGGACATCTTATCCAGATCATGCTCCTCCGGCGCCTGCAACAGGCAGGGCATAAGCCTGTGGTCCTCGTCGGCGGCGGGACCTCGAAGATAGGCGATCCTAGCTTCAAGGACGAAGCAAGAAAGCTGATGACGACGGATACCGTGGCGGAGAACATCCGGTCCATCCTCCCCGTGTTTAAGCGCTTCTTACACTTCGGCGACGGCCCTACGGATGCCGTCCTCCTCAACAATGCCGAGTGGCTCGACAAGCTCGAGTACATCCCCTTCCTGCGGGATATCGGGCAACATTTTTCAATCAATCGGATGCTAAGCTTTGATAGCGTCAAGCTGCGTCTCGACCGGGAACAGTCGCTTTCCTTCTTGGAATTCAACTACATGATTCTCCAGGCCTATGACTTTCTGGAGCTGTCGCGTCGTGTTGGGTGCGTGGCCCAGCTCGGCGGTTCCGATCAATGGGGCAACATCGTCAATGGGGTTGAGCTCGGTCGACGCGTGGATGGCACACAGCTGTACGGAGTTACCACCCCGCTCCTGACTACCGCCGACGGCAAGAAGATGGGCAAGACCGAATCGGGCGCCGTGTGGCTTAACGCGGATGCGCTCAGCCCCTATGATTTCTGGCAGTTCTGGCGGAACACACAGGACGCTGATGTCGGCACGTTCTTGCGCCGCTTCACGGACGTGCCTCTTGCCGAGATCGAGCGCCTGGAGCGTCTGAAAGGCGCGGAGATCAACGAGGCCAAGAAGCGCCTCGCCGATGAAGTCACCGCGCTGCTGCACGGCGAAGACGCAGCCCGCGAGTCCGCCGAAACCGCACGCCGCACCTTTGAAGAAGGCGCGGGCGGCGAAGCGCTGCCGACGCTGCGCGTGCAGGGCGACGGACTCGGCATCGTCCAGGCGCTCACCGTTCTCGGCTTCGCGGCGTCCAACGGCGAAGCCCGCCGCAAGATCGCGGAAGGCGCGGTGCGGCTCAACAACGTCGTCATCTCAGACCCGGCCTTCACCATCGTGCTGGAAGACGACTCGCCGCTCAGGCTCAGCCTCGGAAAGAAGCGCCACGGCCTCCTCACCCGCTAGGCATCAGCCGCTGCGCAGCAGCCCCACTGCGGCATCGCGCTCCATAAGGTAGAGCAGCACGCGGGCCGATTTGCCGCGCGTCCCTTCAAGGCCGCCGTCGCGATCGACCAGAAGGCGGGCGTCGTCCGTGGCTGTCGGGGCCAAAGCCTGGATCTGCTCGGGGCCGGCGAGGCGGAACTGGGCCTCGCCGCTTTGCTTGGTGCCGAGGATTTCGCCGGCGCCGCGCAGCCGCAGATCCTCTTCGGCGATCCGGAAGCCGTCATTGCTTTCGCGCAGCAAGGCGAGCCGCGCGCGCGATGTTTCCGAAAGTGCCGCGCCTCGTAACAGCAGGCAGACTGACTTGCCCTCCCCCCGACCCACCCGGCCGCGAAGCTGGTGGAGCTGGGCGAGGCCGAACCGGTCTGCGCCCTCGACGATCATCAGGGTGGAGTTGGGCACGTCCACGCCGACCTCGATCACGGTGGTTGCGACCAGCACGGCGATTTCGGCGCGCTGGAAAGCGGCCATCACCGCGTCCTTTTCCGGCCCCTTCATGCGGCCGTGGACGAGGCCGATCTTCTCGCCGAAGCGCAGGCGCAGCGTCTGGGCGCGCTCCTCGGCCGCGGCCTGGTCGGAGGCTTCGCTTTCCTCCACCAAAGGGCAGACCCAATAGGCCTGGCCGCCGCGGGCGATGTGGCGGGACAGGCCGTCGATCACCTCGGGCAACCGATCGGAGGAGAGGACCCGGGTCTCGATCGGCTGGCGACCGGGCGGCATCTCGTCCAGGCGGGAGACGTCCATTTCGCCATATTGGGTAAGGGTGAGCGTGCGCGGGATCGGAGTCGCGGTCATCACGAGAAGGTGCGGCGGCTTCTCGGCCTTGGCCGCGAGCATCATCCGCTGGGCGACTCCGAAGCGGTGCTGCTCGTCCACCACGGCAAGGCCGAGGCGCTTGTAGGCGACCTTCTCCTGGAAGATGGCGTGGGTGCCGATCAGGATGTCGATCGAACCGTCCGCCAACCCCATCAAAGTCGATTCGCGCACCCTGCCCTTGTCGCGGCCGGTGAGAATGGCGACCGTCACCGGCACGCCGGCAAGCTGGCGCGACAGGGTCTCAAAATGCTGGCGGGCGAGGATCTCGGTGGGGGCGAGCAGCGCCGCCTGAGCCCCGGCCTCAACCGCGCTGAGCATGGCCATCAGCGCCACCAGGGTTTTGCCGGAACCGACATCGCCCTGGAGCAGGCGAAGCATCGGCACCTCCTGCTGCAGGTCGCCATCGATCTCGGCGATCGCTCGGCTCTGCGCACCCGTTGGAGCATAAGGGAGCTTAAGCCCATTGCGAAGACGGCCGTCGCCCTTGAGCGGCACGCCCCGTCGTCGGCGCGAGGAGGCGCGCACCAGCATCAGGGCCAGCTGGTTGGCGAAAACCTCGTCATAGGCCAATCGCTCGCGGGCAAGCGCGTCGGCGGGGTCTGAGTGGGCGCGGACGAGCGCCTCGCGCCACTCCGGCCAGCCGCGGCGCTCCAGCAGGCTCGGCTCGATCCATTCGCCAAGCTCCGGCGTGCGGGCGATGCCCTGTGCTGCGAAATCGGCGAGACGGCGGGAGGTGATGCCCTCCGACAAGGCGTAGACGGGCTCGCGCTCCGGCAAGTCGGCGGCTTCGGCAGGATCGAGAACATGGTCCGGGTGAACCATCTGCAGCTCCTGGCCGTACATCTCCATTCGCCCTGACACGATCTTCGGTTCGCCGATGGGAAGCTGCTTCTTCGCCCAACCGGGATTGTTGAAGAACGTCAGTGTCAGGTAATTGCCCGCCCGGTCTGTCGCGTGGACCCGGAACGGACCGCGGCCACCGGACTGGCGGTAATCGACGGGAGTTACGAGAACGGTGACCACCTGGCCGGCGTCGGCCATGTCGAGCACCTCTACCCGCTTGCGGTCCACCCACGAGACGGGGACGTGGAACAGGAGATCGACCACGCGCTCGAGGCCGAGGCGCTTCAAGGGCTTGGCGACTCCGGGGCCAACGCCTTTCAGCGCCTCCACTTCGGCGAAGAGCGGATTGAGAATGTCGGGACGCAAAAGCCTCTCCCCAGCGGGCGGCGCCCTTGTGTCACCAGCGCGGCGATGGAAGCAAGAGCCCGCGCGCGGCACCGCCCGCTCCGGAGCCGATCGGCGGCATGCCCTCGACGGTGGCAAAGCCGTGCAGCCAGAAACTGTCCAGGGCCGAAAGCAGCCCAACGGCGAGGAGGAGCGAAGCCGAACCCGCGAACACCCGCCGGGCGCGGCCTTGCCAGGGTTGCGGCACATCCTGCGGCATCACCGCGAGAAGGAGCAAGGGCAGCAGCGGCAGGAAATAGCGCCCCTGCACGCCTTGCACGTAGTCGGCGGCGTAGGGTGTGCCGGTGAGGTAGAGTGCGGTCTCCACCAGCACGGCGCCACCGAGGGCGAGCAGCAGCCACCACAGCCTTTGGCTCCACGTCACGCGGGGTCCGCCGCCTGAGCAAAGCGCCGCGGCGATCATCAGCCCGGCGAGCGGGTAAGCGAGAAGCGGAAGCAGGAAGGCGTTCCAGCCGGGCCGGCCGACGATCTGCAGGATGTAGACCGGCAAGCGCTCGGTGAAACTGCTCAGAAGAATGCGCACATATCCCAGCGGGTCGGCAAGGATAACGGCAAGCTGATCCGCCATCGGGGCGGTGGTCGCCTGAAGACCCGTCTTACGCGACACGGTGGTGTAGAGCGAGGGCTCGCCACCCGAGTAGAGCATCCACGCCAGGAATGCCCCGGCCGCAAGAGCGGCTGCGACGGCGAACATCCAGAAGCGCCGGTCCCGCGCATTCGTCGGCCAGCGCAGGCCGGCGACAAGCACAGGCAGGTACACGCCCTTGGCAAGGCCGAGAAACGGTGCGGCGGCGAGCAGCGGCCATCCCTTGCGGTGCACGGCATCGCCAAGCCGCAGGGAAAGCGCGAGCGCTAAAAGGGCGAAGCCGTTGATCGACGCGTCGGCCGAGAGCGAGCCCGCCTGAAAGGCGAAGGTCGGCAGCGCCGCCGCTCCAAGCAGCGCCGGCCTACCCCAAGGCATTGCCGCCGCCGCAAGGCCGAGCAGCGCGATAGCCGCCAGCGCATTGAACAATCGCCCGAGATAGAAGCCGCCGAGCCTCGGCAGGCCCACGGCTTCGGCCGCCCCGATTCCGGCCGCCTGGGGCAGGTAGAGGCTCGGCGAATAGTTGGCGAGATTGGGAAATTGCACGAACGCGGTGCCGGAGCGCTCAGCATCCTTGCTCCACGCCTGGCTGATTTCGCCCGGCGAGGCACGCCAGGCGACGCCCGAACGCTCCCCCGGAAAGTCGCTGCGCCGCAGCTCGATCGCGTCGCGCGGAAGGTCCGCCCCGGTGAGCTCGCCCTGCCGCTCCGCCAGCAGGCGCCCTTCCGACAGCAGCACCGCTTTATACCAATGCTGGTCCTCGTCCGGCGCCTGGAACGGCGGCGTGATGAAAACGAACAGCAGGATCGCCGCGCAAATCGCTGCAAACACAATCTTTTCGGCGCGTACAGCCAAGCCGCCGCCGCCCTGCGCTTGTCCGCGCGCTCCTGCCGATCCCCAACCCATCCCCTCCGCTTAGGGCAAAGCTCTGAACGTCCATTTAAGAACAAAGGCCGGGTTCAAACCCGCGCCGCAATCGCCTACAGGACGCCTTCCGCACATCTCAGCCGGCCGCGTCTCCTCGCGGCCGGCCAATCGGCCATGGAGCTTTATGGACGCCGCCCTCCGCCTGAAACGCCTGCGCTTCCGCGCCTGGCACCGCGGCACCCGTGAAGCCGACCTTCTGATCGGCGGCTATTTCGACGTCCACCACGCAAACTGGACCGCCGAGGAAATGGACTGGTTCGAGACGCTGCTGGAAGAGCAGGATGTCGACATCATGGCCTGGGCGATCGGCGCCGCCGCCCCTCCTCCGGCTTTCCAGGGCGAGATGATGAACCGCCTCCGCACCGTGAACTACATCAAGCACCCAGAGTGACCGTGACCGATCTCCACCGCATCCTGTCGGCAGAAGCGCCGATCACCCTCGCCGGTGCTCCCCAGGGCTTCCTTCCCTGGCTCGCCGCCGATCTCGCCCGCGCCTGCGCCGGAAGAACAGGTGGGGGCCGCGCCGTGTTCATCGCCCCCGACGAAGCGGCGATGCGCCACATCGCCGACGCTGCCGCTTACTTCGCGCCGGAGCTGGAAGTGCTCAGCTTCCCCGCCTGGGATTGCCTGCCTTACGACCGAAGCTCGCCTTCGCTGCGCTCCTCCTCCGAGCGGCTCGCCACCCTGCACGCCCTCCAGCGCACGGCCGGCAAGCCGCAGCTCCTCGTCACCACCGTCAACGCCGCGACCCAGCGCACTCTGACGCCCTTCCGGATTCGCCAGCTCGTCGCCCGCCTCGCCCCCGGCGAGCGGATCGATCTCAAGCGCCTCACCAACCTCCTTTCCGCGAACGGCTATCACCGCACCGACACCGTCCAGGACGCCGGCGAATATGCGATCCGCGGCGGCCTCGTCGATCTCTTCCCGTCGGGCGAGGAGCAGGGCTTGCGCCTCGACTTCTTCGGCGACGAGATCGAAAGCGTCCGCCGCTTCGACCCCGCAACACAGCGCACCACCGAGCGGGTGGAAGGCGGCTTCACCCTCCTCCCCGCCTCCGAGACCCTGCTGGAAGAAGACAGCATCAAGCGCTTCCGCTCGCGCTACCGCGAGCGATTCGGCGCCACCGCAACCGGCGACCCGCTCTACCAGGCGGTCTCCGAAGGTCGCCGCCTCGCCGGCCTCGACCACTGGCTGCCCCTGTTCGAAGAGCGGCTCGAAACCCTGTTCGACCACTTGGCCCCCGAAGACGTGATCGTCCGCGACGCCCACGATGCCGGCGCCGCCGATGCTCGGTTCGAGGCGATTGCCGATTACTACCAGAACCGGGTTCGCGCCCAGTCCAACGAGCCCGGCAGCTACCGCCCGATCGAGCCCGACACGCTCTACCTTTCGCGTGCCGAGTGGGACCGGATCATCGCCGCCCGCCCGCTCCACCTGGCCACGCCCTTTCACGAGCCGGACAGCGCCCGGGTGATCGACCTCGGCGTCGATAACGCCCGCGATTTCGCCCCCGAACGCTCGCAGAATGCCAACGTCTACGAAGCGGTGGTCGCGCACCTCGCCACCCTCCGCCGCTCGGGCAAGAAGGTCATCCTCGCCAGCTACTCCGTCGGCGCCCGCGAGCGGCTCAAGGGGCTTCTCGCCGAGCACAAGCTCAACAAAACCGCCTTGGCCGATAGCTGGCAGGAAGCGCAGGGCCTCGCCGGGTCCAACAATGTCGCCCTAGCCGTCCTGCCGCTCGACCACGGCTTCAGCACGCCCGACATCGCGCTCCTCACCGAGCAGGACATGCTCGGCGACCGCCTGGTGCGCCGCCGCAAGCGCAAGAAATCCACCGACGCGTTCCTGAGCGAGCTCGCCACCCTGTCCCCCGGCGATCTCGTCGTCCACGCCGATCACGGCATCGGCCGCTACGAGGGCCTGACCCGGATCCCGGTCGGCACCTCGCCCCACGATTGCGTCGCCTTGAGCTATGCCGGCGGCGACAAATTGTTCGTTCCTGTCGAGAATATCGACATCCTCTCCCGCTACGGCAGCGAGAACGAAGGCGTAACGCTCGACCGCCTCGGCGGCGAAGCGTGGCAGCGCCGCAAGTCGCGGATGAAGGAGCGGATTCGCGAGATTGCCGGCGAACTCATCAAGACCGCCGCCGAGCGCGCCACCCGCGGTGCCCCGCTCGCCGAGCCCGACACCGGCTTTGCTGCCTTCGTCGATCGCTTCCCCTATGAGGAAACCGAGGACCAGGAGCGCGCCATCACCGAGGTCATCGACGATCTCGGCGCCGGCAAGCCGATGGACCGCCTGGTCTGCGGTGATGTCGGCTTCGGCAAGACGGAAGTGGCGCTGCGCGCCGCCTTTGTCGCCGCAATGGCCGGAATGCAGGTGGCGGTGGTCTGCCCGACCACCCTCCTCGCCCGCCAGCACTACAACAACTTCAAGGAGCGCTTCCACGGCTTCCCCATCGAGATCGGCCGCCTCTCCCGCCTGGTGACGCCCAAGGAAGCCAAGGAAACGCGCGACCTGGCGGCGGCGGGCAAGATGGACATCGTCATCGGCACCCACGCCCTCCTCGCCAAGAGTGTCGAGTTCAAGAATCTGGGCCTCGTGATCGTCGACGAGGAGCAGCGCTTCGGGGTGACCCACAAGGAACGCCTCAAGGCGATGAAGGCGGACGTCCACGTCCTCACCCTCACCGCCACCCCGATCCCCCGCACCCTGCAAATGGCGATGTCGGGCCTCCGCGAGCTCTCCGTCATCCAAACGCCCCCGGTCGATCGCCTGGCGGTGCGCACCTACATCATGCCCTGGGACCCGGTGGTGATCCGCGAAGCGCTGCTGCGCGAACATTATCGCGGCGGCCAGGCCTATTTCGTCGCGCCGCGCGTCGCCGACCTTCCCGATCTCGAGCAATTCCTGCGCGACGAAGTGCCCGAGGTGAAGTTCATCGCCGCCCACGGCCAGATGGCGCCCACCGAGGTCGAGGAGCGAATGTCCGCCTTTTACGACCGCAAATACGATGTGCTGCTTTCCACCACCATCGTCGAAAGCGGCCTCGACATCCCGTCGGCCAACACCCTCATCGTCCACCGCGCCGACCGTTTCGGCCTTGCCCAGCTTTACCAGCTTCGCGGCCGGGTCGGGCGCTCCAAGACCCGCGCTTACGCCTACATGACCACGCCGGAGACGCGCACCGTCACCGAAAGCGCCGACAAGCGCCTGCAGGTGCTCGCCAATCTGGACACATTGGGCGCCGGCTTCCAGCTCGCCAGCCACGACCTCGACATCCGCGGCGCCGGCAATCTGCTTGGCGACGAGCAGTCCGGCCACATCAAGGAAGTCGGCTTCGAGCTCTACCAGTCGATGCTCGAGGAGGCGATTCTGGAGGCGAAGTCGGGCGGCAGGATGAAGGCCACGGACGAATTCTCGCCGCAGATCACCGTCGACGCGCCGATCATGATTCCGGAAGAATATGTCCCCGATCTCGACCTGCGCATGGGCCTCTACCGCCGCATGAACGAGTTCGACAGCGCCGCCGAGCTGGAGCCGTTCGCCGCCGAGCTGATCGACCGCTTCGGCAAGCTGCCGGGCGAGACCGACAACCTCCTCAAGGTCATCCAGATCAAGCTCAACTGCCGCCGCGCGCAGGTGGTGAAACTGGACGTCGGCCCCAAGGGCGCCCTCGTCCACTTCCACAACAACACATTCCCGGATCTGGAAGGCCTCATCGCCTACGTCCAGCGCCTCCAGGGCACGGCCAAGCTGCGCCCCGACAGCAAGCTCGTCATCACCCGCAACTGGCCGGACCCGGCGGCGCGGATCAACGGCGCCCTGCAGCTGTCGAAGGGGCTGGCGCGGATCGTGGGCTAAGGGTCAGATAGGGCCGCCAGCAGCCCCTCTCGCCCAACGGGAGAAGGGAGCAGTGCAAGCGGAGGATCACCCCAGGATGGGAGGCTCGTAGACCTCGCCTTCGTCGGGGCCGGCGTTGAGCCGCACGCGGTGCCAGGCAGGGACGCTCCCCTCCGCAGGCGCTTTCAACCGCCAGCGGGTTGCGATCAGCGTCAGGATACGGCCGTCGATGCGGGCGCTGCCGCTGCTGCCCAGCAGTTTCGCGGATAGAATCTTGCCGGTGCCGTCCACCAACAGACAGGCATGGAACGGCTCCTCTAATGGCCCGAAAGGGTCGTAGCCGGAAGGCAGCGGCGCGAAGGGGATCGAGCCGCCGGGCTGGTTGGTGCGCGGCTCCGGACAGCTCTTTCGGCGTCCATTGGCCCAGCCCGGATCGTCGACGAAGGGCTTCCATCCGATGAGCGGAGTGAGGTCGTAGGTGGCCTCCGGTCTCGGCGTCACCGCGCCATAGATCGGCCACGTCGGAGGCTCGGAGACGTTCTCCATGACCGCGAACAGCAGCAGGTTCGCGATCAACGATCCGCTTGTGCCGATGGAGAGAGCATCACCATTCATGCTGACGATGATACACTGTTACATCATAAGCAGCAAGCGCCGGCTGCTTCTCAGCCGAGCGCCTTCTTCAGCAGCGCGTTGATCACCGCCGGATTGCCCTTGCCCGCCATCGCCTTCATCGTCTGACCGACGAAGAAGCCGAACAGCTTGTCCTTGCCCCCGCGATATTCGGCGACCTTGTCGGCGTTGGCGGCCATCACGTCGGCGATCACCTTGTCGATCGCGCCGGTGTCGCTGGTCTGCTTCAGGCCGCGCTCTTCAACGATCGCGCCCGGGTCCTGACCGGTTTCGAGCATGATCTCGAACACCTGCTTGGAAAGCGTGCCGGACAGGGTTCCGTCAGCGACCAGCTTGAGCAGTTCCGCGGCCTGAGACGGGCTGACCGGGCTGGTCTCCAGCGTCTTGCCGAGCCGGTTCAGCGCGCCGAACAGATCGGAAATCAGCCAGTTGGACGCCCGAAGCGCCTGCGCGTCACCGACCTGGGCAAGCAGGGCCTCGAACCAGCGCGCCGTCTCGACTTCGGCGGTCAGCACCGCGGCATTGTAGGCCGGCAGCCCGAGCGCGCCCTCGTAGCGGCGGCGCTTGGCGTCGGGGAGCTCGGGCAGGCTGGCGCGGCACTCCTCGAGGAACGCGTCCTCCAGCTCCACCGGCAGCAGGTCCGGGTCCGGGAAATAGCGGTAATCGTGCGCTTCTTCCTTGGAGCGCAGCGAGCGTGTCTCGTTCTTGTCCGGATCCCAGAGCCGGGTTTCCTGGACAATGCTTCCGCCGCTTTCGAGCACGTCGACCTGGCGGCTCGCCTCGTGCTCGATCACCGCCATGATGAAGCGCACCGAATTGACGTTCTTGGTCTCGGTCCGCGTGCCGAATTCGTCGCCCGGCTTGCGCACCGAGACGTTGACGTCGGCGCGCATCGAGCCCTGCTCCATGTTGCCGTCGCAGCTGCCGACGTAGCGCAGGATCGCGCGCAGCTTGCGCACATAGGCGCCCGCTTCCTCGGGCGAGCGCATGTCGGGCTTGGACACGATCTCCATCAGCGCGACGCCGCAGCGGTTCAGGTCGACATAGGAGTAGCTTGGATGCTGATCGTGCATCAGCTTGCCGGCATCCTGCTCCAGGTGGATGCGCTCGATGCCGATGCGCTTGGCGGAAGCCTCGTCCTTCGGATCGAGCAGGATCTCGATCTCGCCCTCGCCGACGATCGGGTGGTAGAGCTGGCTGATCTGATAGCCCTGCGGCAGATCGGCGTAGAAATAATTCTTCCGGTCGAACCGCGACCAGGGATTGATCTGCGCCTCAAGCGCCATGCCGGTGCGCACCGCCTGGCGGATGCACTCCGCGTTCGGGATCGGAAGCATGCCCGGCATCGCCGCATCGATCAGCGACACCTGCGTGTTAGGCTCCGCCCCGAATTCGGTGGACGCGCCGGAGAAGAGCTTGGCGGCGGAGGTGACCTGGGCGTGGACCTCAAGGCCGATCACGACCTCCCACTCACCCGTCGCGCCGTGTATGCGGTAGTCGCTCATTTTTCGTCTTCCGGAATGCGCTCGGCCATCGAGTAATCGGGAGCTTCCTCCCTGTCGTCGTCGTCACTGCCGCTGAACATCCACTCGAACAAAGCGCCGATCGGGTTCAACGCGGCCATGGGGATAGCCACCGCAAGGGTGACGGCTGAAATCCACCAATTCTCACGCACCAGACCTTCGAACTGCTCGCGCTCGATCTTGTGGTAGCCTGCCTCGGTAGGAGCTTCGAAGTCGCTCACCACCATGCCTCCGGGCGCGCCTTGAAGCCGGCCCGTTCCTCGAACGCGAGAGCCGCGTTCAGCACGCCCTGCTCGTCAAGCGCCGGTCCGATGAGCTGCAACCCAAGCGGCAGGCCCTGCGCGTTCAGCCCCGCCGGAACGCTGATCGCCGGGAGCCCGGCAAGGCTCGCCGGAACCGCGAACACGTCGTTCAGGTACATGGCAATCGGGTCGTTCGACTTCTCGCCGAGCCCGAACGCCGCCGACGGCGCGGTCGGAGTCAGCAGCAGGTCCACGTCCTCGAACACCCGCTCGAAATCGCGGGCGATCAGCGCCCGCACCTTCTGCGCCTGGTTGAAATAGGCGTCGTAGAAGCCGGCCGACAGCACATAGGTGCCGATCATGATCCGCCGCTTCACCTCGTTGCCGAAGCCGGCCGCGCGGGTCGCCTCGTACATGTCCTGGAGGTTGCCGCCCTCGGGCGCGACCCGCTGGCCGTAGCGCACGCCGTCATAGCGGGCGAGGTTGGACGAGGCTTCAGCCGGAGCGATGATGTAATAGGTCGGCAGCGCATATTTGGTGTGCGGCAGCGAGACTTCGACGATCTCCGCGCCGGCATCGCGCATCCAGGCAATGCCCTGCTCCCAGACCCGGTCGATCTCCTCGGGGACGCCGTCGATGCGATATTCCCTGGGAATGCCGATCCGCTTGCCGCGAATGTCGCCCGACAGCGCCGCTTCCCAGTTCGGCACCGGCAGGTTGAGCGAGGTCGAGTCCTTCGGATCGAACCCCGCCATCGCTTCCAGCAAGATCGCGCAGTCGCGAACATCGTGCGCCATCGGCCCGGCCTGGTCGAGGGAGGAGGCGAACGCTACCATCCCCCAGCGCGAGCAGCGGCCATAGGTCGGCTTGATCCCGGTGATGCCGACAAATGCCGCGGGCTGGCGGATCGAGCCACCGGTGTCGGTGCCGGTCACCCCGGGCGCAAGCCGGGCCGCGACCGCGGAGGCCGAGCCGCCCGAGCTTCCGCCCGGAGTCAGCGCCGCATTGCCGCCGTCGTTGCGCCGCCACGGCGACAGCACCGGCCCCCACGCACTGGTCTCGTTGGACGAGCCCATGGCGAATTCGTCCATGTTGAGCTTGCCCAGCATCCCCGCGCCGGCAGCGAAGAGCTTGCCGGAGACGGTGGACTCATACACCGGCTTGAAGCCTTCAAGCATGCGGCTGCCGGCGGTGGTCTGCACGCCTTTGGTGGCGAACAGATCCTTGATGCCCAGCGGCACGCCCGACAGCGGCTTGAGTTCGCCCGACGCCCGCGACGCGTCAGCCGCATCGGCCGCCGCCAAGGCATGCTCGGGCGTCTCGACGGTAAAGGCGTTCAGCCCCTTCGCCTTCTCAACCGCGCCGATGAACCCCTCGGCCACGTCGCGCGCCGAAAAGCTGCCGTCGCGGACCCCGTCGCGGATGGCGGCAATGCCAAGATCGGTGACATTGCTCATTATTCGATCACCTTCGGCACGGCGAAGAAGCCGTGCTCCGCGTTTGGCGCGTTGGCCAGCACATCCTCACGGATGCCGCCGTCCGTTACCTTGTCCTCGCGCAGGCGCAGGTGGTTGGGAATCACCGCCGTCATCGGCGCGACGCCCGACACGTCCACCTCCTGCAGTTGCTCGACCCAGCCGAGGATGTTGTTGAGCTCGGGCGCGAGCGCCTCGGCCTCGGCATCGCTGACGGCGATGCGCGCGAGACTCGCGATCTTGCGAACGGTTGCGGTGTCTACGGACATGGGAAGCGGCGCTAGCATCCGTGCTGCGCTGCATCAAGACGCGCCCTAGTTGAAAGGATCGCTGGCCGGCTCGCCGTCGATAAAGACGAGACGCGCGGGAACGGTGCGGATTTCGATGCGCCCGTCTCGATATCCGCGGCCGAGCTTCGCCCGTAGCGCGTCGCTATAGGCCTCCTCGTCCGCGACCCCCCACTTGCCCAGCCGCAGAACGTAGCGGGAAGGATTGCACTGCCACCGGGACCGCAAATTGCCGGCACCGGCCGTTGACGGGAAGCAGACGTCGTCTAACTGGAGCGCCTCCTGGCCGCCGGGCAGGAGAAAGAAGGTGCAAGGGGAGTTGGTCTTGCACTGGCCCTCCCCGATTGCAGCCGCAAGGCCCAAGGGCAGCTGGGTGCCAACGGGAAGCACCCGTATGCGGTCCGCCAGGGAGACGGCTCTCTGCGTGTCCTGTTGCTCAGGGCTTTGGGCATCCCAGCGTGTTTGCGCTTTGGCCACCGCGTTCGCACGGGCGGCGATCGACGGATTTCGATGCGTCTGCAGCCGCTTCAGCGCGGCGCGGCCGGTTTCGCCGAAATCGAAGGCGAGTGCCGCCCAGTCGAACCGTTCCGCCGGGATCCTGCCGGATTCGAGCCGCGCAACCTGATCCCGCGTCGAAAGCGCGCCAAAGCTGACGATTGGAAGCGCGAGGAACAGCGCGAGCAGGCATATGCCGGCCGCGAGCCGGATGTTGATTGCGCGCAGCGGCGTTGGCCAGGCCGAGCGACCGCGGAACAGCGCCCAGGCGTAGCCGAGCGCGACGGCGACGGCGATTGCAACGAACACCGCCGCCCAGAGTCGGTCGGGGGTGAAACCATGCTGCACGATACGCTGCCCCGTCGAAACCGTCGCTACGGCTGCGAGCGGAGCGATGGAGGCGATCAGCGCCATGGCCGACCAGCGTAGCGCCGAAGCCTTTGCTTCGTCTTCCGCCGAATTGCCCGCAACGGCATTGGTGAGGATCACCGCGCCGATCATGCAGGCAAGCAGTATCGGCGTAGTCGCCTTTGTCTGCTCCCACAACGCGTCCAGACCGGTAAACGGCAAAGCCAGCACAAAGAAGACGAGCCCTGCCGCAAGCACCGGCGCAAGCACGGAAAGAATGGTCCGGCCAACCCTTTGCAGAACGGAGGTCATCACGTCGCGGTCACGCAGCAGCCCGATCGCGCCGCCCGCTGCCGCCCCGGCCAGAGCCACCGCGAACCACCCCTCCCGCAGCAGGTCGCGCAAGAAGTACACGCCGATCAATCCGAACAGCTGGGACAGCAGAAAGGCGAGCAACATTGTCGCGCCGGTAAAGGCGATCGCCGCCCCGCCAAGGATGATGTTGGTCCAGGCGTGGGCATGTACCGCCGGCGACACCAGCCGAAGCCGCCCCTCGTCCCGCGCGGCCTGGAACAAGGGTATGGCGATGGCCACGGCGGCGAGGGCGGCGGCGAAATGCCAGCCGTCGTCCGCATTCCAGCCATCGGGGCTGCCGTTCCACCAGGCTATCAGCGCCGCAACCACCGCTCCCGACGCTGCAAACCCGACCGACCACTGCCACCGCAGCCGCTCCAGCGAGAACGCCAGTGCAATGCCGAATATCGCCACCAGTGCGGCAAGGGCGCCGTCGAGCTGGGTCTGATCGCCGTTGGTGAGGTGGTAAAAGGCGAAGCCCGAGACCGCGCCCAAAGCCGCAAGAACCAGCGCCCGCATCGGCCACGGCGCATGGTCCAGCCTGTCGTCCGCCTGCTCCATGCCGCTTCCTCCCCATATCCCTGCCCGTCCGGGATGCTACAACGCTTGCATCGGCCCATGCCATGCGCTTGTGCAGCCGTGATGCAGGCTTGGAGGATTTGAATGCTGGCGCGGCGGTTCCTGTGGGTAGTGGCGGGGCTGATCGTGCTCGTTCTGGCCGGAGCGGTCGTCTACCGCCTGTACGGCAACGAGCTGATGCGCTGGACCATGGTGCCGGGCAAAGCGTTCGAGGGCGGCCCCGCCCAGGCGCGCGGCGCCTATGACCGGGCCGACATGTGGATCGCCCGCCCGGACATTCCCGAGAACCCTGCGCTCTGGACTCCCCCGGGCGTCGCGCGCAACGGCAAGACGGACGCCGCCGTTTTCTTCATCCACCCCACCTCGTTCCTTGAGAAGTCGCAGTGGAACGCCCCGCTCGATCATCCCGATTCGCAGTGGCGCGCCCGCTTGTTCGTGCGCAGCCAGGCCAGCGCCTTCAACGACATCGCGGAGATCTGGGCGCCCAAATACCGCCAGGCGACGTTCGGCGCGTTTCTCACCAACCAGGCGGACGCGCAAAAGGCGCTCGATTTCGCCTATCGCGACGTGCTCGCCGCCTTCGATGCCTTTCTCGCGCGGGTGCCGAAGAACAAGCCGGTCATCCTTGCCGGCCATAGCCAGGGCAGCCTTCACCTGATGCGCCTCCTCGCCGACCGCATCGCCGGCAAGCCCGAGGCCAAGCGGGTCGTTGCGGCCTATGTCGTCGGCTGGCCGATCTCCGCCACGGCCGACCTCCCCTTCCTCGGCCTTCCCGCCTGCGAGCGGAGCGGCCAGGCCGGCTGCGTCCTCTCCTGGCAAAGCTTCGGCGAACCCGCCGATCCGGCTTTGATCACCGACGTCTACGACGCCTCCAGCGGCCGCACCGGCCTCCCCCGCGCCGGTTCGCCGATGCTCTGCACCAATCCCCTCACCGGCGTGCGCGGCGGCGAAGCGGCGGCGCAGGCGAACATCGGCACCCTTATCCCCAATGCCGAACTCACCGAAGGCGCGTTAAAGGCGCCCGGCGTGCCCGCCCGCTGCGACGTCCGCGGCTTCCTGCTGATCGGCAGCGAGGTGCCCGATCTCGGCCCGTTCGTTCTCCCCGGCAACAACTACCACGTCTACGATTACGCCCTGTTCTGGGCCAACATCCGCGCCGACGCCGCGGCAAGGCTGGCGGCGTTCGGGAAGTGATCACTGCAAGCGCACCCGAATATCGCGACCTGTTCCCGATGGGCGGCCGCCTGATGGGCCTCGATGTCGGCACCAAGACGATCGGTATCGCGCTCTGCGACGCGGGATGGTCGATCGCAAGCGCGGCCCAGCTCCTCCACCGCGGCAAGTTCACCGCCGACCTCGCAAAGCTCAAAGCCCTCGCCGCCGCGCAGGACGTGAAGGGCCTCGTCATCGGCCTGCCCCTAAATCTCGACGGCACCGACAGCCCGCGCACCCAGTCCACTCGCGCCTTCGCCCGCAACGCCGCCTCGCTCGGTTTGCCCATCCTGCTGTGGGACGAGCGCTGGTCGACCCAGGCCGTCACCCGCACCCTGCTCGACGCCGACGCCTCCCGCGCCCGCCGCGCCGAGCTCGTGGACAAAATGGCCGCCGCCTACATCCTCCAGGGCGCGATCGACGCGCTGACCATGGGCTAAGAACGATGGCCGATTTCCCCCACCGCCACCTGCTCGGCATCGACCAGCTCTCCGCCGCCGACATCCTGTGCGTGCTCGACGAGGCGGAACATTGGGCGCGGTTCAACCGCCAGCCCCGCAAGATCGACGAGCGGCTGAAGGGCCTCACCCAGTTCAACGTCTTCTTCGAAAACAGCACCCGCACGCTGTTCTCCTTCGAAGTCGCGGGCAAGCGCCTCGGCGCCACCGTTGCCAATTTCCACGTCGCGGGCTCCTCGGTGCACAAGGGCGAGAGCCTGATCGACACCGCCCTCACCCTCGATGCGATGCAGCCCGACGTGATCGTCGTCCGCCACGGCGAGACCGGAGCGCCGGCCGAGGTCGCGGCTGCGGTCAACTGCGCGGTGATCAACGCCGGCGACGGCACCGGCGAACATCCCACCCAGGCGCTGCTCGACGCCCTCACCATGCGCCGCCGCAAGGGCCGCATTGCAGGCCTCAAAGTCGCGATCTGCGGCGACATCCGCCACAGCCGCGTCGCCGGCTCCAATATGCGGCTTCTGCCCAAGCTCGGCGCCAAGGTGCGGGTCGTCGGCCCCCCTTCCCTCCTCCCGGACGACACCGGCGGCATCCCCGCCTTTACCGATCTGGAGGAGGGCATCGCAGGCGCGGACGTGGTGATGATGCTGCGCATCCAGCGCGAGCGGATGGAGCACGCGGTGGAAGGCTCGATCGGCGACTTCCACGCCCTCTACGGCCTGACCCGGGAGCGCCTCGCGCACGCCGCGCCCCACGCCATCGTCATGCACCCCGGGCCGATGAACCGCGGCGTCGAAATAACCTCCGACCTCGCCGACGATCCCCGCCGCTCGACCATTTTGGAGCAGGTCGAGATGGGAGTCGCGGTGCGCATGGCGGTCCTCGATCTCCTCACCCGCCAGCGGCAAGGCTGAGGCCCGGCCAACCCCCGCCTTTATGCGGTAAAGTGATGACGGCTGCGGAACCGTCGCGCCCCGCCGCTCGCTTAGCATGGGTTAAATCACAGGGGGCTCCTGTATGACCACTTCCCTCGCGCCGGTGCTCCTCGTCGAGGACGATCCCCTGATCCTTGAATCCACCGCCAATCTCCTGTCCGGCAACGGTTGCGACGTACTTCGCGCCTGCAGCGTCGCCGAGGCGATGATGCTTCTGGAAGCCGGGCCGGTGCCGCCGGTGGTGGTCACCGACATCAACCTTGCCGACGGCTCCAGCGGCCTCGACCTCGCCCGCACCATCGCCGAACGCTGGCCCGCAACCCGGGTGCTGATCGTCTCCGGCGCCTGCCGCCCCGCCCGCGGCGAATATCCGGAAAGCGCCCTGTTCTTCACCAAGCCCTACGCCTCCGGCGCCCTCGTCGCGATGGTCAAGGGCGAGAACTGGTAGCAGCCACCGGTCCCCTCCCCGTCTCGCTTCGCCCCGCACTTTGCTCCTGAGGGCTGGCAAGCCCGCCGCCCGCTCGCTAGGGCGCGCCCAACCACTCACCGGAGGAGCCCCCGCATGATCCCCGCCCGCGCCTACGCCGTCCATTCCGCCGAAGACCGCTTCGCTCCCTTTTCCTTCGAACGCCGCGATCCGCGCCCCGACGATGTCGTGATCGCAATCCGCTGGTGCGGTGTCTGCCACTCCGATCTCCACACCGCCCGCGGCGAATGGGCCGGCACGCAATATCCCTGCGTCCCCGGCCACGAGATCGTCGGCGAAGTGACGGCCGTGGGCGATGAGGTGACGAAGTTCGCGGTCGGCGATCTCGCCGCCGTCGGCTGCCTGGTCGACAGCTGCAAGTCCTGCGCCTCCTGCCAGGAAGGGCTGGAGCAATATTGCGAGCGCGGCTTCACCGGCACCTATAATGGGCCGGAGCAGGGCACCGGCGCCAACACCTATGGCGGCTATTCCGACCGGATCGTGGTGCGCGAGGATTTCGTCCTCAGGATCAGCCACGAAGCCGGCGATCTCGCCGCCGTCGCGCCCCTCCTCTGCGCGGGCATCACCACCTGGTCGCCGCTCAAGCATTGGGGCGCGGGCCCCGGCAAGACCGTCGGCATCGTCGGCATCGGCGGCCTGGGCCATATGGGCGTGAAGCTCGCCAAGGCGCTCGGCGCCCACGTCGTCGCCTTCACCACCTCGCCCTCCAAGGTCGAGGACGCCAAGGCGCTCGGCGCCGATGAAGTCGTCGTCTCCCGCGACCCGGAGGCGATGAAGGCGCAGACCGGCAAGCTCGACCTGATCATCAACACCGTCACCGTCGCCCACGATCTCGACGCCTATGTCAGCCTGCTCCGCCGCGACGGCACCATGGTGATGCTCGGCGCCCCGCCCGAGCCGCATCCGACGCCCTCCACCGGCCTCCTGGTGTTCAAGCGCCGTGCAATCGCCGGCTCGATCGTCGGCGGCATCGCCGAGACCCAGGAGATGCTCGATTTCTGCGCCGAGCACAAAATCGTCTCGGAGGTGGAGGAAATCCGCATCCAGGACATCGAGGATGCCTACGCCCGCATGCTGAAAAGCGACGTCAAATACCGCTTCTCCATCGACATGAGCTCAATGAACGGTTGATCCCTTCTGTCCGGGAGCGGACACTGCGTTCGCTCCCGGACAATGCACAACAGCGCGCATCCACCCCTTTGGCCCTTCCCGCAGAGGGGAAACTGCCTGCTACAAATGTGGCACGAAACGTGCTGCACTGTTCCTGAAGCTGCCCAACGAGTGGCAAGAGGGGACCCCATGACTGCATTTTGCGCCGCAGCGCGCCTGCTCCTGCCGTCGCTGCTCGCCGGTACCGCGCTCCCCGCCTTCGCGCAGGAGACCGGCGATGTCCCCGTGCCCGTCGCACCCTCTCCCGCCGCCGTGGACGGCGCCCGCACCTACACGCCGGCCGACTTCACCCGCTTCGCCCCCAAGAACGCCCTCGACATGCTGCGCCAGGTGCCCGGCTTCGTGATCCGCGAGGCGGACCAGGAACGCGGCCTCGGCCAGGCCACCGGCAACGTTCTGATCAACGGCCAGCGCATGTCCGGCAAGTCGAACGACGTGCTCACCGAACTCGGCCGCATCCCCGCCGCCAACGTGACCCGAATCGAGATCCTCGACGGCGCCACCCTCGACATCCCCGGCTTGTCGGGCCAGGTCGCCAATATCGTCGCCAAGTCGGGCGGCGCGATCAGCGGCCAATATGCCTGGGAACCGAGCTTCCGCCAGCGCAACACCGATCCCGTCCTCACCCGCGGCAGCGTCTCGGTGAGCGGCAAAAAGGGGCCGTTCGAATATACGCTCGGCCTCCAGAACCAGGCCAATCACAGCGGCGCCAACGGCCGCACCATCATCTACAACCGCGATCTCAGCGTCCGCGAGTTCCGCTACGACGTGTTCACCGGCGAGGTCGAGAACCCGAAGCTCAGCGGCCGCGTCACCTATGACGGCCCCGGCTCCTCCGTCGGCAATCTCAACGGCTCGTACCAGCGGGTCTATTACAACTATCGCGAACGGGGCGAGCGCACCGGCAATCCCAATTTCGCGGATCGTATCCGCCTGGTCCGCAACGACGAGGACAGCTACGGCTACGAGATCGGCGGCGATTACGAGTTCAAGCTCGGCCCCGGCCGGCTGAAGTTCATCGGCCTCAACCGCTTCGACCACATCCCCTACGGCCAGGATGTGCGCACCAGCTTCGGCGACGCCTCGCCCGATACCGGCTCACGCTTCCTGCGCACCGGCGACGAAAGCGAACGCATCGCCCGCACCGAATACAAGTGGAAAGGCGGCGGCGCCGACTGGCAGATTTCGGGCGAGGCGGCGTTCAACAGCCTCGACAATGTGTCCGAGCTGTTCCTGCTCTCCCCGGGAGGCGATTATCAGGAGATCGAACTCGCCGGCGGCTCCGGCCGGGTCGAGGAAGACCGCTACGAAGTGATGGGCAGCTATGGCCGCACCCTGTCGCCCAAACTCAGCTTCCAGCTTGCCGCGGGCGGCGAATATTCGAACCTGCGCCAGGTCGGCGAGGGCGGGCTCAGTCGCACCTTCTGGCGCCCCAAGGGCCAGTTCTCCGCTGCGTGGAAGCCTAACAAGAAGACCGACGTCAACCTGCGCCTCCAGCGCCGCGTCGGCCAGCTCAGCTTCTACGACTTCCTCGCAACGGTGAACCTCGGCAACGACAGCGAAAATGCCGGCAACCCCGATCTCGTCCCCTCCCAAACCTGGAGCGCGGAGGTCGAGACGATCCGCAATCTCGGCGCCTACGGCTCAACCACCTTCCGGGTCTACGGCCAGCTTATCGACGACATCATCGACACCGTGCCGATCGGTCTCGACGGCGAGTCGCCCGGCAACATCGACCGCGCCAGGATCTGGGGCGCGGAGTGGAAGACGACCTTCCAGTTCGACCCGATGGGCTGGAAGGGCGCCAAACTGGACGCCCGCTTCCAGGTTCAGGGCAGTTCGCTTCGCGATCCCCTGACCGGCGAAAACCGGCCGATCTCCAACACGCTGGAGCGCCTCGCCGTGCTGTCGCTTCGCCACGATATCCCCGGCAGCGATTGGGCGTGGGGCGGCACGGCGAGCTACGAATGGTACAACAAGAACTACCGCCTGACCGAAGTCGGCCGCGCCTGGGAGGGGCCGCTCTGGACCAGCCTGTTCGTGGAGAACAAGGACGTGTTCGGCCTCACCGTCCGCGCCAGCGTAACCAACCTCACCGCCGCCCGCAGCGTCTGGGACCGCACGGTCTATGTCGGCCGCCGCACCGGCCCGGTGGACTTCTACGAAAAGCGCGACCGCCTGATCGGCCCGATTTTCTCCTTCGCGATCCGGGGCAAGTTCTAGGCTCCCGCCGCGGCCTCGCGCGCCCGAACCGCTTCGGCGGCAAGCGTGCCCGGCGCCCGCTCCGGCACCATCCAGCGGCTCTCGTAGATCTCGACGCTCTCGAAGATCGCCTCGGCGAAATAGGGATCCCCGGCGAGATGCGCGTCGAGCGCCGCCCGGTCCGGCACGTCGAACACGAAGATGCTGCCCACCATCGCGTCGCCGTCGAGCAGCGGGCCGGCATAGATGACCGGCGCCTGGTGGGCGGCAATGAAGTCGAGGTGGGCCGCGCGATGCCTGAGCCGCGCGCCGCTACCAGCCTTGTCCTTGCCGACCACGACGAAGGTCACCGCTCAGCTCGACCGTTCATGCGCCGCATCGGCGTCGATCGCGCCGCCTGTGTCGTCCCGAACCGAGCGCTTCGCCGCTTCGTCGGCCTCGCGGTCGTTGAGGACCGGCTTGCAGGCCGGATCCTCGTCCGGTGTCCCGCCCTTGTCTTCGCTCATCTTACGCTCCTTTTGGCTCAGTCGGAGAGCAGGAAGCCCTGCTCCTCCTCCACCATCGTCCGCGGATCGGGGAACAGGCGATTCGCGATGTCGGCCACATGCCGCCCCTGGAAGCGCGCGCCTTCCAGCTCGTTGCTCGTCGGCTGCCGCGAACCGTCGCCGCCCGCGATGGTGCTTGCCCCGTAAGGCGTGCCGCCGGTGATCTCGCTCAGGGTCATTTGCCCGGCGAAGCTGTAGGGCAGCCCCACCGTGACCATGCCGAAGTGCAGCAGGTTGGTGTGGATCGCCATCAACGTCGTCTCCTGCCCGCCATGCTGGGTCGCCGTGGAGGTAAAGGCGGAACCGACCTTGCCGTTCAGCGCGCCCCGCGCCCACAGTCCGCCCGTCTGATCGAGGAAGCTCGCCATCTGGCTCGCCATCCGCCCGTAGCGGGTGCCGACCCCGATGATGATCGCGTCGTACAGCGGCAGTTCCTCCACCGTCGCCACCGCATGCCGCTGGTCCATCACGTAGCCCGAAGAGCGCGCCACTTCCTCCGGCACCAGCTCGGGAACGCGCCGGATATCCACCCGTGCGCCAGTCGAGGCGGCACCCTCCGCCGCCGCTTCGGCCATCTGCAGGATGTGCCCGTAGGTGCTGTGGTAAAGAACGAGAACTCTGCTCATGGCTGGACCTTCAAAAACCGTTTCGCCTTGGCAAACGCGTACGGGGGCGCGGAGGTCCGGTTCAGCGCCGAAGCCCCGCGAAAACTTGCGCCCCGGCATAATGCGCCATCGATCCAAGCTCCTCCTCGATCCGGATAAGCTGATTGTACTTGGCGAGCCGGTCCGAGCGCGCCAGGCTGCCCGTCTTGATCTGCCCGCAGTTGGTCGCGACGGCGAGGTCGGCGATCGTGGTATCCTCCGTCTCGCCGGAGCGGTGCGACATCACGGAGGTGTAGCGCGCCCGGTGCGCCATGTTCACCGCCTCCAGAGTCTCGGTCAGGGTGCCGATCTGGTTGACCTTGATCAGGATAGAATTGGCGATGTCTTCCTCGATCCCGCGCGCAAGGCGCTTCGGGTTGGTGACGAACAGGTCGTCGCCGACGAGCTGGACCTGGCCGCCGAGCCGCTCGGTAAGCAGCTTCCAGCCTTCCCAATCGTCTTCGCCCATGCCGTCCTCGATCGACAGGATCGGATAATCGCGCACCAGGCCGGCGAGGTAATCGACGTTCTGGGCCGGGGAGAAAGTGCTTCCTTCCCCCACCATCTGATAGGCGCCGTCGCGATAATATTCGCTCGCCGCGCAATCCAGCGCCAGCACCACGTCCTCGCCCGGCGTGTAGCCCGCTTCCTCCACCGAGCGCATGATGAAGTCCAATGCGTCGCGCGCCGAGGCGAGGTTCGGCGCAAAGCCGCCCTCATCACCGACCGCCGTCGACAGCCCCGCATCGTGAAGGCGCTTCTTCAGCGTATGGAAAATTTCCGCCCCACAACGCACCGCTTCCGACAAGGAGGCGGCGCCCACCGGCATCACCATGAACTCCTGGAAATCGATCGGATTGTCCGCGTGGGCGCCGCCGTTCAGGATGTTCATCATCGGCACCGGCAGCACATGCGCCGAAACCCCGCCGACATAGCGATACAGCGGCAGCCCCCGTGCATCCGCCGCCGCCTTGGCCACTGCCAGGCTGACGCCCAGAATCGCATTGGCGCCAAGCCGCGACTTGTTCTCCGTCCCGTCGAGATCGATCAGCAGCGCGTCGATTTCGCCCTGGTCCTCGGCATCGATGCCGGTGATCGCCTCGCTGATCTCGCCGATTACCGAATCCACCGCCTGGCAGACGCCCTTGCCGAGATATTTGGACTTGTCGCCGTCGCGCTTCTCCACCGCCTCGTGCGCGCCGGTGGATGCACCCGAAGGCACTGCCGCCCGGCCCGAGCTTCCGTCCTCCAGCAACACGTCCACTTCCACCGTGGGATTGCCCCGGCTGTCGAGAATCTGGCGGGCGTGAACGTCGAGAATGGCGGTCATTGTTACGGCCTCGTTTCGAACTACATAGGACCAGACGGCGCTTATCGGGGCGGCGCGGGTGACGCAACTTTCGTCGCCGTAGCCGGAACGACAGGCCCGCCCACAGGTTTCCCCCGGCAAGAACCCATAACGACGCAGTGGAGTAAACGAACCATGCCCCCCCAGAATGAACTGCCGGAAGGCACCGATCACATCATCAACGGCGCGATGGACACGAGCGGCGCGGGCGCGGGCACCGGCGGCGATGCCGCGGGCGGCACCGGCGCTTCGGGCGGCCTGTCCGACGGCTCGGCGCTGGTCGCCACCGGCGGCGGTGACGACACCGGCGGCACCGCGGGCAGCAGCGGCGGCGGCGGCGGCGGCGGTGCTTCTGGCGGCGGCGTGACCGAACAGCTCCGCAGCCAGGCTTATGCGCTTCGCGATCAGGGCGTCGACCGCGCCCGCGAATTCGCCACCGGCGGCAAGACCCGCGCCACGGACGCACTTGAAGAACTGTCGCGCGTCTTCGCCGACACCGCCGACACGATCGATGAGCGCCTTGGCCGCGATTACGGCGAATATGCCCGCAAGGCGTCCGACGCCGTCTCCGGCTTCGCGGACACGATCCGCAACAAGGAAGTGGACGACATCTACCAGGACGTCAGCAATGCGGTGCGCAAGAGCCCTGGCGTTGCGCTCGGCGTTGCGGCGGTGGTCGGCTTCGCGCTTGCCCGCGTCGTCAAGGCCGGCCTCAGCGAGGGCCCGAACGGCGGCACCGGTGGCACCGGCACCGGCGCCGCCGGCACCACGGGTACCGGAACCACGGGAGCCTGACCTTGGAAGCCCCCCGCGCAGTTCCGGAGGCGTCGATCGGCGACCTCTTCACCCGGCTGAAGACCGACGGCACGGCCTATGTGAAGGCGGAGATGGGGCTGGTCGGCGCCATCGCCCGCCATCGCATCGGCAAGGCGCGCAACGGCTTCATCGCCCTGATTGCGGCCTTTCTGCTGCTCAACGCAGCGTTGATCACGCTGATCATCAGCCTCGCCGCCGCCCTTGCCCTCAAGGTCGGGCCGATCGCGGCGGGGGCTATCACCTTCGTCGTGATCGGCATCATCGCTTTCATTCTCGTCAAATGGGGCGCCGGCAAGCTCGCCGCGCTGTCGGGCGACGAGGAAGAACGGGCCGCAATGGCGGCGGGAGCGAAGCTGTGAGCGGAGCGGAAATCCTGCAAAAGCGCCGAGAGGCCGAGCTCGCCCGGCGCGGCGCCATGGCAGCGGCGAGTGAGCTGCAGCAGCGGCTCAAGCCTTCCACCGTCGCCTCCAATGCGTGGGAAGGCGTCACCGACAAGGTCGCCGACGTGACGGACGGCGCGGTGGAAGCAGTAAGATCCCGCCCCGTCGCGGCCGGGGCCGCGGTCGGCGCACTCACCCTGTTCCTCGCCCGCCATCCGCTGCGCTCGGCCATTTCCTGGCTGTTCGCCAAAAAACCGGACGGGACCCTCGTTAACACCCGTCTCGACAATTCGGACGGCCAATTCGACATCACGGCGCCCATCGCCGAACGCAAAGACTGAAGGAGTAAGCGCATGAGCACCACCGACACCCCCGCCACCCAGAGCGCGAACAACAGCGGCGCCGGCACCAGCGGCGGCACGGAAGCCGGCAACGGCCGTCTGGACAGCGTCCGGCAGACTGCCGCCGATGCTTATGAAACCGCCCGTGAGCGCACCTCCTCCGCCTATCAGGCGGCGCGCGAAGCCGCCGGCGGCGCGGTGGAAACCGTCCGCGACACCGCCCGCAGCGCCGGCAAGCGCACCGTGGAGGGCGTCGAAGCCAACCCGCTCGCCGCCGTGGTCGGCGGCCTTGCCCTCGGCGTCATCGCCGGCGCGCTTCTGCCCAAGACCCGGCAAGAGGAAAAAGTGCTCGGCTCGGCCGGCCGCAAGGTCACCGACACCGCCCGCCAGGCGATCGATGCCGCCAAGGACGCCGGCCGCTCGCAGATCGACGAGCTCGGCCTCAGCAAGGACGGCCTCCAGCGCAAGCTGGGCGAATTCACCGACAAGGCGGCGGGAGCGGTACGCAGCTCCGCCGGCGCGGCCACCGGCGCCGTCAAGGGCGGTGGCTCGGGCGGCGGCCAGTAAAGAAAAGGGTAGACGCCCCGGAAGTTCTTGTTTTCCGGGGCGTCTCCTTTATCGGCTCCAGCCATGAGCAAGATGCATCTCGTATTCGGAGGCCGGGTCACCGACCCCCAGGGCCTCGACTTCGATCCCGCCACGATCGACATCGTCGGCATATTCCCCGACTACGCCTCCGCCCTCGAAGCCTGGCGCGGCAACGCCCAGCGCACGGTCGACGACGCAGAGATGAAATACGTCGTCGTCCACCTCCACCGCCTCCTCGAGCCGGAGCTCAAGTAGAGGCTCACGCCTCCTGAAAAGCGCAGTAAAGCCGCCTACCCCCTTCATCTCGAGCGAAGTCGAGAGACCGGGACAAGGACTGCGTGCAGCGTCTCTCGACTTCGCTCGCGACGAGCGGCTCTTGGGATCCAGCGTTTCCATTCCCAAACCGCCCGTTTCGAGCAAAGTCGAGAAACCCGCCACAAACACCCTGCAGTCGGGCCAGCCTAGGCCCCCCGCCACTTGAGCAGCAGCAAGGGCCGGGCAAGCGCCAGCCCCGCGACAAACCCGCCGATATGCGCGGCAACCGCCTCCCGCGGTCCGCCCGATCCCACCGCGAACGCCACCAGCAACTGCATCGCCACCCAGGCCGCCGCAAGCCACAAGGCGTTGATCGCCACGGCCAGCGCGTTGCTCCGCACCTTCACCCGGTAACGCCCGAACAGCATCGCATAGGCGCCGATCACCGCCGAAACCGCGCCGCTCGCCCCCACCATCGGCGCCTGACTGCCCGGCCCCGCCGCCCATTGCGCCGCCGCCGCGGCAAAGGCGCCGACCACGTAGAGGATGCCGATGCCCCTGGCGCCGAGCACCGGTTCCACCGCCCGCCCGCAGATCGCCAGGAACAGCAGGTTGAACAGCAGATGCAGGAAGCCGATGTGCAAAAATGTGGCGCTGAGCGGCGTCAGCCAGACCGGCAGCCCCGGCCAGGTGCCGCCCTCCACCCGCGCCGGGATGAAGCCGCCCCGAAGCACAAGATATTCAAACGGCAGCGACAGCGAAAGCAGCCACACCGCCGCCGTCGCAACCGCGATGCCCACGGTGACGCGTGCCTTGCGAAGATCGTCGGGCGACCGCACGGTTTGGGCCAATCGCGCCTAGATGAACTCGACCTTCTCGATCTCGTAATATTTGTCGCCCGACGGCGTGGACACTTCCACCTCGTCGCCGACGCTGCGCCCGATCAGCGCGCGGCCGAGCGGCGAATTGTACGAAATCCGGCCGATCCGCGCATCCGCCTCGGTCTGGCCGACGATCTGGTAGACGACCTTCTTGTCGTTCTCGTCGACGAGGTGGACGGTCGCCCCGAACACCGCCTTGTCGCCCGACAGGCTCTTGGGATCGATCACCATCGCGCGGCTCAGCCGGTCGTCGATGTCGGCGATCGTCGCCTCGACCTGGCCCTGGCGTTCCTTGGCGGCGTGATATTCGGCGTTTTCGGACAGATCGCCATGGCCGCGGGCGATCTCGATGGCTTCGATGATCGCCACCCGCTCGACGGTTTTCAGGTGCCGCACCTCGGTTTGAAGGCGGTCATAGCCCTCCTGAAGCATCGGCATCTTATCCACCGTCGCCATATCTCTCGCCTTTCAAAACTCGTTCGCTGCCGGACCCTGGATGAAGCCGGCACCCCTTCTCACTGGAATGTGGGGATCACGTATCGGAGGCGAGATAATAAGACTGGAGGCTCTGAACATCAAGGCTGCGCGATCGAAGCACCCCGATCGCCCGCGTTACCGCCACCGAAGACGCGGCCGTCGTGAAGTACGGCACCTTGGCCATCAGCGCCGACCGGCGGATCGAAGCCGAATCCTTGTGGCTCTGCCACCCTTCAGTAGTGTTGAAGACGATGCTTACGGCACCGTCCTTGATCCGGTCGACGATATGCGGCCGCCCCTGCGCGAACTTGTTGACCTTTTCGACCGCGATCCCTTGCGCGCTTAGGTAGTTGGCCGTCCCGCCAGTGGCGAGGACGTGGAAGCCGAACTCCGCCATCGCCCGCACCGCCGGCACGATCAGCGCCTTGTCGCCGTCCTTTACCGACACGAACAACGTCCCCTCGGTCGGCAGCAACGTCCCCGCCGCGATCTGCGATTTCAGGAAAGCAGTGGCAAAATCCTTATCGATTCCCATCACTTCGCCGGTGGACTTCATTTCCGGCGACAACACCGGATCCACCCCCGGGAAGCGCGCGAACGGAAACACCGCTTCCTTGACCGCGATGTGCGGCACGTCGCGGTTGATCGGCAGGAAGCGCATCAGCGGCTCGCCGGCCATCACCCGCGCCGCGATCTTCGCGATGGGCGTCCCGATCGCTTTCGCGACAAACGGCACCGTCCGGCTCGCCCGCGGATTGACCTCGATGAGATACACAAGCCCGTCCTTGACCGCGAACTGCGCGTTCATCAGCCCGACGACGCCAAGCGCCAGCGCAAGCACCCGCGCCTGCCGCTCGATCTCCGCCACGATCTCCGCGTCCAGGCTGTACGGCGGCAATGAGCAGGCGCTGTCGCCCGAATGCACGCCCGCTTCCTCGATATGCTGCATGACGCCGGCGATCACGACGTCCTTGCCGTCCGAAATGGCGTCGACGTCCACCTCGATGGCGTCGCGTAAGTATTGGTCGATCAGCACCGGGCTGTCCCCCGACACCTGCACCGCGGTGACGATATAATCGTCGAGCTGCGCCGGCCCGTCGACGATCTCCATCGCCCGCCCGCCGAGTACGTAGCTCGGCCGGGTCAGCACCGGATAACCGATCCGCTCCGCCACCGCGATCGCCTCCTCGCGGCTCCTCGCCATGCCGTTCTCCGGCTGGCGCAAGCCCAGCTTGTTCACCAGGGCCGCGAACCGTTCCCTGTCCTCCGCCAGGTCGATCGCGTCCGGCGAGGTGCCGAGGATCGGGATCCCCGCATCCGCAAGCCCCTGGGCGAGCTTGAGCGGCGTCTGCCCGCCGAACTGGACGATGACGCCGACCAGCTCCCCCTTCGACTGCTCGACGGTCAGGATCTCGAGCACGTCCTCGATGGTCAGCGGCTCGAAATAGAGCCGGTCGGACGTGTCGTAGTCGGTCGACACCGTCTCCGGGTTGCAATTGACCATGATGGTCTCGAACCCGGCCTCCTCGAGCGCATAGCAGGCGTGGCAGCAGCAATAGTCGAACTCGATCCCCTGTCCGATCCGGTTCGGCCCGCCGCCCAGGATCACGATCTTGCGGCGATCGGACGGCATCGCCTCGCACTCGGGCTCGCCGAACGAAGGCGCCTCGTACGTCGAATACATATACGGCGTCTTGGCGTC
>DASVUV010000025.1:0-18864 GCA_036386875.1 Allosphingosinicella sp.
AGCTGCGAGGAGCCGAAGAATTCGCGCACCGCGGCCACCGCCGGCTTGGCGTTGATCAGGTCGTTCGGCATCACCGTCGACACGTCCACGGAGCTCATGCGCTCCTTCACGGCGCGCTCCATGCGGAGCAGGCCGACGCGATACTGGTTCTCGAGCAATTCGCCCACCGACCGGACGCGGCGGTTGCCGAGATTGTCGATGTCGTCGATCTCGCCCTTGCCGTCCTTGAGGCCGACCAGGGTCTTGACGACCTCGATGATGTCTTCCTTGCGAAGCGTCGTCACCGTGTCCTCGACGTCGAGGTCGAGGCGCATGTTGAGCTTGACGCGGCCCACGGCCGACAGGTCGTAGCGCTCGGGATCGAAGAACAGGCCGGCGAACAGGGACTCCGCGGTCTCCTTCGTCGGCGGCTCGCCCGGGCGCATGACGCGGTAGATGTCGGACAGTGCGCTGTCGCGGTCCTCCGACTTGTCGGCTTTCAGCGTGTTGCGGATCCAGGCGCCGGTCGAGACGTGATCGATGTCGAGCAGCTCGATGCGGTCGATGCCGGCCTTGTCGAGCTTGTCGAGGTTCTCAGGGGAAACCTCGTCACCCGCCTCGATGTAGATTTCACCGGTCTTGTCGTTGACCAGATCGTAGGCCGAATAGCGGCCGAAGATTTCCTCGGTCGGGATCACCAAATTGGCGAGGCCGTCCTTGGCCGCCTTGTTGGCGCCGCGCGGCGTGATCTTGGTGCCGGCGGCGAAGACGACTTCGCCGGTGTCGCCATTGACGACATCGAACATCGGCTTCTGGCCGCGCCAATTCTCGGCGACATAGGGGATCGCCCAGCCGTTCTTGCCGCGCACGAATGTGACGCGGTCGTAGAAGGTGTTGAGGATCTCTTCCGAGTTCATGTCGAGGGCGTGCAGCAGCGCCGTCACCGGCAGCTTGCGCTTGCGGTCGATACGAACGTTGACGATGTCCTTGGCGTCGAACTCGAAGTCCAGCCACGAGCCGCGATACGGAATGACGCGCGCGGCGAAGAGGTACTTGCCCGACGCGTGGGTCTTGCCGCGGTCATGGTCGAACAGGACGCCCGGCGAACGGTGCATCTGGCTGACGATGACGCGCTCGGTGCCGTTGACGACGAACGTGCCGTTCAGCGTCATCAGCGGCATGTCGCCCATGTAGACGTCCTGCTCCTTGATATCGAGCACCGAGCGGGTTTCGGTATCGGGATCGACCTCGAACACGATCAGGCGAAGCGTGACGCGCATCGGCGCCGCATAGGTCATGCCGCGCTGGCGGCATTCCTCGATGTCGTACTTGGGCTCTTCCAGCTCGTAGTTGACGAAATCGAGCTCGGCGGTGCCGGCGAAATCGCGGATCGGGAACACCGAACGCAGGGTCTTCTCCAGGCCGGACACATAGCCGTCCTGCGGCCGCGAGCGCAGGAACTGCTCGTAGCTTTCGCGCTGAACCTCGATCAGGTTCGGCATCTCGGACACCTCGTGGATGTTGCCGAAGATCTTGCGGATGCGCTTGGAGGCCGTGGAGCGGGCCTGGTCCGACTTGTTCGCCGGAGCCTTGGGAGCGGTGGTCGCCATGTGGTTCGTGTCGCCTTCGTCTGCGGCCCCTGGGGGCCTGGAATCTTGTCGAGCGGGCAGGGGGAGCCCCCGCATCCGCATCGTTCAGGCACGCCAAAGACGCAAAAAGCCGCGAGTCTCCTTGGGTGAGACCGCAGCTTCAGCGTCTGAAAACCCCGTTCGATCAATGCTTTGAACGCGCTGCGCGACGGCGCGTCCTGTTCCGATGCGATGGGGTGTGAGGCAGCCATTTAAGGAGGGGGAGGGCGTATGTAAAGACCGGCGCCCTGAAACAATTGAAACACTTGCCGCCCCGCCACGACATCGGGAGGTGACACGGGCGCTGCAAACCGGCTCCACCCAAAGGAGCCAACCTATGAAGCCCGCCTTGATCAGCTTCGCCGCCACCGCCGCCTTGTTGTCCCTCCATGTCCTTCCGGGCATGTGGTCGATCGCGCCGCGGGAGGAGCAGGGCAGCTTCGAAGCGCGCCACGCCGGCGAAAACAAGGCGGATGTCGCGGCGGAGCTTGGGATCAAAAGGATTTGAGCCTGTCCTCACGGCAGAGGGTGCGCAGTCTTAGTTGAACTGATCTATGCAGCGGTCGCGCGCCTCGATGCTGCGGCGCCCGCGGCCCTCCTGGCGCTCCATGCACTCGATCACCACGCCCCACGCTTCCCGGTAGGTCAGCGACTTCGCCCGGGCATAATCTGCCACCCAGGCCGGGTCCGGCAGGCCGAACAAGCGTTCGCTGTGGGGTTCGGCGACGTTGACGATCGGCCCGCCGCCGCACTGCCGGCGCAATGCCTGAACCTGCGGATCGGTCTCCTCGACGCCGTTGGGGCCGGGCCAGGAGCCGATCTCCCCGATGCGATAGCGCCCCGCTCCTTCTTCGCCTAGAACGACGAGATAATTCTGCCGGTCCAGCGCCAATTGCGTGTCGCGGCCGAACAGGACCAACGGGCCTTGCTCACCCGCCGCCCGGCTTCCCAGCCGGAAACAGCCGTCCTCCAGCACGATCCGGCCCGTGCTTCCAGCAAGGAGCTGGATGCCCTTGGCGTTGCTTTCGCGGGGAAAGAGCCGAACATAGCGCTCCAGAGCAGGATCGGCGAAGGCGGCGAGCCTCGGCTTGGGGAAATGTAACTTGAGCTCCGGGCCGAGCACCCATCCACGTCTCGCGGCGGCGCTGCGGAACTCGGCTTCTTCGACGGCTATGCTCATCTCCACCGTGCCGGTGAATGGATCGACCCCTACCGTGGTGATCAGCGCACCTTCTCCGGAGCGGCCGACCCACAGCGCCTGGAGGCGGGCCAGCTCGGCCTGGTTGAGGCCGCCCTGGCGTGGGCGGAAGCGCGGATCCGACGTGTAGCGGGCAAGGGTTTGCGCCGCCTCGCGCTTGAACCAGAATTCGGCGGCGACCGCCGGATCCCGGACCAGCCGCACTTCGACGAAATTGTCCGGCTCCTCACGGGCGATGACCTGGCGAAGCCGTTCCAGCTCGGTTTGAAAGGCGGGAGATCCGTTGGCATCCTCCCAGGCTTTCGCGCGGACTGCCGGGTCGCGCGAGCTTGTTCGCCGGGCGAAGTCATCGACGGCCTGCGGCTCGGGCGGGGGCTCGGCCGGGAACGGCAAGGCCGGTGCTTCGAGGATCGTGAGGTAGCCGCCCGGCGACATGCGTGCGCCGGAGGGGAGCGCGCCCATTGAAGCCGGGGCGGTGCCGTCGAGAGCCGGTGCCGCGCAGCCCGCCAGAACGATCGCGGTGAGGAGAAGGGGTGGGTGCCCGGGCATCACGAAGGGAAACGGTGGAGGCGGTTGCGCCGTTCCAGCTTGCGTGGGGGAGGGCGAAGCCCGGCCCGGACGACCCGCGGCGTGGCTGCGCAGGTCGCCAAATGCAAATGGGGGCCGGTGTTGCCACCAGCCCCCACTCTTCCTTCCGCTGGCGTCGCCGAGGCGGCGCCGTCTTCCGGACCGGTTCCGGCCGAGACCTTTCGGCCTCGGTCGGTTCCGTCGCTTTCCCTTTCGCCCGAAGGCGTCCGGTGCCGCTATGCGGTTCCTTGTGCCCGAAGGCTCCGGTTCCGCCACGCTTCCTCCGCCCTAAGGCTTAGGTCCCGTGCCGGGCACTTGAGGAAAGTGGGTTCGGCCCGCGTCCGGCTTTCGCCATTCGCGCACTTCGCGCTTCTTCCTTAAACACCCTACCAGTCGCTTTTGTCGCTGCTTCGGTTCTTGCGAACCTCCGCCGCTTCATCCGCGGTGGCAGTGGCTGGCTGCTTGCGACCCGTTTCCAGTTCGCCGCGTTCCCGGCCACACAAACAAGCTGGCAGGGCCGGCCGAGTCGGGCAAGGCAATTCGACCTGTGGGTAAGTAGGATAACGGGGATAAGATTCGGCGGCGCAACAAAGCCTTGCACGATCAGGGTGTTGCACGCCGGCAACCCTTCGCGGCGCCCGTTATCGAGGCTGCCGCCAGCGTGCAAGAAGCTCTGGCGCTCCGTCACATTCCTGTTACCAATCGCGCAACGTTCCGGGGGAACGACGCAAAAATATCTAGGGGGACTGGAAATGCTTGATTCGCGCGCTCTGAAGACCTGTCTGGTTTCGGGCACGGCCTTTGCCGCTCTCACGCTTGGCCTGGCCGCGCCGGCCGCGGCCCAGACTACCACCCTTCCCGAGAGCGAAAACACCGAGGAGGCGAACACGCCGACCGGCGCCGAAACCCCGGTCTCCGATGCCAACGCTACCAGCCGCGAGAATGTCGACGAGGCGATCATCGTCACCGGCTCGCGCATCCGGCAGAACCCGAACAACAGCGCTCTGCCGCTCCAGATCATCACCACCGACGAGTTGTCGCGCGAAGGCATCAACAGCCCCGAGCAGCTTATCATGTTCCTGAGCACCAATGGCAGCGCCGCCGACAACCTTGCGTCCAACGCCGATGTCACCACTGGCGATCAGCGCGGCACCAATGGCCTGTCGGGCGCCAACCTGCGCGGCCAGGGCTCGGCGTCGACCCTGGTCCTGCTCAACGGCCGCCGCGTGGCCGCCCACGGCCTCACCGGCTCGGCTGTGGACGTCAACCAGATCCCGTTCGCGGCGCTGGAGCGCGTTGAAGTGCTTAAGGACGGCGCCTCCGCCATCTACGGCACCGACGCGATCGGCGGCGTGATCAACTTTATCACCAAGAAGAATTTCGAGGGCCTCTCGCTCAACGGTTTCACGGATATCACGCAGGAAGGCGACAGCCCGATCTACCGGCTGTCAGCGACGGCGGGCTACGGCAATCTTCGCGAGCAGGGCTTCAACGTCATGGTCGCGGTCAGCAAGAGCTGGAGCGGGGGGCTGAACGGCTCCGACCGCGATTTCGTAAACGGCAACCAGCCCAATCGGGGTCTGTCCATCGACACGCGCGGGACGCCCATCGCCACCGCATTCCCTAGCGGCGCCAACCCTATTTTCGCGCCCAACGGTTCATTGCTCAGCGGAGTAGTGCTGCGGGAAGCAGGCGCAACAACCGATGCGAGCGGCGGCATCAACATTCTGGACCTGCCCGGCGGAGCGGGTTGTGAATCCTTCGAAGGAGGGATGGCTTATGATGCACAGCTTTTTGCCAACGCGACCGCCCGGTTCGCTTGCGCGTTTGACACGGCTAGAGCCGCTGTTATCCAGCAGCCGCTCGAAACGCTGACCTACTATGGCCGGGCTACGGCGAGGCTTGGTGAGCACGAGGTGTTCGCGGAGGTCACAGGATCGGACGCGACCTCGACCAAGCGCTTTTCAAGCAATCAATACTCCGGCAATGCAACCACCTTGCCGCTTTATTATCCGCTTAATCCCCTCACCGCGGCGACCTATAACGATGTCTACAACCGCCTTGTCGCGGTATTTCCGACCATCGCTCCCAATTACGGCAAGCCGATCGCCTACCGATACCGCAACAACCCGGGCGGCCAACGCGAATATGTCACCGACACCAAAACATTCCGCGCCGCCCTGGGCATCGATGGCCCGCTGGCTGCAGGCTGGGATTATCGCGCGGCGGCTTCCTACGCCCGCAGCGAAGCGAATTCGGTATTGGGAGAAGGCTATTACTACCGCGGCGTTTTCCCCTCGGCTCAGGCTGCGGCGGCCTCGGGGGTTACCGGTGCGGTCAGCGGAGGCATCGATCCTCGTGCCCCAACCGCGCCCGGCGCAACCGCACCCGGCATCGTGGGCCTTCTCAACAGCGGCATCCTCAACCCCTTCTCGGTGAGCCAGTCGGCCGCTGCGCTTGCCGGGTTGAACGCCATCTCAGCGCGCGGCGTGACCCTGTACGGCGGCTTGTACGAGGTTAAGCAGGTGGACGCGTCGTTCTCCGGGCCTTTGTTCGATCTTCCCGGCGGCACGGTTCAGGCTGCAATCGGCTTCGACTATCGCCGTGAAACCTTCACGTCGAACGGCTCGGACTCCGGAGTTCTGGGACGGCCCGACATTCCAGGCGCCGCATTCGATCAGAGTTTTGTCCTGTCGCCAAAGCACCGGACAGTGAAGGCGGCCTACGTCGAGGTATCCGTCCCCATCTTCGAGCAACTTGAGATCACCGGCGCGGCGCGCATCGACGATTACAGCGGCTTCGGCTCGACCATCAATCCGAAGGTCACGGCGAAATTCCGGCCCTTCGATTGGCTGATGTTCCGTGCATCATATAATACGGGTTTCCGAGTGCCTGCGTTCAATCAGATCTTCAATGGCGTGCTGGTCTCCCCCAATCCGGGCGCCACGCTGGTGGATCCGACAACGTGTCCGAGCGGAACGGTGAACCCTTCGGTGCCCGGCTGCGCTGCGATCACGCCGGAATCTCTGAGCGGCGGTAACGTCAATCTCGGGCCGGAGACGTCCAAGCAGGCGAGCGCGGGCATTGTTTTCCAGCCTTCGCGTCGGTTCAGCGCGTCCGTCGATTGGTGGACCATCGCCGTCGACGATACGATCGGCTCCCTGACCACGCGGCAGTTGCTCAGCAACATCTCGTTTTTCCCGGACCGGGTGGAACGCACAAACGGCATCATCACGACGCTCGATCTGCGCAACGACAATATCGGTTCGCGTCGGACCAAGGGCCTGGAAGTGGTGCTTCGCGGCGGCTTCGATATGATGGGCGGGGTGTTGTCGGCCGGGCTTGACGGCACTTACCTGCTCAAGAAGCGGGAGAAGTTCCTGCCGAGCGCCCCTTATGGACCGAGCCAGATCGGCGTGTTCAGCTTCGCCGGCGATCTTGGCCTGCGTTGGAAGCACAACGCCTTCATCACCTATCGCAGGGACGACCTGACGCTCAGCCTGTCGCAGATCTTCAGGTCAGGCTACAAGAACCAGGCGCTGATCGGCATCGCGAACGGGACGGTGGTGCGACCCGATTTCAATCCGCGGGTGAACGAATATATTATCTACAATGCGTCGGTGAGCTACGATTTCGACGAACGGTTGCGGCTCACTGCGGGCATCAAGAACCTGTTCAACACCGATCCGCCCTTCGCCATCACTTACAACGGTGACATCGGCGCGGGCGGTTCGTGGGAGCCGCGGGTCGCCGATCCGCGCGGCCGGTCCTTCACGATCGCGGCGGAAGTGAAGTTCTAGACGAACAGGCAGGCCGAAACGAAGAAAGGCCCGGGTGAAAGCCCGGGCCTTTTCTTTTGGTGCAACGCGTGCGGAGGGCAGCGGCGCTCAGCCGTAAGGCGGTTTGTGATAGCCGGCCGGGCTCAGCGTGAAAATCTCGCAGCCGTCCTCGGTGATTCCGATCGAATGCTCGAACTGGGCGGACAGCGTGCGGTCGCGGGTTACCGCCGTCCAGCCGTCTTCCAGCACCTTCACGCTTGCCTTGCCGATGTTGATCATCGGCTCGATGGTGAAGAACATGCCGGGCCGCAGTTCCGGCCCGGTGCCCGGGCGGCCGGCATGGACCACCTCCGGCGCGTCGTGGAAAAGCTGGCCGAGGCCGTGCCCGCAGAAATCGCGTACCACGCCGTAGCGGTGCTTTTCGGCATAGGTTTGGATGACGTGGCCGATGTCGCCGAGGTGGTTGCCGGGCTTCGCCTGCTCGATGCCGAGCATCAGACATTCGTAGGTGACGTCCACCAGCCGCCGCGCCTTCACGCCGACGTCGCCGACCAGGTACATGCGGCTCGAATCACCGTGCCAGCCGTCGACGATGGGGGTCACGTCGATGTTGACGATATCGCCGTCTTTTAGCGGACGGTCCCCCGGAATGCCGTGGCAGACGACATGGTTGATCGACGTGCAGCAGCTCTTGTCGTAGCCGCGATAGCCGAGCGTCGCGGGGATGCCGCCACGCGCCTCGATCTCGCGGAACACGAGGTCGTCGATCTCCTGCGTGGTGACGCCGGGGCGGACGTGGGGAACAAGCGCGTCGAGCACTTCGGCGGCGACGCGGCCGGCCTTGCGCATGCCGGCGAACCCTTCCGGGCCGTGGAGGCGGATAGCGCCGGTGCGGGGAGGAGTCTCGGCGGTGACGGCTTCATACTGAGTCATGGCGCGCGATATAGGCGATGATCCGCCGATTTGCACCCGGCGTAAGTTGGCCGCCGTAACTTGGACGTGACGAGGGTAGGGCAGCGCGGTAGAGGCGCTCCATGATATCCGAGCGCATCTGGACCGCCGCCTTGCTGATCATCGGCGACGAAATCCTGTCCGGCCGCACCCAGGACAAGAACATCGCGCAGGTTGCCGGCTGGCTGAACTTGCAAGGCATTCGCCTCGCGGAAGTGCGGGTGGTGCCGGACGTCGAGGAGCGGATCGTCGCCGCGGTGAACGCGCTTCGGACCGAGAACGACTATTTGTTCACCACCGGCGGCATCGGCCCGACGCACGACGACATCACGGTGGACGCGATCGCCGCCGCGCTGGGCGTGCCGGTGACGGTGCACCCGGAGGCCAAGGCGATCCTCGAGGCTTATTACGAGAGCCGCGGCGGGATCACCGAAGCGCGGCTTCGGATGGCGCGGGTGCCGGACGGCGCCGACCTCATTCAGAACAAGCTGTCGGGCGCGCCGGGCATCCGCTTCGGCAACATCTTCATCCTCGCCGGCGTGCCGCACATCGCGACCCTGATGCTGGAAGCCTTGTCGGGCCAGCTCGAGGGCGGCGCGCCGCTGCTGTCCACCACCGTCGGCGGCTGGGCGCCTGAGAGCGAAGTGGCGGACATCCTGCGCAACACCGAGCGCGAGCACCAAGGCTGCCAGATCGGCTCCTACCCCTTCTTCCGCCAAGGCCGGGTCGGCTCAAACTTCGTCATCCGCTCCACCGACGCCGACAAGCTCGCCGCCTGCGAAGCGGACCTGGCAGCGCGGCTGGAGGCGGACGGACGCGAAATCGTGCGCGGCGGCGTCTAAAACCGTGGATTTTGCCACCCGCGCCTGGAACCACAGCTTCCCGTTCGATCCGATCGTCCGCTCGCTGCTCGACACCGACTTCTACAAGCTCCTGATGCAGCAGTTCATCTGGGAGCATTATCCCAACGAGCGCGTGTCGTGGCGGGTGAAGAACCGCACCGCGCGTGTGAAGCTCGCGCGCGAGATTGACCTGAACGAGCTGCGCGAGCAGCTCAACCACGTCCGAACCCTGCGCTTCACTCCCAGCGAGATCATCTACCTGCGCGGCCAGAGCTTCTACGGCCAGACCGGCATCTTCCGCCAAGGCTATCTCGACACCCTGCGTCACTTCCATCTGCCCGAATACGAGCTCGCCGAGACGGAGGAAGGCCAGCTCGAGCTGCGCTTCGACGGCCCTTGGTGGCAAACGACCTTGTGGGAGATCTATGCCCTCGCGATCGTCAACGAACTTCGTTCCCGCGCTGCTTTGCGTGCGCTGAGCCGCTCCGGCCTCGACATCCTTTATGCCCGCGCCAAGGTGAAACTCTACGCCAAGCTCGAGCGGCTGAAGGAAATACCCGACCTCAACCTCACCGATTTCGGCACCCGCCGCCGCCACGGCTTCCTGTGGCAGCAGCATTGCGTCGAAACGGCGCGCGAGCTGCTCGGCGAACGCTTCACCGGCACCTCCAACACCTATCTTGCCATGACGCTCGGCCTCGAAGCGAAGGGCACCAATGCCCACGAGCTGCCGATGGTGCTTGCCGCGCTCGCCCGCCAGCACCGTCCCGGCGACGCGGAGGCGCTGCGGCAATCGCAATATGACGTGCTGAAGAAATGGCAGGCGCAATATCGCGAAAACCTGCTCGTCTTCCTGCCCGACACGTTCGGCACCACCCAGTTCCTGCGCGATGCGCCGCAATGGGTGTCGTTCTGGAAAGGCGCGCGCCCCGACAGCAAGGATCCGATCGAGGGCGGCGAGGAGCTGATCGCCTTCTGGAAGCGCATCGGCCTTACCCCGGAAGAGATTGCGCGCGACAAGCTGATCATCTTCTCGGACGGCATGGATGTGGCGCTGCCCGGCGCAGCGGCGAACGGCTCCGACATCCCGGCGGTCCACCGCCACTTCGCGGGGCGCGTGCAGGTCGGCTTCGGCTGGGGGACGAACCTCACCAACGACTTCATCGGCTGCCACCCGGGCGATGGGCAAGCGCTGAAAGCGGTGAGCCTGGTCTGCAAGGTGGAGGCGGTTAACGGCCATCCCGCCATCAAGCTCTCCGACAATTACGAGAAAGCGACTGGACCCGCCGAGGAGGTCGAAGCCTATCGGTCCGTGTTCGGCACCGAGGGCATCGAGAACGCCCCCGTGCGGGTATGAGGGAGGAAACTGCAATGCGCCCGATCGATCCCGCCCGCGACGCGCTCGTCATCATCGATCCGCAGAACGATTTCTGTCCCGGCGGGGCACTTGCGGTCGCCGGCGGCGACGAGATCATGGCTCCGATCGGTGCGCTTGCCGGCCGCTTTGAGACGGTGGTGATCACCCAGGACTGGCACACGCCCGATCACCACAGCTTTGCCTCGGCGCACGGACTGGAGCCCTTCTCCGCGATCGACCTGCCCTACGGCAGCCAGGTGCTGTGGCCGGATCACTGCGTGCAGGGCACGAAGGGCGCCGACTTCCACGCCGATCTCCACAGCTCCGGCGCCGTCACTCGTGCCAAGCTAATCCTTCGCAAGGGCTACAACCCCGCGGTGGACAGCTATTCCGCCTTTTACGAGAACGACAAGGTGACGGCGACCGGCCTCGGCGGCTGGCTGCGCGACAAGGGTGTCGCGCGGGTCTTCTTCGTCGGCCTGGCGTACGATTTCTGCGTCGGCTGGTCGGCGCTTGATGCTGTGAAGCGCGAGGGGATCGAGGCGGTGGTGGTGAAGGATCTTACCCGCGCGATTGCGATGCCGGGGGAGGGCGGGGCGCCTGATACGGTGGCGGCCGCGGAGCAGAGCTTCAGCGCGGCAGGGGTGATGGTTTCAGCACTGGCTGAGCTGAACTAAGGTCGCCCCACTCAGCCTTCGGCTTCGTGTGCGCTCCAACAAGTCGCCCCAGTCGGCCTGTGGCCGCCTGTGCGCTCCACCTAAAATCATCCCCAGGATGATTTTAGGTGGAGCGGGTGAAGGGAATCGAACCCTCGTCGTAAGCATGGGAAGCTTCTGCTCTACCATTGAGCTACACCCGCTCGGGCAGCCCGGTATCTAGGGCCGCGTTGCGAATTTGTCGAGACGCTTGCCGTGGCACCCGCCGCAGGGCAGCATCAGCCACGAAGCAAGGGGACTGGCAATGGCCACACAAGCAGACTCGAAGACGAACTGGGCGCGCTGGATCACGATCGCGGCACTCCTGTTCGGAGTCGGCGGGGCTGCCGCGGCGCTGATCGCGGCGATCGGCGCGGGGCAGGGTGCCTGGCACTTCCGAGGCGGGTTCACGGTGCTTCGCTACGCCTTTTTCGCGGCGATTGCGGGCGGAGTGCTCGGCCTGATCGGCCTCGTCGCAGCTCGGCGGGCGCGCAAGGCGAAGCTGATGCTTGCGAACCTGATCGCCGTCGTCGCGGCGCTCGGCTTCGTGCTGTTCCTCGGCGCGCAGATCCGCACCGCGCGCACCGTGCCGGCGATCCACGACATCTCGACCAACCTCGACGACGTGCCGCAATTCACCCGGCTGAAGGTGCGCGAGGACAATCTGGAGGGCATACCGGATATGGACCGTGCCGAGCTAAAAGCCATGGCGCCCGAAGCGCGCTGGAAGGCCATCCACCGGGAAGCCTATGGCGACATCCGCACCGTACGCGTGCCGATGAACCTGGAGGACACGATCCGCCGCGCCGGGCAGCTTGCCCGCGACCGCGGCTGGGCCATCGCCAATGAAGACGGCGGGGCAGGCATCCTGGAAGCAACCGCCACCAGCCGCTTTTTCCGCTTCAAGGACGATGTCGTGATCCGCGTCCGTCCGGCGCCGGGCGGCGGCAGCCTGGTCGACATGCGTTCGATCAGCAGGGTCGGCGGCAGCGATGTCGGCGTGAATGCGAAGCGGGTGCGCGCCTTTCTCGCCGATCTTCAGTCGCAGGGCTGAAGCGGCGTCTCGCGCGGCGGAACGGCGCTTCGAAAGCTCGCCGGGCCGCGAAGCAGCTTCTTGAGCCGCGCGATCACGGAAGTGCGGCCGCGCAGCCGAAGCGTCCAGCCGCCCTGCGCTTCGGACTCCGGCTGAGGCGCGTCCGAATAGATTTCGAGCTGCTCGGGCAAGCGGCGCAGGCGAACCAGTTTCTCGCGCCCGCGCAATATGTCCTCGGCCTCGCTGAGCGCCCGGGCAAGGTCGGCTTCCTCGAACGGTTTGGTGAGGCAGCCGATGGCCAGGTCGGGCACCGGAAAGGATGGCGCCTTCCCGGTGGTGAAGAGGCACAAGATGCCGAGCTCGTGGAGCTTGGCGGCGACGCTGAAGCCGCTGGTCGCGTTGGCGAGCTGGAGGTCGACCAGCGCAAGGTCGGGCCGTTCCCCGCCGGCGGAGGCGATGGCGGAGGCGAAATCGTCGGCAATCGCGGTGACCCGGTAGCGCGGATTGAGTTCGACGAGGTCCCGCAGCGTGCGGGCGAGCAGCGGCTCATCTTCAACGATCAGGATCTTGAGCACGCTTCGTCCCTCCCTGCGGCGAATCGTTGCCCGTGCGCGGCGGGAAGGCGAGAGGCGGCGCACGGATTTGCGGCGAACGATTCCTTTGGCGCGGTGAGGCGAGCCGGTTCGCCGCCGAAGCGGGCCGCACGGGGCAGGTTCCCGCCGAAAGGCAGGAACATTGATTTAGGTAAAGGATTGAGGCGGAAACACTTTGCTGGAGGCAAGGGTATGGACGGAGAGAATTTCTTCCGGCAGCAGGCGCGGGAATGCCGCGAAGCCGCGGCGCAGGCGGATGGAGGCAGCAGCAGGGCGCTGCTTCAGCTTGCCAAACACTATGAAAAAGAGGCGAGAAGCGCCTCCGGCCGAGCACTTCAACCTTTGTCGCACACGCCGGAACTTAACCGCCATTAGGCGGTTCGAAAGCCGTCCTGCGACGGGACACACAGGAGGAGGGCGCCTCGGGCTGAACGACCCCGGGGCGCCCTTTTTTGCTGTGCCGTCCTGCGGGTAAAGCCTTTTCGCGGAGACTGGCGGAAGACGCGGTCCGGGGTTAGCCTGCCACCATGTTCACCGGCGCCTTTCAGCACCGTTCCGGCCGGGTCATCGCCGTCGGCAGGGCGGTTCTCGCGATCTTCTTCCTGGTTGCGATCCTGCTCGATCCGGCGCAGCCGATGCTGCTGGTCGGGGAGACCTATGGGCTGCTCGGCTTCTACGTCGGCTTCGCATTGCTTCTGCTGGTCCTTACCTGGGACAATTGGTGGCTGGAATCGCGCCTGGCCGCTCCCGCCCACGCCATCGACCTGCTGATCTTCCTGTGGGTCAACTTCGCCACGCGGGGCTATGCCAGCCCGTTTTTCACCTTCTTCGTTTTCCTGATCCTGTCCGCCTCGATCCGCTGGAGCTGGCGGGGGACGGCGATTACCTCGACGGTGATCCTGATCCTCTACGTGGCCTCCGCGTTAACCGAGGCGAGCTGGGGAACCGACAGCTTCGAGGTCCGGCGCTTCGCCAATCGCAGCGCCTATCTTGTCGCCTTGTCGTCCATCGTCATCCTGTGGCTCGCCTCCAACCAGCGGCCGGCGGAGACCGAGGCCCCTGGCGGCGGCGACGATGCGGCCAAGCGACCTCCGGATGTCGCAGCCTTGCTGCGCTGGGCGGCGGGCCGCCTCGGTGCGCAGCGGGCGCTGTTCGTTTGGACGGAAACCGAAGAGCCCTGGGTTTATCTGGCCCGCCTCCAGGCCGGCAAGGTGGAGGAGGAGAAGCTGCAGCCCGGCTCCTTCGAGCCTCTGGTGTCGGCCGAGGCCGGCAAGGGCGTGTTCCTGTTCGAGCAACGCAGCGGCAGAATCCTCCAGCGCCGCGGCGCCCGGATGCGAAGCCTCGACGTGATCAGCAGCCCGCTTCACCCCGAACTCGCCTCCCGCTACGCCGCCGAGCGCGGCCTTCGTATTCCGATCCGCTCGGGCGTGCTGCAGGGCGATCTGTTCGTGCTCGACGTGCCCGGGCTGTGTTCGGACGACTTGCAGATTGCGGAGAAGACCGGCGAACGGATCGTCGCCGCACTTGACGACCGCGAGCGGATGCAAGCCACGGAAGAGGCCGCGGCGATGCGCGCGCGCTTGGGCTTGGCCCGCGATCTGCACGACAGCGTGGCGCAGTTCCTTGCCGGCTTCACCTACCGGCTGGAGGGCATGAAGAAGGGCGCCGGGGCCGGGCGGGAGGTCGTCGGGGAGATCGAGGCGCTTCAGCGCGAACTGGTCGGTGAGCAGCGCGATCTGCGGCGCCTGATCGCCGAGCTTCGCGGCGGGGGCGGCGATGGCGCGGCGGCCGACCTCACCGAAAGCCTCCGGGTCCTCGGCCGCCGCATCTCGGCGCAATGGGACGTTGATTTCATCGTCACCGCCGCGGGTGAGGAGCGGATCGAAGTGCCGCCGCATCTTGAGCGCCATGTCGGCCAGCTCGTCCGCGAGGCCGCCGCCAACGCCGTCCGCCACGGCGGCGCCCGGCGCATCGAAACTCGCCTGAAAAAAGCCGACGGCCAGATCGAACTCGAAATCACCGATAACGGCAGCGGCTTCTCGGTCGCCGGCGAGTTCGACGAGGACGAACTGGACGCGCGCCGGATCGGCCCCTTGTCCTTGCGGGAACGGGTGCGCAATCTGCGCGGCCATCTTCGGCTGCGTTCGTCGCCGTCCGGCGCTACGCTCAACATCGTTCTACCCATGGAGTCGCCGCTGTGACCAACATCCTGATCGCCGACGACCACCGGATCATCGTCAGCGGGTTGGAAGCGATCCTGCGAGACACCGATTTCCACATCGTCGGCACGGTGGAGGACGGCACCGAGGTGGTCGGCGCGCTGCGCTCGCTTGCACCGGACATCCTCATTCTCGACGTGCGTATGCCGCGGAAAAGCGGCATCGAGGCGCTGCGCGACCTGCGCGCCGGGGGCAACCGCATTCCGGTTGCGCTGCTTACCGCCGAGATCGAGGATGATGCTCTGGTGGAAGCGGTGCGGCTCGGCGTCGACGGCGTGGTGCTCAAGGAAGCGGCGCACAGCGAACTGCTCCCCTGCCTGGAAGCATTGCGCGATGGGCGTCGCTGGATCGCAGAGGATTTGCTGACACGGGCGGAGGGCGCCGGTGCGGGCGCCGCTGCGGCGGGCGACCTGCTTGCCGGCCTCAACCAACGCGAAAGGGCAATCGCCGGCCTGATCGCCCAAGGCCTGCGCAACCGCGACATCGCCAGCGAATTGGACATGAACGAAGGAACGGTGAAGGTTTACCTCTACCGCATCTACAAGAAACTCGGGATCGGCAGCCGAACCGAACTCGCCATCCGGATGCGGGACAAGGGCGTTCGGTGATCCTGGCTCGCCGGTTTCGTGTAGTTCCTCCGGCTCTGAGCCTTACGCACCGGCCGGAGCGGGAATAAGCTCGAACACCAGAAGCTCGGGTGCAGCGGCGGCGGGCATCACCAGGCGGTAGCGGAATTCGTCCACCCGTTCGAAGCGGCCGGCCGCATCGCGCGCCGGATCTTCGCCATAGCCGGCCGCCCGGCCGCGGGCCGCGGCGGAGGCGCCGAGGAAGATCAGCCGTGCGCTCGCCGCCGTGTCGTAGAGGTAGCCGCCGAGGCGGTTGCCGGAGACTTCGGAGGTGAAGCTGAGCTGCTCCCCCTCCACCCCAATGAAGCAGAAACCTGAGCGGGAGACGGCCAGTCCACGCGTGCGCGCGCCCAGCGCGGCCACTCTCAAGACGCGGCATCGATAAGGGCCAGGCGCCGGCGCGGCGCGGGCCAGCGATGCCGCGGGATCGAGCAGTGGCCCTTCAACCCCGATGGCCCGGCCGCCGCCTCGCCGGCGCGCTTCGGCAAGCGCCGGGCCCCAGCGGGCGTCCAGAGCCTCGATCGCAGCGACTCCGGCGGGCGTTGCGGTGCTGCGCCAGCCTTCGGGCTCCTCCAGGACCACGGTGGTACCGGCGGGCGGGGGAGGGCGGCGAAGCGCCGCCGGCTGGCACGCCGCGAGCGCACTGCCGAGCAGGAGCAGCAAAGGGGTCGGCCGGTACATGGCGTCGGTCCCGTTAAACAGGGGCGCGGGGTTCGCTGCCCGGCCTTGCTTGTACCATCGGCGGAGCAAAGGCGGCAACAGCCATGGACCTCCGGCGGGGAGGGGCTGCCGCCAAAAGCCTGTTCGCCGCGGCCCCGATTTGCGCTAGCGCCCGGGTCATGGCCATTCGCTCCCTGTTCGCCACCCGCTTCTATGAAGCCGAGATTGCTCCGCCTGCGCTGGTTGCCGAGCTTGAGGACGCGTGCCTTGCCCTGGCCGAGGAAGACATTGCCGGGCGCCGCTGGTCGCGGGAGCATGGCTATCGCGGGTATACGTCCTATGCCTCGCTCAACGACCTTCCAGCGCGCGACCCGCGCTTTGCCGATCTGGCCAGGCTGCTTTCCCGTCACGTTGCCGCCTTTGCCGAAGCCTGCGCAATGGATCTCGGCGGGCGAAGGCGGCTGCGGCTCGACAGCCTGTGGGTCAATGTCCTCAAGCCGGGCGGGGTGCACTCGGCCCACATTCACCCGCACAGCGTCGTGTCCGGCACCTTCTACGTCGCCGTGCCGCCGGGCGCTGGGCGGCTGAAGCTTGAGGATCCGCGCCTGCCGATGCTGATGGCCGCCCCGCCGCGACGGGAGGACGCGCCGGAGGATCTGCGCACCTTCGTTTATGCCGATCCAAAGCCGGGCAGCCTGTTTCTGTGGGAAAGCTGGCTTCGCCACGAAGTGGTTGCGGGCTCCGGCAAAGGCGAGCGGATCAGCGTCAGCTTCAATTTTTCTTAACGAAGGTTATTGCGCTGGACCTTAGGCGGGGGCAGGGCGTTGATGCACCGCTGACGGGCCGACTCAGGTCGCCGGGGGTCGCGCTAACCATGTTTTCGTTAGCTGTTTACCGAGGATTGGATTGATCGTGGCCGCCCTTTTTGTTGCGTCTGTTGCAGTTGTCATGGTGCTGAGCGCCGTGATCGAGGAAGTCGCGCTTCGCGACGGCCGCCGTCGGCGTGACCGCCGCCGGTCCGAGATGCCCGCCGAGTAGGGCTTGACCCTGGCCGCTCCGGCGCGGAAGCCCCGCTGATGGCCCTCACCGATATTCAGGAACTGGTCTCCGCCGAGCTTTCAGAGCCGGTCGACCCGCGCGTCTCCGCCATGGCCACGGCGATTGCCGCGCTCTACCCGGCGGCGGCGCGGGCGGTGTTGTTTTACGGCTCATGCCTCCGCGAGCGGCAGCTCGACGGGCTGATGCTCGACTTCTACCTGATCGTGTCCGATTATCCGGCAGCCTACGGCAAGAGCTGGATGGCATCGGCCAACCGCCTGATCCCGCCCAACGTCTTTCCGTTCGAGCACAATGGCCTGATCGCCAAATATGCGGTGCTGAGCGAAGCGGATTTCCACCGCCTCAATGGCCCCGAGCCGCTTTCCGTCTCCGTGTGGGCGCGCTTCGCCCAGCCTTCACGGCTGGTGTGGAGCGCGGCGCCCGAAGCCGCTTCAGCCGCGATCAGCGCCGTTTCGCGAGCGGCCCCCACTGCTCTGGGCGCGGCGCGACCGCTTTTCGGCGGCGGCGAGCTGCTCGACCTTTGGCGCCTCGCCTTTCGCCTGACCTATTCCGCTGAGCTTCGGTCGGAGAGCAAGGCGCGGCCGGACTCCGTGGTCGAGGCCGATCCGGTGCGTTATCGCATCTTCGGCCATGCCGCCCTGGCCGCGGCAGCGCTTTCGCTGGGAGGCGCGGTCCCCGACGCCGAGCGGAAGCGTGCGGAGCGCCTTTGGGCGAAGCGCCGCCGCGCGGGCAAGGCGCTGACGGTGGTTCGTCTCGCCAAGGCGAGCGGCACCTATGCCGGGGGAATCGATTACCTCGCCTGGAAGATCAATCGCCACTCCGGCGCGGGGATCGAGATCAAGCCGTGGCAGCGGCGCTGGCCGCTGCTCGCTGCCTTCACTCTGCTGCCGAAGCTGTTTCGACGGGGGGCCATTCGTTAGGCTTGCGGGCAAGCGCCGCCGAAGCCGCATTGGCAAGGCCAGAAACCGTAAAGGGCTTGCGCAGGATTTCGTGGCCGCTCAGCTCGTCGGCATCTCCCGCCTCGCCGACATAGCCGGTGACGAACAACACCGCGATCCACGGCCAGCGCCGGCCGATCTCCCGAACCAGCTCCGGCCCGGTCATCTCGGGCATCATCACATCGGTGATGACCAGGTCGATGCGCGCTTCGCGTTCCAGGATGGCGACCGCTTCCGGCCCGCTGGCACAGGCGATCGGGCGGTAGCCAAGCTCCTCCAGCGCACCCACGGTGGCGCGGCTGACCCGGGGATCGTCCTCGACCACCAGGATCGCGGTTTCGGCCGCGTCCGCGGAGTTGCCGTCGGCCTCGCCGCCGGCCTGCATCCCGGTATGGATTTCACCGCCCGCTTGCGCAATTTCGGCCGACCGGGGCAGGTAGATGGACACGGTGGTGCCGACCCCCACGGCGGAATCCAGCGTCACGTCGCCGCCGGTCTGGCGGGCGAATCCGAAGATCTGGCTGAGGCCGAGGCCGGTGCCCTTGCCGACCGGCTTTGTCGTGAAGAAGGGCTCGAACGCGCGCTCGATCACGTCCGCCGGCATTCCGCAGCCGGTGTCGCTGACGCTGATCCGGACATATTCGCCGGGCGTGAGCTGCGCATCCTTGCCCCATTCGACGGCGACATTGTCGATCGAAATGGTGAGCTGGCCCTCGCCGTTCATCGCGTCCCGAGCGTTG
>DASVUV010000026.1:0-79989 GCA_036386875.1 Allosphingosinicella sp.
CCCGTCCCCGCCGGCCACGCCGCGCTCACCGTCGAGGAAGCCGTCGCCGCTGCCGAGCGCCTTCCGGGCCCGCTCTACATCGTCAAGGCGCAGATCCACGCCGGCGGCCGCGGCAAGGGCAAGTTCAAGGAACTGGGCCCCGATGCCAAGGGCGGCGTCCGCTTGGCCCGCACCGTCGAGGATGTGCGCTCCAACGCCGCCGAGATGCTCGGCAACACCCTCGTCACCATCCAGACCGGCGAGGAAGGCAAGCAGGTCAATCGCCTCTACGTCACCGACGGCGTCGACATCGCCAAGGAATATTATCTCGCCATTCTGGTCGACCGCGACAGCGGCCGGGTCGCGATGGTCGCCTCCACGGAAGGCGGCATGGACATCGAGGCGGTCGCCCACGACACGCCCGAGAAGATCACTACCATCACCATCGATCCGGCCCGCGGCTTCCACGCCGAGGACGCGGCTGCGCTGATCAAGGCGCTGGAACTGGACGGTGACCTCGCCGCCCAGACGGCGGAGCTTGCCCGCAAGCTTTACGATGCGTTCCTGGCGACCGACTCCGCGATGCTGGAGATCAACCCGCTGGTCGTCACCGACGACAATCGCGTGCTCGTCCTCGACGCCAAGATGAGCTTCGACGAGAACGCCCTGTTCCGCCACCCGGACATCGCCGCGCTTCGCGACGAGACGGAGGAAGACCCGGCCGAAGTGGAGGCGTCCAAGTACGACCTCGCCTACATCAAGCTCGATGGCGACATCGGCTGCATGGTGAACGGCGCAGGGCTCGCCATGGCGACCATGGACATCATCAAGCTGAACGGCGCCTTCCCGGCCAACTTCCTCGACGTCGGCGGCGGCGCCACCAAGGAGAAGGTGACCGCGGCCTTCAAGATCATCCTGTCCGACCCCGCGGTGAAGGGCATCCTGGTCAACATCTTCGGCGGCATCATGCGCTGCGACATCATCGCCGACGGCATCGTCGCCGCGGCGCGCGAAGTTGATCTCAAGGTGCCGCTGGTGGTTCGCCTGGAAGGCACCAATGTCGAGGAAGGCAAGGCGATCCTTGCCCAGTCCGGCCTCGCCATTGTGCCGGCCAACGATCTTGGCGACGCCGCGCAGAAGATCGTCGCGGCGGTGAAGGCGGCGTGAGCTGACATGCCGCGGATGTCCTTCGATACGCCGTTTCGACAAGCTCAACGGCTACTCAGGATGAGCGGTTTGAACGTATCCGCTAATCCTCAGGGGGGAGCGGTTTGAACTTATCCGCTCATCCTGAGTAGGGACTGAGCGAAGTCGAAGGCCCGTATCGAAGGACGGGCTAGGGAGAGGAACCGGAATGAAACTTCTCGTGCCCGTAAAAAGGGTGATCGATTACAACGTCAAGCCGCGGGTCAAGGCCGACGGTTCGGGCATCGATCTTGCCAACGTCAAGATGAGCATGAACCCCTTCGACGAGATCGCCGTCGAGGAAGCCATCCGCCTCAAGGAAAAGGGCGTCGCGACGGAGATCATCGTCGTCTCGATCGGCCCGGCCAAGGCGCAGGAAACGCTGCGCACCGCCCTCGCCATGGGCGCCGACCGCGCCATCCTGGTCACGACCGAGGAGACGGTAGAGCCGCTCGCCGTCGCCAAGATCCTGGCCAAGATCGTCGCCGAGGAGACCCCTGGCCTGGTCATCCTCGGCAAGCAGGCAATCGACGACGACGCCAACCAGACCGGCCAGATGCTCGCCGCTTTGCTCGGCTGGGCCCAGGGCACCTTCGCCTCCAAGATCGAAGTTTCCGGCGAAAGCGTGGACGTCACCCGCGAAGTGGACGGCGGCCTCGAAACCCTGCGCCTCAAGCTCCCCGCGATCGTCACCACCGACCTTCGCCTGAATGAGCCGCGCTATGCCTCGCTGCCCAACATCATGAAGGCCAAGTCCAAGCCGTTGGCCCAGAAGACGCCGGCGGATTACGGCGTCGACATGACCCCGCGCCACACAGTCGTCTCGGTGCGGGAACCTTCCAAGCGCGAAGCCGGCGTCAAGGTGAACTCGGTCGATGAACTGATCGACCGCCTCCGCACCACGGGAGTGATCGGATGAAGACCCTCGTACTCGTTGAACATGAAAACGGCGCGCTCAAGGATGCAACCCTCGCCGCCGTCGCCGCAGCCTCCAAGCTCGGCGAAGTCCACCTGCTCGTTGCCGGCGAGAATGTCGGCGCGGTTGCCGAAGCGGCTGCCAAGATCGCCGGCGTCGGCAAGGTCCACGTCGCCGACAACGCTGCCTTCGCCAACCAGCTCGCCGAAAACGTCGCGCCGCTCGCCGTCGAGCTGATGGGCCACCACGACGCTTTCGTGGTCCCCGCCACCACCACCGGCAAGAACGTCGCCCCGCGCGTCGCCGCCTTGCTCGACGTGATGCAGATCTCCGACGTCATCGGCATCGAAGGCGAGGACACGTTCGTTCGACCGATCTACGCCGGCAACGCCGTCGCCACCGTGCGCACGTCCGACGCCAAGAAGGTCCTCACCGTCCGCGGCACCGCCTTCGAGAAGGTTGCGGCCGAAGGCGGTTCCGGCACGATCGAGGCCGTCGGCGGCGTCGGCGATGCGGGTCTCTCCAGCTTCGTCGGTGCCGAAATCGCCACCTCGGAGCGTCCGGAGCTGACCAGCGCCAAGATCATCGTCTCGGGCGGCCGCGCATTGGGCTCGGGCGACGCCTTCCACCAATATATCGATCCGCTCGCCGACAAGCTCGGCGCGGCCGTCGGCGCGAGCCGCGCCGCGGTCGATGCCGGCTACGCGCCCAACGACTACCAGGTCGGCCAGACCGGCAAGATCGTCGCGCCGGAGCTTTACATCGCCATCGGCATCTCGGGCGCCATCCAGCACCTTGCCGGCATGAAGGATTCCAAGCTGATCGTCGCAATCAACAAGGACGAGGAAGCCCCTATCTTCCAGGTCGCCGACATCGGCCTGGTCGGCGATCTGTTCAAGCTGATCCCGGAGCTGACGGAGAAGCTGTAAGGGCATCGGCCCGAAGTGGTACTTCGGGCGGGCGGGTGAGTTCGCACGGAGGGTCGAGGCGGTTCCCACCGTCACCCCGGACTTGATCCGGGGTCCACCTTTTCGCTTCATAACCCGCAAGAGAAGAAGGTGGATGCCGGATCAAGTCCGGCATGACGGCTGTGATCAGGGGGGAGCTTCCTGTCTACTCCGCCGGCACCACTACCTGCCCGCGCTGCGGCTCGCCCCGTGCGACCGCCGCGCCGTCCGCCTCATAGCGGTTGAAGAAGGCCGGCAGCCCGAGCCCTTCTCCGAACTTCCCACCCGTCTGCAGGTGGTAATGAACATGCGGCTGGCTCGAATTGCCGCTGTTGCCGCACAGGCCCAGCACCTGCCCCGCCTTTACCGTCTCGCCCTCATGCGCGCGCAGCGTTCCCTGCCGGAAGTGCGCAAGCAACGACCGCTCGCCGTTGCCGTGATCGATCACCACGTGATTGCCCGGCGGAGGCACCCCCGGCGTCTTCTCTCCCGGCCGCGCATTGTCCGGTTGATCCGCAACCGCCGACACCACCCGCCCCGCCGCGGGGGCGAGAACCGGCTGGTTCCAGCAATAATGGTCCTCGTTGCGAAGCCCGCCGGCCCTGGCGGGCGAACCGTTCCGGTTCAGCAGGAAATCGTAGGCGAAGCGCTGGTCGGCGGCGATCACATGGTAGTTGTGGATCGCGTCCCGCCCGCCCCAGTTCACATACCAGCCGCCGCCTTCGCCCGGATCGGCGAACGGCAGCCTAAGCGGCGCCCGGGTCTGGTATTCCAGATGGGGGCTCGCCGCCGGCACCACGCTCGGTCCTACCCAGGCCCCATTTATTCGCCCGTCGGCAGCGAACACCCAGTTCACGGTCACCCTGGCAACCCGCTCGAACCGGCTCTCGCGGTAATAAGAGGTGAAGCGATCCTCGTGAAAGCCCTGCTCGCCAAACAGCTCCAACTCCGCGCCAGTGGCACTCCGGATTTCGGCAGCGAAGCGCTTCAGCCCCGCCTCGCCGCCCACTGCCGCCAGCATTTCCGGAGTCATCCGCGCCGCGAGGTCGGTGGGTTCGCCGGTGAGCAGCGCCTCCGTCGCCGCTTGCCCGCGCGCCGCGGTTTGCGCGTCCGGAGGGGCGAGCAGCAGGAGAAGGAAGGAGGACGCGGACACGAAGCGAGGCTGTCACGCCTGCGCGGAGGCGTCAATCGAACCCGGACAGGAACGCGGCGACATTTGTCCCCAGGGCGTCAACTGCGTAGCCGCCCTCCATTATAACGACCGTTGGCAGTCCAAGCTTCCCGATCTTCCGGGCAATCCCCGGATAATCCTCCGTTTGGATGTCGAAGAAGCTGATCGGATCGCCCGCATAGGTGTCGGCGCCGAAGGAGCAGAGCAGGACGTCCGCTCCGAAGCGCGTGATTGCCTCAAGCGCCCCGTCGAGCGCGGCGGAGAAGCCTTCCATGGTCGTCCCGCGCGGCAGCGGAAGGTTGAGCGTCGCACCTTCCCCCTCGCCGGTGCCGGTCTCGTCGGCATGGCCCCAATAAAAGGGATAGTCGGTCTTCGGATCCGCGTGGATCGAGACGAAGAAGACGTCGCCGCGCTCCAGAAAGATGTCCTGCGTGCCATTGCCGTGATGATAATCGACATCGAGGATCGCCACCCGCTTGCCCGCATCCGCCGCATACTGCGCCGCCACCGCCATTGCGTTCACATAGCAATAGCCGCCCATATAATCGGCACCGGCATGGTGGCCGGGCGGGCGGCAAAGGGCAAAGGCGGCGCGTTCGCCCTCAAGCACTGCTTGAGTTGCCGCCAGGGCAGACTGCGCCGACCAGTAGGTCGCTTCCCACGTATGCTCGGCAATCGGCGTCGAAGCGTCGTAGCTGTAGCGGCCGAGCCGCGCATCGATCCGCGAGAGATCGAGGGGCCGCCGCCCCACCACGGGCCAGACGTAGGGAATGGTGTCGCCGGTCCGCCCCGCCGCGCGCCAGTCGGCCCAGGCGCTCTTCAGGAAGCCGAGATAGTCCGCCGGGTGAACCCGCAGAAGCGGCCCCTCGCCGAAGTCGCGCGGCGGTTCCGCCGGACCTACGGCAGCAAGCATCGCATCCAGTCGCCCGGGATGTTCGGCAAAGGCGGTGAAGCTGCCATTGTGCAGCTCCTGCGAAGGCGCATGAAGGCGCTGGCGGGGGTCGTGGAAGATGCGCATCAGCGGTTTGCCAGATCCTGCGGCAAGGTGGGTTCGGAAAGAAGGGTTTTCATCCGCCCCCAACGCGCCTCCGGCTCCTCGCCGGCCGCTTCGACATGGCCGCGGACCATGTCCTGCCCAAGCCCGTAGTTGATCACGTAGGAGCGGTATTGGTCGGTGAACGCGATCGACTGCTCGGCGCGGGCGCGGGACACGAGCTGGTACCTTCGGGTAAGCTCGATCGCCTGCTCCCTGGTGATCCGCCCTTCCAGATAATCGCGCGCAATGGTGAAGCGGGCGCCGGCCAATTCCTGCATTGCCTCCTGAAGCGCCAGATATTGCGGCGCGACGTCCAGCGGCAGCCCGGCAAGCGGGTACAGCGCCTCCGTCTCATAACGCAGCCGCTCGGGACCGGGAAAGGCGAGCTCGATCCCGTAATTGGCCGATCCCTCGGCAATCAGCGATTGCGGCGAATATAGCGGGTACACCGTGAATTCGGTCCAGCCCCGCTCCCGCGCCAGCGATTGCTCCAGCAGCATGTTGTAGACGTGGTGGCCGGGATATCCTTCGTGGCAGCCGAGATCGACCGCGCGGCTCAGCCGGATCGGCAGATCGGTGTTGACCTGGATAAGGCTGGTCGCATTGCCCTTGTACCAATTGTAGCCAGACCAACTCTTTCCGGTGACGAACTCCAGCGTGAATTTCTCCCCCTCGGGCAACGCGATATGCTCGGCGGTGCGGCGCTTGCACTCGGCGATCGCGGCGCGGAACACCGGCTCAAGCCGCTCCTTGGGAATCGTGAAGCTGTTCTGGAACGCGTCCACCCGGTCGGCCAGGGCGCCGCTCCCCGGCACCAGTTCTTCGATGCGGGCAAGCACCGGATCGTAAGCGGCGAGCGGCTTCAGCTCCGGCCGAACGCCGAACAGCCCCTCCGCTTCGTCGGCAAAGCTCAGTTTCTCCCCCCTGAGCATGCGCAGCCGGGTCTCGGCGGCCTTGAGCTGCGCCAGCAGAAACGCGCGCCGGCGCTGCTCCATCCGCTCCAGCTTGGAATCCGCGACATCGTGGGTACGGCGCGACAGCTCCGCCGCCGCCGTTGCCAGGTCGGCGAGAGAGCGGGGCGCCGCCTTGGCCGCCGCCTGCCACTCGGCCGGGCCGTAATAGGCGTCGATATAGCCGGGCTCGCGCTCGCCGATCTCAAGCTGCAACTGGACATAATCCTTGGCAATCTCGTCCAGGCTGTCACCCGAGCCACCGCCCGAGACGCAACCGGCAAGGAGGAGAAAGGCGCCCAACAAGCCGGAAAACATCTTCATCGCCGTTCCACTCCGTCCGCATCGCCATCGGCGGTGATCTCGCTTTGCATCCGGGCTTCCTCGTCCGCGGCACCCTCTTCGCCCGGCGCGAAGCGGATGATCAGGAAGCCGAGCACCGCCGAGGCGAAGGAGCCCAGCAATACGCCGATCTTAGCCTCCTCCACCAGCCGCGGATCGCCGGGAAAGGCCAGCGCGCCGATGAACAGGCTCATCGTGAAGCCGACGCCGCACAGGGTCGCCACGCCGTAGATCTGCGGCCACGACGCACCGCGCAGCTTGCTTGCAAGGCCGAGCCGCACCATCAGCGCCACCGCCCCGAAGATGCCGATCTGCTTGCCCAGGAACAGCCCCGCCGCGATGCCGAGCGGCAGCGGCGCGAAGACGTCGCCGAGCCCCATACCCGCCAGCGACACCCCGGCATTGGCGAACCCGAACAAGGGCACGATACCGAACGCCACCCACGGCGCGATATTATGCTCCAGCCGGTGCAGCGGCGAATGGGATGCATCGGGCGCACCGGGCGTGGGGATGATCGGAATGGTCATCGCCGCAAGCACGCCCGCGATGGTCGCATGCACCCCCGACAAAAGCACCGCATACCAGAGCGCCGCGGCAAGCAGCAGATAGGGCCACAGCTTGATCACGCCGCTCTTGTTGAGGATGTACATGGCCAGAACGATGCCGGCCGCGATGCCCAGCGCCAGCGTCTCAATCGACGCGGTGTAGGCAAGCGCAATGATCGCCACCGCGCCCATGTCGTCGACAATCGCAACGGTGGTCAGGAACAGCTTCAGCGATGTCGGCGCCCGGCTGCCGAGCAGGGCCAGCACGCCGATCGCAAAGGCGATGTCGGTTGCCGCCGGGATCGCCCAGCCGTTGCGCAGCACCGGCGCGCCGCCGCCTACCACAATCAAGTAAATAAGCGCCGGCACCGCCATCCCCGCCGCCGCGGCCACCGCGGGCAGCCGCCGCCGCTCCCAGCTGCCCAGCTGCCCATCGACGAACTCGCGCTTGATCTCCAGCCCGACGAGCAGGAAGAAGATCGCCATCAGCCCGTCGTTGATCCAAAGGTGCGCGCTCATCGGGCCGAGCTTGGGCGTCAGCTCCGGCCCGACCGGATCGTGCAGCAGGTGGTGGTAAAGGTCGTAAAGCGGGCTGTTGGCGACGATCAGCGCCAGCGCCGCCGCGCCCATTAGCAGCACGCCCCCGGCCGCTTCGGACGCCAGAAAGCGCCGCAACGCCGAAAACGGCCCGTTCTTCGTCGAAGCATCGGTCATCGCGCCGGTCTTAGCCGCCGGGCGCGCGCGATGGAAACCCCCGAAGCCCCGGGCGTTCCCCCGGCCATGGACGCCCCCGCCGCCGCTTCGCACGCGCTTACCCACCCCCTCCCCGATGTGGTTGAGCCCTCAGGCGACTCAAGCCTCGCCGCCCTCCTCGACCACGCCGAACGCGAGCGCCCCGCCCTAGACGCCGCTTTGCTCCGCTCCGGCGCGCTCCTCTTCCGCGGCTGGCGCTCGGGCACCCTCGAAGACTTCAACGCCTTGGTCACCGCCTTCTCAGGCTCGGACGAGCGCTTCGGCTATGCCGGCGGCGCCTCGCCCCGCAAGGGCCTCGGCGGCAAGGGCCTCTACAGTTCCACCGAATATCCGCCCTCCATGTGGCTCTCCCTGCACAACGAACTGTCCTACGCCGGCGTGCAGCCGCGCCGCTTGTTCTTCTTCTGCCTGGTCGCGCCGAAAAGGGGCGGCGAGACCACCTTGGCCGACAGCCGCCGCATCCTCGCCGCCCTCGATCCAGCCTTAGTGGCCGAGTTCCGCGACCGAGGCCTGCGCTACATCCGCAACCTCTCGCCGGTGAAGGGCAGCGGCTACGGTTGGCCCGACGCCTTTGAAACCGACGATCCCGCGGAAGCCGAAGCCCGTGCCCGCGCGATCGGCGCCGACATCGAATGGCGCCCCAGCGGCATCCTGCGCGTCAGCCAGGCCCTCCCCGCCACCGCTTTCCACCCCGAAACCGGCGAAGAAGTTTGGTTCAACCAGGCCGACGGCTTCCACCCCACCGCCCTCGGCCCCTCGGCCTACGCCGAACAGCTCGCGCTCTGCGGCAGCGAGGAGGACTTCCGCCTCAACGTCACCTTCGCCGACGGCGGCACCATCCCCCCCGCCGCGCTCGCCCACATTCGGGAAACCCTCACCGCCCAGACCCTCCGCCACCGCTGGCAACAAGGCGACATCCTCGCCCTCGACAACCACCTGGCCGCCCACGGCCGAGCCCCCTTCGAAGGCCCCCGCAAGATCGCCCTCGCAATGACCTGACCCGCCTCACCCGTTGCAGGCGCAGCCCTTGCCCTTGTGGCAGGTCTTGCTGCGCGCGATGCAGCTGTCGCCGCACGCCTTGCCGGCCGAGCAGGTCTTGCAGCAGCCGCCGCGCGCGACGCCTTCGGCGGCCACCGCGCAGGGGCTGAGCGACGCCGGCCCAGCGGCGAGCAACAGGGCCGCAAGGGCGAACAGCGCCCGCCTCACGGGCGGCACCCCAGTTCGGCGTCGAGCGAGCCGAAGTTTTGCCGCCCGGCGCGCGGGAACAGCACCAGCAAGGCCCGCTTCTCGATCTCGGCGATCGGCCGCCGCATGTCGCAATGGTTGGCGTTCTTCGGCGTCTCCTGCTCGAAGATGAAGCTCGACGCACGCGTCCGCCCGCCGCTCTCCACCGCCACCACTTTCCAATAGCCGGACGGCAGCCGGTGCGGCTCGTCGGCTTTCGGCAAGGTTCCGATCGGCCGCTCGTAAAGCGGCCCGGTGAGCACGTAGACCGTCGGGGAGCCCGCGCCCTTCGCCAGCGCCCGCTCGGCATTTTCAAGCCGCACCCAGCTGCCCTGGTTCAGTTCGGACTTTTGCGGCGTGATGTTGGCCAGGTAGTTCGTCTCCGCCGCCTGGGGCGTTCCCGAAAGGCTGGCAAGCGGCGCCTGGTGCCCGCGGTCGATCTTGAGCGCCACCGGGGCAGCGTCGTAATCGGCCGGCTCCAGTGTTTCGTCGGCGCCGAGCCACGGTTCGGGCTTCCACACCCGGCCCTCGCCCTTGCCGATCGACGCCTTGGTGACGCGGTAGGCGACCCAGTCGGCGAACTTGGTGAGGTCGTTGGACGACAGCGAATAGATTTCGCGCACCACCAGGTCGTTGGTGCTTGCCGTGCCGCTCGGGCAGCCGTGCAGGCAGTGGAAGGTGTGGATCTCGGCCCGAGCGACACGCGCCGCCGTCTCCGCCGCCTCGGCAGCTTCCGGCGACAGGACCTCTGGCGCAATTGCTGCGGCCTCTGCCGCCTCGCCCGGCTGTTCCTGAGCAAGCAAGGCCGCCGGCGCAGCCATAAGCGCGGCCGCGAGTGCGAACCGGACGATGTGATGATGCATATATGTTCCTCCCCCACGGAGAGGCTGGGCGCGATCATCACTCAAGTCGCGCCTATGTCAGTCCGTTACGGTGCTAAACCACTCCGTATTGCTACAGACATGGTCCGTTTCGGATGTGAACCGGGAATCGGGCGCGGAGGCTTGCCAGAGGCTCCGCCAAATCGGATGATGTCGTGTCCGATACGGAGTCGTTATGGATTGGGGTGGGCCCATTCTGACGAGCCTCGACGTGGTGATGCGAGAGGCGGCGTTGTTCGCCGCGGCGGGGTTTGTTGTCCTCGGCGCGGGCGATTTGCTCGTCGATGCGAGATGGCTGCTGCTGCGCGCCCGGCGCGGGCGTGCGCCGCTCCCCACCGTTGCCGATCTTCCCACGCCGCGACGCACCGCCCCGCTGGCCATCTTCATCCCCGCCTGGGACGAAGCGGCGGTAATCGCCGACATGCTCCGCCATGCCGTGCGCGCCTGGGGGGAGGGCGATTACCGCATCTATGTAGGCTGCTATCCCAACGATCCGGCGACGATCGCCGCCGTGCGCTCGGTTGCCGACCCGCACATTTGCCCGGTGATCGGCGCCACACCCGGCCCGACGACCAAGGCCGCCTGCCTCAACACGCTCTGGGATGCCCTGCTCCGCGACGAAGCAATGGACGGCCGCGCCGCCAAGGCCGTGATCCTCCACGATGCCGAGGATCTGGTTCCGCCGGAGGAACTGCGCATCTTTGCCAGCGCGGTCGAGCGCTGGGATTTCGTCCAACTCCCCGTCCGCCCGCTCATCCATCCGGGTTCGGAATGGGTCGGCGGCCATTATGCCGACGAGTTCGCCGAAGCGCACAGCAAGGAGATGCCGGTGCGCGAGGCACTGGGCGCAGCGCTCCCGTCGGCGGGCGTCGGCTGCGCTTTCTCCCGTGAGATCCTCGCCGGCATCGCCGCTCGCTCCGGGGGGCACCCCTTCGATGCCGAAAGCCTCACCGAGGATTATGAACTCGGCCTCAAGGTCCGCGAGCTCGGCGGCACGTCCACCTTCCTGCGCATTGCCGACGCGGACGGCCGGATCGTCGCCACGCTCGAATATTTCCCGGGCACCGTCTCAACGGCGGTCGCCCAGAAGGCGCGCTGGATGGCCGGCATCGCGCTCGCCGGCTGGGACCGGATGGGGTGGAGCGGCGGCGCCGCCGAACGCTGGATGCGCCTTCGCGACCGCCAGTCGCTGCTCGCCGCCTTTCTGCTCTTCGCCGGCTATTTCGCGCTGGCATTGTGGCTGTTGCTCGCCCCGTTGCGCTTGATCGCCGGGCTGGAGGCCGAACCCTTCCGGCCGCTCCTTTTCGTGCTCATTCAGGTCAATTTCGCATTCCTCTGCTGGCGCATGTCCGTGCGCGCGGCCTTCACCGGCCGCGCGTACGGCTGGCGGCAGGCTTTGCGTTCGGTCCCTCGAGCCGCGGTAGCCAATACCGTGGCGATGCTCGCCGCCGCAGCAGCCTTGTCCCGCTACCGGCGCCTGCGCCGCACCGGCCGAGTCACGTGGGGCAAGACCGCCCACATTTTCCCCGATCCGGCCGCAGCGCGATGACTCCGCCGATCCGCTTCCTCACCGGCGCCCTTGCAAGCTGGGTCTGTCTGCGCGCCGTGATGCTGGTGCCGTGGGGCGGAGGGGCAGAAGGCACGATTCCTGCGCCCGAGCGGCAGATGCCGGTCGAGGCCCCGCTTTTCGCCCAATCGCCTACGCCGGAGCCCACGCCGACCGTCGCTTCCGCCCACCTGCAACCGCGTTCGCCTCGAGCGAGGGCGTTCCTGAGCCAAGTTGATGAATCGAAGAACGCCGGCACATCATACTCGCTTGCGCACGCCCTCAGCCCCGAGGCATTCGCGCCGTCCGCCCAACAACCTCGTTCGTCCCGAGCGAAGCCGAGGGGTGCGCGCACGGCATTTTCGAACGCACCGGCACCCCTGACGCGCGGCCTCCTCCTGCCTCCGAATCCGGTCGAGCTTGCTCATGCCAACCGAAGCTTCAGTCCAAGCCTGATCCCTCCCTCGGTGGTGCGCCCCTCGATCCTTCGACTCCGCTCAGGGGAGCCTTCGCTCGGGACGAACGAATCTGTGGTTGCACGGAGTAAGCTCCGTCTCGCGCCCTCGCGCTGGTCCGCCTCGGCTTGGGCGCACGCCCGCACAGGCGATACCCCCACGCTTGCGCCCGCCGGCATGCTCGGCGGCAGCCAAGCCGGGGCGCGCCTCCGCTACCGGGTAAAGCCGGCCCTCTCGCTCACCGCCCGCCTGTCAACACCGCTGCGCCGCCCGCAGGGCGCCGAAGCCGCGCTCGGCCTCGAATGGCAGCCTGCCCCCGGGCTCCCCCTCCGCCTTCTCGCCGAACGGCGCCAGGCGATCGGGCGCGAAGGCCGCAACGCCTTCGCCGCCACCCTGCACGGCGGCGTTTCCGAACGCCCCCTCCCACTCGGACTGCGCCTCGACGCCTACGCGCAAGCGGGCGCCGTCGGCCTCCGCTCCCGCGACCTGTTCGCGGAAGGCACCGCCCGCATCGGCATCCCCCTCGGCAGCAGGGCCGGCCTCGGCGCCGCCGCTTGGGGCGCCACCCAGCCCGGCGCGCGCCGCCTCGATCTCGGCCCAAGCGCCAGCTTTCGCCTGCCCGCTGTGCGCGCCACCCTTTTCGCCGATTGGCGCTTCCGCCTCGCCGGTAACGCCCGTCCCGGCTCCGGACCTGCCCTCACTTTGTGGACGGATTTTTGATCGGATGAACCCATGACCAGCCTGCCCCTGCAACGCCGGATCGACGCCCTCGCCCGGGACGTCGAATCGATGCGCGAAACCCTCGATGCCGTCGCGGTGCGGGTGGAGGCCCACGGCCCACCCGATGCAGCCGTCGCCGCCGACGCGCTGCTCGCCGCGCGCCGAATCCGCGGCGAAGCGCTGGGCCCCAACCTGTTCGGCGATCCGGCCTGGGACATGCTCCTTGCACTCTTCGCCGCCGCCGAACGCGGCGAGTCGCTCTCCGTCTCCCGCCTCTGCGCCGCCGCCGGAGTCGCGCAGACCACCGCCTTGCGCTGGATCGAACAGCTCGAACATGCCCGCTTGGTGTCACGTAGCGCCGACGCGGCCGATGCCCGCCGCACCCTGATCACCCTCGCCCCCGACGCCCGCGAAAAGATGCGCGGCTTGATCCGCCACTTCGCGCAACTGTTCAGCGGCGCTGGGCCACCGGGCTGAGCGTCTGCGCCGATCCGGCCGAGGCCGTCGCACGCTGATCATGCTTTGTTCTTTCCACTTTCCTACATGCGTTCATTCTGCCAGCACCTTGCGCATGATGGGCAAAGCACGATTGGGGCGAAGCAAAGGGGCGTTAGCGGCCGTGGGGTGCGGCGCGTCCGGGGGGAAGCCCCCCCCGCGAAACCATGTGACAGTTGTGACATTCGTCACTTTTAGGACATTCCCTCGCCTGCCCGGCGCGGTGCTTGCCTCGCCATTCTCGGCGCGTGACAAAGCCGGAAAAAGCCTTAGTCTGGAAGCATATGGGGCGAGGCGCGATGATCAGAACCGAGGGGGAATGCGGCATCGCCGCGGCGCTGGAAGTGGTTGGGGAACGCTGGTCGTTCCTGATCCTTCGCGGCGCCTTCAACGGCCTCCATCATTTCGAGGAATATCAGTCCACCCTCGGCATTGCCCGCAACATCCTGTCCAACCGGCTGGGCCGGCTGGTCGAACACGGCATCTTGAAGCGCGAACCGGATTCGGCGGACCGCCGGCGCATCGCCTACCGGCTCACCGAAAAAGGGCGGGAGCTGCTTCCGGTCATGGTGGCGCTCCGCCAGTGGGGCGAGCGCTGGGTCTCGGGCGTGCCGAGCAATCCGGTGCTGGTCGATCGTGCCACCCGCCGGCCAATCGCGGCCATGGCGGTGCATTCGGCCGACGGCCGGCCGCTCAAGCATGGCGATATGGAATGGCTCGACCGGGCGGCGATCCCCGTGGAAAACGCCGCCTAGCCGGTCACGGCTTACTCGTAGTCGCCGCCGGCATTGTTGTTGCGCGGCGGGGCTGCGGCGGTGAGGCGAAGCGCCTCGGCCGATGCGCTGAGCGAGCCGATTGCGTCCGGAGCCTCGTCGTCGTCGATCTGGACGCGCTGCAGGTTGCCGACCAGCGATTCTTCCAGGTTGCGCGGGCGCACGGTTTCTTCGGCGATTTCGCGAAGCGCCACGACCGGGTTCTTGTCGCGGTCGCGGTCGATGGTCAGGTCCGCGCCGCCCGAAATCTGGCGGGCGCGCTGCGCGGCGAGCAGCACGAGGTCGAAACGGTTCGGGATCTTGTCGACGCAATCTTCGACGGTAACGCGCGCCATGAAGCAGCTCCGCTCTAAATTTGGGCTGTTGGAAAGGGCGGCAGGTAGCCCTGGGGCCCCGGAATGTCAATGTTTCCGGAAGGGCTTGCCCCGGCGCGCCCCGCCCCGCATGAGCCTTCCGCTTATGGGCGAGGGTGCATTGCAGGACAGCGCGATCAGGGCCGAGGTCGGCGGCCACAGCCTCCTCTTGCTGCCCGACGGCCCGGCCCGGCTGGACGCGCTGATCGCCCTCATCGAAGGCGCCACCGAGAGCCTGCGCTTCTTATACTACATGTTCATCGATGACTCCTCCGGCACCCGGGTGCGCGATGCCCTCATCGGCGCCGCCGCGCGCGGGGTGAAGGTGTCGCTGCTGGTCGATGGCTTCGGCTCCACCGCCAACCTCGATTTCTTCCGCCCGCTGACGGAAGGCGGCGTCGCCTTTTGCATCTTCAGCCCGCGGTGGGGCCGCCGCTATCTGCTGCGCAATCACCAGAAGCTTGCGCTTGCCGACGAACGCAAGGTGATGATCGGCGGCTTCAACATTTCCGACGCCTATTTCGGCACCGTCGAAAGCGGCGCCTGGCGCGACATCGGCCTTCAGGTGGAGGGCGACCGCGTCGCCTGCCTGGTCGGCTATTTCGACGAACTGTTCGGCTGGGCCCAGTCGCCCAAAAGCAAGATCCGCGCGCTCCGCCGCGTGCTTCAAAAGCACAGCGTCACCGAAGGTCCGCTGGACTGGCTGTTCGGCGGCCCCACACGGCGCCTCAGCCCCTGGGCGCGCGCCGTGCGCCGCGACATGCTCCGGGCCAAGCGCCTCGACATCGTCGCCGCTTACTTCGCACCCAGCTTCGGCATGCTCCGCCGGATCGCGCGTGTCGCCCGGCGCGGCGGCCGCGCCCGGGTGGTCACCGCGGCCAAATCGGACAACACGGCAACGATCAGCGCGGCCCGCAACACCTATTGGTGGCTGCTCAAGCGCAAGGTCCAGATCTTCGAATATCAGCCCACCAAGCTCCACACGAAATTGTTCGTGGTCGACGATGTGGTTCACATCGGCTCCGCCAATTTCGACATGCGAAGCCTGTTCCTTAACCTGGAGATGATGCTCCGGGTGGAGGATGCGCAATTCGCCGAGGCGATGCGGGGTTTCGTCGAAGGCGAGATCGCGGCCAGCCGCGCGATCACCGTGGAAACCCACCGCAAGGAACGCACGATGCTCAACCGGATGCGCTGGGCCTTCGGTTATTTCATCGTCGCGGTGGCGGATTACCGGATTTCACGCCAGCTCAATATCCGCGGCTAGCGCGCGGAACGTGCGGCGGGGGGTCAGTCCTTCCAGCACCAGAAAAGCTGGGCGGGCGGCACGTTGATCCATTCGAAGCCGCGGTCGATTCGCTCGAAGTTCGGGCTCAGGAAGTTGAGCACCTTGGGGGAGAATTGATACACCAGGAACGCCCCGCCCGGACGAAGCGCTTCCGCCGTCGCCTTGGCGATGGCCGGTCCGACTCCCGGCGGCAAGGTCGAGAAGGGAAGCCCCGACAGAACGTAATCGGCATGGTCAAAGCCGAAGCTGCCCATGATCTCGCCCACGTCGGCCGCCGACGCGGTCACCGCGCGCAGCCGCGAATCACGGATCTTGGCGTTGAGGTAGGTGGTGAAATCGGGATTGGTGTCGAGCGTCAGCAGCACCGCATCGGCCGGCAGCCGGTCGAGGATGTGCTGGGTAAAGGTGCCGACCCCCGGCCCGTACTCCACGAACAGCTTGGTGTTGGCCCAGTCCACCGGCGCCAGCATCTTGTCGATCAGCACTTTGGACGAGGGGATCACCGATCCCACCATCACCGGGTGCTTGATGAAGCCCTTGAGGAAAAGCCACAGCGGGTGCCCGCCGCTTCGGCGCGCAAAGGTGCGCGTCCTCTGTACCTGTTCGCCGGAAAGAGTCATGCCGCGTCCCGTAAATCTTTGGATCAAAAGGTTCGTTGGCAAAACAACGCCGCAATGGCAAGGGCGGGGCATCGCCTGCCCGCCATTTCCCCCATTACGGGACGGGCCGTTCTTTTCCGGGACCTAAACCGCCATGGCGACTTCGCCCCGCCTGCCGACCAGCCGATTCGCGCTGTTGTTCGCCGTGATGCTGGTCGCCGCGGCAGGCAACACCGCCATGCAATCGCTGATGCCGTCGATCGGCCGCGAGCTCAAAATCCCCGATCTGTGGGTCGCCATCGCCTTCAGCCTTTCCGCGGTGGTTTGGGTGTTCACCGCGCCGCACTGGGCCCGCCGCGCCGACCAGCGCGGCCGCCGCGCGCTGATGCGGCTCGGCCTGTACGGCTTCATCCTGTCGATGATCGTGTGCGGAGGCGTACTCGCCGCCGGCCTCGAAGGCTTGCTCAGCGGCACGGCGGTGTTCGTGATCTTCATCTTCGGCCGTGCGATCTACGGCACTTTCGGCTCGGCCTCGCCGCCCGCGGTCCAGGCCTATATCGCCGCCCGAAGCGAGGGCGAGCAGCGCACCGCCTACCTCGCGGCGCTCGCTTCCTCCTTCGGGCTCGGCACCATTATCGGCCCGGCAATCGCGCCGCTCTTCATCTTCCCGCCGCTCGGCCTGTCCGGCCCGCTGGTGATCTTCGCACTGATCGGAATGGTCGTGCTCGCCGCCGTGGTCACCCGCCTCCCCGACGACACCCCCACCTCCAGCGCCCGCGGCCGAATCGCCGACTACCCCAGCATCGGCGGCTCCACAGGCGAACGTGCCGCGGAATGCGACGAGCAAGCAATCGAGCCGCTGCGCTGGCGAGACCCGCGCGTGCTGCCGTGGCACATGATCGGTGTGGTCGGCGGCCACGGCCAGGCCGCCGTGCTCGGCGTCATCGGTTTCCTGGTCATCGACCGCCTGCACCTGCCCCCGTCGGAGGCACAGCATATGATCGCAATCGTGCTGATGGCCGGCGCCGCCGCCACCTTGCTTGCCCAATGGGGCCTGATCCCCCATTTCAGCCTGCACCCGCGCCAGCTCGTCCTCTGGGGGGCGCTCCTCTCCTCCGCCGGCATCCTGGTCACCGGCCTCTCCACCGGCCTTTACGGCATCACCCTCGGCTTCGCGCTCGCCTCCCTTGGCTTCGGCTTCTTCCGCCCGGGCTTCACCAGCGGCGCCTCGCTCGCCGTGACCCCCGCCGAGCAGAACGTTGTCGCCGGCATGGTCACTTCCGTTAACGGCGTCGCCTACATAGCCGCGCCGGCGCTAGCGGTTGCCCTCTACGGCATCTCCCTCCCGCTCCCCTTCCTCCTCACCGCCGCCCTGATGCTCGGCTTGGCTCTGTGGGTGGGCCTGAAGTTCCGCGGTTAAAGTCACCCCCGCGAAAGCGGGGGTTCCGCTTCTTCTTTCTTCAGCAGCAGAAGGCAGAAGCGGGATTCCCGCTCTCGCGGGAATGACGAAGGATCAGCCCGTGCCCTTCGGCCCGCGCGGCTTGAGCATGCCCGGGGAGATGAAGCCGATGCCGCCGGGATTGGAGCTCATCGCGTCCTGCTTCAGGCTTTCCTGGATTTTCTCATAATCCTTTTCCATTTCCGGCGTCACCGATGCGCGGGTTTCCCCTAGCGCCTTTTCGAAATTCTCCATCGCCACGTGGGTTGCGTCGATCGAATTGCGCAGCGCGAACAGGCCGGCGCGGCGGACAAGGTCCTCCAGGTCGGCGCCCGTGAAGCGCTCGGTACGGGCGGCGAGGCTGTCGAGATCGATGTCGTCGGCCAGCGGCATCTTGGCGGTGTGGATGCCAAGAATGTGCCGCCGCCCGTCCCGATCGGGCACCGAGACGTAGATCAGCTCGTCGAACCGCCCCGGCCGAAGCAGCGCCGGATCGATCAGGTTGGGCCGGTTGGTCGCCCCGATCACCACCACCGATCCGAGCTCTTCCAGCCCGTCCATTTCGGCAAGGATGGTGTTCACCACCCGCTCGGTCACCTGCGGCTCGCCAAGCCCGCCGCCGCGCGCCGGCACCAGGCTGTCGAGCTCGTCGATAAAGATCACCGTCGGCGCCACCTGGCGCGCGCGGGCGAACAGGCGGGCGATCTGCTGCTCGCTTTCGCCATACCATTTCGAAAGCAGGTCGGACGACTTAGTGGCGATGAAGTTCGCCTCCGCCTCGCGCGCCGTCGCCTTGGCGAGCAGCGTCTTGCCGGTGCCCGGCGGCCCATAAAGCAGGAAGCCCTTGGCCGGCCGGATGCCCATTCGCTTGAACGCTTCCGGGCTCTTGAGCGGCAGCTCGACGCCTTCACGCAGGCGCTCGCGCGCTGCATCGACGCCGCCGATATCGTCCCAGCCGACCGTCGGCGCCTGCACCATCACTTCGCGCATCGCCGACGGCTGGACGCGCTTCAACGCTTCCTCGAAGTCCGAACCGGTCACCGAAAGGTTTTCGAGCACTTCCGGCGGGATCGTGCCTTCCTCCAGGTTGATCTTGGGCATGATGCCGCGCACCGCCTCGATCGCCGCCTCGCGGGTCAAAGCGGCGAGATCGGCGCCGACGAAACCGTAGGTGCGCCGCGCCAGCTCGGCGACGTTGACGCCGCCGTCCAGGGGCATGCCGCGGGTGTGGATGGCAAGAATTTCGCGCCGGCCGCGCTCGTCCGGCACGCCGATCACGATCTCGCGGTCGAAGCGGCCCGGCCGGCGCAGCGCCTCGTCGATCGCTTCCGGCCGGTTGGTCGCCGCGATGACCACCAGGTTCTGCCGCGGCTCCAGACCGTCGAGCAAGGTCAGGAGCTGGGCAACGAGCCGCTTCTCTGTCTCGCCCTGCACCTGGCCGCGCTTGGGCGCGATCGAGTCGATCTCGTCGATGAAGATGATCGCCGGCGACGACTTCGCTGCTTCCTCGAACACTTCGCGAAGCTTGCGCTCGCTCTCGCCATAGGCCGATCCCATGATCTCCGGACCGGCGATGTGGAAGAAGCTCGCGTCGCTTTCATTCGCCACCGCGCGGGCAAGCCGAGTCTTGCCGGTGCCGGGAGGGCCGTAGAGCAAAACCCCCTTTGGCGGATCGACGCCCAGCCGCTCGAATATTTCCGGGTAGCGCAGCGGCAGTTCCACCATCTCGCGAAGCTGGTCGATGGTCGTGCCCATGCCGCCGAGATCGTCATAGGTGACGTCCGCGCGGCGCGTTTCCATGGCCTCGGCGAACTCGGGAAGCAGCTCCACCTCGGTGTTGGTGTCGATGTGGACGATGCCCTTGGGCGCGGTCGAGACCACCGTCAGGCGGATCTCCTGCAACGCATAAGCCGGCGCGTAGAGCATCTGGCGAAGCTCGGGCGGAATGTCGCCGCGCTGCACCTGCTGCTGGCCGGTGGTCGCAACCACGTCGCCTGCCGTAAGCGGCTTCAGCCCGAAGCTGCGCTTCAGCGCCTGCGCCGATCCATGCAGCCGCAAATTCTTCTGCGCCGGCGCGAACACCACCCGCTGCGCCGCCTTCGATTCGGCCTTGCGCAAGGTTACGTAATCGCCCGATCCGATTTCGGCATTGGCGCGCTGCAGGCCGTCCAGCCGAATGATGTCGAGGCCTTCATCCTCGGAATAGGGGCCGACCGCGCGGGCCGGGGTGCCGCGTTTGCCGGTCACCTCGATCACGTCCCCTTCGGCGAGGCCCATTTCGGCCATCAGCCGCCGCGGCAGGCGGGCCAGGCCGCGGCCGCTATCCTCCGGCCGCATCGTCGCCACCTGAAGCCGGGTCGGCTGCTTTTCCTCGTCCGCCATCTCGGCTCGCTCCTCGCTCGTTCGTTACGGCAGATAGGATTAGGAAACGGCAGCGCCAGCGTTCCGGGTCCGCACGGCGCAAAAAAAGGGCCGGTTCCGAAGAACCGACCCTGTAAAGTTTTTAGGAGAGGATGCCTGAAAGGCAGGGTCTTTCTCTGCCTCACCGGAAATTTGTGCAAGTGCGAAGAAATATGCTACAGATGCATCATCTGCACTCCACCCCTGAGGTAGATGGCCGCTCGTTACGCCGCCAACCGCAGGTGCAGTGCACAAAAAGAGGTGCGTGAACCATGCGCAGACTGCCACCCCTTACCGCCATCGAGGCATTCGTCCAGGTCGCGCGCCTGGGCTCGCTGAAGGCTGCGGCCGAGGCGCTGGCGCTGTCCTCCCCCGCATTGACCCGCCGCATACAGGCGCTGGAACGCTTCGTCGGCCACCCCCTTTTCGAGCGCCGCCACCACGGCGTCCACCTCAACACCGATGGTGACCGGCTGCTGACCGACATCGGCCCCTCGATCGACGCGCTCGCCGTGGCGATGGAGCGTGCGGCGGGCAATCGCGAAATGATGCGCCTGCGCCTTGCCGTGCCGTCGCTGTTCGCCTCCCAGCGGCTGATGCCCGCTTTGCCGTCGCTCAGAACCAAGCATCCCGATTTTCACATCGATCTCGACACCGGCCACAATCGCCTCGCCCGGCTCGACGACGGCCTCGACGCCGCCATCGCCATCACCGCCGACATCGATCCTTCGCTTTACGCGCGCCGCATCGCCAACAATTGCATCATCGCCATTGGCTCCCGCGATGTGCAGGCCGGGCCGAACGCCATCCGCGATCCCGCCCAGCTCGCCGGCGCGACCATCTACCTCCACCGCGACATGCCCGAAACCTTTGCCCATTGGGCGCGCGCCATCGGCATGCCCGATCTACAGCCCGCGGCGGTGGACAGCTTCGATTCGGGCCAGCTCATCCTTGATGCCGCCGCCCAGGGCCTCGGGGTCGCCTTCATGCTCGAACCCCACCTCAGCGCCTCGTCTGACCCACGGCTGGTGCGGCTGTTCGATCACCGGGTGGAAAGCCCCTATTCCTACTGGTTCGCCTGCCGCCGCTCGGCCCTGTCGCGCCGCCCGGTGAAGATCTTCCACGACTGGCTGTTCGACGAAATGCTCGCTACCTAGACCTTGATGGCGGCGATAATCCTGCGCATCGCCGCGCGCGGCAGGAAGCGGCTCGCCTGCGCGCCCACCCGGTTCTTGAGGCCGGGGATGACGATCGCGCGGTTGCGCTCCAAGCCCTTCAGCCCTTCGCGCACTACGCTCACCGCGTCGCCGCCCATCCGCGCCAACCGGCTGTCGGCGGCGCCCGCGACGTGAAAGAACTCGGTCTGCGTCGGACCGGGGCAGAGCGCGCTCACCTTCACGCCGGTGCGCTTCAGCTCCTGGTGCAGCGCCTCGGTGAGCGACAGCACGAAGGCCTTGCTGGCGTAATAAACCGCCATATGCGGACCTGCCTGGAAAGCGGCGGTGGACGCGACGTTGAGGATGGCGCCGCGCCCCCGCTCCACCATGCCGGGTACGGCAAGACGGCAAAGCTCGGTCAGCAGCCGCACATTGAGGTCGATCATCGCCGTCTGCCGCTCGGCCGGCAGCCGGTCGAAGCGCCCGGCGAGGCCAAAGCCCGCATTGTTGATCAAGGTGTCGACGTGAAAGCCCATGACCTGCAACTCGGCCATCAACTTCGCGGCGGCGCCGGGCGCCTCGAGGTCGGCGGCGATGACCTGGGCACCGCCCACCTCCGCCGCCAGCGCCTCGAGCCGCTCCCGCCGCCGGGCCACCAGGATCAGCGCCTCGCCCCGGCGGGCGCACTGGCGCGCGAACTCCGCGCCAAGCCCCGCCGAAGCGCCGGTGATCAGGGTGACCGGCTTCGTCACCTTAGCGCAGCGTCGCCTTGACGATCTTGCCGGGCTGGCGCGGCGGCTCGCCCTTGGGAAGGGCGTCGACATGCTCCATGCCTTCGCTCACCTGGCCCCAGACGGTGTACTGCCCGTCTAGGAAGCGGGCGTCGTCGAAGCAGATGAAGAACTGGCTGTTGGCGCTGTTCGGATTGTTGGTACGCGCCATCGAGCAGGCGCCGCGAACGTGCGGCTCCTTCGAGAACTCCGCCTTGAGGTCGGGCTTCTTGGAGCCGCCCGAGCCGGTGCCGGTGGGATCGCCGCCCTGCGCCATGAAGCCGGGGATCACGCGGTGGAAGACGACGCCGTCATAGAAACCTTCGCCGACCAGCTCCTTGATGCGCTCGACGTGGCCGGGGGCAAGATCGGGGCGAAGGGTGATCACGACGTCGCCGCCGCTGTCGAGGCTGAGGACCAGGGTGTTGAGCTCGTCGGCCATGAGGTGGCGCCTTTCCATTTGGGGGTGATTTCGCCACCGCCCTTAAGCCCGCCGCGCCGCCTCCGCCAGCCTTGCCTTATCGACAGCGCCACGCGCCCGGCCTAGGGAACGGGCCGGGTTGGGCAGGCGAAAGAGAGGGAGGGCAGGATGAGCGACATCGACATCGAACTCACCGCCGCTCCGCCGGCCGCCGACACGCGCCTGGACGAGGACGACCGGCTGCGCCCCGAATTCGTTCGCGAGGTGATGGATCGGGTCGAGGCCGGCGACGTGGACGCCGCCCGCGCGCTTGTAGAGCCGCTTCATCCGGCGGACATCGCCGATCTTTTCGAGCTGGTCGATCGCGACGACCGCCGGGCGCTTGCCGAAGCGCTCGAGGAAATTCTCGGCGGCGACGTGCTTGCCGAAATGAACGACCACGTCCGCGACGACGTGATCGAGGATTTCGAGCCGCACGAGGTCGCCGAAGCCGTTGGCGAGATGGAGACGGACGACGCCGTCGCCATGATCGAGGACATGGAGGAGGACGAGCAGCGCGCCGTGCTCCGCGCCCTCGACCCCGACGATCGCGCCGCGATCGAGCAGGCGCTTGCCTTCCCCGAGGAATCGGCCGGCCGCCTGATGCAGCGCGATCTGATCGCGGTGCCGGAGCATTGGACGGTCGGCCACGTCATCGACTATCTGCGGGCTGGCGACACTTTGACCACCGACTTCTGGGAAGTGTTCGTGGTCGATGGCCGCCACCATCCGGTCGGCACCTGCATGCTGAGCTGGATCCTGCGAACGCCGCGCCACGTTGCCGTCGCCGACGTCATGAAGCGCGAGCAGACCCTGATCCCGGTCGACATGGACCAGGAGGAAGTGGCGCTGCGCTTCCAGAAATACGCGCTAATCTCGGCGGCGGTAGTGGATCAGTCCGGCCGGCTGGTGGGCATGATCACCGTCGACGACATCGTCCACATCATTCAGGAAGAAGCGAGCGAAGATGCTCTCCTGCTTTCGGGCGCGGGCGACGAGGGCGACATCAACCAGCCCGTCTCCGAGAGCTACCGCGCCCGGGTACGCTGGCTGATCGCCAACCTCTTCACTGCTTTGATCAGCGCAACCATCATCCATCAGTTCGAAGGCGCGATCGAAAAGGTCGCGATCCTTGCCTCGCTCATGGTCATCGTTGCCGGGGTGGGGGGCAATGCGGGAACGCAGACGCTCGCCGTCACCGTCCGTGCGCTCGCCACGAACCAGCTCACTCGCTCCAACCGCTGGCGCGCCGTTTACCGCGAAATTCGCGTCGCGCTGCTGAATGGCGCCACGATCGCCTGCCTCATCGGCCTCGGCGTCGGCCTGTACTTCGCAAATCCCCTGCTCGGCGGCGTAATCGCGGCGGCGATGCTCGCCAATATCCTCCTGGCCGGGCTCGCCGGAGTTCTGCTGCCGCTCGCGCTCGAGCGCGCGGGGGCCGACCCGGCGGTCTCCTCGTCGGTTTTCGTCACCATGATCACCGATTCGCTCGGCTTTCTGATCTTCCTCAGCCTGGCGGTCGTTTCCGGCATCGTCTGACGCCCAAACCTTTGATCGGGCGCAATTATCCGCTAAGGCCGGAGCAATGCCTCCCCTCCACATCAGCAAGGTCGCGGTCGGCTGCGCAAGCATCGCGACGCTTGAAAAGCGCCAAAGGCTGCGCCTTGCCGGCGGCGTCGTGCCGCTCGTCACCCGCTTCATGCCCAAGCGGGCGGAGGAACTGGTCGGCGGATCGGTGTTCTGGATCGTCAAGCACCGCATCGCCGCCCGCCAGACCATCCTTGCACTGGCCGCGCGGGAATCTGACCGGCGCACCGTGATCAGCCTTTCACCCGATCTGGTACCGGTTCGCGCCGTGCCGAAGCGTGCCCACCAGGGCTGGCGCTATCTCGACGCCGCCGACGCGCCGCCCGATTTCGGCGACGGTGAGGATGACGGGCTGCTGGAACTCCCCGCGGAGCTTGCCGGCAAGCTGTCGGCGCTGCTGCTGATCTAGCCTTACTTGCCGCAGCGCACCTGGCCGGCGGCCGGGCCGGTGACGGTGCAGGCCGGGGTGCCGAGCACCTCCACGTCGCCACGGCCCAGTGCGGTCACGCGTGCCTTGCGGATGGCCGTTATTGCGACGCTGCCCGAGGTCGATGCGGAAAGCTCAAGATCGTCCGTTTGGAGCGCTTCGCCGTCGAAGTCGCCGGTGCCGGAGATGGTGGCGCGCACGATCTTCGCCTTGCCGCCCATCTGAAGCGTGCCCGATCCGACGAGGGCGAGGCCGAGCGTGTCCGCCTCGACACTGCCGACGCTCAGCCGTCCGTTCCCCGAAACGCCGAGATCGACGCGCAGGCCGCGCACCCGGTCGATCGCGAGGCTGCCCGCCCCGACGACCGAGGCGCTGCGCAGGCTGCGTGCGGAGAGGTTGAAACGCACCGGCCCAGCCGAGGCGTTGCGGGCGCTGCCCCAGGCCGACGGGTTCGGGCGGATGCGCAGAGTGCGTCCCTGCACGTCCACCAGCACGCGGTCCACGGCGGCCTGGTCGCCGGTCGCCACGGCTTTGGTGGTTCCGCCGGTTGAAAGCGTCACGTCATAGGGGCCGTCCACCTGCACCCGATCGAAATCGGTTACGGAGTAAACCCGGTCGGCGGCGGCTGCCGGCGCCGCGGCGGCCAGCATCAAAAAGAAGGGCATGATCCTCATGGCGAGGACCATGCCCGATAATGGTTAACGCGGTGTTGCAATCGCTCAGCCGGTGCAGCGCGCGTCGCCGGAGCCGACCTTGTTGATCTCGCACTTCGCGCCGCCCGCCAGGGTCACGTCGCCCGAGCCGACGATCGAGATCTCCGCAGCTTCGGTGGCTCGGCCGTTGACGTTGCCCGATCCGGCGATCGACACGGTTGCGCGCCGCGCATCCAGCCCGGCAAGATCGAGATCGCCCGAGCCGCCGATCGACGAGTCCGTGCTGATAGCCGTTCCCGCCGCCTTGATGTTGCCCGAGCCGCCGATTGCGAAGCTTGCTTGCTCGACCTTCAACGAGCCGAGTTCGATGTTGCCGGAGCCGCCGATCGCCGCATCGAAGCTCTTGCCCTCCGCCCGATCGACCTTGAGATTGCCCGAGCCGGCGAGGGAGGCCGCCCGAAGCGACGCGGTGGTGACGTAGATGGTCAGGGCCTGGCCCTTCGAACTCCAGCTCAAGCGGTTCCTGTCCTTGTTGCCGATCTGCAGCTCGCCGTCCTCGACCTTGATCTCGAGCTGCTCGATCAGTGCCGAATCGCCCTCCGCCCGCACCGACGGTGCGCCGCCGACCGCGACTACCACGTTGTGCGGGCCGCCGAGCGCCACCCGGTCGAAGCCGGCGACCTGGAAGCTCCGGTTGATCTTCTGGCCGCTCAGTTCCGTCTCCTTGGCGCCGGCGGAGAAGTTGCATGCTCCGAGAAGGAGCATCGAACCCAGGATCATTGCACTGCGCATCGTTTTCGCCTCCCTCAAGTGTATTGCATCTATAATACACACGCTGGGGGGCGGGCGCAACATGCGAAAAGGGCGGCCCCTCTCGGAACCACCCTTCGCGTATTTCACAGGGGAAAGCGCGGCTTAGACCGCCGCCTTCTCCTTGTTGTAGATCACCGCGGCCTTGTTGAGGATCTCGAGGATCTTCACCAGTGCGGCCGGCTCGTCGATCTGCTCCATGGCGGCGAGTTCGCGCGCCAGGCGGCTGGAGGCCGCTTCGAAGATCTGGCGCTCCGAATAGCTCTGCTCGGGCTGGTCGTCGGCGCGGAACAGATCGCGGGTCACTTCGGCGATCGAGATCAGGTCGCCCGAATTGATCTTGGCCTCATATTCCTGGGCGCGGCGCGACCACATGGTGCGCTTCACCTTGGGCTTGCCCTTGAGGGTTTCGAGCGCATCGCGAAGCGTCTTGTCGGACGACAGCTTGCGCATGCCGACGCTTTCCGCCTTGTTGGTCGGAACGCGCAGCGTCATTTTCTCTTTTTCAAAGCGCAGCACATACAGCTCGAGCTGCATGCCCGCGATGTCCGTGCTTTGCAGTTCAATGACGCGCCCCACGCCGTGCTTTGGGTACACAACATAATCGCCAACGTCGAAGCTCAACGCCTTCGCTGCCATTTAATCGACCTTCCCATGAGAATGCCGCACGGTCACCGGAAGCGCGCCTCCCCAGGACGGTTCCGATTGCCTCTCGCGGCCTTGCGTGTGTGAATCACCTCTTCGCGGCGCGCGTGCTCGCGACCGCCAGAAAGCCTTCATAGCGCAAAGCGTGCGGAAAAGCTACCCTTTTGGGCGCCTTGGCAGGGACTCGGAGCGCCGGGCGGGCAAAATGGTGCCCGTTCGGGTCAGTCGCCTTCGCCGGGGCTCGCCGAGAAATACTTCTCGAACTTGCCCTCTTCGCCCTTATGCTCGTCGGCATCGTCGGGCGACGGCCGCTTGCGGGTGAGGTTCGGCCACTCGGCGGAGTAAGTGGCGTTGATCTCCATCCACTTCTCGAGCCCCGCCTCGGTGTCGGGCAGGATCGCCTCGGCCGGGCATTCCGGCTCGCAGACGCCGCAATCGATGCATTCGCTTGGGTTGATGACGAGCATGTTCTCGCCTTCGTAGAAGCAATCCACCGGGCACACTTCCACGCAGTCCATATATTTGCAGCGGATGCACGCTTCGGTGACGACGTAAGTCATTTGCTTCTCCCTTTGGGACGATTCCCTAGTCCCCGCCCCCTTGGCTCGTCAACGGGCCTTCAGAGTAGCCGGTCGTCAATCGATCCCTCTCCCTGCAGGGGAGAGGAGGGGCCCGCCGCGAAGCGGCGGGAGGTGAGGGACTTCGTGTCTTCTGTTTTACAGTCCCTCACCCTCCCGCTTCGCTTGCCCCTCCCTCTCCACTGCAGGGAGAGGGGTTTCTGCGCCGGCGTCCGACAGGTCGGTGTAGAGCGCGCGCGCTTCGGCAGGCGGACCGCGCCGCGCCGGCAGCGCCTCCACCCGGAGTACCCGCACCGCGCCGCGCTGGGCGAAGCTCATCACGTCTCCTACCCGCACCGGACAATGCGCGCGATCCGCGACCCGGCCGGAGATGCGCAGGCGTCCTTCTTCGGCGAGGCTTTGGGCAAGTGCGCGGGTTTTCACGATCCGCGCGAACCACAGGAATTTGTCGAGACGTAGCGTCTCAGCCACGGCGCAGCCCGGCGAGTGCGGCAAAGGCGTTGGCGGGCCCGGCGGGGCGCTCGTCGCGGCGGCCCCGCATCTGGCCCTTCCACGCCCAGCCCGCCTCGTTCTCGGTCGAGCGGAAGCCGAGATCGCGCATCACCTTCGCCACCGCCTGCGGCTGGAGGCCAAGCGAGGTGGCGAGCGCCTGATCGACGAACGGCTGTTCCTTGCCGGTGCGCGCCTCGTGGGCATGACGGGCGAGCCGTTCGACGAGATCGACGCGCAGCATCTGCGGCCCGACACAGCGGAAGCCGAGCTTCTGCAGGCGCGGCCGGTCTGCTTCCGGCGGGGTGGGGAGGACCACCATCGATTCGGGCGGCAGTGCAGGCACGGCTTGTCCCGACGCGGCAGCGCGCAGGGCGCTGCGCCAGCGCCGCGGCTCGGGCTTCAGCATGTCGGGGATGAACAGGTCCAGCGCGCCGATCTTGACCTTGAGCCCGGTGATCAGCCTGCGTTGCTCCCGCTCAAGCGAGGCAAGCGGTTTCGCAACCGCCTCACGCGCGACAATGCCGCCTTCGTCCACCAGCAGCGCGAGGATCGAGCGCACCGCCGGCGGGCAGGAGGCATCCTGCGCCGCAAGGCCCGCCGCGCGCAGGGGCGCGAGCCAGCGTTCCACCTGATGACGAACCCACAGGTCGATACGCGCGGCAACGATCTGGCGCCCACGCTCGGAGAGGCGATCCAGCCGCCGGTCGATCAGGACGCGGGGCGAGAGGAGGTTCTTGCCGGTGCCGAGCCGCGCCACTTCATGGCCCCGCCACAGCACCGCCACCGGCTGGGCCGCCTCCGTGCGCAATGTGAAATGCTCGTCCGTGTCCGCCGAAAGCGCCGCCGCGCGCTTTTCATATTCGCCGCCAAGCCGCCGCTCCGCGGTGGCGAGCAGCATCTTGCGGTCGGCGTGCTTGGCGGTGGGATCGACTTCGAAGCTGAAACCCTCCATCCGACCGATGGCGAAGGAGCCGACGGTGACTTCCCCTTCGTCGTCGACCAACACCGGAAACTCGCCGGCGCCCTTTTTGCCGAGGTCGCGAAGCAGCACGGAGGTGCGCTTGTCGACGAAGCGCTGGGTGAGCCGCTCGTGCAGGGCGTCCGAAAGCTTCTGCTCAACCTCGCGGGTGCGCTCGGCCATTGCGGGCGGGTCGGTCAGCCAGTCGATGCGGTGGGCAATATAGGCCCAGGTGCGAACCCCGGCGATTCGGTCGGCAAGCGTGTCGATATCGCCCTGCACATTGTCGAGCGCGGCGACCTGGCCGGCATACCAGTTTTGCGGGATTCGGCCGTCGCCTTCGCTCAGATAGGTGTAGATCCGGGCAACGAGGCGGGCGTGATGCTCCGGCCCGGTTTTGCGGAAATCGGGCAGGCCGCAGGCGGACCAGAGGCGGCGCACCCGCTCATAGCCCTTGGCACGGCCGGCGATTTCGGGATCCTCGGCAAGGCGCTTGAGGACGAGAAGGTCGATCGCTTCGGGTGCTGCGCGCAGGCCGGGCAGGGTCGGGCGGCGTTCCAGGGAGCGGATCAGCGCGTCCAGGCTTCGGAAGTCCGGATCGCCTTCTCGCCAGTAGAGGTGGTCGAGGGGCGCGAAGCGGTGCTCCTCGATGCCCGCAATCTCTTCGGGCCGGAACTCGGCGGCGTGCTCGCCCTCGAAGGTCAGCGCGCCGAAGGTGCCGTCGCGCTGGTGGCGGCCGGCGCGGCCTGCGATCTGGGCCATTTCCGCCGGCGTGAGGCGGCGCCTGCGCCTGCCGTCGAACTTCGTCAGGCCGGCGAACGCGACATGGCTGACGTCCATGTTGAGGCCCATGCCGATCGCATCGGTGGCGACCAGGTAATCGACCTCGCCAGCCTGGTACATCGCCACCTGCGCGTTGCGGGTGCGCGGGCTGAGCGCGCCCATCACAACCGCCGCGCCGCCGCGCATCCGGCGAAGCATCTCGGCGACGGCGTAGACCTGGTCGGCGGAAAAGGCGACGATGGCGGAGCGCGGCGGCAGGCGGGAGAGCTTGGTCGGGCCGACGTAGGACAAGGTGGAGAAGCGCGGGCGGCCGATGATCTCCGCCTTGGGGAGAAGCGCGCGAACCATTGGCGCCAGCGCTTCGGAGCCGAGGATCATGGTCTCTTCGCGGCCGCGGGCGTGAAGCATCCGGTCGGTGAAGACGTGACCGCGCTCCGGATCGGCGCCGAGCTGCGCTTCGTCCACCGCGACAAAGGCGAAATCGCGCTCCATCGGCATCGATTCGGCGGTGCATAGGAACCAGCGGGCGTCCTTTGGCAGGATCTTCTCCTCGCCGGTGATGAGGGCGACCTGGTTCGGCCCCTTCATCTTCACCACCCGGTCGTAAACCTCGCGCGCCAGCAGGCGCAGCGGGAAGCCGATCATGCCGCTTGAGTGCGCGGCCATCCGCTCCACGGCGAGGTGGGTCTTGCCGGTGTTGGTCGGGCCCAAGATGGCGGTGAGGGGCGCCCGGGCGAAGTCGCTCATCGACTGTAGATCGGACCTTTGCCGCCGAAGCGCAATGATTTGCGTCAGCTTGCGTGCAAAGCGGCGGTTTAAACGTTGCAATGGCCAGGCAGGGCGGCGAACGAGCCGGCAGGATTTCGAAAAGGGCACGCATGACGGCAAGATTGGGAACGGTGCTGGTCGAGAAGCCCTGGGGACGGGACCGGCTTCCGGCGAACTTCGCGGGCACGGACGGTCGGCGGGTCGGCGAGGTCTGGTTCACCGGCGGGGACGAGCTGCCCTTGCTCGCCAAGTACATCTTCACCAGCGAGAAGCTGTCGATCCAGGTGCATCCGGACTCGGCGCAGGCGGAGGCGATGGGCGTGGAGGGCGGCAAGCACGAATGCTGGCTGATCCTCGATGCGGAGCCTGGCGCCACCGTCGGCATCGGGCTGACCCGCCAATTAACGGGGGAAGAGCTCAGGGCCGCGGCTCTCGACGGCTCGATCGAGGCGCTGGTCGACTGGCGGCCGGTCGCCGCCGGCGACTTCTTCTATGTGCCGGCGGGCACCGTGCATGCCATCGGGGCGGGCGTTTCGCTGCTCGAGTTCCAGCAAAATGGCGGAGTCACCTTCCGGCTCTACGATTACGGGCGGCCGCGCGAACTCCACCTCGACCAGGCGATCGCGGTGGCTCGGCCCGAGCCTTATTTGCCGTCCGTTCAGGAGCGCGTCAGCGAGAATGAGGACCGGGTGCTGGTCGATGGGCCGCTTTTCTCGCTCGTGCATGTCGCCAGCGGTGACGGGCACGTTTTGGAGGAGAAGCGGCGCTGGGTGATGCCGCTCGCGGGACGCGCGGCCGCCGGCGGCGAGGAAGCAGGACCGGGCGAGTGCCTGTTGCTGGAGGCGGGCGAGTCGTTGGTGCTGGACGGCGCGCGAGTCCTGATCGGCGCCGAGTTCGTTTAAACGCCCCGCAGCTTGAACTCGACGATCTTGCCTTCGAAGCGGCACTCGAACGACTGGCGCTGCGGTCCCTCTCCGGCCGTGCCCCAGACGATCAACCGCGATGCGCTTCGATATTCGGTATCGATGATTCGCACCGTGCCGTGCTGCTGCGCCCGCTCCGTACACGCCTGCCGAGCGGCGGGGCCGGGATCTTCGGTCGGCGGTGCATCGGGCTTGTCGGCCGCGCGAACGGCGGCGGTCACCGCGCTTGCGGCAAGGCTGGCGGCACAGCCACCCAGTGGCGCTGCGGATGCGGCGAGGAGCAGGAAAGGCGCGAAACGGTGCATCCGGCACCCTTAGCGCGAGAAAGATCCCGCGCACAGGCTGCAACGGACGCAAATGTCGAACGCCCTGCCGGTGCAAAGTGCGTTTTTCACTATACTTTAACCCTGTTTCGCCACAGTCCCCTTGTCTGACGCGAGAGCGGGGCCGGCTTCAAACCCGGCTTCTCGCGCGGGGGCATGAAGGCACAAAGCGCGGGGGCTGATCCGCTTGTATCAATTCAACAGTTTCGGCGGCGCCGCAGGCGGCGGAGGCACGGCTGCCTTGAGCCTGGACGGCGCGCTGGCGCGTCCGGCGATTTCCCGCGGCTTCGGCAGCAGAACGGCGCCGGCGCCGCGCCCGCGCGACTTCGATCTGGTGGTCGATCTCGGCGCTCGCATCGGCTCGCGCCAATGGCTTCGCGGCCTCGCGACCTGCGGCCTGCTTTGCTATGCCGCCTGGTGGACCGCTCCCGGCTTCCACCCCATTCCCGGCGCCGCGGCGGCGCCGATGTCCGAAGCCCATTGGGAGGAAGCCCGCTCGGTCGCCATCGCGCCGCTCGCCTTGGGCGCCGATACCGGCAAACGCATGGCCTCCACCGATGCGGTGCAGCCGCTGCTCGACACGCCGGAGCGCCCAACCGTGGATCTCGTCGCCACGCTTGGCCAGGGCGACGGCTTCGCCCGCGCGCTGGAGCGGGCTGGCGTCGCCGGTGCGGAAGCGGCGTCGGTCGCCAGGCTGGTCGCCGCGGTGGTGCCGCTTGGGGACCTGAAACCGGGAACGGCGATGGACGTGACGCTCGGCCGGCGCCCAAACCGCAATGTCGCCCGGCCGCTGGAAAGCCTCGCCTTTCGCGCCCGATTCGATCTCAAGCTTGCAATCGCCCGCGACGGCGGCGGCTTTACGCTCACCAAAACGCCGATCTTTGTCGATGAAACGCCTTTGCGCATCCAGGGCATGGTCGGCGAGAGCCTGTACCGCTCCGCCCGCGCCGCCGGAGTGCCCGCTAAAGCGGTGGAAGGCTTCATCCGCGCGGTCGCCGGCCAGACCGAAATCGCCGGCCTCAGCGCCAACGACCGCTTCGACATCATAGTGGAGCACCGCCGCGCCGCGACCGGGGAGACGCAGAGCGGTCAGCTTCTCTATGCCGGCCTCGACCGCTCCGGCGGCAAGGACCTTCAGCTCCTGCAATGGAGCGACGGTAGCCGCACCCAGTGGTTCGAAGCCTCGGGCGTCGGCCGGCAGAGCGGCACGCTCGCCCGCCCGGTGCCGGGTGCGGTGTCGTCCAACTTCGGCATGCGCCGCCACCCGATCCTGGGCTATTCGCGCATGCACCGGGGGATGGATTTCCGCGCCGGCTACGGCACGCCGATCCTTGCCGCCACCGATGGACGCGTGGTTCGCGCCGGCTGGGCGGGCGGCTACGGCCAGCAGGTCAGGCTCTCCCACGCCGGCGGTCTGATGACCAGTTACTCGCACATGAGCCGAATCGCCGCCCAACCGGGCAGCGTCGTCCGGCAGGGCCAGGTGATCGGCTATGTCGGCTCAACAGGTCTCTCCACCGGCCCGCACCTTCATTACGAGCTCTACAAGGACGGCTTGGCGATCGACCCGTCTTCCGTAAAGTTCGTGATGCGATCTCAGCTCGCGGGCGGAGATCTGGCGGCGTTCCGGGCGAAGCTCAGGGGCCTCCTCTCGGTGCCGGTCGGCGGCGCGACGCGCATGGCCGAGGCGGCCGGGGCGAAGAAGCCCAAGGCCTAAGCGCGACCTAGACGGCTTTTACAAACCTCGCTGGTCCTTAGCGAACCCGCCATCCGTCACCCCCCGCGAAAGCGGGGGTCCCGCTTCTTGTTCGTTTCCCAAATGGGCAGAAAGAAGCGGGAATTCCCGCTTTCGTGAGAAAAACAGGGTGGTGTAACGCCGCTTGAATTCCTGCTTGGGTGAGGGGCAGCGAGCCCCCAAAACAAACCGCCCCGAAGTACCACTTCGGGGCGTTCGTGGGTTACCGTCCCTGGCTGCGCCAGCGTTTGACGACCCGGGCGACCGTTGCTTCCTCGTCGCCATTCTGCCGCCACAGTTCGGAGAAGAGCGGGTCCGACGAGGCTGGGCGGCGGTCGCGTTCCAGATCGTCGAAGGAGACCCGGATCGGGATTGAGACACCCTCGCCGCACACGATGCATTCGCGGTTCCGAAGCGCGGGAATGACGTCCAGGAAGCCGCGCGCGCCTTCCGGCATCGCCGATTTCACAAAGGCCTGATCGCGCTCGTTGTTGAGGCGCATCGCGATGATCGTGCCGCACTGGGAAAGGACGCCCTCGGCGAGGTCGGACGGACGCTGGGTGATGAGGCCCAGGGAAACGCCGTACTTGCGGCCCTCCTTGGCGATCCGCTCCAGAATCTTGCGCACGGCCTGGCCGTTGCCGGTCTTGTCGGACGGAATGTAGCGGTGGGCTTCCTCGCAGACGAGCAGCACTGGGCGCGGCACTTCGTTGCGCGACCAGATGGCATAATCGAACACCAGCCGCGACAGCACCGCGACCACGACCGAGACGATGTCGGACGGAACGCCGGAGACATCGACGATGGAGATCGGCTTGCCCTTGGCGGGGAGGCGGAAGATCTTGGACACGAAGGTGGCCATCGAATCGGCGATCAGCATGCCCGAGAACATGAACTGGTAGCGCGGATCGGACTTGAGCTCGTCGATCTTGCCCTTGAGCCGCATATAGGGCGCGGTGTCGGTGGCCTTGTTGAGCAGGCCCATGTCGGTGGTGATGGCGCTGGTCAGATCCGACAAGGTGTAGGGAATCGGCGAATCGACGGTGAGCTTGTTGAGCCCCTCGGCGACCCGGTTCTTGGCGCGAGCCTGGAGCAGACATTTCGCAAGAATGTCCATGTCGCGCTGACGCTCGGAGCCGGACGAGGTGATGAATACCTCGCAATGTTCTTCGAAGTTCATCAGCCAATAAGGCATCGCCAGGTTGTCGACGTTGAACAGTTCGCCATAGCCCTTGAAGGCCGCCGAATATTCGCCGTGCGGATCGATCATAACGATATGGCCTTCGGGGGCCATATCGCAGATGCGGTGCATGATCAGAGCGGCGGATGTCGATTTGCCGGTGCCGGTCGATCCCAGAAGCGCGAAGTGCTTGCCGAGCAGGGCGTCGATGTAGAGCGCGCCGCGCACGTCGGTGGTGGGATATACAGTGCCGATCTCGATATGTGCGCGCTCGTCGGCGGCGAACATCTGCTTCATGTCCTCGCCGGATACGGGAAAAACGCGGGCGCTGGGCGTCGGATAGCCGGTGATGCCGCGGCGGAAATTTACAAGCCGGCCGGTCTGGGGCTGTTCCTCACCTTCGCCAAGGAAGTCGATGTCGGCGAGCACGGTGCCGGCTTCACCTTCGTGCATCTTGAGGCCGCGGACGTTGGCGAGCAGCCAGCGCTTGCCGACCTCGATCTTCACATGGCCGCCGACCTGGCCGGACAGGGCGATGGACGGGTCGTCATTCTTGGCGAGCTGGCCAAGGCGGCTCGATTCGAGCTCCAGCTTGGCGCTTCCGCCGGCGATCTCGATTACCCGCCCGATCGGCCCCTGCCGCACCGCCTCCCGAAGGATCGGGCGAATGGTGGGGGCGATTTCCTCGGGGTCGTCGGTCGCGGGAAAGGTGTTGAACTGCATCATGTCCGTCATGGCGGCAGGGGAGCTCCGTCTAATTTCCAGACTGCTTGATACTCGCAGAGGGTAAATATTTGCTTTTCGGGCGCTTTGTCGCGTTGGGCCAGGGAGACCGGCGGCCGGTCAGCCCCGCCGGAACAAGGCGCTGGCGCCCCAGCCGAGCAGCAGTGACAGCACCACGGCGATCAGCCCGTAGGCGAGAGCCCAGCGTTCCGCCGCGTCGGCGATGAACCGCTCGAATCCGAACTTGTCGATGTGGATGTCGCGCACCGCGCCCGCGATCACCCGACCGTCCTGGATCAGGAAGGTCTCGGCGGTGTAATCGCCAACCGGAACCTGCGCGGGAATGGTGACCCGGCCGCGGTACAGCACGCCTTCGGTAATCTGGACGCCGTCCGAATCCTCGAAATAAAGCTGGCGGCGCTGCATCAGCTCGATGAAGCCGGCCTCGAACCGCCGCTGGACTTCCGGCGAGGCACCGCTTCCGGGGGAAAGCTGCAGGTTCTGAAGGCCAAGCTCGTAAATCGCGGCGGTGCGCTCATCGACCAGGTTCGACAGCGGCTTGGACGAAGCAACGGCGTAAAAGGACGGCGCGGAGCGGAAGCGGCTGCTTTCGACGTTCATCCAGATCCCGGCAACCTTCTGCTTCTCGCGGACCACCAAAGGCTGCACCGGCCCCTTCACCACAACGGCTATCTCGGCGTTTTTCGAAGGCGCGCGCCCGCCGGGGTAGAGGATTGCGCCGAACAGCAGGAGCTCGGCGCCGGTGAAGGAGTAGCGGATTTCGATGCGGCTCTGCGACACGTCCGGCACCAGCCGCGGCTTGCCCTGGCCCATCAGCAACGGCGCGAGCAGCAAAAGGAGGAGGGGCGCGGCCCGGCTCACAGCACCTGCAACGTGTAGATTTCCTCCGGCTGCCAGGCGAGCCCGATCGCCATGCGCGCGGCGACGCCGAGGATGATGATGGCCAGGAACATGCGCAGCAGCTCCGGCTTCGCCTTTTGCGCGAGCCGTGCGCCGAACTGCGCGCCGATCACCGAGCCGAGGAGAAGCAGGCCGGCGAGGACGATGTCGACCGACTTGGTGCTGGTGGCGTGGATCAGGGTTGTGGCGGCGGTGACGGCCAGGATCTGGAGCAGCGACGTGCCGACCACCACCTGCGCCGACATGCCGAGGATGTAGATCATCGCGGGAACGACGATGAAGCCGCCGCCGACGCCGAGCAGCACCGTCAGCATGCCGCCGACCAGCCCCAACAGAAGTGGTGCGAGCGGCGAGATGTAGAGGCCCGATTGGTAGAAGCGCCAGCGGAACGGAAGGGAGGCGATCAGTGGGTTGTGCCGCGCCTTTTTCTTGGTGCCCTCCTTGGCTTTCAGAATTCCAAGGGTGGTGCTCGCTTCCTTGGCCATCAGCGAGCCGATCGAGCCGAGCAGCACAACGTAAAGAATGGCGATGGCGGTATCGATCTGCCCGGCTTGTTGGAGGAGGCGGAACAGCACGCCGCCGATCATCGCGCCGACAAGCCCGCCGGCGATCACCACCCCGCCCATCCGGTAATCGACGCCCTTGCGCCGCCGGTGGGCGAGGACGCCCGACACGCTGGTGCCGGTGATCTGGGTGGTGGCCGAGGCGACCGCAACCGCCGGCGGGATGCCGTAGAAGATCAGGATCGGCGTGGTCAGAAAGCCGCCGCCGACCCCCACCATGCCGGTCAACAGGCCGACCACGCCGCCAAGGGCGATGATCACCAGCGCGTTCACGGAAAGGCCGGCAATGGGGAGGTAGATGTCCACTAGCGAAACCCTAGCGCCTCGCGTCCCATGGCGGAAGCGAAGTCGAGACACCCATCTCCGTTCGTCTCGAGCGAACTCGACCCCCCCCCACTCCCGTTCGTCTCGAGCGAAGTCGAGAGACAGAAGCCGGAACGCCTCGTCGGCCGCCGAACGCCGGAAAAGGGAGGCTCGCCCCGCGGGCCGTGCCGCTCGGGGTTGCATCGTCGCCGCCCGGCACCCAATGTCCAGGCGGTGCTGAGGCAATATGAACTTCTGGAAAAGGTAAGGGGCTACGATCCCGACGTCGACGAGGCGCTGCTCAACCGCGCCTACGTCTTCTCCATGAAGGCGCATGGCAGCCAGAAGCGCGCCTCGGGCGATCCGTATTACAGCCATCCCATCGAAGTGGCCGGCATCCTCACCGATCTCCACCTTGACGACGAGACGATCATCACCGCCATCCTCCACGACACGATCGAGGATACGGTGGCGACGCACGAGGAGATCGAGCGTCTGTTCGGCGCCAACGTGGCCCGGCTGGTCGATGGCGTCACCAAGCTCTCCAAGATCGAGGCGCAGTCGGAAAGCCAGCGGGCTGCCGAAAATTTGCGCAAGTTCCTGCTCGCCATGTCCGGCGACATCCGCGTGCTGCTGGTCAAGCTTGCCGACCGGCTGCACAACATGCGCACGCTTCACTTCATCTCCAACCCGGAGAAGCGCAAGCGCATCGCCCGCGAGACGATGGATATCTACGCGCCGCTCGCCGAGCGGATCGGCATGTACGAGTTCATGACCGAGATGCAGACGCTCGCCTTTCGCGAGCTCGAGCCCGATGCCTACGCCTCCATTTCCCGCCGGCTTGAGCAGCTTCACGGCAATGAAGGCGATCTGATCGAGCGCATTGCGCGCGGGCTCAAGGCGCATCTCGAGGCGAATGGCGTCGAGGCGGAGGTGCAAGGGCGCGAGAAGCATCCCTATTCGATCTGGCGCAAGATGGCCGAGCGCCATGTCAGCTTCGAACAATTGTCGGACGTCATGGCGTTTCGCGCCGTCGTTCCGGACCTTGGCGAATGCTATCGCACCCTGGGCCTTATCCACGGGCGCTGGCCGATGGTGCCGGGGCGGTTCAAGGATTTCATCTCGACGCCCAAGCGCAACGGCTACCAGTCGCTGCACACCACGGTGATCCACGACGAACAGATGCGGATCGAAATCCAGATCCGCACCCGCGAGATGCACGCCAAGGCGGAGCACGGACTCGCCGCGCACTGGGCCTATAAGGAAGGCCGTGCCGCCGCCGAGGCCCAGCATCCGTGGATCGACGACCTGCTCGAGATCCTCGACCATGCCGCGAGCGCCGAGGAGTTGCTCGAGCACACCCGAATGGCGATGTATCAGGACCGGATCTTCGCCTTCACCCCCAAGGGCGAGCTGATCCAGCTTCCCAAGGGCGCGACTCCGGTCGATTTCGCCTACGCCGTTCACACCGATCTCGGCGACCAGACGGTGGGCTCGAAGATCAACGGCCGGGTGATGCCGCTTCGCACCATGCTGGAAAATGGCGACCAGGTGGAAATCCTCGTGTCCAAGGCGCAGACGCCGCAGCCCGGTTGGCTGAGCTTCATCGCCACCGGCAAGGCGCGGGCCAAAATCCGGCGGTTCGTCAAATCGAAGGAGCGCGAGGAGACGATCGCGCTTGGCCGCAAGATTTTCGACGAGATCGTCCAGCGCCTGCCGACGCCGCCCGGCTGGGAAGCGCTCGCGGAGGCGCTGCGCCGTCTTCACCTCCCCGACGACGACGCGCTGATGGAGGCGATCGCGCTGAAGCGGATCAACGATGCCGCAGTCATGGAAGCGCTGATCCCGGGCTCGACGGGGCGGAGCGGCGTGAAGCCGCCGCCGCAGCGCACCGCGATTTCGATCAAGGGCCTGACGCCGGGGGTCGCGTTCCAGCTCGCCCAATGCTGTCACCCGATTCCCGGCGACCGGATCGTCGGCCTGCGCCGCGAGGGCCAGGATCTGGAAGTGCACATGATCGGCTGCGAAAGCCTGGCGAGCGGCGTCGACGCCGACTGGGTGGACCTGGCCTGGGGCGACGAATCGGACGGCGGCGCGACGCGTTTGTGCGTCGTGATCCGCAACGAGCCCGGCAGCCTTGCCGTCATCGCCGGCATCCTCGGCAGCCATGGCGCCAACATCGTGTCGATGGACCAGGCGAGCCGCGACGGAAGCTTCCACACCTTCCACCTCGACATCGAAGTGCACGATGTGCAGCATCTGATGCGCATCCTGGCCGCGCTTCGGGCGACCGAAGTTGTGGCCAGCGCCGAACGGCTCTAGCGGAGTTTCTTATGACGATCGACCGGCGAACGATGCTTCAACTCGCCGGCGCGGCGGCGGCCTTGCCACTGCTGGGCGCCGAGGCGTTCGCGCAGGCGAACAGCATCACCATGTGGCGCGACCCCGGCTGCGGCTGCTGCACCGAATGGGCGAAGCGCATGGAGGCGGCCTTCCGCGCCAAGGTGAACGTGATCAACAGCCCCAACATGGCGGCGGTGAAGAAAGCGCGCGGCGTGCCGGCCGATCTGCAATCCTGCCACACCGCGATGGTGGGAGGCGTGGTGGTGGAAGGCCATGTTCCGCCGGAAGACATCAAGCGGCTGATCGCCAGCCGGCCCAAGGGCGTGACCGGCCTCGCCGTGCCGGGCATGCCGGCGGGCAGCCCGGGCATGGATGTCGGCCACGACCAGAAGCAGCGTTACCAGGTGTTCGCCTTCGGCCCCGGCGGCAAGCGCACCATCTTTGCGGCGCACGGCTGAGGATGACCGACACGCCGGCATCGATGACTTATGGCGGCTATCTCGCCCTCGACGCCCTGCTCTCCGCCCAGATTCCAGTTTCCGACCATCATGACGAGCTGTTGTTCGTCATCATCCACCAGACCAAGGAGCTCTGGCTCAAGCAGATCATCCATGAGCTGAAGCTGGCGCGGGCGCTGATTCGCGCCGACAATTTGATGCCGGTGCACAAGAGCCTGTCGCGGGTGTCGCGGATCCAGACGGTGATGACGCTGTCGTGGGACGTGCTCGCCACTATGACACCGGCCGATTATTCGAGCTTCCGCGACGTGCTCGGCTCCTCCTCGGGCTTCCAGTCGGCGCAGTTCCGCGAGTTCGAATATCTGCTCGGCCTCAAGGACGGCGGGCACCTGCGCTTCCAGGAGGAGGGCTCCGCCTCCTACGGCGCGTTGATGGAGGCGCTCCACCAGCCGTCCTTGTGGGACGAGGCCAATGCCGCCTTGGCGCGCGCCGGTTTCTCCCTCCCGGCGGCGGTGTTGAAGCGGGACTGGAGCCGAACTTACGAGCCGCTCGACGAGGTCATCGAGGGGTGGGCGCAGGTATATCGCGACACGGCACGCTGGTGGCCGCTCTATCAGCTCGCCGAAAAGCTCGTCGATATCGACGATTCGCTGGCCACCTGGCGGCACAAGCATGTCGTCACGGTGGAGCGGATCATCGGCCTGAAGCGCGGCACCGGCGGGACGGCGGGCGTGGCCTATCTGCAATCGACGGTGGGCAAGCGGGCGTTTCCGGAGCTGTGGAGCCTTCGAACCAAGCTCTGAGCGTGGCCGGAGGGAGGGCGGCGCCTCAGTGAAAGCGTTCGCCGCGCTCCAGTTGCTCCAGGATTTGCGCCATCCTTCGCGCTCGCGTTTCCGGCCGCTTCGCGGTGTGGAGCCGGTAATAGATCGCGTACAGGTTCGCGCGGTTGAGGGTTTCGAAGAACGCCTTTGCAGCCGGCAGCGCATCGAGCGCGCCGAGGAAATCCTGCGGGATCGACATGGCCGCTTGGCCGGCATAAGCGTTTTGCCAGCGGCCGTCCGCCTTTGCCGCGTCGACCTGCGCGAGCCCGGCAGGCGCCATCGCTCCTTCCGCAATCAGCCGAGCGGCGTGTTCGCAATTGCGCGCAGACCAGCTCGATCTCGGCTTTCGTGGGGTAAGCCGCTGCAGATAGGAATGCTGGTCTAGGGACCGCTTCTGGCCGTCGATCCAGCCGAAGCGAATCGCCTCGATCACGCAATCGTCCCAGGTGACGGAGGCGCGGCCGCTGCCGGCCTTGTAGATTCGCACCCAAAGCTGCGACTCGCTTTGGTGGTGGTCTGTCAGCCATTGGCGCAACGCCGGGGCGTCGCTGAAAGCCAGAGCGTGCGTTTCCGGCGCGTCCATGTCCGCGCTAGCGATTGCCTGGACGCGACGTAGCGCGAATCGCCGCAATCTCCTCGCGCGCGATTCGATCGCGGGCACCGCGGCTCGGGTGGCTCCGGAAGATCTGCGGAAACCAGTCATATTGGCCGAGATAGCGGTCCCAGAAGGGAATCGCCGCATCGAGGTCGAAGCCCGCCGCCGCCATCAGGCGGAGGCCGAGCCGGTCCGCGGCCTCCTCGCGCTTCCACATCGCGCTCGCCTTGATGCCGATGCTGCCGAGGATGCCATCCTCGTCGCGCATACCGTCGTGGCCGAGGATCGAGTGGGAGAGTTCGTGGCCGAGCACCACCGCGAGCTCGTCGTCGCTTCGGACGTAGCCGAGCATGGCGGTGGTCATGACCACGTAGCCGCGCAGGGAGAAGGCGTTCATCTGGGTTGAGCGGGCGAGGCGGGCCCGGCCCACGCATCCGGGTTCGGAGCCGAGGGTAAGGGGGAGCGTGCGGCCTTCTCGCAGCACCTGGAGACTCGCCGGGCCGGCGCGCAGGGCGGCTTCGAGCAGCGCCTCGCTCCCCTCCAGCATCGGCCGCCACTTCTTGCGCTTCGGCTCGGCGGCAATCCTGGCGGGAGAGGGGAAGGGCCGGCCATTGACGGACAGCAGGACGTCGCCGGCGACCAGGCCAGCGGCGGCGGCGGGGGTGCCGCCGAGCACAGCGAGCACGCCCGGCCCGCGATCGAGGCCGTAGCGGGAGATCATCAGCGGCCTGTCCGCGACCTCATATTCGGCAAGGTGGTGGAAGAGCAGGCCGGTGAGGGGATAGGCTTCGCGGCACAGGCCGCGCCCGGCCAGCGCAAGCCGGTAGGCGACCGCGCCGACGCGGGCATCGTCGCGCCGCAGCGTCGAGAGCACGGGCGCGGCAGCAACCGGCGACACCTGCGGCGAATCGCGCCCGGCCCACGTGCCGCTCGCCGGCGGCGAAAGCACCGCGAGGAGGGCGGCGGCGAAGAAGCGAAGGCTGTGTTTCACGGGAACTGCCTAAAGGCCGGAGCCTGAACGGGCCCGATATTCAGGCGCGTTGGGGTGAAGAGCGCCAATAGCGGGGCTGCCGCGGCGGGGAGGCGAGTGCTGCGCTTCACACGCCCCTCTTACACCCGCAACCGGGGTCATCCACTGCCATTCCCGCGAAGCGAGGGCCCAATTGGTTACGGGGAGAAGCCGGGAGCGTGCTTCACTTGGGGGAGCGGGACAGGCGACGTGGGACGCACAGCGGTATGACGGTGGAGCGATCACCGCGGCGACATTTACACCGGCGTTCCTTTGCGGCGCCCACACGGGGGAGATCGAATAAAGCGGACCCGAATTGGCTCGATCCGTTGCAGTGTCTGCGGAATGCGCCACGGGGCGATTAACCCGGTACCGTCATTCCCGCGAAAGCGAGAATTCCGCTTCTTCCTTCTTCCTTCTTCCCGGCCGCTAACACAAACAAGAAGCGGAACCGCCGATTTCGCGGGGTGACGGGAGAGGAGAGGGGGACGCTCTAACAAGCAAGTTAAATTCGCCGTTTCAGAGCATCCGCCGCCGCTGCCATAAGCTGCGGCGGACAACGAGTCCGAAGCGGCTAACGGCAGGCCGCTGCGGATGATCTGTCGGAAGCAGGCAGAAGCTCGGTGCTGCAGGATGCCTGCACGACTCGGGTGGGGCTCGGCCAAGTGCAGCCGAACTGCCAACACTCGCCAGAGGCAACGCAGCGACTCGCGAAGAGCCCCGTCCCGCCGGCAAACGCCAGACGCAGAGAAAGACCGGGTGGAGCAAGTCCACCCGGTCTATATCTGACACGATAATCAACCGTCCCTATTACGGGCTGGTCGGCAGATCGTCGTCGTCGTCATGCGTTGCGGCAAGGATGCCGAGAATGATGGCGATGATCGCGATCAGCGGGATGATAAAACCACCGCGCAGTTCGCTGCCACCGTCCACGGTCTCGGAGGCCGGAGCCACCTCAACGCTCTGAGCGGCCGCCATCGTCGGCGCCGCAATCAATGCAACCGCGGTGGCCGCAGTGATAAGTCCCTTGAAACCCACGTCAGCTTCTCCCTTCGTACTCACTCGAGTCTGATCTTCTCGATTTCAAGGCTTAACTATCCGAGGCGGCGGTACGTGTCCACCCCGAAATGGCTGAAGCGATTGAAACGCGCAAATTTCCGATAACCTTCCGATAGTTACCGAACCATGACACCAAACGCCGCCTCGCACGGAAGGTTCAACCGATCAAGCTTGAAATGCTCAGTGTTGCCCAGACGCCACACCTGCATGGTGCCGACGGCCGCCATTGCCAGAAATCGGATTTTGTTTCAGAGACTTCGCTCCTCACCACTTGGGAGACCGTTTGTGCAAGGAAGCCCCCTCGGCCGCCGAATCACCGGCTTGCTCGCGATCCTTTGGCTCGCCTTCGCCGCGGTGCCTTCCTTCGCGGCCGTGCAGATCACCTTTTATACAAAGGAGCTTGGCGGCTCCTTTCCGCATACTTTCGTGATCCTGGAAGGGACCCCCGATCGGGGCGGCGCGCGAATCGACGAGGATTACGGCTTTTCCGCCAAAGCGATCAGCCCGGCGATTCTGTGGGGCAGGGTTGGCGGCAAGGTGATTTCGGATCATTCGAAATCCTATGTGGCGGGAAGCGACAAGCACTTCACCGTCACCCTCACCGATCCGGAATATGACAACGTCATAGCGACGGTGGCGCGATGGCGGGCGGCGAAGCAGCCGAGCTACGATCTCGACACCGCGAACTGCATCCACTTCGTCGGCGATGTCGCAACCGCGATCGGCATGGATGGGGCGCCGCGCAAGGGCCTGATGCGTAGGCCGCGCTCGTTCATCGAGGCGGTGACGTTTGCGAATCGCGACTGGCTGACCGCCCGCGGCGCCGTCATCCACCGCCTCAAGGAGCCCAAGCCGAATCGCAAGGCGGCTTGACAGCCCAGTCCCTTTTGGCTGTGGCGCGCGCAGGCGTTTTCCCGCCCCACATCTATCCAAAAGTGAGCCAGAATGAACGCGTCCCCGAACGAGCAGATCGTCGTCGTCGGCCTCGGCTATGTCGGCCTGCCGCTGGCCGTGGCGCTGGCCCGCAGCTTTCCGACGACCGGGCTTGATATCGATACACGCCGGGTGGGTGAGCTGAAGGACGGCATCGACCGCACCAACGAGGTCGAGCGCGATGTGCTTCTGAACTCGCCGCTCCGCCTGACCAGCGATTCGGCCGAGTGCGCCGGCGCCGACGTTTATATCGTCACCGTGCCGACGCCGGTGGACGAGTCGAACCAGCCCGATCTCAGCCCGGTGATCGGCGCCACCCGATCGGTGGCCAAGCTGCTCGATCCCGCGAAGAAGGCGATCGTGGTCTATGAAAGCACCGTTTACCCGGGCGTCACCGACGAGATTTGCGGGCCGCTGATCGAGGAGGTTTCCGGTCTAAGGCGCGGCATCGACTTCTTTCTCGGCTACTCGCCCGAGCGGATCAATCCGGGTGACCGCGAGCATACGGTGGACCGGATCGTAAAGGTGATCGCCGGCGAGAATGACGAAGTGACGGAGCGGCTCGCCACCCTCTACGGAGCGGTGACCAGCGCCGGCGTGTTCCGCGCCGCGTCGATCCGAGCGGCCGAGGCCGCCAAGGTAATCGAGAATGCCCAGCGCGACATCAACATTGCCTTCATGAACGAGATCACGCGCATCTTCTCCAAGCTCGACATCTCGATCTGGGATGTGCTGGAGGCCGCGGGCACAAAGTGGAACTTCCTCAAGTTCCAGCCGGGTCTGGTCGGCGGCCACTGCATCGGGGTCGATCCGTATTACCTCTCCTATCGCGCCCAGCAGCTCGGGCTCGAGCCCAACGTCATCCTCTCCGGCCGCTCGATCAACGACGGCATGGGCGCCTGGGTGGCGGACCAACTCCACGAAAAGCTCGGCCGCGCGGGCAAGGCGCTGATCATGGGCCTTGCCTTCAAGGAAAATGTGCCGGACCTCAGGAACAGCCGGGTGATCGACGTGATCCGCCGCCTGGAGCAGCACGGCCACCAGATCACCGTCCACGATCCGCTCGCCGATGCGGCCGAGGCACAGCACGAATACGGCATCGCGCTCGACGCCGAGGCGCTGAAGGGCAGCTACGATCTGGTGCTGGTGGCGGTGCCGCACGAAACGTATGCGGCGCTGTCTGACGACCAGCTCTCCGCCATGGTGGTGGACGGCGGCCTCTTCGCGGACTTGAAGAACCTGTACGCGAGGCGAGCGCTGGCCGGCGTCACCCGCTGGACGCTTTAGCCTAAACTCCTCCCCTGCGTTTGCAGGGGAGGGGGACCGCCGCCGAAGGCGGTGGTGGAGGGGCCGGAGCGCAGCGGAGGTCAAAGCTCCTCGCTTCGCTCGGCCCCTCCACCACTCGCTAAGGCGAGCGGTCCCCCTCCCCCAGCAAACTGGGGGAGGACTTAGGTGTCAAATCCCGTGGTACTGCTTGTACCAATCGACGAAGCGCGGGATGCCTTCGGCGATCGCGGTGGTCGGCTGGAAGCCGAGGTCGTTCTGGATGGCGCTGATGTCGGCATAGGTGTCGCGCACGTCGCCCGGCTGCATCGGCATCAGCGTCTTTTCCGCCTCGCGCCCGCAGGCCTGCTCGATCAGCGCGATCATCTGGGTGAGCTCTTCGGAATTGTTGTTGCCGATGTTGTAGAGCCGGTGCGGGCTCTTGGAGCCGCCGGCCTTGGGCTGGCCATCGTCGGGCGCGGGGTTGTCGAGCGCGGCGACGATGCCGGTCACGATGTCGTCGATATAGGTGAAATCACGGCGCATATTGCCTTCGCCGAAGACCTCGATCGGCTTGCCTTCCATGATCGCCTTGGTGAAGATCCACATCGCCATGTCCGGGCGACCCCAGGGGCCGTAGACGGTGAAGAAGCGCAGGCCCGTCAGCGGCAGCCGGTAAAGGTGGGCATAGGTTTCGCTGATCAGCTCGTCCGCTTTCTTGGTCGCGGCGTAGAGCGAAAGCGGCTGATCGACCCGGTCCTCGACCCGGAACGGCAGGGTCTCGTTGCCGCCATAGACCGAGGAGGAGGAGGCGTAGACCATGTTGGCGGTCTGCCGCGCCCGAGCGACCTCCAGCATGTTGAGGTGCCCGACCAGGTTGGAATGCACGTAAGCGTGCGGGTTCTCGATCGAATAACGCACGCCGGCCTGGGCGCCGAGATGGACGATCTTGTCGAACTTCCGGCCTTCGACCGCCTTGGTCAGCGCGCCGTAGTCGGCGAAATCGACCTCGAGGAACTCGAAGCTGTTGTGGCGGCGGTTGAGTTCGGCGATCCGGTCGCGCTTCAGCTTGGGATCGTAATAATCGTTGACGTTGTCGAGTCCGATCACCTGCTCGCCGCGCGCCATCAGGCGCTCGCTCACGTGGAAGCCGATGAAGCCGGCGGCGCCGGTCACGAGAGTGGTCATTTGATCTGCCTGTTTGTTGGTTTCCGGAGCGCGCTTAGGAAGAAGCCGCTGCAAACTCAATGCGCGGCCACCCTTTTCGTTCGGCCGCCCTGACCCCGGAGGCCCGCTTCTGAACCCGGGCGTGCGGGCAGGGCTCTATCCGGTGCGCGGGAAAGGCACAGCCACGATAGCCTGATCGAAGCGGTAGACAATCCGGCGAAATAGCCCCTATTCCCGAAAACTTCCGTGCGGACCCGAGATGAGGCGCGGAGCCGGAGCCGAACTGTGTCGATGTCGCCTGCCAAACTTTCCAGCGCCCGACGGACGCTCTGGCACCGCGTCCGCTTCCAGCTCGGCGTCGGGCTGCTGCTTGGCGTGATCCTGCCCTACCTCGTCCGCTACCGGTTCGAGTATCAGCAGATCGACCAGGACAGCCTGCAAAACTCGCTGATCGGCTCCCTGGCGGCGGTGCTCGCCGGCTATTATGCCTTCCGCAAGGTTGCCCATTATCCCGGCGTCCGTGCCTCCTACCACATCCTGCCGTCCTTTGCCGCGGCCTACGGCGTTGCGCTCGCGGCGATCTTCTTCGCCCGGCTGGATTATAGCCGCCTTCATTTCGCGGCGAGCTTCCTGCTCTGCGTATTCTGGTATTACATAGTCTACTTCAAGCTGCAGCGGCAGCAGCGGCTGAGGATCGGCGTGGTCCCTGCGGGCGAGGTCGAGCACCTGTTCGATCTGGAGGATGTCCGCTGGGTGCGGCTTCATTCGCCGTCGGAGATGATCGGATCGTTCGACGGGATCGTCGCCGACCTGCGCGCCGACATCCCCGACGAATGGGAGCGCTTCCTTGCCGACCGCGCCCTCGCCGGCACCCTGGTGATGCACTTCAAGCAGATGGAGGAATCGCTTACCGGCAGGGTCGCGATCGACCATATGTCGGAAAACAGCTTCGGCTCGCTGATCCCGGGGATCGTCTACGCCAAGGTCAAGCGGCTGTGGGACCTTGCGATGGCGATCGTCGCCGTGCCGTTCCTGGTGCCGCTGTTCGTAATCGTGGGGATCTGGATCAAGCTCGATTCGCCCGGCCCCATTTTCTTCACCCAGAAGCGCATGGGCTATCGCGGCCACCCGTTCAAAATGTACAAATTCCGGTCGATGCGCCATGGCGCCGCCGCCGATGACGCCCGTTCGGCCGCGATGACGCTGGACGGTGACGAGCGGGTCACCAGGATCGGCAAGTTCCTGCGCCGCTACCGCGTCGACGAGCTTCCGCAGGTGCTCAACATTTTGAAGGGCGAGATGAGCTGGATCGGGCCGCGTCCCGAAGCGGTGCCGCTGTCCGCCTGGTACGAAGCCGAGCTGCCCTTTTACCGCTACCGGCACATCGTCCGCCCGGGGATCACCGGCTGGGCACAGGTCAAGCAGGGGCATGTCGCCGAGGTCAGCGACGTGCTTTCAAAGCTTCAATATGACTTTTATTACATCAAGAACTTCTCGTTCTGGCTCGATCTGCTGATCGTCGCCGGTACGCTTCGCACCGTTTCGAACGGCTTCGGCGCACGCTGAGCATCGGGCAGGATGGCGGGTGCGCTCCCGCTACAGCCTTGAGTCGCCGCGGGCGGAGAGGCGGGCGACCACCTCGCTGACCCGCTGGCTATGATCCTTGGCAACCACCAGCACCGCATCGCCGGTCGCGATCACCGCGATGTTGTCCAGCCCGATCGCAACCACCATCGGCCCGTTTGAGCGCAGCAGGCAATTGGTCGATCCAAGCGCCTCGACTTCGCCGAACAGGACGTTGCCGTCCGGGTCCTTGGCGGAAGCCTCGTGAAGCGACTGCCAGCTCCCAACATCGGACCAGCCGACATCGATCGGCACCACCGCGACGTTGGCGGCATGTTCCATCACCGCATGATCGATCGACTGGGAGCGGACCAGCGCGAAGCGGGCCGCATCCGGGCACAGCGGATCCGCACCGGCTGCATCCATCTCCTTCAGCGAATGGCGAACCGCCGCTTCTATATCGGGCGCGTGGTCGGTCAGCGCCTGGAGATAGGCGCCGGCCTTGAACAGGAAAATGCCGGCATTCCAGTCGAAGCACCCCTCGGCGAGGTAGGCGGCGGCCGTGGCCGCATCCGGTTTCTCGACGAAGCGGTCTGCGCGGAACTGGCCGGTCGGAAGCCGGTCGCCGCGGCGGATATAGCCATAGCCGGTTTCGGGGTGGCTCGGCGTAACCCCGAACGTCACCAGCCAGCCCGTCTCGGCGGCCGGACGGGCCGCCTCCACGGCGGCGGAAAATTCGGCGGGATCGGCGATCAGGTGATCGCTTGGCATGACCAGCAGCAGTGCTTCGGGATCGGACGCAAAGGCGGCGAGCGCGATCGCCGGCGCCGTGTTGCGGGCCGAAGGCTCGAGGATCAGCCGGGGCCGGGCACGACCCGCCGCTTCGAAGTCCAGGGCGATCGCCTGCGCCTGGTGCTCGGCGGCGACCACGATCGGCGTTGCGAAACGTGCATCGTTGCCCACCCGCTCGGCCGTCATCTGCAACATGCTACGCTCGCCGGTAAGCACCAGCATCTGCTTGGGCGTCGCCTTGCGCGACAGAGGCCACAGCCGCGTGCCCGATCCGCCGGAAAGGATCACCGGAACGATGCGGTTCGCAGCCGCGCCGGCTTCTGTAGACATGCTCACAAATCGGTCCCCTTGGAGGCTCTGGCCGCTTAAGCGATTGGGCCGGGACCGGCAAGGAAGCGGCATGCGGTGCGAAACGGCGGGTTCGGACGACTGCGAATCGCGTTAGCGCTTGCCGCCGAGACCCCTCAGCCTATAGCGCTTGCCGACGCGCTGGCGCTTGGGCCGGGGAGAAACCGTGTCACCTGGCCTCGGCCGAACGGGTTCGGCAGCCTCGCCAACGGCCACCGGTAGATCGCAAGGAGCCTAGCGCGTCCCCGAATGAACAAGCTGATGTTCATCACACCCCTTGTGCCGTCGCCTCCTTCCGGAGGACGGGCTTTGCTGTCGGCGCTGCACCGCGCGTGCCTTTCCGCGCTGGCTGGCGGGCGGCTGCTGGTGGAGGAGCTGGATTCGGCGACGCCTGCTGGAGGGGTTTCCGCAAGCCAGCGCATCCGCGGCTATATCGACGGCATCAGCTCCGAGGCGGTGGGCCGCATTCTGGCGCGCATTCGCGACGAGGGCGTCTCTCACGTCTACCTGGACGGCTCGAACCTGGGACGGCTGGCCAAGGCGGTGCGGCTTGGCGCGCCGGGGGTGGAGGTGGTCAGCTTTTTCCACAATGTCGAGGCGCGGTTCTTTCTGGGCGCGCTTCGCGAAACCCGAAGTCCGCGCGCGCTGGCGGTGCTGATCGCCAATTATGCGGCGGAGCGTATGGCGGTGCGGCACAGCCACAAGCTGGTGACGCTCAGCCGGCGGGACAGCGCGGGGCTGAAGCGCATCTACGGCCGCGCCGGCACCCATGTGCTGCCCATGGCAATGGAGGATCAACTCCGCGCCGTGCCGAGCGGCGACGGAACGGGCCGTTATGCGCTATTCGTCGGCGGCGCCTTTTACGCCAATGAGGCGGGGGCGCGCTGGTTTGCCCGGAATGTGGCGCCGGAGGCTGCACTTCCGACCTGCATCGTCGGGCGCGGTCTCGAGCGGCTTCGGCCCGAGATGGAGGGGCTCGACATGATCGAGGTGGTCGGCGGGGTGGAGAGCCTCGGCGACTGGTACCTCGACGCCGCGGTGGCGATTGCGCCGATCTTCGACGGGTCGGGGATGAAGACCAAGGTTGCCGAGGCATTGATGTACGGCAAACGGATCATCGGCACGCCCGAAGCCTTTTCGGGCTACGAGGATGTCGCTGACCAGGCCGGCTGGATGTGCCGGACGCGCGAGGACTTTCTGGCGGCCCTGGCCGAAGTTCGCCGGGCGCCGCCGCCGCGCTTCGATCCCGCGATGCGCGGTTTGTACGAGCGGCTTTATTCGCGCGCGGCGGCGCAGCAGCGGCTCGCCGAAATCCTCGCTATCCCCAATCCCGGGCGCTAAGCGGCGGACATGCCTGCCGAAACGCTACACTCCCGCTTGGTGCGCGGATCATGAAGATCGCCGTTGCGGTTGCGCGTTATTCGATTTCGGGCGTGCCGCTGGCGCAGATCCGGCTTGCCCGCGCGCTTGCCGATGCCGGCCACGATATCGACCTGGTGGTTGGCTTCGTTCCGCCGGAGCTCACCTTGCCCGACGTGCCTGGGGTAAACCGGATCGTGCTCGGCCGTGACAAGGTGCGGGGGCTGCTTGTGCCGATCGCGTCCTATCTGCGGCGGGTGAAGCCGGATGTGGTGTTCACCGCCGAGGATCACTTGAACGCGCTGGTGCTGGTTGCGGCGGTGCTCACCCGCTCAAAGGCCCGAATCAGCGGCTCGTCGCGGGTGACGCCGTTCGACACTTATTCGAACAAGCGCTTTTCGAAGCGCTGGCTGCTCAAGCACCTGATGCGCGCGGTGACCTGGCGGGCCGATGCGCTGACCTGCGTGTCGGAGGACATGGTTGGGCAATATCGCACCGTGTTCGGCACCTCGCCGCATGTCGCCGTCTACAATATCGTCGACGACGCGCGGGCTCGCGCAAGCATCGCCGAAGCGGTGGATGATCCTTGGTTCACCGAGGTGCGCGAGGTCCCACTCGCGGTCGGCGCGGGCTCGCTTCAGCCGTGGAAGGGGTTTGCCGACGCAATCGAGGCGATGGCCATCCTGCGCGACCGTGGAGTCGAGATCCGCTTCGCCATTCTGGGCGACGGGCCGTTGCGCGGCGAACTTGAGGCGCTGATCGCCCGGCGCGGCCTGGAGGATCGGGTTCGCCTAGTTGGCCGGGTCGCCAATCCGCTCAAATATTTCGCACGCTCCGACATCTTCGTGCTTTCCTCGCTGGTGGAGGGGCTTCCGAACGTGCTCGTGGAAGCGATGATGTGCGGGTGCACGCCCGTCTCTACCGATTGCCCCACCGGCCCGCGCGAGGTTCTCCAGGGGGGCCGGTTCGGCTACCTTGTCGCAATGCAGGACCCGACCGCCCTCGCAGATGGAATCACCCGGGCGCTTGCGCAGCCGATCGACGCCGAGCGGCTTGCAGAGGCGGTGCTGCCGTTCGGGGAGCAGATCGTGCTTGCCCGACACTTCGAGCTGCTCGGGCTGCCGCAGCGTGGCTGACGAGCCCGGCGGCCGGCGGCCGCGCATTCTGCACATCATTCCGCACGACGGGGTGGGCGGCGTCGAAGTGGCGGCGCGCAGTATGGCGGAGCGCGGCGATCTCGATTGCGACTTCACGCTGCTTCTCCTCGCCGGCAAGACGCTGAGCGAAGCCCCAACCCGCATCGAGCAGTCGCCGTTCGGCGCCCCGCTCAACCCGTTGGCGCAATGTCGGGGCATCGCCCGCTGCGTGCGGAACCCGCCCGACGTGCTGATCATGTCGCTGTGGCGCAGCGTCGGTGTCGCGGTGCTGGCGCGACTGATCAGGCGGCGGATCCGGCTCGTCTTCTTCCTCAACCTGGAACGGCCGGTGCACGCGATCGATGCCATCGCCTCGCGAATCGCGATCGCCTTTGCCGACGAGGTTTGGGCCGATTCGGCGGCGACCCTGCAGGCGCGGATCGGCAAGCGCCGTAAGGCGACTCGGGTTATCTCCTTCGTCACCCAGCGCCGGGAAGCGCCCGCTACGCCGCCCGCCGCCGCACCTCGCTTCGTGACCTGGTCGCGCCTCAACCGGCAAAAGGGGATCGACCGGGCGCTCCATTTCATCGCCGCATTGGTTCAGCGGGGGATCGACGCCCGCTTCGACATCTGGGGTCCTGACGATGGCGAGCAGGCGAGCCTGGAAGCGCTCGCAAAGGAACTCGGGATCGAGGGACGCATCCGTTTTCGCGGCGCGGCCGAGCGCGATTCACTGGCCCAGGTTGCTGCGGGCGGAAGCTTCTTTCTCCAGCTCAGCCGCTATGAAGGCATGGCGATGGGAACGGTGGAGGCGATGCAGCTCGGCCTTGTTCCCGTGGTGACCCCGGTCGGCGAAATGGCCCGCTATGTGGAAAACGGCGCGAGCGGGGTGTTCGTCGATCCCGACGATCTCGGGGCAGGTGTCGAAGCCGTCGCCGAGCTGATCGCCCAGCCGGAGGCTTATGCCCGGGCGCGGAGCGGCGCGATAGCGTACTGGCAGAATGCCGCTTTGTACGCCGAGGATATCTGCGCCGCCTCGCACGCGCTTCTCGCGGGCGGGGAAGACAAAGGGTGAGCGCGCGCGACTTCACCGTGCTGATCGCCCTTTACAACAAGCGGCCTTTCATCCGGAGGACGCTGGAAACCGCGCTTGCCCAGCATCACCCCGCAACCGAGATTTTGATCGTCGATGATGGCTCCACCGACGGCAGCGTCGCCGAAATCGAGGATCTGATCGGAGGTTCGGTACGGCTGATCACGCAGACCAATGCCGGGCCCGGGCCGGCGCGCAACCGGGGCTTTGCCGAGGCGCGGTGCGAGTGGGTGGCCTTGCTCGACGCGGACGACCTGTGGTTGCCGGATCACCTGGCCGTTTTGGCCGAACTGATCGAACAATACCCGGAGGCGCGGGTCGCCCACACGGCTTTCGCCCGCATTCCCGCAGGCGATGAGCCCAAAGTGCCTCCCGCCGACCCGGCCCTGACGCGGGGCTACCTGGCCGACTATTTCGCAACGGCCGGTACCGAGCAGGCGATGTGGAGCTCCTGCGTTGCAATCCGCCGCGATGCCTTCGCGGCAAGCGGCGGTTACGGTGCTTATTGGCCGGGCGAGGATGTGGAACTGTGGGCCAGGCTCGCGCTTGCGCACCCGATCGCCGCCACCCGCAAGGTCACCGCCTTGTACACCGTCGAGACCGGCGGGCTGATGGACCAGGGCAGCGGCACCCGGTTCGGGGTGGGTGAGGAGCCGGAAATGAAGGTGCTGCAGGACGCGCTCGCCGAGCCGCGTCATGCCGCCCTCCACGCAATCGTTCGGGGTTATCTGAACCGGCTGCTGGCCCAGCGGGTGCACCAGGCGCTGTATTCGGGCGATACCCGCCGTGCGCGCGGGTTCTTGCGGTTGTTGAAGCAAAGCGGCGGCCCTTGGCCGGTGCGGTACCGGGTGATGAGCCGCCTGCCGGCCTGGATCGTCCGCGCGGGCGTCGGCGCTTACCGAAAGGCGAAGGCGCGACGCCGCGGCTGATCAGCCGGTTGTCGCCAAGTCTCCGGCAGACAGCACCACCTCTTCGTAGCTGCCCGATTGCACGATTCGGCCGCTTTCCAGCCGGTAGATCGTGTCGCAGCCTTCCACGGTGGAAAGCCGGTGGGCAATCAGGATGATTGTGAGTTCGCGGTCGAGACCCGCGATCGAGTCCATGATCGACGCCTCGGTGGCGGCGTCGAGGGCGCTGGTCGCTTCGTCGAGCACCAGCACGGTGGCGTTCTTGTAGAGCGCGCGGGCGATGCCGATGCGCTGGCGCTGGCCCCCCGACAGGCGGATGCCGCGCTCGCCGACGGTGGTCGCAAAGCCTTCGGGCAGTTGCTCCACGAAGCTGCGGACGTCGGCGCGCTCGGCGGCGGCGAGCACCCGCGCCATGTCGATCTCGTCCTCGCTTGAGCCAAAAGCGATGTTGGCGGCGATGCTGTCGTCCGACAGGAAGATCGCCTGGGGGACGTGGGCGAGCCGGCCCTGCCATTCCGTAACGTTGGAGTCGCTCATCGCCACGCCGCCCAGCAGCAGCTGCCCCCGGCTCGGCCTCAGCAGGCCCATCAGCACATCGATAAGGGTGCTCTTTCCGCTGCCCGTCTTGCCGATAAAGGCGACCCGCTCGCCCGCCCGGATAGTGAGGCTGATGCCCTTCAGGACGTGTTCGTCCTCAGAATAGCTGAACCAGAGATCCCGCGCCTCGATGGCGATGCTCGCCGGCAGGGTCGGTGCGCCCCCCTTTGTCGCCACCGCGGTGCTTACCGGCGCGGACATCAGCTCCATGACGTCCTTCAGGAAGTGCGCGCTCATCGAATAGCTCGCCCAGCCGCGATACACCTGCTGGACGAGCGGCAGCAGCCTCTGCGCGCCGACCGCGAGCGCGCCGAGCACCGGGATCGCGGCAAGCAGCCCGCCCGGCTGGAAGCTGAAATACACCGCCAGCAAAGCGACGACGATGATGCCGATGCCTTCGACAATGAATCGCGGCGCATCGGTCAGGAAGTTGCCGGTCGCCCATAAACGCCGCATGTCATCCTCATGCGCGGCAAGCTTGCGTTCGAAAAGCGGCTGGGAATGCTCAAGAATGATGTCCCGCATCCCGCCCCAGCTTTCCTGGACCACCTTTAATCGTTCGGTGTGAACGGCCGAAATGCGTTGTGAATTGGCGAGGAGGACCTTCTTGGACGCAAGGCTGATGCCGACATACAGGGCGCCGACCGACAGGGTTGCGAAGCTCGCCGTGCGCGGATCGATCACGAACAGGAAAACAACGATGCAGATCGAGATAATCGCGGAGGTGAAGGCCAGCAGTACGGGCGAGACGATGCCGACGATGACGCTGTAGATCTTCTGCACGGCGGACAAGGCGACGCTGCTGTTCTGCCGGACGTAGAGTTCATACGGCTGGCGAAGCAGGCGCCGGTAGATCTCCATGCTGATGTCGTAGCCGACGCCGTAGACGAACCGGTAGCTGGTCCAGGCCAGCGCCAGGCGGACGATGCCGGAAAAGATCGCGGCGGCGACGAGGAGCGTGGCCGCTGGAACGACCAGATTGCCACCCGGTTCAGCCCCGAACAGCGCCAGAACGCGTTGGGCCGCCGGGAAGCGGTCGAAATAGCTCGGGTCGGCGGCAAGCGCGAGCAGCGGCAGGACAGCCCCGATCGTGACCAGCTCCGCCACCGCCCCGAACGTCATGAGAATAAGCGTGGCAACGAGCTGCAGGCGCCGGGCCCGGCCCATCAGCGCGTACACAGCGGCGGCCCCGCTCCAGAAAATCGAGCCGGTTGCGCTCTTTTCCGCAGCGTCGGTATCGTTCATAACATCCCTTGTTCGCTGAGCGCGCCAGCCTAAGTCTCGGGCAGCCTAGTGGCCGTTCAAGCCCCGGAAATCTACCCTAAGCCGCCCGCGCCGATCTGGAGCAGCAATGAGTGAAAGCGACATCGTTCTGCCGCGGATCGAAGAAGGCGCGGCGATTCCGCGCATCATTCACCAGACCTTCCCGACCAAGGACCTCCCGCCCGCTTTGCTCGCCAATGCGGACCGGCTGCGCAGCGACAATCCCGGGTGGGACTATCGCCTGTACGACGACCTCGACATCGAAGCGCTGATCCTTGGGCATTACGGCAGCGGGATCCTCGCCGAGTACCGCAGGATCGATCCTTCCTACGGCGCGGCGCGGGCGGATCTGTTCCGCTACCTGCTGATGTATGCGGTCGGCGGCGTTTATCTCGACATCAAGAGCAGCAGCCACCGGCCCCTTGACCGGCTCCGGGAGGTGGGCGCGCGCTTTCTGCTGGCGCGCTGGGACAATCAGGCGGGGGGGCGTCACCCCAATTGGGGGCTTCACCCGGAGCTGGAGCCGTTCGGCGCCGGCGAGTTTCAGCAATGGCACATCGTCTGCGCGCCGGGTCACCCGTTTCTCCGGGCGGTGCTTGAGCGGGTTCTGAACAACATCGCCGCCTACCGCCCCTGGGTGAACGGGGTAGGTCGCGACGGGGTGATCCGCCTCACCGGGCCGATCGCCTACACGCTGGCCATCGCCCCGCTGATCGGAAGGCACGATTGCAGGCTGTTCGCCGACGAGCGTGGCCTGGGCCTCGACTATAGCGTCGTGCCGGGAACCAGCCACAAGCAGCTCTTCCGCAAGCATTATGTGAACAACACCGCGTCGGTGGTCCGGATGCAGGGCATAAAGCGGCCGGTGGCGGCGGCCTATTCGCTGGGCAAGCGGCTGCGCGGCACGCTTGGACGAGCCAAGGCGCGGCTCGGCGCATCCTGACCCCATTCCGCGGTCAGGGCGCGGGTTGCGGCTGTTCAATCCGTGCGGCGACGGCGCGCTCCAGCGATTCGGCCCAGACGTCCCAGTTGAGCCGTTCGCGCGCATCAACAAGCGCCGCACGCGACAGCGCGGCGTACCGTTCAGGCGACTGCACCAGGGCCTCGACCTGGCCGGCGAAGTCCGCTCCGGTGGAGCCGAGGGGGAGCAGGATCCCGGTTTCGCCATCCTTGACCACCGAGGTCACGCCGCCGGTTGCATAAGCGAGGGAGGGCAGGCCGTGATGGGCCGCTTCGGCGAAAACGATGCCGTAAGCTTCGGCAAGCGTCGGCAGGACGAACAGGTTCGCCTCTGCATAGAGGGTGTCGAGCATGGTTCGTCCCGCCTCTGTGCCCTTGTCGACAAAGCCGTGGAAGGTGACGTTTGCCGCGCTGCCCCCCGGTGCGACATCGGCGGTGCATCCCACCACATCGAGCCGGCAGTCGATTCCACGCCGGGTGAGTTCGGCGGCAAGGTCGAGCGCTATCGGTCCGCCTTTCCGGTCCCAATGCGTGCCCACGAAGAGCAGACGCAGGGGGCCCTCGCCCAGCGTCCGAGGCGCCCGCGCCTGGAAGGGCATGTTGGCGCCCCAGGCGATTTCCACCACCCGATCCGGTGAGACGCCCTGCTTCTCGATGGCGGAGCGGGTCGCCCAGGCGGACGGGACGTGGAGCAGCAAAGCGGCCTCGAACGCCTCGCGCTCCGCCTCAACCGCTCGGCGCTTGGCGGTTGGGGAAATCGCCTGGAACATCTCGTAATATTCCAAAAGATCGGGGATTACGGCGTCGGTGATGTAGACCACCGGCAGGCGCCCGGTGAGTAGGTAGGCCATGTCGGTGAGCGCCACTGCGAACACTATGTCGGGTTTGGCGGCTTCGAGCCGGCGGATCGTGCGGCGCGCGGCGAGGCCGGAATACCAGGACGACCAGCTATATTCGAACCTTCGGCCGGAAAGGAGCTTCAGCGCGCGGCCCAGCGGCCGGTACCAGGCCGGCCAGAGGCTTTGCACCACCAGCCGCATGTCGATCCGCTTCTCGATCGCCTCAAGCATGTGCCGCGGCGTTCCCGACCATGTCCGAAGGTCGCGCGGATCGCCGTTGGCGATAAAGGCTGCGCTCAGCGGCCTCGCCACGGCGTCGCTCATATCACCAATATGTCGGTGAACGCCTGCTCTTCCCCAAGCTCCCGGTAGAGGAGTTCCAGCTCGGCGATCGGGCGAAGTCCGCCCGTGCCTTCAAGATCCAGGAACTGCGAATAGCCGGCCAGGCTCTCGGTCAAAGCGGAGAAGGATCCGGCGCGCTTCATTCCATAGGGCCAGAATTCGAGCACCAGGGGGATCTTGCGGGCGAGCAAGCCGGTGCTGCCGCGCAGAACGAACCCTTCGAAGCCTTGCGTGTCCATCCAGATCAGCAACTCGCCGCTCTGCTCGTCGGCGCAGATCGTGTCGAGGGTCGAGGACGGGACCTGCACCACGTTGCGGTTCGCTTCCCCGAGGCGACCGTCTTCGCTGGTGACGCGGATTCGGTGGTCGCCCAGGTTGGTGCTGGAGATTTCAAGCTCAAGCACCGCGCCGTCCACCGGGCCCGCCGCCATCTCAACGGTCCGGATCTGGCGCTCGAGGCCATTTAAGGCGACGTTCGCCCTCAGCAGCCGCGAGTTGTTCGGGTCCGGCTCCACCGCAACCGCGCGCCCAACGAAACCCCGGGCGACGGCGGCGATGCAGATCGAGCCGATATTGGCCCCGACGTCGATCAGCACCTGCGGGTTCGCGTTGGGCCGGTGGAGCTTCAGAGCAGCGATCGCGGCAGCGAACTTGTCGAAATCGAATTCCCCGGACAAGAACAGCTCACGGCCGATGAACTCGTCGCCCGAATGCACAACGAACACTTCCCCTTCGGGAGGGGCGCAGACGATCAGCCTTTGGCGGCTGCTGAGCACGTCGAAGCCCACCGAGCGCAAGCGCCGGCGGGGGCTGAACAACGTATGCGCCGCAACCAGGCCCATCCCTTTTTCAAGAAGGTGTCGGGCGGATTCCTTGAGGTTCATCTGCAAACTGCTTTCATCGGTTTGCCGGCGGGAAGCCCGGCCTTAACCCGCGAGCGCGGCTTCGGGCGCATAGCGGATCAGGATTTCCTCGCGCGCCGGATCGCACGGCGTGGCCGAGGGCAAGGGCGTCGTGCTGGCAACGCCCAGCAGATCGGCGCGGGTCAGGCTGACTTCGATCACCAGCGGATCACCTGCCGGATCAAGGCCGCCGAAATTGTTGCCGTGCAGTTCAACGACGCGGAAGCCTTTCAGGGCATCGAGGAAGGCGCTGATCCGATCCCGGTGGAGGTCGATGTCGTGAAACTCTATCGCCATGCCGCTGAACCGGTCGGCGTGCGCCACCACATCGTCAAGCACCCGATATTCCGATCCCTCGATGTCCATCTTCAGGAAAATGTCGGAGTCCTTCATGTCGGTGAGCAGGGTGGCGAGCGAAACGCCTCCCGGCTCGTCATAGCCGATCTTGAGCTGCCTGTGCTCCGCGCGTGGCGACGCGAAAAAGCGGCGGTACTCGAAAAAACGGCCGACCCGCTTGGGGCTGAGTTTCAGAACGCCGTTCAGGGCGTACCAGCGCCAGAAGCCGTTATTCACCGAATGGTCGAAGCAGACGACGCGCGCCGCGCCGTGGCGCAGGAAATCTTCCTCAAAGGCCCAGTCGTCGTTAAGGCCCATGCTGAGGAGGAGCGTGGCCCGTTCCACCGCGGCCGGAGACACGAGGTAACCGCCGTCGTTCGCCGAGCCCAGGCGCACCAAAGCGGGCGCGTCTATCGGTTTCCAGGAACTCGGAAGCATGCAGTCTCTCCTTGGCGTGCGTGCGCGACCTACCAGACCGCCCGCCGCGAGCAAGGGAGTTCAGCCGCTTTTTCGAGCATTCGAAGCCGCACACGGCCTTAAACGCCCATCCGGCCTTGCGGAAGGCGTGCTGGCCTTTAGAGGTTCGGGCGCATTCGGTAGCGCAGCAGCCACGGGTAAAACAAGATGTGCGGTTTGGCAGGTATTTACGGCGAAGCCGCACGGTCGGAGGGCGTGCTGGCGCGCATGGCGGGCACGATCTCGCACCGCGGCCCGGACGATCAGGGCGTGTGGAACGATGCAGAGGCCGGGATCGGCTTCGCCCACCGGCGGCTCTCCATTGTCGATCTTTCGCCAATGGGTCACCAGCCGATGGCGTCGAACGACGGCCGCTTCGTGATCTGCTACAATGGCGAGGTCTACAATCATTTCGCGCTCCGCGCCGAGCTCGACGCCGAGCGGCAGACGGCGTGGCGCGGGCATAGCGATACCGAAACGCTGGTGGAGTGCATCTCCGCCTGGGGTCTGAAGGAAACCTTGTCCCGTTCGGTCGGCATGTTCGGCCTTGCGGTGTGGGACAAGAAGACGCGCCGCCTCAGCCTCGCCCGCGACCGTTTCGGCGAGAAGCCGCTTTATTACGGCTGGGTGGGCCGCGATTTCGCCTTTGCGTCCGAGCTTAAGGCGATCCGCCAGCTTCCCGGCTTTGCCAACCCGATCGACCGCAGCGCGCTCCAGCTGCTTGCCGCGCGCGCCTACATTCCTGCGCCGCTCACCATCTACGAGGGCCTGTTCAAGCTGGAGCCGGGCCGCATCCTGAGCCTGGAGGACGAGGCATGGCGGACCCCGCTTGTGCGCGCGCCGCGCGAAGAGGACAGCCTGCGCGGCGTGACGCTGGAGCGTTATTGGTCCTACCGGCAAACCATGATGGACGGCCTCGACGCGCCGATCCGGGACGAGAACGAAGCGCTGGAGATGCTTGAACATGCCGTTGGCCAGGCGATTGCCGGCCAGGCGGTGGCGGACGTGCCGGTTGGTGCATTCCTGTCGGGCGGCATCGATTCCTCGACAATCGTCGGCTTGTACCAGAAGCACTCGCCGGGCAACGTCAAGACGTTCACCATCGGCTTCGAGGAAGCGGGCTTCAACGAGGCGGTCTACGCCAAGGAGGTCGCCGCCTTTTACGGGACGGAGCACCACGAGCGTTATGTAACGGCGCGCGAGGGGCAGGAGGTCGTGCCGACTTTGCCCGCCATGTATGACGAGCCGTTCGCCGATTCATCGCAGATCCCGACCCACCTGGTCAGCGCCCTGGCGCGCGAGCATGTCACCGTGGCGCTGTCGGGGGATGGCGGCGACGAACTGTTCGGCGGCTACAACCGCTACCTCGCAACCTCAAGGCTTTGGTCGCAGCTCAAGCGCGTCCCACGGCCGGTGCGCGCGGTGATGGGCGGCGTCATGTCGATGGTCCCGCCCGCCGCCTGGAACTCGGCCGCCGCGCTGCTGCCCGCCGGCCGCCGGCCCGCATTCTTCGGAAGCAAGGTCCAGAAGGTGTTCCGCACCATGCGCTCCGCCTCCGACATCGAGGACGTGGCCAACACTTTTCTCGACGAATGGGCGGGCAAGGATTCGCCGGTGCTTCCGCGGGCGCCGCTTCCGCGCGAGGCGGCGTTCGACATGGATCTCGGCCCCGGCGCGCCCGATGTGGCGCGGCTGATGTACAGCGATGCGGTGTCCTATTTGCCGGACGACATCCTCTGCAAGGTCGACCGCGCCGGCATGGCGGTGAGCCTGGAATCACGGATTCCCTTCCTCGATCACCGCGTCGCCGAGCTTGCCGCGCGCATTCCCTTGTCGATGAAGATCCAGGGCGGCACCGGCAAGGTTATCCTTCGCCGGCTGCTGTACCGCCAGGCGCCGCAGGCCCTGTTCGACCGGCCCAAGGCGGGGTTCGCTGTTCCGGTGGGGGAGTGGATCAAGGGCCCCTTGCGTCCTTGGGCCGAGGAACTGCTCAGCCCCGCCCGTCTCAACCAGGAAGGCTATTTCGACGCCGATCTGGTGCAGGCGCGGTGGCGTTCGCATCTTTCCGGCGAGAAGGATTCGACCCAGGCGCTTTGGACGGTGCTGATGTTCCAGGCGTGGCTGGCGGACAACCGCTGACGGCAGCCGCCGCCTCTCACCGCTTGCGGAGGATCAGCAGCTTGGTGTCGGTGCAGCGCCCAACGAAGCGGTCGTAGACTTCGCGCCGGTAAAGCTTGCGGAACAGGAGGTAATCCTCCTCGTGGACGACATCCATGCCGCCGGCCGAAGCGGCCGCCTTGAGCTTTTCCCATTCGATATGGTCGTCCGGCCAGATGTGGATGTCGCCTTCGTTGGCGTAGCGCGGATTGCGGATCCGGCGGAGTCGATGGAGGTAATTGGACGGCCGCAGATATTTGCGCCAGTCGAAGCGCAGCCCTTCCTTCAGGAACGCGCGGTAGACCGGGTCGCGTCCCCAATATTCGTCGGTCAGCTCATGATCGATGATCATCACGCCGCCCGGCCGGCACACGCGCGCCATCTCCGCCACCGCGCCGAGATAGTCGGGAATGTGGTGCAGAACCGAGTAAGCGGCGACCAGATCGAAGCTGTCGGTGGCGAGGCCGGAAAGATCGCGGCCGTTGAGCAGGCTGGTGGTTAGCCGCGCCTCCGGAGACCGGCTGCGGACCAGATCCAGAAACCCCTGGGAAACATCGGCGGCGACGACCTCCATGTCCAGGCCGAGCAAGATGCGGGTTAGATTTCCCGAGCCGCAGCCGAAATCGAGCGCCTTGAGCGGCGCGGCGCCGGTGCGGATCTCGTCGCGCGCCCGAACAAGTGCCCGGCGCAGCCGCGCCTGCTCGATCTCGTTGAAGATTTCGCCGTGAAGCGCCTCGTATTTACGCGCGACACGGTCATGCACGGCGACATTGTGTTCGATCTGGCGCTGCGCGTCGCGCGCGTCTTGCTGCATCGTCGGTCATTCTCCCGGAATTCGCCGCCATAGAGTCTCCGGTCCCCTGCCGCAAATCCGCGCTCGGATGGGTGGTGCGCTCGGGCCGCCCCGCGCACGAAATGGCGATCTCCATCTCGACGGACTCGTAAACTTTAGTTATATTGCGGGTAAGGTCAGACGAAGGGGCCTTGTTCATCATTCAAGGGCCACGTGGGGGCGGCCATCCGGGGAAAAATTGTTGTGAAGTATGCGTTTAGTGGGTTCGCCCAAGGTCAGGGATCGGCCGGCGAAGGCGTCGGCTCCGAGTTCGATCTGGCCCGGGCGGGCTCCGTTGTTGAATCAGGACCGGTTGTTCAATCAGGCCCGGTCGTCGAGTCAGGCTCGATCGGCGAAGCCGGTGCGGTGATCATCGAGGCCGGCTCGGCTTCGCACATGGCCGCCGCGATCAACGCCGCGCTTGCCGATCCGGCGGTGACCAAGGTCATCCTCGGCGCCGGCACCTTTATCCTCGAAGCGCCGATCACCGTGCCCTCCGGCAAAACCCTGGAAGGGGCGGGACGCGACCTCACTTTGCTGCAGGTGGCTCCGGATTTCCACCGGTCGAGCTTTGGCGAGGAAGACGGCGTCGTGAATTCGGTTCGCGGATCGGAAGACATCACGTTGAGCGGCTTCAGCATCGATGCCGGCCACATCCGCCCCGAGGGCCTGCGCCTGCACGGCTGCTTTATGAAGGACACCGCCAACTTCTCCATCACCGAGGTCGATGTCTACAATTCCACGGGCTACGCGCATTTCGCCGCAGGTTCGCAGGGCACTCCCGGGATCTACACCAGCGGCAGCTACGAGGATTGCGAGACGTTCAGCTCCTCGATCCACTTCGAGCAGATGTTCTGCGATGGCATCACCCTCACCGATTGCCATGCAAGCGACGGCGACGGCGTTATCCGGGGCATTTATTACCACCCCGTCCTCGGATCCAAGAACATCAGCTACATCGATTGCACCGCCTACGGCACCGGTGTCGGGGTGGAGATGACGGCGGATTACATCCTGCCGCTCGAGAACATCAGCTTCATCAACTGCGACATCGAAATCACGTCGGACTCGATGGCTTTGTACGCCGGCGGCGGAAACCCGCACCTCAACGTGCAGATCATCAATTCGAGCTTTGTATCGCACAACCAGGTCGCGGTAATCCTTGCGGGTGTTACCGGCACGATCGTCGACAGCTACATCCAGGGTGAATCGAGTGCGCTGGTCATCTGGTCGACGGGAAGCGGCTTCAAGTCCGACATCGTCGCCACCAACAGCACGGCTCTTGGAATTCGCAATCCAGACTCGAACGACGGGGTCAGCGCCCTGGTTGCCGGTCACTCGGACGGGACGATCCACTGGATCGGCGGAACCGTTGAAGCCCGCGGCAAGGCCTGGGTGACCAACCTGTTCATCGGCGGCAGCGTTACGCACACCGACGACACGAAGCTGATCACCAGCGGCTTTGGAACGATGCTGTTCTTCACCGAAAACGACGCGGCAAAGACGTTCGCGCCCCCGCCTCTGGAGCTGGGCGACGTCGGCGCGGCAGGGTTCGACGGAGCGACCTTCACCGTTCGCTATATCGCAAACGACACCCCGTCCGATCAGCTCGGGATCTTGAACGCCGGCAACGACGCGGGCCAGATCGGCGTGAACGGCACAACCGTCAGTTACGAAGGAATCGCGATCGGCTCGGTCTCCGGCGGCGCCAACGGTACGAAGCTCGTGGTGACCTTGAACGGCGCGGCGACGGCCGAGGCGGTTGCCGCACTGACGCAGGCGATCACCTACCTGAACCCTTCAGATAATCCCGACGCTTTGTTCCGGGCGCTCGCCATCAGCATCCAGGATGCGGCGGGCGGGGTGGCGGAAACCAGCGCTGCGGTGATCATGACGGCGGTCGACGATCCCACGATTCTGCACCTCAACGCCCGCACCTTGATGTGGACGGAGAATGCCGCCCCGGCTGCTATCGCTTCGGTAGCGGGCGTAAGCGATCTCGACACAAACCTGTGGGGCAGCACGCTCACCGTTTCGTTTACCGAGGGCTTCACGCCGGAGGATCGCCTTTCGATCCTGAACTCGGGAAACGCTGCCGGCAAGATCGGCGTGGCTGGTGATCAGGTGACTTTCGGCGGTCTAACCATCGGCACGGTCGCCGGCGGCACCGATTCGACGCCGTTGGTCGTGTCGTTGGGCTACTACGCCAGCGTGGCGTCCGTTCAGGCGCTCGTGCGGGCTATCGCGTATGGCAACAACTCCGAAAACCCCGTGGACGGATTGCGGACCGTCACTGTGGAAGTGCGCGCCAGCAGCGGCGCGACCATCGTTCAATCGATGAAGGTCGACGTCACGTCGGTCGACGATCCGCTCGTTCCCAAGAACGATCAGGCCGTTGTCGCCGAAAACGCCAACGTGATCGTCGATGCCGCAGCCAATGACGACCCTGACGGCCCGGCGCCGGAAATCGTCTCGGTGGACGGCACCGCCCTGGCGGCCGGCGGCAGCGTCACCATTGCGTCGGGCGCGACGGTCACCCTCGGCGCAGACGGGAGGCTGACATACGATCCGGGAACCGCATTCCTGTACCTCACCGATCCCGGCTCCGGCGCGGCGAATATGACGGCTGCGGACAGTTTCACCTACCAGCTTGCCGGCGGCGGATCGGCGACGGTCGAAATCACCGTCAACGGCGTCACCGGGCCGGGCGATGCTTTGCTCGGCAGCACCGGCGACGACAGGATCACAGGCACCTCAGAAGCGAACCTGTTCCACCTGAACCAAAGCGGGGCGGATGCCGTTTCCGGTCTGGACGGGGACGATACGCTGTTCCTTGGCGGCTTTCTGGATGCGGCGGACACACTCAACGGCGGGGCCGGCGCCGATCAGGCGATCTTGCAGGGCGAATACGATGTCGCTCTCGGGGAAGGCACCCTGTCGGGCATCGAAGCGCTGACGCTGCTTTCCGGCGGTGACTCTCTTTATGGCGGCGGCGGCGGCCTTCTCAGCTACCGCATCGTCACCCATGATGGGAACGTCGCGGCCGGCTCGTCGCTGCTGGTCGATTTCTCCGGCCTCCAGGCGGGTGAAAGCGTCAACTTCGACGGATCGGCCGAGACCAACGGGCGCTTCATCTTCGCTGGCGGCGCCGGCGACGACATTCTGGCCGGGGGCAGCGGCAACAACAGCTTCGACGGCGGCGCGGGCGCAGATGTGATGACCGGCGGTCTCGGCGACGACCTCTACCTGATCGATTCGTTAGACGATCAGGTCATCGAAGCCGCGGACGGCGGCCTTGACGAGGTTCGGACCGGGCTCGGCAGCCGCGACGACTTTTCGGCCATGTACCGGCTTGCCGACAGCGTCGAAAAGCTCACCGGTACCTCGGCCGTGGGCCAGGGCGTTTATGCCAACGCGCTCGACAATGTGGTGGCGATGGGCGGCGGCAGCGATCTCGTCGTGCTCGATGCGGGCGGCAACGACACGGTTTCCGGCGGCGGGGGCAGCGATTTCCTGTACTGGGGCGGCGCCTTCACCAATGAAGACCAGGCGGATGGCGGCCTCGGCTTCGACACGGTGGGGCTGCTCGGCACCTACGCGGTGGCCTTTGACGGCGACGATCTCTTCTCGGTCGAGAAGCTTGCCGTCTACAGCTCCGGCGATTCGGCGGCGCCGAACGGCTACAGCCTCGTCATGCACGACGGCAATGTCGGCGCGGGCGAGCGGATGACCGTGGTGGCGCTGTCGCTGCAGGCCAATGAAGTGTTGAACTTCAACGGCGTGGCGGAGACGGACGGCAGCTTCAACGTGCGTGGCGGCCGCGGCGCCGACACGATCGTTGGCGGCAGCGGCAACGATTCGATCCTGGGCAATCTTGGCAGCGACACGCTTACCGGCGGCGCCGGAAAGGACGTGTTCGTCTACCAGGCCGCCGCCGAGTCCACCGCCGAGGACGCGGACGTGATCATGGACTTCGACAAGGGAGACAAGATCGATCTCTCCTTTATCGATGCCGACGGCAATGCGGCGAACGGCGACACCAAGTTCAGCTGGCTGGGGTCGGGCGCGTTCACCCAGGAAGCGGGGCAGCTGCGGGTGACGCAGAACGCGGACTATTCTCGTGCCTGGGTGGTGGAAGCGGACATCGACGGGGACGGCGTGGCGGACCTGGTCCTGAATGTCGTCGCGCCCCCCGGCTTTCTTCCGGAGAAGAGTGACTTCTACGTCTGACCGGGCCCGGCCGCGGCCGGGCGGCCGAGCGCTCAGGGTTTGAGCAGCGCTTCGTAGGCGGCGATCTGGGCTCGGTCGGCGGTGGCCGGGTCCAGCATCGCCATCGCCTTGACCCGCAGCGCGGCACCCATGCGGCGGGCGCGGTCCGGATCGTCGAGGATGCGCTGGATTGCGTCGGCCATGGCGGCGTAGTCGAGATAGGGGACGAGCTCGCCGGTCTCGCCGGTGGTGACCAACTCGCTGTGCCAGTCGATGTCGTAGGCGACCATCGGCGCGCCGCCCAACGCCGCTTCGCCCATGGCGCGGCCGGTGAGGGGGGAAACGACCATCGACACTACGGGAATGACCCGGGCGAGCCATTGCTGCTCCCGATTGCCGCAGAACACCACCTGGTCGGTGACGCCCAGCTCGGTGGCGAGCGCCTCCATCTCGCTCCGGTAGGGCCCTTCACCGACGAACAGCGCGACGACCCGGCGGCCGCGGTCCTTGAGCGTCTTCACCGCGTGGATGACGTGGTGGACGAGCTTCAACTCCTGAAGGCGGGAGACGGTAAGCAGGGTGTGCTCTCCCGCGACGCCGAGCGCTGCGAGGTCCGCCTGGCCATCGCCACGGATGACGGGCTCGGCGAAGTGGGCTTGGTGGAGGAGGTTGCCGATCCGGAAAATCGCCGTCTTTTCCCGCGGGACGCCCGAGGAGACCACGAAGCGGCGATTGTCTTCATTCTGCGCCATCACCCGGTCGGCGCGGCGAAGCACGAAGCGTTCCACCAGCTCCTCCACCCACACCTTGCGGAACAGGCGGGGGGTGAGGGGAACGCCGGTGACCTTGCGGACGGCACCGGGATTGCCCCAGACGCCGATCATCAGCGGCAGCTTGCGGAGGCGGGAGGCGATCAGGGCCAGCAGGCCGTTGTAATGTGGATCCTCGGCGCGGACGATTTGGACCTCCTCCTCGCGGACGATGCGCAGGAGGAGGCGCATCAGGTCGACCTGCGCGAGCAGGAAATTGAGGATGCCGAACCAGGCGAGCCACGGATAGCGCCCGATCCGGCCTTCGACCAAGGTGTGCCGCGGCGCCAGTTCATGGATTCGCGGGCGGCCGAAGCGTTCCGGCGAGCCTTCGGGTTCGAGCAGGGAGGCGACAGGGTGGCAGGTCCAGATATGGTCGAAATAGCCGCCGAGATCGCGCCCGGTGACGATCACCGCCACCTTGCGCTCCACCATGATCTTGTAGGTGTAGGCGCTGTCGAAGACGAGCATGTGGCGTTTGGTTGGGGCGCCGGAGGGTTCAAGGGGCGGCATGTTCATCCCTGGATGAGCTCGCCGATCGCATCCTCGAAGCGCTGGGTTGGCGCAACCAGCAGCTCGGCCATCCGGCGCGTATCGGCGATCAGTGCTGGGGGTGTGGCATCGAAGTCGTGGGTGAAAACCGGTTCGCGGCCGACCCGAGTGCCGATGGTCTCACACATCGCCCGGATGGACAGGGTCTCCGGACCCGCGACGTTGATCGTCGCGCTTTGAGTGAGGCGGACGGCGGAGGCGGTGGCGCGGGCGGCGTCGCCGGCGTGAACCGGATTGATGCGCAGTCCTTGCTCGCCCTGAAGCGCCACCGGCCGACCTTCGCGCACCGAATCCACAAGGCGCGGGATCAGCATTTCGCGCTTCTGGCCTGCGCCGTAGATGAAGAAATAGCGCAGCAGGGCGACGTGAAGGTGGGGCGCGAACGCTTCCGCCAGCACCTCCGCCGCGCGCTTGGAGGCGGGGTAGAAGCCCATTGGCTCGGCCAGCGGCGAAGTTTCGGTCAGGGGATCGGGCGAGGCTGCGTAGACGCCGCCGGTCGAAGCGTAGACGAAGTTGCTGGCACCGGCACGGCGGGCAAAATCGAGCAGCCCCAGTGCTTGCGCGGTGTTGACGTGGAAGATGTCGTCCGCGGTTTCCGGGAACTCGCGGAAGCGGCTGGACTGGGCGAGGTAGACCACCGCATCGATTTTTCGCGGGAGCTTGGACGGGTCGAGCGGGCGCGAAAGGTCGATTAGGTCGCGGCCGGTGGGAATCACGTCGTGGCCCTCCGCTTCGAGCATCGGAACCAGATGCGAGCCGAGCAGCCCACCGGCGCCGGTGACGAGAACGGTCTTCATGGCGCGTTCCTTCTGGAGGCAATCAGGCGGCGAAGCAAAGCCGGCGGAATAACGCCCATCGGAAAGGCGGCGACGAGGACGGCAAACAGGATCGCCAGCTTGATCGCGGTCTGAATGGGATCGAGCAGGGCGCCGTCCGGAATCAGCGGCGCGGCGAGCGCTCCGGCCACCACCAGCAGGCCGAAGCCGAGCCGGGCGAGGTTGAGCGGCAGCGGATGGACGCGCTGGCTGCCCGCGAGGAAGAAGCCGGTGAGCAGGCAATAAGACACAAGGGTCGCCACTGCCGAGCCGTTGGCACCGAAGCGCGGGATGAGGAGTAGGTTGAGGGCCACGTTGGTCCCCGCGGCGAGCCAGGCGCCGAGCGCAATCAGGCCGGTGCGCTTCTCCAGCATCAGGCCAAGGTTGGTGATCTGGGTGGTTCCGGAGACGGCAACGGCAGCCGCGCCGATGACCATGATCGTCGCCGCCGGCCAATAAGCTTCGGGCGTGAGCAGCATCATGATTTCGTCGGCAAAGAGGGCAAGGCCCAGCGCCATCAGCGCAAGCACAAAGAACCAGGCGTCGAATATGGCGGCGAACAGCGCTCGGTAGCGCGGCTCCTCGCGGGCCATGCGCATGGCAATGGGGATCCACGCCTGATGGAATGCGGCAATGACGAGGGTGAGCACCGAGGCGAATTTGAACGCGATGCTGAACAGGCCAACCTGCACCGCATCGCTCAACTCGGCGAGCAGCCAACGGTCCATCGAGGCGAAAATCCAATAGGCCGCGGCGGTGAAGATGAAGGGGCTGCCGAAGCGAAGCATCATCGCCGAATAGGCCCGGTCGATGCGGGCGGTGAGGTCGCGCCGGATCAGCCACAGGCCGAGCGGCGCGGCGAGCAAAGCCGCAGCGAGGTTGCCGATGAGCAGCCCGAGCACACCCAGGTCGCGCCCGAGCAGCAGCCACAGCCCGATGGCCAGGCCGAGCAGGTTCTTCACCATGGCGATGGCGCAGAACCGCCACGGCGCGAACTGCAGGCGCGACGTGTCGAGCGAATATTGCGCCACCTGGTCGGGCAAGACCGTGAGCAGGCCAACGGCCACGAAGCTCCACGGCAAGCTGTATTCGGCGGCGAGATGCGCCTGGGCGCCGTGGAGCACGAGGCCGAGCAAAGCCAGCATGACGGTGCCTGAGACGAGCAATTGGACGAGCCCGGTGGTGACCAGCACCGGCCGCCGCGCTTCGTCGACCTCCGCGTCGAAATAGAAGCGCTGGACGGAATAGCTGACGCCCAGATTGGCGAGGATGCCCGCCAGTGCGGCGGAGACGGTGATGAGGGCGAGAAGGCCGAATTCGGCGACGCTCAGCCGATGCGAATACAACGGGATGGCGGCGAACTGGAGGAGCTTGAACAGCAGGTCGGCGCCGCCATAGACCGCCACATCCCGGCCGAACCGCTTCAGCACGGCGGCCGCGCTCCGCTCACTGCCCGGCCAGTCGCAAGGCCAAGGCGGCGATCAGCCCGGCGGCTTGGTCCGGCCCGGCACTGGCGAGGCCGTAAATGCCCTGGAGGTCGCCGGCGGCGGTGCGCGCCACCTTTGCTTCGCCTTGAAACACGGCGCGGAAGGCCGCCTCGGCGTTGGCGCCGTAGGTGGCGGCATACTCTTCCTTCACGGCGACGTAGACGCGGTTCTCGATCTCGCCGGCCTCGTTGCTGAAGCGCCAGATGCCGATCGCGAAGGGCTCATCCGGAACGGCGGTGAGGCGAAGCGAGCGGTAGACCTGGACTCCGAACCAGCGCTCCCGCTTTTCCCAGTCGAACCAGCGCTTCTGAAAGCTGTAGTTGCGCAGCGGGTTCGCCGTGACGGGCACGGTGCCGTCAAGCTGCTCCACGGCAGCGTCGATCGTTCGGTCAACTTCCGCTTCGATGGTATCCAGTTCCGACGCGAGGGCGCCGGTGAACCTGGCTGCGGTGGCGCCAAGCGACTCCAGCGCCGCAAGTCGCCGGTCGGCGGCGGCGGCGAGGCCGCTGTGGTCGAGGCCGAGGCGCTGGCGCACCGTCTTGAACAGTGTGTGGGCGTCGGCGGGCTGCCCGTCTATCTCCACCTCTTCAAGGACCAGGAGCTGTTTGTCACCGCACACGACGCCCCACTTCGCGCCGCCGTCGAGCCGGAGCACGTGCCCGGGTACCGCATAATATTCGTTCAATGGGTGGCGCTCGACGCGTGCGCGCCAGAGGGTCAGCTTGCGGATCCCGCCGCCACCGCGATGGTCCTGGTACCAGCTATAGGCGCCCGGATAGGGCCGGCTGGCCGCGCGGACGAGGCGGCGCACCATCTCGGCGGGCTGGGTCCAGTCAATCTCGCCGTCGCGCGGAATACGCGGGTAGCAATAGCTCGCTTGCCCTTCGTCCTGCGGGGTGAGGACGGCGGTGCCGGTGCGGAACGCCTCCACCGACTGGAGGACGAGGCGCTTCCCCTTCTCCTCCAGTTCACCGATCAGGTCACCGATATAGGCGTCGGGGCCGATCTTGACCCGATCCTGCAGGATCACCGGCCCGTTATCGAGCGCACCCGGCGCCATCAGGTGGGCGCTGGTGCCGATGAAGGGCTCGCCGGTGAGGATCGCCCAGTTGGCGCAGGCATTGCCGCGGTATTTCGGCAGATGACCGCCGTGGCAGTTGATGAAGCCGTGGCGAGCGGTGGCGATGATCCGGTCGTTGATCGTGTGCAGCCATAGCATCGCGACGGCGAGATCGAGATCGTAAGCGGCGAGGCGCTCTTCCCATTCGGGCTTGTTGATCTGGTTGGTGGCGAAATAGTCGATACCGCGTGCCTGGGCGAGCGCCTGCATCTGCGCGGCGGTATCCTCGACCTCTGGAGTGGCGCCGCAGCTTATGATCACCGGCACGTGGATTTCGGGGTTGGCGAGCAGCCCTTCGAGCACATCCAGCCCGAGCCGCGCCCGGCCCAGAAATCCAACTGTGAACATCAACCGGCCTTCCGCGCCACGACTTCGTAGACGCCCTCGGCGCCGTGATAATCGCCCTTGTAGAAGGACGCGCCTGGCTGCGCACCCTCGACGGCGAAGGTGCCTTCCGGGGCGATGGCGTCCACGATGAAGCCCGCCTGTTCCAGAGTCTGGCGAAGCACTTCAGACGGCATGACGATCTGGCCGCCGGGGCTGTGCCTGCCCGAGGCGTAGTAAGCCAGGCTGTTCTCCAGCGCGGCGATGGCCATGGCACGCGGGTCGAACGTGGCCGACCCGTTGTGGCCGGTGAGCAGGTTGTGGAGGTACCAGCCGAGCCCGTTGGTGCAGATGTAGAGCCGCCCGCCGGGCCGAAGCAGGCGCTGGAACTCGGCAATGCTTTTGCGGAAATCGGTGAAGTAGATGACGCTGTAGGAGAAGATCGCGTCAAAGGATGCGTCGTCGAACGGCAACGCCTCGATGCTGCTGACGGCGGTTGTGAGGTTCCCGATTTCGAGCTGCTCGGCGACATCGGCCAGGGCGCGGATGCGGATGTCGCTGACATCCACGGCGGTGACGTGCCGGTTGGCGGCGGCGAGCGGCAGGCTCCACTGTCCGAAGCCGCAGCCCGCGTCGAGCACGTTGCCAAACCCCTCTAAGCCGAGCGCGTCCAAGCGGGCGCGGTAGATTTCCGGACCGGTCGCCCAGACGCGCAGGAAGAAATCGCGGTCGTCGCCGGTCAGCCAGGAGGCCCGGGCGAGCACCGCCTGGAGATCGGCGGCGGTGACGTTCACGCGCCCTCTCCGGGGTAACGGTTCTCGATCAGGGGATGCTCCACCCTGAAGCCGCGCGGCGGCGCCTTTAGCGGGTGGAAGAGGTTGATGAGATCGACCTCCTTGCCGTCCAGGATGCGCTGGTAGATCGATCCGAACAGAAAGCGCGCGGCTTCGTAGCCATGGTATTTCTCGACATAAGCCCGGCCCGCCCGGCCGAGCGTCTCGCGCAGATCGGGGCGGGTGACGAGCAGCCGCAGAGAGTCGCGGACCGTCTCGGGACTGGCCGAGAGCACCGGGCATTCGTCGAGGAACCCGTAGCGGCGGTGGACCCGGGTGTAAGTTTCGCTTTCGAGGTTGGCGAGGACCGGGAGGCCTGAGGCCATGCCTTCGATTCCGCTCAGCGCGTAGCCGGTGAAGATGATCTGTTCGGCGAGGACATCGACCCCGCCCATCGCTTTCTTCACCTCGGTGTTAGGGACGCCCTCGAGCAGGACGAGGTCGATCAGGAGGCCTTCCGCCTTCAGCGCTTCGACGGCGGCGACAATGAACTCGGTGCCTTTGAAGCCGCGGTGGTTTGGGGTGTGAAGGATGCGCACGGCCGCGTTCCGGCCATCGGCTCGTGAATAGGATTCTCTGGGCTGCCATTCGCGCTCGTCGATCACGAACATCTGGGGAAGGGTGACGTCCCAGCGCGGCAGGCCGTCGATGATGAAGCCCGCGACCACCGCGTCGGCATAGCGGGACCACAGGTCCACGCGCTTCGCGATCGCTACGTCGGCTCGCGCAAAATGGGGGTAGGAGGCTAGTAGACCGTAGCGCAGCGAGGGGTCGATCAGCCGCGAATAGATATAGGCGTCGGCGCCGAACGGCAGGCAGACGATCTTCACGCCGGCACGGCGAAACAGCCACGGCTCGAGCCGCCACAGCCAGGTGCGATTGAGCGTGAAGCCGGAAAACGGGATATGGACGACGCGGGCCTGGCGAAGCGCGAAGAGAAGGGCAAGGCAGGTGCCGAGGCCGAGCCGGGCCACGCGAGGCAGGAAGCCGGGCGCGAAATCCTCGAAATAGCGGTCGAAATCCTCGCGCCGGTTGATGCTGTACCAGCCCTCCATCACCGTCATGGACGGCAGGCCGCCTTCCTTCAGTGCCTCCGACCAGTAACGGTTGGAGACCACCGGAACGCTGCCCCACAGCAGCAGGCGCCGCCGCGCCGACGGCAGCAGGGCCGCGACGACGAACAACGGCGCGAACAGGGCGACAAGCAGGTTCCAGAAGAGCGCGCGTATCATCGGGCGCGCCGCGCGCACGGGCAGGTCATGCGCCGAGCCCCAGAAGCTGCCTCAGCACGTCGCCCACCCCCATGGAGTCCCCGTTCACGTGGGCGCGGAGCCGATCCGGGTCCCGAAAGTCCGCGCGCGCCGATTCGTAGCGCGAAAGCGAGTCGGTGTTGAGGAAAACATGGATGGGGTGGAAATCGAAACCGCGGATGCCGGGCCCCGTAAGGAGTTCGGCGGGATTGCCGGTGCGCCCGAAACCGCACCAGAAATCGTCCTCCCAGAAATAGGGGACCCGCACCACGCCGAACCAGTCGATCCAAGGTCTCAGCGTCATTCCGCTCGCTTCGGGGAGGAAGGCGCTTGCTTCGTGGGTGATGCCCTTGTCGCGGAATAACTCCAGCAGGCGGCCGCTCTGCACCAGCGAATGGCTGCGCACCGACTTCGCTTCGGGCACGATCGCAAGCAGCCGATCGAGCACCTCCTCCGCCGTAGCGCCGTTCGCTGGATCGCCGCGCATCAGCAGGGGCAGGAAATTGGGGTGGAGGCCAAGCTCGAACTTCGGGTTTTCGCGGAGGCGGGCGAGGAGGGGGGTGTCGTGGGTGACGAACCAGGTGGCGTGCAGGTCGGCTCGCTCGACGAGCGCGATCGCGGTTTCGAGAACGCCGTCATGCGCCCAGTCGATGTCGAAGGTCAGGAAGGCGCGGCCGTCCCAGCTCGCCGGATCGTCCGGCTTCACCGCGGAGACTGTGGAGAAAGCCCCGGCGGGCAGCGGCGCGCTAGGCAGCGGCAAGCAATTGCTCCACGTTTAGAAGAGACCAGATCAGCAGGCGGCGGTTCTGGTCGCCGTCGAGATGTTCGTTGACCAGCCGCTGCACGGCCTCCCGGTCCAGCAGGCGGTAGAGGTGCGCGTCGTCGGCCATCAGCGTCTTCCTGACGAAATCGATGCTCTCGCCCTTGAACCAGCTCGCGTCGGGGGCGGAAAATCCCTGCTTCTCGGCCTGGGTCACCGCTTCGGGAATGAGGCCCCCCATCACGTCGCGCAGGATCTGCTTGCCGTCCTTGGTCTTCTGAAAAAACGCGCTCTTTTTGCGGCCCGGCTGGTTCTCGTCGATGCGGACCACTTCCTGCAGGTTGTTCAATTTGAGGTGCACCGGGCAGCGCATCGCGAAATCGACGAGGTCGTTGTCGAGGAAGGGGACGCGCGTCTCCAGGCTGTGGGCCATGGACAATTTGTCCTCGACCACCAGCAAACCGTGGAGGAAGGTCTTGCACTCGAAATAGAGCGAATGGTTGATATAGCCTTCCGGCGTATCGAGGCTGTCGTCGTGGTGACGGAAAACGTCACGGAAGATGTCGCGGGTCGACACGTCCTTTACGTCGTCCCAGATCGGCGCGAACACCTTCTTGATCTCGGTGTTGTTCACCAGACGCTGCCAGAAGACATAATATTTATCGATATAATCTTCGAAATCGTCGTTCACCACCGCGCGGTAATAGCGCCACGGATAGCCGCCGAAGAGCTCGTCCCCGCCGGCACCGGAGAGCACCACCTTGACGAACTTGGAAGCGAGCTTGGCCGCGTAGTAATTGGGGTAGCTCTGCCCGACCCGGGGCTCTTCGAGGTGGTGGGCAAGGCGCGGCATGCACCGTTCCATGTCGCCGGCCTTCAGCACCATTTCGTAATGTTCGGTCTTGAAATGGTAGCTCATTGCCTCGGCCTTGGCGCGCTCGTCGAAGCCGAGTTCGATTCCGGACGCGGAGGACAGATCGAAGCCGCAGGTGAAGGTCTTGAGATACGGAAAGCTGGTTGCGGCGACCGCGGTGATCGAGCCCGAATCCATGCCGCCGGAGAGGAAGGAGCCAAGCTCGACGTCGGTGATCAGCTGGCGGCTGACGGCCTGGCGGAACAGGCGGCCGAGTTCCTCGCGATAGTCCTCGTCGGCGGCCGGCTGGTTCGGCTCGCGGAAATCGAAGTCCCAATATTGGTGGCGCTTGAGCTCCGGGCTGGCGGCGCCGAGATCGAGGATCGCGAAATGGCCGGCGGGGAGGAGCTTAATGTCCTCCTCCAGCGTCCGGTCGGTGAAGATGTTCTGGAAGGTGAAATATTCCAGAAGCGCCTTTTTATCGACCGCCGCGCGGAAGGCGGGATTGGCGGTGATCGCCTTTTGCTCGGAGCCGAAGGCGAACGTCTTGCCCTGCTGCGTGTAGTAAAGCGGCTTGATGCCGTAGCGGTCGCGGGCGAGGAGCAGCTTGCGTTCCGTACGGTCCCACAGCGCCAGCGCGAACATGCCGTTGAAGCGCAGCAGCGCCTTGGGGCCCCAGGCGGCGAGGGCGTGGAGCACCACTTCCGAATCGCAGCGAGAACGGAAGCGGAAGCCCTCGGCTTCCAGCTCCGCCTGCAACTCCCGGAAATTGTAGATCTCGCCGTTGTAGGTGAGGACGAAGCGATGGTCGGGGCTGATCATCGGCTGGTGCCCGGCGGGCGACAGATCGATGATCGCAAGGCGGCGGTGGCCGATCCCAACCTCGCCCTCGATCCACTGGCCCTCGCCGTCCGGCCCGCGATGGGCGACGGCGTCGGTCATCCGCTTCAGCACCGCCGGGGAGACGGGCTCGCGGTCGAGATGGATGAGGCCGGCAATGCCGCACATCTTATTTGCCGAACCTTCCCGAATGACACGCTTCCTCCGAATGAAGGAAGCGCGGCACGAACCCGGCGGCGGCCAGCATGTTGGTGAATTCCTCGAGCGAATAGCGAAAGGCGGTGGACGGCGCATACCAGTCGAAATTGATGAGCTTGGACGCTTCGAAACCGTGCTCCGGGTTCCAGAAGCACTTGATGAAGTTCCAGTAGATGAAGCGCTGCAAATCCTGGCGTCCGCCCTTGATTCCAAGCGCGGGCACGTCGGGTACGTCGAGGGAGATGTTGAGCTCGCTCAGCGCCTTGCCGAGCCGGGTAAGCTGGTCGGACAGCTCCCAGATCTGCTCGCTGGAAAGGTCCTTGGCATAATCGCGCAGATGTTCGTCGAGCAGTTCGCGGGGCAGGGACTTCTTGGCGTAGACATAGGTGTTGAGCAGGCCGCCGGGCGCCAGGATGCGGGCGAATTCCTTCACCGTATCGGGCGGGCTGTCGGTGTGGTGGAGCACCTGGTCGCAGCTCAGGAACTCGATGGCCCCGTCGTTGAACGGGGTAGCGGCGATGTCGCCCTTCACGAACAGCAGGTTCGGCAGGTGGCCGTAGCGCTGGGCGGCGACGAAGATGGAGTCGGAGAGGTCCATGGCGACCACCGTCGCGTCCGGGTTCAGCCGCGCGAACCAGGCGGCCTTGTAGCCGGGGCCGCAGCCGGCATCGAGGATCACCCGGCGCGGCGCAAGGGAGGTGGCAAAGTCCGCCTCGGTGTCGTAGCCGTAGCAGGTCAGGTACCAGCGGAACTGGAACTGCTTCCAGCCTTCCTCCTCGTCGGTCGCGTCCTGCTGCAGCGTCGCCCACTTTTCCGAAAAGGCGGCGCTGGTGTGGAGTTCGTTCTCCGACGCGTCGGGATCGCCGGACAGGTAGACGCCGCGCACCAGCGGCAGCGCGTCGCGGAACAGGCCGGCGGCGCGCGCGTCGATCGTCGGCTGCGCACCCATTTGCCGGCTCAGGCCTGGAAGCCGGCGGAAGCGCGGCGGGCGTCGACTTCGGCCTTGTGGGCCGCGCGCCAGGCGATGACCTTTTCCAGGCCCTCGCGAAGCTCGATCTCGGCGTCGAAGCCGATTTCCTCACGCGCTTTCACCGGCGATCCGATGCGGTTGCGTACCAGGGTGGCGGTGCTGCGCTCGGCATAGTTGATCGGCTTGGTGGAGCCGGTCAGTTCGATCAGCAGCTCGGCGAGTTCCTTCAGCGACGTGCGCTTGCCGGTGCCGACATTGTAGAAGCTGTCGGTGGTCCCGGCCTGCATGGCGCGGACGTTGGCGAGCGCGCAATCCTCCACCGCGATGAAATCGAACGCTTCCGATCCGTCGCCCATGATCGTCGGCGCGTCGCCTTTGTCGATCGCGTCGAGCATCTTCATGATCACGGCGATATAGGCGCCGCGATAATCCTGCCGCGGGCCGTAGACGTTCATGTAGCGCAGCCCGACATAATCGAGGCCGTAGCGGTGGTGGTAGGCGCGCAGCATGGCTTCGCCGCAGATCTTGGTCGCCCCGTAGAAGTTCTGGTTGTTGAAGGGGTGGTCCTCCGTCATCGGCTCGGTCACCGCGTCGCCGTAAACGGAGGCGGAGGACGAGTAGACGAGGCGCTTCACGCCCGCCTTCACGCAGGCGTCCATCACGTTGAACGTGCCGCGGACGTTGACGTCGAAGGCGCTGCGCGGGAACTCGTGGCACTGGAGCAGCCAAAGCGCGGCGAAATGGAACACGCCGTCGGCGCCCTCGAACGCGGATTCAAGAATGTCGGTCTGCAGGATGTCGCCGCCGATGTCGTAGATCTTGACGCGCGGGTCCTTTAGCGCGTCGGCGAGGTTCTCGGCGCGGCCGCGGACGAAATTGTCGTAGATCACGATCTCGCGAACATCCTCGCGCAAGAGCCGGTCGGCAGTGTGGGAGCCGATCAGGCCGGCGCCGCCGACGAGCACGAGCTTGCTTCCATTGAGTTCCATAAGTCGTCCTGGTTGTGGAGTTTCCCCGGCGCGGCGAGGGATTGCGGGGCCGCGGAGACAGTCGCGCTGCCCTTAAGCATATGAAGGCGTTGAAATCCAGCCCCGCGAGATCAGGCGAGCGGCGGTCGGTCGGGGACGGGGTAGAAGAATTCGTGTCCGGCGATCGTCACCGAGGGTCCGGGGTAGCCCGGATAGGTGCCGGCGCGGATTCGGCGGGCGATTTCGTCGGCAGCCATGTCGGGCTCGATCTTCTTCAGGGCGTTCATCTGGCGGCGGGTGAAGGCGGCCCGGGTCCACTGCCGCTCCGACACCGGCAGCTCGCTTCCAGCGGCGATCAGCGTGCAGACGTCGTGGAACATGGAGACCATCGTCACCATGGTGCGCAGCTTCAGGGTTTCCACGCTGTCGCTCGGGAAAAGCGGGAAGCGCCGCTCTTCGATCACCACGCCTGTATCGACCTTGGCGAGCATGTGGTGGCAGACGGCGCCGAACTCCGGAGATTCATCGTAAAGCGCGAAATTGTAGCATCCAATTCCCGGGTAATCGACGGATGCCGGGTGGAAGTTGATGGAGACGCCGGCATTGTCGAGCACCGCGCCGGGCACGATCCACGGCGAGAGGAAGGAAAGCAGGAAGGCGGGACGGCCGTTCGCCACTTCTTCAGGGAGCGGGTCGCCGACGGTGCCGAGGAAGCTTTGCAGCCGGTCGCCGAACAGCGCTTCCGCAATGGTGCGCGCCTGCTGGCTGAACGCCTCGGTCTTGGCGAGGAGGATGATGTCTGCGGCCATGGCGGCGGGTCATAGCCGATGGGCGGCGGTGCGCAAGCGCTGGCCTCCGCCGCCGCCATGCGGCAAGGAGGGCGCCATGGCCCCGTCCCTCCTCCACGACCTCCTGGGTCCTCTCCATATGCACTTCCTGGCGGCGCGAACCGCCTACAGGGCCTATTTGGACAATGGACGCGGCTTCGTCTTTGCGCAGAGCCTGCGCCGGACCAACGCGGCAGCGCGCGAGTTGCTCGCCAGGCGCGGCTACCTCCTGCCAGCGGAGCTGCATCCCGACGCCGCGGCGCTGATCGCGCATTACGACGTCTGGACTGCGCTTTGGACCGATCACCGCCGCCGGACCATGCCTGGACCGAACGACCCGTTCGTGTTCGAAAACAGCTTCACCTATCCGCGCAAGGCCGAGCAGCGGATCGAGGCGGTCTACGCGCAGCTGGCGGGGCCTGCCGGGTGACCCGTCCATTCACCGGGCGCTCAACCTTCGGACGCTAGCGAGGCGGGCATGGACAGAAGAAACTTCATCGCCGGCGCGCTTTCCGCGACCGCCATCGGGCGCTTGGCTCCGGCGGGTATCCTCGCCGCTTCCGCAGCTCCCGCTATTGCCGCGGGCGAGGCGATCAACGTGGTCCAGCGCTTCGGCTTCGTCGGCGATGGCCGGACGGACAATTACGAGGCGTTCCACCGCTTCGCAGACTTCGTGAACGCCAATCGCGGCGGCAATTACGTCTTCCCGCCGGGCGAATATTATGTCCACCGGTGGCGCACCGTGTCGCAGCACATGCGCGACCGCCGCTTCATCACCAATTCCGATATCGTCGACTGCGACGGCCTCACCATCTCAGGCTACGGCGCGAAGATCCGGCTGAACGGCAAGTTCCACCGTTCCGGCAAAATCGGAGCCGACGGGCTGCC
>DASVUV010000027.1:0-87941 GCA_036386875.1 Allosphingosinicella sp.
CTTCAGTCCGATCCGTACCAAGACATCTCCAGTATGTTCGAGGATGTCTTTGCCGAGCTGCCCTGGCACCTTCGCGAACAGCAAGCCCAGGCGCTCGCCGAGGCGGAGGCCAAGCGCCGATGAGCGTGATGAACATGATCCAGGCGCTCAACAGTGCCCACCGCGTGATGATGGAGCGCGATCCGACCACCGTCGTGCTCGGCGAGGATGTCGGCTATTTCGGCGGCGTGTTCCGCGTCACCGAGCATCTCCAGCGGGATTTCGGCCGGCAGCGCTGCTTCGACGCGCCGATCAGCGAAAGCGGCATCATGGCCGTCGCCATCGGCATGGCGGCTTATGGCTTGAAGCCGATCGCCGAGATCCAGTTCGCCGATTACATCTACCCCGGCTTCGACCAGATCGTCTCCGAAGCCGCCCGCATGCGCTACCGCTCGGCCGGGCAGTGGAGCATGCCGATGGTGATCCGCTCCCCCTATGGCGGCGGCATCTTCGGCGGGCAGACGCACAGCCAGTCGCCCGAGGCTTTGTTCGCGCACATCTCCGGCATCAAGACGGTCATTCCGTCCAACCCCTACGACGCGAAGGGCCTGCTGATCGCCGCCATCGAAGACCCCGATCCGGTGGTCTTCTTCGAGCCCAAGCGCATCTACAACGGCCCGTTCGACGGCTTCTACGAGCGCCCGGTGACCCCCTGGGCCAAGCATCCGTCGGCCGAAGTGCCCGACGGCCACTACACCGTCCCGCTCGGCAAGGCGGCGACGGCGCGTGAGGGCAACGAAGTGACCATCCTTGCCTACGGCACCATGGTCCACGTCGCCATCGCCACCGCCGAAGCCGAAGGCATCGACGCCGAAGTGATCGACCTGCGCTCCATCGTTCCGGTCGACATCGAAGCGATCGAGGCATCGGTGAAGAAAACCGGCCGCTGCGTCATCTTCCACGAAGCGACGCGCACGGCGGGCTTCGGCGCGGAATTGTCGGCGCTGGTGCAGGAGCGCTGCTTCTACCACCTCGAAGCGCCGGTCGCCCGGGTGACCGGCTACGACACGCCTTATCCGCATTCAATGGAATGGGCCTATTTCCCCGGCCCCATCCGCCTGGGCCTCGCGCTCAAGAAGACTTTGGAGGTTTAAGTGGCACGCTACGAATTCAAGCTGCCCGACATCGGCGAAGGCATTGCCGAGGCGGAAATCGTCGCCTGGCACATCAAGGTCGGCGACCAGGTCAGCGAAGACCAGCAGCTCGCCGACATGATGACCGACAAGGCGACCGTGGAAATGGAGTCTCCGGTTGCGGGCACGGTTGTGGCCCTTGCCGGCGAGGTCGGCGATCAGATTCCGATCGGATCGGTGCTGGTGGTTTTCGAAACGGAAGCGGGAGCAGGGGCTTCGGACACCGAGCCGCCCGCGGCCGAGCAGGAGGGCACGGAGACCGACGAGGCGGGTGAGCGGACGGACACCGTGGCTATGGGTGACGGGTTGGTGACACCCACGGAGGCCCAGGAACAGGCAGTCCCCTCCACTGCCACTCAACCAAAACCGCTCACTTCGAGCGAAGTCGAGAAGCGCTCGACCGAACCCCAGCAACGTGTCTCGACTTCGCTCGACATGAGCGGGGGAGGGGGCACGAAACCCAAGGTTCTCGCTTCCCCAGCGGTTCGCCAGCGCGCGCGCGATCTTGGAATCGACCTTGCTGGCGTGAAGTATGCCGGCGAACGCATGCGCCACGCCGATCTCGACGCTTTCCTGATGTACAACGGGGGCGGTGTGCCCCGCTCCGCCGGCGCTCCCGCCCGTCAGGACGAGCAGGTCAAGGTCGTCGGCCTGCGCCGCAAGATCGCGGAGAACATGCAGGAGGCGAAACGCCGGATCCCGCACTTCACCCTGGTCGAAGAGTTCGACGTCTCCGCGCTCGAGCAAACCCGCGCGATGATGAACACCGACCGCGGTTCGAACCCGAAGCTCACCATGCTGCCCTTCCTGGTCACCGCCATGGCCCGCACGCTTGCCGATTACCCGCAGCTCAACACCCGCTACGACGACGACGAGAACGTCCTCTACCGCTCGGGCGCCGTCCACATGGGCATGGCGACGCAGACCCCGAACGGCCTGATGGTTCCCGTCATCCGCAATGCCGAGCGGCTCACCGTGTGGCAGATCGCGTCGGAAATCCTCCGTCTCGCCGAGGCCGCCCGCACCGGCAAGGCATCGCGCGAGGAACTCAGCGGCTCCACCATCACCATCTCCAGCCTGGGCCCGATGGGCGGCATCTCCTCCACCCCGGTTATAAATCGCCCCGAAGTAGCGATCATCGCCGTCAACAAGGTCGAGGAGAAGCCGGTGGTGATCGATGGGGATCTGGAAATCCGCAAGCGGATGAACCTTTCGCTGTCCTGCGACCACCGCGTCGTTGACGGATGGGACGCCGCCAACTTCCTGCAGGACTTGAAGAAGCTGATCGAAGCGCCGCTGCGGCTGCTCTCCGCCTAGCGGGGCGTAGCTACTCCCCCGTCCGCTCCGCGAGCCACAGGGCGTCGGCGATGGCGGCGGAGGAGGCGGTGTTGTCGAACATGCACCAGGAGGGCCGCCCCGCCTGGCGTGCCTCCGCGAGCGCTTCGGCATAAGCCTCGAGCCGCTCCGCTCGGTAGGCCGAGCGGTACATGACCGGCGAGCCGTGCAGGCGCCAATAGTTGAGGCCCCGCCAGCCGCCCGGCTCGGCCGCGGCCGGCACCACCGCCGGATCGGCCGCGACCCGTGCGACCTGCAACCCGGCAAGCAACGCGTCCGCCTCCGCCTCGAACCAGCTTGGACTGCGCGGTTCGCAGGCGATCGCCTGTCCACCGCTCCGGGCCTGAAGGTCGGCAAAGAACTCGTTCGCTACCGCTGCATCGAAGGCGAGCTTGGGCGGCAATTGCACCAGCAGCACCGCCAGCTTGTCCCCGAGCGGCGCCACCTCCTCGAGAAAGGCGGAAACGAGGTCCGCGCAGTCCACCAACTTCTTCTGGTGGGTGATGGTTTTGGGCAACTTGGCCGAGAAGCGGAAATCGTCGTCCACGCTCTCCGCCCAGCGCTGCCAGGTCGAGGCGCGGTGGGAGCGGTGAAAGGACGAATTGATCTCGGCGCCCCGGAACCGCGCCGCATAACGCTGCAGGCTCGTCCCCTCCTCGGGAAACGAGCCTGCCTGCTCCCTCGGGATGCTCCACCCCGCCGTTCCGATGATGCTCTTCACGGCCGGACAACGCGAGGCGAAGCGACATGGTGCCGCTTCGCCCCGTTGTGCCGGTTAGAGCAGGAAGTCGTTCGCGGTCAGCGGCTGCGGACCCACGGTCGTCACCATGATCGCGAAGTCCGCCGTTCCGTCGCCGTTGATATCGCCTTCAACCCGCCAGGCATTGGCGTTCTGGTCGAAGGTGGAGCGGACCTCCCCGGTGCCGGCGGCGGAGAAGGTGTCCGTTCCGATAAAGGCGAACGCCTGATCGCCGGCCTCATCGTCCGCGTCGATCGCCGAAAGGTCGATCTTGTCGGTGCGGCGCTGGAAATCCACGATCGAGTCGCTGGTGCCCGCGTCGATGCCGGAGTCGGAGGCGGCGAGGTAGCGGAAGGTGTCGTTGCCGTTGCCGCCGCGAAGCAGATCCGCGCCCGCACCGCCAAGCAGCACGTCGTTGCCGCCAAGACCGTAAAGCTCGTCCCCGCCGGCATTGCCGATCAGGCTGTCGCCCTTGGCACCGCCGGCGATCCGGTCGGCGCCGGCACCGCCTTGCACCGAGAAGCGGCCGTCCAATTCCGCGATGCCGTTGAAGGTCAGGGTTTCGCCCGCCCCAAGCGAGGCGGCGGTGACGAACAAGGTAGTGCCGGCCGCGACGTTGGCGTCCACGGTGGTGAGGTCGTAGCTCGTCTCCACGGTGCCGGGCACGACGGCGCTGCCGTAAAGCTCCAGCCGCTCGATCGAGACCAGATCGTCCGCGTCGAAGGTCAGCACATAATTGCCGGCCAGGCCGACGCGGTCGGTACCCTCGCCGCCATCGTTGGAGTCGGCGTTGGTGAAGGCGCCACCGTAATAGATGAGATCGTTGCCTTCGCCGCCCGAGGCGCTGTCGTCGCCGCCGCCCGTCAGCACGATCGTATCGTCGCCGCCCTGGCCGTCGAGCACGTCGTCCGAAGCCGTCCCGGTCAGCGTTTCCGCAAAGCCGCGGAAGTCGAACGAGGCGAGCGCCGGATCGTGATCGGACAGTGCGGGATCGGGCTGGGTCGCCGTTGCCCGCGCATTGTAGCCGGTGTTGAGGTGAACGACGTCGTAGGACGCGACCGCGCTTAGCGACTGGTTGACGATGATGTGATCGATCGCCTGGCTGCGCCCGTCGAACGTGTAGGTGTAGCGTTCGGCTTCGGTCAGTTCGGTCACGGTAAGATTGTCGAAGCGGGCGCCGCCGTCGCGGGCGGTGCCGTCCGCAAGCACGTAGCCGGTGACGACTTCAAGCGGGCGGTAGAAGTAGAAGTCGTTGAAGTCGCCGCCCGCGACCACGCCGGCACCGCCGCTATTCTGCTCGATGTGGTTCAGAACCGCATAGATGTCTTGGGCAACCGCGTTGCGCTTGGCCCAGCCGCTATTGTCGGGCTCGCCGGTCTCGAGGTTCTGGTTGTACTGCCAGAATTCGCCCGATCCGCCCTTGGCGGGCAGGTGGTTGGCGGTGACGAACACGGTGTTGCCGTTGAAGGTGAATTGGCCAAGCAGCGAGAGGCGCGTGCCGGACCAGTCGGCCGGGTTGATTTGATCCGCGACCATGTTGTCGGAAAAGGCGATGCGGTCGCCCGTGTCGCGCACCCCGTCGCCGATCCGGTCGGTGAACTGGCGGCGTTCCGCGATCGTCGCGTCGGCAGAGAGGTCGCCGAGCTGGACCCGGTTCATGTTGTACAGGAAGCCGACGCGGATGTTGCCGCCCGGCTCGCCGCCTTCGCTGCCCGGCACCGGAGTCTGATCGACCCATTGGTATTTGGCGCCGGGAACGGCGTCGTTGAGGGCATCAACCAGCATCTGCCAGGTCAGCGACGCATCGGAGGTACCCGAGGCATCAGCGCCATTATTATCCTGCATTTCCTCGATTGAGATGATGTCCGGCGCACGCAGGTTGTTGGCGATCGCGTTGGCAATGGCCGTGAAGCGCGCGGCGCCATCGCCCGGATCGAGATTCTCGACGTTGAAGGTCGCCACGGTCAGCGCCCGGGTGTCTGCGGTGAGGGTGGTGGTTTCCTGTTCGGGGAAGGTGTCGGTAAATTGCGCCGGGTCGATTGCGGTGACGAACAGCTTCCGGTCGGTGAAATCGAAATCGATGATGCCGGTGATGTCGCCGAGCTTGTCGCCCATGGTCAGCGTGTCGGCGAGGCCTGCAGGCGCGTCGATCGCGAAGCCGGAGAAATCGACTTCAATGATGTCCGGGTTGATATCGCCGTCATGAAGATGGCGGCCGCCCCGGACGGTGCCGTCGTCGGTTTCCGGAGTGTCGGGCGGCGACAGCGGCGGATCGCCCGCCACCGTATAGCCGCCGCGGCTGTTAATCTGGTCCGCATCCGCGTGGACGGTGGAATAAGCCTGGAAATAAGGCTGCCCGCCCGAAGTTTGCACGAAGCCGTCGGCGGCAACCATGTCGGGCATGGTAACCAGCATGCCTTCGACGCTTTCCCAGAAGGAAAGGCCGTAGAGCGAGGCATCGAAGCTGTCGCCGGCATCATCGGCGGAGTCGGTGTAATCCGGCGTTACCGCGGTGAAGATGGAGTTGGGGATCGGCCGGCTTGCGTCCAGCGTCAGCGTCGGAAGGGCAAGGCCGCTGCCGTCGATCGTCAGCGAGGAATTGACCAGCACGGTGCGCGGCATGGTGTTGAACGACTGATATTCCATCACCTGGGCGGTGACGGTGACCAGATCGCCGACCTTCAGGCCCGGGTAGAGATCGGCCAGAGTGCCGCCCGCATTGGCGTCGTTGCGGGTCATCACGAAGATGCCTTCGGAGGAGGCGACCAGATCGTCCCAGTCGCTGGTCTCTTCGGTCAGGTAGAAGCCCTGCCGGGTGCCGTCGCCGTCAAGTGCGGTAACCACCGCCTGGATGATCACCGTGGTGGTGGACGCGACGTTGAAGCTGCTCAGACCCTCGGCGGCCAGGATCGGGCTGTAATAAGACGAGCCCTGGATATCGTGGATAAAGATCGGGTCGTCGTTGACGATGGTGCCGGTCGCGGCACCGTCCTGAATCACGGCGAAGCCGGTGGGGTTGGAAAGCACGACGTTGAAGGTCTCGTTGGGCTCGCCGTCCGTGTCGCCGTTCACCGTGACGGTGATGGTCTTGGAGGTCTCGCCTTCCGCGAAGTCCAGGGTGCCGCTTGTGCCGAGGTAATCCTCGCCGTCCGTCGCATTGCCGCCGCCGGTAGCGTAATCGATGGTGAACGGCTGGGTGCCGCCGGTGCGTGTGACCGTGAAGGTCATCGTCGAGGTGCCGGAATCGCCCTCCACCTGCGAAACGTCGGCGACCGTGACGGTCGGCGGCAAGCCGTCGTCGTTGACGATCGTCCCGGTCGCCGACGAATCGTGGCTGGTGCCGCCGACGATGTTGCTGAGCTGGACGCTGAAGGTTTCGTCGTTTTCGGGCGCAACGTCGCCTGCGATCTGCAGAGTGATCGTCTTCGAGGTCTCACCGTCGGCAAAGCTGACGGTGCCGGTCAGCGGCTGGGCCGAGTCGAAATCCGACGCAGTGGCGTTGCCGTTCAGCACAACGGTGAAATCGGCGTTCACCGCGCCGGCGGAGTCGCCCGCGCGGGTGACGGTGAAGGTGATCGGCGTGGTTCCGGTGTCGCCTTCGACGGCGCTTGCATCGGCAATGGCGAGGCTTGGCTGGCCGAGGTCGCTGGTCACGACGATGTCGTCGATGCCGACCCATTCATCGTTGCCGGCCGCGTTGGCGGTAATGATCCGCACCTCGAGCCGGGACTGGTTGGCCGCGTCGCTGGGCAGAGTCGCGGTGACCAGCGTGTCGGGGCCGAGGGTGCTCGGGCCGGTGGTGGCGTCGTTGACGAAGGCGGCCGGCACGTCGATCCAGTCGCCGGTGCCGCCGACGCGGTATTGCAGCGCCACCTGCTGGGCGGCGTTGTCGATCGAAGCGTCGAGATCGCGCACCCGGTAGGACACGGTCACGTTCTCGCGCCCGGTTGCGTCGAGATAGAGGACGATGTGCGGCGCGTCGGCGGTGCCGGAGCCCTGGAGGCCGATCGTGGGATCGGCGAGCTGGAATTCGCCGACTCCGCCCGAGCCGCTGGTGGCGGCGTTCTGGTTGGCGATCACGTCGACGACGTTGCTGGTGCCGGTGATGGTCTGCGGGTTGGTGCCGGTCGCGGCGGTGAGATCGTCGCCGCGATAGCCGATGATGCTTGCAACACCGCTCCAATCGTCGTCGGCGGTGATGAGGTTGGTGTTCGACCAATTCTGGGCGAAATCGCCTGCGGCCAGATCGTGGTAGATCGGCCCGTCATTGTCGCGGATCGTGCCAACGGCCGAGGAGTCCGCAAGGGTCGCGCCGGTGGGGTTGGACAGCGTGACGGTCAGTGTTTCGCGAAGCTCGGCAACCGTGTCGCCGGTGACGGGAACGGTGATCGTTTTGGTCGTCTCGCCGACGGCGAATGTCAGCGTGCCGCTCACCGCCGAATAATCGCCTGCACCCGCGGTGCCGTCCGAGGTGGCGTAATCTATAGTCACCGCGGAGGTGGGCGCGAAGGACAGGGTGACGGTGAAGGTGAGGGCGGAAGTGCCGCTGTCGCCCTCGACGATCGACGCGTCGGCGATCGAGGCGGCCGGCTCCGGGGGCGTGTCCTCGTTCTGGATGGTGCCGGTGGCGGCGCCGTCGGCGACGGTGGCGCCGGTCACGTTGGTGACGTTTACCGTGAAGCTCTCGTTCTCCTCGAGCTTTGCATCGCCGCTGACCGTCACGTCGAACGTGTAGGTGGTGCTTCCGGCCGCGATGGTCTGGCCGGTGAGGGCCTTTGCGAGGTAGTCGCCGTCCGCAGTGGTGGCGGTGCCGTCGGCGGTGGCGATGTCGAAGGTGACGCCGTTGGCGCCGGCGGGCGCGCTCAGGCTGACGGTGAAGGTGAAGGTGGTGGTGCCGGCGTTGGTCTCGAACTGGCTAACGTCGGTAATCGACAGGGCAGGAACGACCGGTCCGCTGGTGGTGAACGCCGTTGAGGAGAAAGGCAGGTCGGGATTGGTCCCGTCATTGGTCTGCGATCCGGCTCCATCCTGGGTGATCCAGTTCGACGCCGTGTTGATCAGCGTCCGGTAATCGGCGAAGCTCGCCAGGCCGGTGCGTGCGCCGGTATAGGCGCCGATGTCCGCGCCTGCGTCTACCGTGCCGAGATCGATCGCGTTGGTTCCGGCGGTCAGGCCGGTGCCGCTGAGGCTGTTGGTGGCCGGAAAGCCTTCATTGGCGATCGCGGTCAGGAACGTCGGCGCGGTGGAGGTGCCCACATAGGCGTAGACGGCTTCGGTGGATCCGGAGAGATTGAAGCTGCCCGAGCGGCTGACCGTACCCGAAGACGTCGTTGGCGTGGTGCCCTGCAGCGCTTCCAGCCGAACGACCGATCCCGCCGTCAGGGCGGTTGTGAGGGTCAGCGTGATGCTGCCCTCGTTGGTGGCAAAGGCGGTGCCGTTCCAATTGTTGTCGGTGAAGATGATCACCGTGCCCGCGACAATGTCCTCCAGCGCGACAAAGGCGATGCTGTCCGGATCGTCCGCGTTGAAGCCGGTGATTGCGATGGAGCCGGGACCGAGTGCCATTGAACAATTTCCTTCTTAAGCGGATCGTAGCCGAAATCGAAATGGAGCGAATGCGGCGGGCGGGGTGCGGCGGGCGGCGCAAGCGGTTGAGCAGGGTGCGCGCGCATCAGCCGGTCACATCAGGTATGCGAATCCTTGAAATCCCCCAATAATCAGCGTGATGGCAGCCCCCGGTTACAGGAGCAAGACTCAAACGCGGCAAAACCCCCCGAGGCGAATTGTCCGGTGGATAACCTGCGGAAGTGGGCGCATCAGGGCCCCTGTGGCACCTGTGGAACCGCTCGTTCCACCGCCCATTGGCCACAAACCGTCCCGCCCGGGACGCCGGAACGCACCCGATTCGAAGGCTTGGTCGTTCTGCACCTGTTATGAGAAACCAGACCCACGGACTTCGCCGCGCCGCCGCCGCCTTGCTTGCCGCCGCCGCGCTCCCCCTGGCCCCGCTCGCGGCGCAGGAGGCGCAGCCCGCCGCCGATCCGCCCGCGCAGGCGGCCGAGCAGCCCGCACCCGAAGCTGCGCAGCCCGCACCCACCCCGGCGCCGCCCGAGGCGGAGGCTGAACCCGCGCCTGCTCCCGAAGCGCAACCCGCGACCCCGCCCGCCGCGGCCCGAGCCGCTCCGGCTACGCGCCGCGCCCCGGTTCGTGCCGCCGCGCGTCCTGCGCCGCGTGCGGTAGCACCCGCCGCTCCTGCCGCGTCCGCGCCGGCTGCCGCCGCGCCGGTGCCTGCGCCTGTTGCGGATTCCGCGTTAGGGGGCGACGTCGCCGCCGTCCCGCCTGGCGAGCTCGAGACCCTGCCCGCGCCGCCGGAGGGCGGAACCGATATCGTCCCAACCGCGGCCGCGCCCACCCAGCAAAAGGACGCTTCGATCCTGCCCTGGCTGATCGGGGGGCTGCTGCTCGCCGGAGCGCTTGCCTATCTCCTCCTGCGCCGCCGCCGCCGCACCGAGGACTATGTCGAGGACGACCGCGTCTATGAGGAGCCCGCCGCCGCTTACACGCCGGCACCCGAGCCGGTGATCGCGCCCGAATCGGTCCGCGCGCCGGAGCCGGTGGCCGCCGCGCCGACGCTCACTACCGCTGCGCCCGTCGCCCCAGTTGGCGGCCCGATCCTGACCGCGCCGATCGTCGGCACCGGCTTCGCCGCCGCCGCTGCGGCCAAGCCCGCCGCAGCCGAAGCGCCAGCTGAGACAGCGCCGGTTGCCGCTGCGGCCGTTCCGCAAGGCGTGCCCGAGATCGATCTGAGCATGCGCGCCATTCGCGCCGGAGTGCAGGAGGACGGCGCCCGGGTGGAGTTCGAGCTTACCGTCGGCAACAGCGGCCCTGTTTCGGCGGAGGATGTGCGGGTTTCCACCTGGATGCTCGCCTCCGGCGCTTCGGAGACCGAACGCGCGCTGATCGCCCCCGCCGACCATGCGGACACGCCCCCCGTCACCATTCCCGCGGGCGAGACCCGCACCCTGCAGGCGGCGGTCGGCCTGACCAGCGCCGAAGTGACGGGCGACGCCGTTCTGCCGGTGGTGGTTGCCGACGCGACCTACCGCCTGCCTGACGGGAGCACCGGACACGCCACTGCCCGCTTTGCCGTCGGCGTGCCGGACGGGGAGGAACTGGCGCACTTCTCGACCGACAATCCGTCGGGCCTTCACGAGGGCGTCGTCGCCCGCGAACTGGGATAATATAAACGGCGCCGATCGGCGTGGACCCGGAAGGGGGCGGCTTCGTTATGGCTCTGTTATGACAAAGCCCCCCCAGCGTCCCGCCCTGTCCTTTCTCCTTTTCGCCGCTGCCGGCCTGTTCGCGATGCCGGCCGCCGCCCAATCGGGCCAGGCGCCGCCGCCTGACGAGGAGCCGGTCCAGGTCGAGGACGATGCGCCGCCCGCGGCCGAGCCGGCGGAGCGCGAGGCGCCCCCGCGCCGCACCGAGCCTGCCGAGCGCCCGGTCCGTGCCGCGCCGCCGCCCGAGGCCGACGTCCCGCCACCCTCGACCACCATCTCGCCGCCGCCCTCCGTGATCATCGAGCAAGTGCCGGTCCCCGTTCCTTCGGGAACCGATCCAATGCTGAGCGCCAACGGCGTCGAAGTCCTGCCGCTGCCCGATGCCTATAACGAAAGCTTCAACGAGGTTGAGGTCTATCCCGAGGTCACAACTCGGGTGGATGAAGGCGGCGGCTGGGGCTGGCCGCTGATAGTTGGCGCGATCCTGCTCCTGCTCGGCACGATCGCGTATCTGATCGCCCGGGGCGGCCGCCGTCGGCCCGAGACGGTGGTTCACCGCGAAGTGCGCGAAGAAGCGCCTTTGCCCGTCGTTCCCGTGGCGCCAGCGGCACCCGTCGGCCGCCCGCACGTAGACCTGCGCATGCGCCCGGTTCGCGCCGGGGTTGAAGGGGAAGGCGCCCGGGTCGAGTTCGAGCTCACCGTTCTAAACGAAGGCCCGGTCGATGCCGACGACGTGCGCGTCACCACCTGGATGACGCTGGGCGGCCGCGGCGAAGACCCGACCCGCGCCCTGGTTCCGCCGCCGGGACATGTCGGCACCCAGCCCGTCACCCTGATGGCCGGCGAAGCGCGTACGCTTCAGGCATCCGTCGCACTGCCGCGCGCCGAAATTCCAGGCACCAGCCTGCTTCCGACCGTGGTGGCGGACATCCGGTACCGCCTCCCGAATGGCCGCGAGGGCCGAACCGCCGCAGCATTCTCCGTCGGCTTGCCTGCGGGCGACGAGCTCGGCCCGTTCCCGCTGGACGGCGCCGCCGGCCTCCACGCCGGTGTCATCGCCCTCCCGCTAGGTCAGGCGGTGAAAACATGAACGGGCTTTGTCATACTAGAGGTATCAACAGCCGCTCATCCTTCGGCGTCTCCTATTCCCCCTTGTAGTTCTCCCAAGCGGAACGCTTAAGGCACCATCCCTCGCGGCACATTGCCAGCTGCTCCAGCTCTTTCGAGAGCGCACGAACGGGCGCGCATGAAGACTTCGGAGAGACATCGACGACCAAATATGATGATGACCTTTTTCCGTCGAGGATCTTCAAAGTCTCGTGCATCTCAGTGGAGCCTACGCGCCTCCATCCGCCGCCAAACCCGAGCCCTTCGAGGTTGATTCCAATGTCGCCATTGTCGCCAAGTCGCAGTTGAGCGTGGTCCGGAAACGCGTTGATCCCCGCCGGCCGAGGACCGACACGATCAGGCCACCTAGGTCCCGCTATTGAGCAGTTCGTGTCACTGCAGCCCGCCGAAGCGCCTGCCAGGAGGAGAGTGGCCGCGAGACAGCTTGCTCGAAGGAGATGTATCGACATCACTATGAGGCTATTCCAAGCGCCGGGTTTAGCAAGCCGGGATGGTGCCGCTGCGGATGGCGACGCGGGATCAGAGCCGTCGTGAGGCTCAAGGTCCGGATCGGGGAGGATCTCCTTGTTGTCTCCAGCTTTCTTTGGAGAGCGGTCAATCCCGGACGCGCCTAAAGGTCCAAAAAAAGGGCGGCCCCAGCGGAGCCGCCCTCTTTCCCAGAAGCCCAGAACCATCCGGGTTCCCATCGAAGTAGTACTTCGATGGCACCCCTTCCGATGGTTCTGAATGCCCTTACTTGACCTCGACGGTCGCGCCGGCTTCCTCGAGACGCTTGCGGAGTTCTTCCGCTTCGGCCTTGGGGATGCCTTCCTTGATCGGCTTCGGAGCGCCTTCGACCAGGGCCTTGGCTTCGCCGAGGCCGAGCTGCGTAATGGCGCGCACTTCCTTGATGACGTTGATCTTCTTGCCACCGTCGTTGACGAGGATCACGTCAAACTCGGTCTTTTCTTCTTCAACCGGAGCGGCAGCGCCGCCGCCGCCGCCCGCAACCGCAACCGCGGCAGCGGCCGAGACGCCCCAACGCTCTTCGAGAGCCTTGGCAAGGTCGGCAGCTTCAAGAACGGTCAGCTCGGACAGCTGATCGACGAGGGACTGGATGTCAGCCATTTTTCATTCTCCAAATCGGGGCCTTGGGCCCACCAGGTTCAGTTCAAAACGAGTAGATATTCTCGGGTATGTTACGCGTCTTCTTTGGCGGCATATGCGCCAATGACACGGGCGAGCATCGCACCCGGCTCGTTGATGGTGCGTGCGATCTTCGTTGCCGGCGCTTGAATAAGCCCGATAATCGTCGCGCGCAGTTCATCAAGAGACGGAAGCTCGGCAAGCGCCCGCACGCCTGCCACGTCGAGGACCGTATCGCCCATTGCGCCGCCGACGATCTCGAAACGATCGGTCGTCTTGGCGAAATCAACCGCAACCTTGGCAGCCGCGACCGGATCGGCCGAGGTTGCAAGCGCGGTCGGACCGGTGAGCATGTCACCGATCGAAGCGTAGGTAGTGCCCTCGAGCGCAATCAGGGTGAGCGTGTTCTTGGTCACCTTGTAGCTGGCGCCAGCGTCGCGCATCCGGTTCCGCAGGGCGGTGGACTGGGCCACCGTCATGCCGAGATTGCGGGTGACGACCACCACTTCAACCTCGGAGAACGTCTGCTTCAGCTGTGCGACCTGCTCGGACTTTTGAGCTCGATCCATTTGCCTTGCACTCCAAACAGCCCGCCGGCACATCCGACGGGCGAAATCCCGCTCCTGCAGCGTGAAGCCGCAAGAACAGGTGGCGGCCCCACGCGCGGCGAACCGCTCGAAGGGCCAGATGTCCGTGGGGAGTGGTTGACGGCCTGAACCCAGGCAGACCCGGCCGCGCATAATGCGGGTGGCCGGTGAAAACTCTTCCCCGTCTAGGCTGGAGGATTAAGGGGCTCGCGCCCCACCAGCTGTCTCGGACGGCTGCTTGCACGGGCGAAGCCTGCGCAAGCGATTGGGCGCCTATACAGGATTCCGCCAAAGCTTCAACCCTGCGGCGGCGTTCAGCCTTAGCTGATCTTCACCCAGGTCTGTTCCTTGCAGAAGAAACCGCCGATCAGGCAGCCGCGGCCGACGACCCGGGTCGGACCGGAAGCGGTGATGGTGCCGGAGAAGGTGCGGTTGAGGTCGGGCACGAAGACGCGGCCCTTCCACTGGTTCGGACCAGCGGGCTTGAACTCGCGGAACAATTGGGCGCCGACCAGTTGCTGGCCCGCCGCGCGTGCCTTGGCCTGTGCCTTGGGCGCGGCCCAGACAACCGTGCCGCACATCGTAGCCCCGCACGGCTGCAGTTTCACATGCACCGTGTTCTTCGGGTTGCGCCACACGCCCTGGACAGGCGTCGGCGCACCTGCGGCGGGCACTGCGGTTGCTGTAACTGCGACGGCCAAGGCGGCGAGGCCGGTGATGATCTTGCGCATTCCAAACTCCACGATGCAGGCCCAAACACAGCCCGCCGGATGATCGTCCTTCGCGCAAGAACATGGCGATTCAATGGCTTGGTTCAAGCAAGGGTGGGGCGCGGCACTATGCACGGCAGCCACGAAAAAGGGCCGGAAGCTTTCGCTCCGGCCCCCATTCAATTTGCTGGAAACGAGGCGTTTAAGCGCTCGCCACCTCGGCTACGTCGAGCTTGAGGCCCGGCCCCATGGAGGAGCTCAGCGCCACCTTCTGGACATACTTGCCCTTGGCGCCGGCCGGCTTGGCACGCACGATCGCGTCCACGAAGGCATCGAAGTTGCGGCGCAGATCCGCGTTGGAGAAGCTCGCCTTGCCGATGCCGGAATGGATGATGCCGGCCTTTTCGACGCGGAACTCGACCTGGCCGCCCTTGGCCGCTTTCACGGCTTCGGTGACGTTCGGAGTGACGGTGCCGAGCTTCGGGTTCGGCATCAGGCCTTTGGGGCCGAGTACCTTACCCAGGCGCCCAACGATGCCCATCATGTCGGGCGTCGCGATCACGCGGTCGAAATCAATGGTGCCGCCCTGGATGCTTTCCATCAGGTCCTCGGCGCCGACAACGTCCGCTCCGGCAGCCGTGGCTTCCTCCGCCTTGGCGCCGCGCGCGAACACCGCGACGCGGACGTCCTTGCCGGTGCCTGCCGGCAACGTCACTACGCCGCGGACCATCTGGTCGGCGTGGCGGGGATCGACGCCGAGGTTGAGCGCAACCTCGATGGTTTCGTCGAACTTGGCGGTGGCGTTGGCCTTCAAGGTCTCGATCGCGGCATCGACCGCGTAGAGCCTGGTCGTGTCGACCGCGGCGGCAAGCGCCTTTTGCTTCTTGGTGAGCTTCGCCATGATCTTACCCTTCCACCACTTGGAGGCCCATCGCGCGGGCGGAGCCTTCGATGATCTTGGTCGCGGCGTCGAGGTCGTTCGCGTTCAGATCCTTCATCTTGGTTTCGGCGATCTCACGCACCTGGGAGCGCTTGATCTTGCCCGCGGAGGCCTTGCCCGGTTCCTTGGAGCCCGACTTCAGGCCCGCGGCCTTCTTCAGGAGGAAGGTGGCCGGCGGCGTCTTCGTCTCGAAGGAGAAGGAACGGTCCGCGTAGACGGTGATGATGGTCGGGATCGGCATGCCCTTTTCCAACTCGGTGGTCGCCGCGTTGAAGGTCTTGCAGAATTCCATGATGTTGACGCCGCGCTGACCCAGCGCCGGGCCGATCGGCGGCGACGGATTGGCGGAGCCCGCGGGCACCTGGAGCTTGATATAGCCCGTAATCTTCTTTGCCATGTGTCTCACTCTATCAATCGGGTGAAAGTGGTACTTTCACCCGGGTTCAAGTTTAGCGGTTCAAGCGACGAGCCCGAGGGCAGCCTCCCGCAATCTCCACTGCTGATGCGTTGGAAGCCGAGCGTTTAGCGCAAGTGGGCGCGCTGCGCAATCCGGTGCCGGGCTCAGGCCCGTCGGTAGCATAGCGACATTGTTGACGCTTCCGGCGACTACAGTTGGTTGTAATAATTCCTGAGCTCTTTGCAAAAATCGGGTCCAGGAGTCATCCCAAATTTCACATTAATATGGCGCGAGAAGGCCCTCCATTCTCCGCTTCCGAGCGCCCGTTGGGCAGCGGGTAAAGCCTGCCATCTATGGTAATGCCAAAGAAGCTCGAACTCGCCGAGATGCTGTGAAAATAGGTGCTCGTCAATCGCCATCGCCGCCTGCTCGATCACTCCAAGCCACTTGAGCAAGCTGGGCTCCGACAGCCTCTCGGCCAGGGTGGCGCCATCCACCAAGGGATCTTCAAAATATCGAGTATCGCGACCGAAGCTGTGCGCTACGCCGTTACGGATTACCCGCATGCGCTCAAGGTCGCTCTCGCAGCTGCGCAAAGTGGCGGGGACGGTCCGAAAAAGCTTGCCGTATCCGCTCAGCCGCTTCGACCACTGACCCTTCACACAACTCAGCACATGATCAGAAATGTCATCATGGACCTCTCTCTTAATCCAAGTTACGCCGTCGATGGTGTGCGACTGGCCGTAGCGAAGCAATGGATCTGAGCGCAGCGAGAGCGTCACAACTGCAGAGATATACGCCTCTAGGTAGGAAAGCGCGGACAGCAACATCGACAGCCGGCTCCAATTCTCAAATTCGCCGAACCCAGCCTTCCATTGGTCCAGCGTTGCTGGCAGGCGCCGAGTATGATCTCCGGTAGCGTGGAAAACTGAAGCCGGAGTAGCACCTGCCGCCGCATGCCGAACAATATATTTTGAATAGCCCGCAGCGGGGGCTAGGGACCAATAGAGCTTGTTGACTTCCGTATGATGCGCCTTGAATCGGGTTAGGGCTCGGCTACGTTCGAACCAGGAACTCCATCTATCAAATGCCATTGTCTTGCCTTCTCGACCCCAGATAGTGGGCCGTTGCTTTCAGACGCCGCCGGCCCCTACGCAAGGACCCCCGGACTGAGCGACCGCTGTCGGCCGCCTCCCCTTCTACCTTTTGCCGCCAAGAAGCTGGCGACGTATGACCAGCAAGCTGTCCGGGGAAATTTGCAACGTGCTGCGCGAGCAGATTGCGGATGAAAGCGTCGACCTTGTCTATCCTGACCCTCCGTTCAAATCGGACTTCAATTGCAACCTTCCGTTCAGTCCATGACCATTAGGGCCCGGACTCAGACCGCAACCTCATTTTCACGGGATCAAGCGGCGCGGCGCAGGCGGTAGCCGCCGGGTTCTTGGGATACGTAGCCAAGCCGCACCAGGGCCTGGAGCGTCGCTTCGATGCGGTTGGCTACCTTGCGTCCCTGACGGAAGCGAATAGCGATGGTTTCCGCCGAATAGCTACCGCCTGCGCGAAGTTCGGTGAGCACGGCGGCAGTTTGCCCGATCGCATCGCGCGGGAAGCTCGGTTTCTGGGCTTTGGCGTCTGGCAGCAGCGCCTCGATCTGCTCGGCGTCCGGCTTCTTCTCGATGATGGCGACGCCGGCCTTCTTTTGCTGATATTCGGGCCGCAGCCAACGCACGATACCACGCCGCTCCTCGGCCGCGCGCTCGGCGTTCAGCGCGACAAGGCGGGTCACGATTTCCTCGTCGGAAAGGTTGGCCGGCCAGCCATAAGCTTCAGCGACGGCGGTATCGAGCCGGTCGTGCAGTTCGGCAATGATATCCACCCGCCCGCGCATCCGTTGATCCTCTTCCTTGGCGGTGAAGGCATGGCCTTTTACCAGCTTCTCACGCAGGTTGTAGAGGGTCGTGAGGGTAAGGTCGTGGTGGCCCGCGATGACCTTCTTGCGAGTTGCGTCGAGTTCTTCGGCGATTTCGCCGATCCCGTTACGCTGCGCTGGACTCGCGGCCGGGAAAGGGAAACGATCAAATATCTTGCTCTTAGTATATCGGTGGCCCTGTTCGAACTTAGCAACGCCTAAAAGGCCACAATTAGCATACGTCCATTCTAGATGCGCACGCGAGGAGAGTACACCCAGCGAAAATCCATCATCCAGTGCAACAGCAATCACCATGTGATTAGGAACAGCGACCGCATCTACAAACTGAAATAAGCGATGCTTAACAGTTTCAACGGTAGCCACATATCTTTTGATTGAGCGAACAGCTTCCCTTAATTCTGATCGATCTTTGGCAAATCGCCACCATCGTTCAGCGTACTGCCGTGCATCTTATGAAAAATGCTCCTCTATCGTTTTATCCCGCTGCTTCTTAACGGTCTGAATCAAGTAGGTGTATATGGAAGGAAGGCGGCGCCTGAGTTCAACTTGTTCGTATCCATTAAGATCGATGACACGCCGCACAGTGCGGTTTTTGTTAACGATATCGCCCCCTCCGATATAGGGACGGATAACATTAGCTGCCTCGGCACCATCAGACTCGATAAGGCGCTGTGCCAGAGACTCGGTAAGCACGAAGTCTTTGCCAGCAAGAAGCATTCCGTTCGTAGCTATTGAGGCATTAGACTTTAGGTCTTGAGCGATATTGACGTCGGTTCCTACCGTTAAATCCGAGTTTATCAGGCCAAATATTTTATTGAATTTTATCACCGGCTGATCGGTGTCTAGGCCGCTCTCATGGGTTACGTCGAGCAGTGTCCCCGGTCGGATACCAGCCTGTGCGGCCATCATGGCAATGCGAACAGCTGCAGACTCCTTTGTGGCTTTGGTCCACGGGTGGTCCGCCACAGCCATCAAAATGGAAATTGGGCTTCGTGCTTCAGTGCGCCTCGCGATTATGCGGCGCGAGAACTCCTGCGTGATGGAATTCGTCGTGACGAAGCCGAACCGCTGAAGCTTGGTGCCCTTCGCTGTCAGCAATTCTGCGGCGCGGTCCCACCAGTACATCACGAAGTCAGCAGAGCCGCCGATCTTTGGATGGGCCTTCCAGAGAGCCCCGACGTATGCTTCGCCTAGTGCAGAACGCATCGTAGAGCCTTTGCCTATAAAAGGCGGATTGCCCACGATGTATTCCGCTACCGGCCATTCTGGACGCCGTGGGTTCTGAAGCTCGGTTCCGCTGCCGTCCTCCTTCGGCCGTTCGCCATCGTGCTTAAGTACCGCATCAATCGCCTGAATGTTGTCTAGGCGCTCCAGCACCGGATCGGCGATGGCTCCGCCATTTCGAAGCTGCCACTGAAGATAGCCCAGCCAAAGTACGAGCTCCGCGATGGCTGCGGCTCGGGGGTTTAACTCCAGCCCCAGGAAATTCTTCGGGTGGACGCTGGTCGTCTCCATGGCGAGCGCGTCCTGGCCACCGAGATCGGCGAGCACTTCGAGCACATCCCCTTCAAGCTGCTTCATCAGCTCAAGGGCGACATACAGGAAGTTACCGGTGCCGCAGGCGGGATCGAGCACCTTTGTGGTGGCGAGCTTTACGTGGAAATCGTGGACGGCCTTGATCGCCGCCTGCTGATCGGCGGCGCGCTCGCGCTCGACTGTGCCGAGCACTTCGCCTTCCCATTCCTGGCGGAGCGGCTCGATGACCGTGGCGATCACCAGCCGCTCGACATAGGCGCGGGGCGTGTAGTGGGCGCCGAGGCGCTTGCGCTCTGCTTTGTCGAGCGCTTGTTCAAGCAGGGTGCCGAAAATCGCCGGCTCTACTTCGGTCCAGACGTGCTTGGCCGCTTCGTAGAGTTCGCCGATTTCTTCCTTCAGCAGGGGGATGGCAGTGCGCTCCGCAAACAGCCCGCCGTTGAACTTGCGGACGTTGCGCCGGAGCACACCGGAGAAGCCGCCTTCATCCATTGCCCGCCAAAGCTCTTCAAGCATTGGCGCGAAGCTGTCGGGGTTGGCTCGGGCATCGCCAAGCACTTCGGCGAAGCTGCCGGGCTCAAGCAGCGCCGTGTCCTCGGCGAACATGGTGAACAGGCAGCGCATGAGGAAGTGCGCGACCTTATCGGCGGCATAGCCCCGTTCCTCAAGCGACTGGCTAACCTTGGCAAGCCGTTTGGCGATGTCGCGCGTGACGGCGGCGGCTCGCTTGGTGGGATCGAGGCTATGCGGTTCGAGCCAAATGGCTCGGAGGCGGTCACGCACCCCCTCGTCACGCAGATCGTCAAGGTAGATGCGAAAGCCGGAGCGGTCCGGGAAGAGCCGGTAGTTTTTACCCTGGCCGGAGAAGTCGGCGAAGATCTCGAAGGCATGGCCCACATCGCAAACGATGATGAAGGGGGGCCAGCCGTGGGAGGTCGGTAAGGCGCGGGCATATTGCTCCGCCTGCTCACGGGCGTTGCGCATCAGGACGTCCCAGCCCTTCTTGGCTGAACGTCGGCCGCGCTGATCCGGCGTGTCAAGGCCGGGAAGGGCCTGCTGCTCGGCCGCCAAGGCGACTTCCTTTCGGCCTCCCTTCCAGCGGCTTTGCTTCGCCTCGAGGACGAAGCAGCCCTTGCGGTAGAGATCGATACGACCGTGGCCAGTTTTTCCCGCTTCGTCCTTGAAGTTCACCGCACGTTCGAAGACGTAGTCGTTGTTCTCGTGCGTAGCATCGGCGGGATCAGGCCGGGGCAGCTCCAGCAACTCGCAAAACTCCGCGAGGAACAGCGCGTAGTTTGCGCGCTCGGCTCCGCCTTCGTTCTTGCGCCAGCGCTCTATGAATTCTTCAACGGTCACGCACATCCTCCAGCCGCACCTTGGCTACGCAACGCTTGGTAGGGAAGGCCCAAGTTAGCGCCTGCGCAACTAAAGCGGTGGTTGTCTCCGCTATAACTTCGCGCGTGCAAGTTCGGCCTGTGCCAACCGCCGTATCGCCTCCGGCTTGGAGGGCCTGGGCTCCGGCTGGGCTGCGATCCAGGCGTCGAGTTCGGCTTCAAGGTCGGGATGCACGCGCACGCCGATGGTGCGTCCGCGCCCCGTGGCCGGCCGCCCTACCTTTCTTTTTTCCCGTTCGGCTATTGCGGCGGTCCTCTAATTAGGCTAGCACAAATTATCGCGAACCGGGGCAAGGCTGGCACCCTGCGCCCGGCTCTGACCAACAACGCCTTTGTGGAAGGAGGCGAAGGATGGCTGATGCGCGTCATAACCCGTCGCGCCGGGCGCTGCTAGGCGCGGCGGCTTCGGTGGCGGTTGGGGTGGTGGGGGTGCCTGCTTTGGGCGGGGCGGGGGAAGCTACCCCTCCACCCCCCTTCGGGCGGTTCCCCTCCCCAAGCGGGCTTGGGGAGGAACAGTGGGGGGCTGCGCTTGCTGCGTTTGAGGACGCGGCGGCGGCTTTGGAGGGGGTATCGGGGGCGGGGCGGGGGCTTTCGTTCGAGGCGGCGGAGGCGCTGCAGGGGCGCTATGACGAGGCGGGGGAGGCAATGGAGGGGGCGCTCCGGCGGCTGCTGCTTGCACCGGCGCCGGACCTTCCCGCGGTCCTCGCCAAGGTGCGGCTGATCATCGATCATGAGGCGGCGACGCTGGACGGCGGGGAGGGGTGCCTGCGCTCGGTGGAGCGGGATCTGGTTCGGCTTTCGTCGCCCCCCCGGCGGCCTGGAGGGGGCTCGGCCGGCCCGGGATGAGCGGGAGCCGGGCGCTGCGGCCAAGCCGGGCCGCTTCGCTGCCCGGGCGGCGCGCGAACGGCTCCGCCGCGCACCCGGCGGGGAACAGACGCCGCAACCGCCGGTTCTCCGGGCACATCCAAGGAGGACCAGATCATGCGCGCATTGTGTTGGCACGGTAAAGGCGACGTCCGGGTGGACAGCGTTCCCGATCCCGAGATCAAGCATGAGCGCGACGTGATCATCAAGGTCACCGCCTGCGCGATCTGCGGCTCCGATCTCCACCTGCTCGACGGCTATCAGCCGACCATGGAAGCGGGCGACATCCTTGGCCACGAGAATATGGGCGAAGTGGTGGAGGTCGGCTCGGCGATCACCACGCTTCAGAAGGGGGACCGGGTGGTGGTGCCGTTCACCATCAGCTGCGGCTCGTGCTGGTTCTGCAGCCGCGGCCTGTTTTCGCTGTGTGACACCACCAATCCCAATGCGGAAATGGCGGTGAAAGCGATGGGCCACTCGCCGGCGGGGTTGTTCGGATTCAGCCATATGCTGGGCGGCTATTGCGGCGGCCAGGCGGAATATCTGCGGGTGCCGATGGCCGACGTGGGGCCGATCAAGATCCCCGACCACATCACCGACGAGCAGGCGCTGTTCCTGTCCGACATCTTCCCGACCGGCTACATGGCGGCGGAGAATGCGCAGATCCAGGACGGCGACACGGTTGCGATCTGGGGCTGCGGGCCGGTGGGGCAGTTCGCGATCCGGTCGGCGAAGATGATGGGCGCGGGGCGGATCATCGCCATTGACGAAGTGCCCGAGCGGCTTGCCATGGCGGAAGCGGGCGGGGCCGAGACGATCGATTTCTCGCAGACGAATGTCTATGACGAGCTGATGGCGCGGACGGGGGGACGCGGGCCGGACAGCGCGATCGATTGCGTCGGCTGCGAGGCGTCGGCGCACGGCTCCGCCGACTCGGTGCTGGACAAGGCCAAGGCGACGATGTTCCTCGCCACCGACCGAATCCACGTGCTGCGCGAGGCGATCTTCAGCGTGCGCAAGGGCGGCACGCTGTCGATCCCGGGCGTGTATGTCGGCATGGCGGACAAGCTGCCGATCGGCGCGGCAATGAACAAGGGGCTGACCATCAAGATGGGCCAGACCCACGTCCAGGCGTATACGAAGCCGCTGCTGGAGAAGATCGTGGCGGGGGAGATCGACCCGAGCTTCGTGATCACCCACCCGGCGAGCCTGGAAGACGCGCCGGAAATGTACAAGCAGTTCCGCGACAAGGAGAACGGCGTCATCAAGGTGGTGCTGAGACCGCACGGCTGACGCCGGTCCCCCAAAGTGTTACTTTGGGGGAGGGTAGGAAGGCAGGTTTTCGCCGGGGCGTTGCTCTGGCGGGGCCTGCCTTGTGCCGTTGTGGGGGGAGCGGGGTACAGGCTGCGGAAGCTTGGCGGCGCGCGGCGCGCGGGCTAGGCTCTGGGGATGGGTGAGCGTGGCTCGAAAGCGATTGCGTGGGGGATCGGGGCGGCGGCGCTGGGGCTGTGGTTCGTGATGCTATGGCTGATGTTTGGGGACGTGCTTTAGAGCGGTCCCGAAGGGCGCGCGAAAAAACCGTTTGCGGGGCGCTACGTTTGTGGCATGCTACGGGTGTAGCAGCCTTGGAGGCAAGCGAGTCGCATGATCGGGTCCCTGCCGCGCCGCGAGCGCGAGATTTACGAAATCCTGCTTGCCGCGGGCGAGGCGACGGCGGCCGACGTGCGCCGCGCGATGGCCGACGCGCCCAGCCATTCGGCGGTGCGCACCATGCTTGCGCGGCTCGAGGCGAAGGGGGCGATCGCCCACCGGGTGGAGGACCAGGCCTATGTCTACCGAAGCGTCAAGCAGCCCGCCAAGGTGCGGGAAGGGGCGCTTCAGCAGTTCGTAAAGACCTTTTTCGACGGATCGGCGGCGAGCGCGGCGACGGCGTTGCTGGGCCTGTCGCGCAAGCTGAAACCCGAGGAACTCGATGCGCTGCAGGCAGCGATCGACGCGGCAAAGGAGCGGAACCAATGACGTACGATTTTCTCCTGGAGATGGCGTGGAAATCGGCGGCGATCAGCGCCGCGGCGCTTGGCCTGGTGACCCTGCTCAGGTCGCGCTCGGCGGCGGACCGGGGCGCGGTGCTGCGCATCGGCGTAGTGCTGCTGTTGTCGTTGCCGGTGATTGCGGCGTTGTTTCCCGCTCTGGTGGTGGAGACGGCGGCGCCTGAGGTTGCGGCGGCGGTTCCGATGGCGGCGGCGCCTTATGCGTATGCCGCCGCGCCCGAAGTGGCGACGTCCGCGCTCAGCACGCCGCAGACCGGCGGCGACTGGAACGATCCGGGCATCCTGTTCCTGCTTTTGTATCTCGGTGGCGTGGCGATGGTCGGTGGACGGCTTGCCGCCGGGCTGGTGACTCTGGCGCGCTGGACTCGTGAAGCGCGGCCTGTGACGAAAGCACATTGGCTGGACGCGCTGGCGCGGGTGAACAGCGGCGGGCGCGACATTCGCCTGCTGGTTTCGGACGAGGCGGAGTCGCCGCTGAGCTGGGGTTGGCGCAGGCCGGTGATCCTGCTCGACCGGGATGCGCTGCACCGGCCGGAGGATGCCGACGCGATCCTGGCGCACGAGGTTGCGCACGTTCTGCGCGGCGACTGGGTGTCGCTGATCGCCTCGCGGGTGTCGGTGGCGTTGTTCTGGTTCAATCCGCTGGTCTGGCGGCTGGACCGCGAGGTTGCGCAGCAGGCGGAGGAAGCCGCCGACGGCTTCGCGGCCGAGCGGGTGGAGCCGGCGCTTTATGCGCAGACCCTGCTCGATTGGGCGCGGCAGAGCGGCGGCTTCGTGCCCGCCAACGCGATGGCCGGAACCGAGCCGGGGCTTAGCCGGCGGGTGAAGGCGCTGCTCGACGGGCGTTTCCGGCGGCGGTCCAATTCGTTCTGGAGCTTCGCGGCAATGGCCGCCGTGGCCGCGGTTGCAGCGCCGGTTGCCGCGCTTGAGTTCGTGCCCAAGGCTCCGGACGCGCCGGACGCGCCGCCGCCTCTCCAGGCACCGCTTGCGCCGCTTGCCGCTGCAGCGCCGGCGGCGCCGGACGCGCCTCCGGTTCCAGGTGCCGCTCCGGCGCCGGTTGCGCCGAACGCGCCGGCCATTCCCCCCATGCTTGCAGCCCTTCATCCTCATGGAGCCGACATGCCGCATCCGCCCCGGGCGCCGATCCCTCCGCATCCGCCGCGCGCGCCGGGTGCGCCGTGGATCGATGCCGACGCGATTGCCGCCGAGGTCGAAGCCGCGGTCGCCGAAGCGCACCGGTCGCCCGACGTGGCCCGCGCTCATGCCATGGCTGGAATCGATGCCAGGGAGATCGAGCGGCAGGTCCGGCGCTCGGTGCGCGCAGGCTTGGCGGACGGCGCGCAGAATATGCGCCACGGCGCCGACGGCATGGACGCGGGCGCGGCGCACATGGCCCGTCAGGCGGCCCAGTTGCGCGACCGCTCGTTTCGCGAGCGGGAGATCGCCCGCGCCGCCGCGCGCGGCGACCGGGTGACGCACGAGGATCTGCTGGAAGCCGCGGAAGGGCTGGACGACGGCGTCCGCGAAATGCGCGATGCGGCGAAGGAAATGCGCCGCGAAGCCGAGACGATGCGGCGCGGCGGCTGAGCCGGCGCGGCATATTGGACAGCTTCATCCCTTCCGTTAGGGTCGCCTGACGGAAGGGGTTTCTTCGATGAAGTCATTGCGCATCCGGCGCCTGTTGCTCACCGCTTTGCCGCTCGCCACCTTTGCCGCGGCCGCACCCGCGCCCGCCAAGCCCCGCGTCGCCAAGCCGCCTGCATACGACGTCGTGATCCGCGGCGGCACGATCTACGACGGCTCCGGCGGCGCGCCTTACAGGGGTGACGTCGGCGTGAAGGGCGACCGGATCGTCTATGTGGGAACGCACCTGAAAGGCCGTGGCGGGCGGGAGATCGACGCGAGGGGCCTTGCCGTCTCGCCCGGTTTCATCAACATGCTGAGCTGGGCCGCGGAGCCTCTGATCGGGGACGGGCGGGCGCAGAGCGACATCCGGCAGGGCGTGACCCTGGAGGTGTTCGGCGAAGGCTGGTCAATGGGGCCGTGGAACGCGGCCACCGTGGCGGAGGTGCAGGCCGAGCAGACGGGCATCCGCTATCCGGTGACGTTCAACAGCCTGGGCGGCTATTTCGACTTCATCGAAAAGCGCGGCACCAGCGTCAACGTGGCGAGCTTCGTCGGCGCATCGAGCGTGCGGGTCTATGCGCTGGGCCGCAACGACGTCGATCCGACGGCAGAGCAATTGGGCGAGATGCGCGGGCTGGTGCGAGCGGCAATGAACCAGGGCGCGATGGGGGTCGGATCGTCGCTGATCTACATCCCGGCGGCTTATGCGGAGACGGACGAACTGGTTGCGTTGTCGAGCGAAGCGGCGCGTTGCGGCGGCATGTATATCAGCCACATCCGCAACGAAGGCGCGGGCGTGCTGGGCGCGATCGACGAGCTGATTGATATCTCGCGGCGGTCGGGCGCTCGTGCGGAGATCTACCATCTGAAGGCCGCCGGCCGGTCCAACTGGCCGCTGATGGAGCAGGCGATCGCGCGGGTGGAGGCGGCGCGGGCGTCGGGCGTGGCGGTGACGGCGAACATGTACCTCTACACCGCGTCGGGCACCGGGCTGGACAGCACGCTTCCCGCCTGGGTGCGCGAGGGCGGGCACAAGGCGATGATGAAGCGGCTCGGTGACCCGGCGGTGCGCGCCAAAGCGGCGGCGGACATCAAGGCGTCGAGCAACCGCGACTGGACCACGGTGCAGCCGATCGGCTTCAAGAACCCGGCGCTGCGCGGGCTCGCCGGCAAGCGGCTTCCGGAGATCGCCTCGGCGCGGGGCAGGAGCGTGGAAGAGACGGCGGTCGATCTGGTGTATGAGGACGATAGCGCGGTGGGGACCGTGTTTCACTCAATGGACGAGGACAATGTACGCAAGGGGCTGGTGCGGCCGTGGGTGAGCTTCGGCTCCGATGCGGCGGCGCTTTCGGCCGAGCCGCCGTTCAGCGACAATCCGGTGCACCCGCGCGCTTACGGCAATTTCGCGCGCCTGCTTGGGCGGTACGTGCGGGAGGAGAAGTTGCTAACCCTCGAGGAGGCGGTGCGCAAGCTTAGCGCGCTGCCCGCGGACAATCTGCGGATCGCGGACCGCGGGCGGCTGAAGGTGGGGAATTTCGCGGACATCGCGGTGTTCGATCCTGCCAGGATCGGCGACCGGGCGACGTACGAGCAGCCCCATGCCTATGCGGTCGGCATGCGCCACGTGCTGGTCAACGGCGTGCCGGTGCTGAAGGACGGGGAGCATGTTGGCGCCAAGCCCGGCAGGGCGGTGCGCGGGCCGGGGTGGAAGAGGTGCGGGTGAGCGCAACCTAGCGCCCGCAGCGGGGTTCAGGCCCTAGCCGCCGTTCAAGGAATAACCATGCGCCCAATCGCCCGTGCCGCCGCTCTCGGTCTTGCTCTCCTCACTGCCGCCTGCGCCGCGGGCCGGGTGCAACCGGCGGCGGAGCCTTATTCCTCCGCGCCGATCGATGCCAATCGGCTGGGGATCATCACCAAGACGCTTGCCTCGGACGCGTTCGAGGGGCGCGGGCCGGGCACCGCCGGCGAGGCCAAGACGATGGCCTATCTGTCCGAGCAGTTCCGGCAGATGGGCATCGAGCCGGCGGGCGAGAACGGGACCTATCTGCAGCGCGTTCCGCTGATCCGGACGCAGCTCGGGAAGCCGGGCGCCGTGTCGATCCAGCGCGGCGCCGAGCGGATTCCCCTGCGCTTCCCCCAGGATGTGTATCTCAGCACCGTTCGGGAGACCGACCGTGCCCGGATCGACAAGGCGCCGATGGTGTTCGTCGGCTACGGAGTTACCGCGCCCGAGCGGCAGTGGGACGACTTCAAGGGCGTCGATCTGACCGGCAAGATCGCGGTGTTCCTGGTCAACGATCCCGACTTCGAAGCGGCGGCGGGCGATCCGGTGGCCGGCAAGTTCGGCGGCCAGGCGATGACCTATTATGGCCGCTGGACCTACAAGTTCGAGGAAGCGGCGCGGCGCGGGGCGATCGGCGCCCTTGTGGTGCACGAGAGCGCGGGCGCGGGCTACGCCTGGAACACGGTGGAAGCACCGGGCGGCGAGAATTACAACATCGTGCTTCCGGCGGGCGCGCGCCAGCCGGTGCTTCTCCAGGGGTGGATACAGCGCCCGGTAACGGAGGATCTGTTTCGCCGCGCCGGGCTCGATTTCGAGGCGGTGAAGCGGCAGGCGCGCACCAATGCGTTCAGGCCGATCGACCTCGGCGCGACACTGTCGGCCGCGTTCGACGTCGAGACGACGCGGGTCGAAAGCCACAATGTGCTTGCCAAGATCAGCGGCTCCAAGCGGCCCGATGAGACGGTGTGGTTCGCGGGCCATTGGGACGCGTACGGCGTCGGCGCACCCGATGCGGGCGGCAAGCGGATTCGCCCGGGGGCGCTGGACGACGGGCTCGGCATTGCCGGCGTGCTCGAGCTTGCCCGCGCCTTCAAGGCCGGGCCGCGGCCGGAGCGCACCCTGGTGTTCGCCGCCTGGACCGCGGAGGAGAGGGGCCTGCTGGGTTCGGAGCATTACGCCGCCAACCCGATCTTCCCGTTCGAGAAAGCAGTGGCCAACCTGACCCTCGACACGCTGCAGCCCAACGGGCCGTCGCGCGACGTGATCCTGATCGGCAAGGGCCAGAGCGCGCTGGAAGAGATGCTGGCGCGGGAAGCGGCGACCCAGAACCGGGTGCTGACGCCTGACGCGCAGCCGCAGCGCGGCCTGTTCTACCGCGCCGACCATTTCGCATTCGCCAAGCGCGGCGTGCCCGTGCTGCTGATCATGGCGCTGGGCGGCGGTGTCGATCTGGTGAACGGAGGGCGCGAGGCGGGCGACCGCTGGGTCACCGACTTCACGGCCAAATGCTACCACCAGACCTGCGACGAATGGCGCGACGACTTCGACCTTCGCGGCGCGGCGCAGGATGTGGCGCTCTACTACCAGCTCGGCCGAAAGCTCGGCTGGAGCAAGGACTGGCCGCAGTGGAATGCGGGCTCCGAGTTTCGCGCGATCCGGGAGGCAAGCGCGGCACAGCGGGGGCGGTGATCCCCGTTTTCAGGCAGCTTCAGCCCGCGGACGGGCTTTCGCCCTCGCTGTCGCATGTTGGTGAAAACGCGGATTCTTCATCCGGTGAAACAATGCCATCCCGATCTCGGTCGAAACAGTCGAAATAAGCGGTCGGCTTCGCCCCATATTCCGCGAATGTCACCCGGCCATCGCCATCGGCGTCCTCAACCTTGAACTCCGCGCGAGCCGTATCCGTGGACGGTGCGATGCCGAGGAGGGCCTCCTGAGCCTTCATGTCGGCCTCGAGTTCAGCCCAGGTCAGTGCGCCGTCAGAGTCGCGGTCCTGCTCGGCGAAGGTTTCCTTCAGGATCGAGACAAGCTCGGCCCGCGATTCCACCTGTGGAGCGAGCGCGGCGGCCGGGCACGACGCGACGGTCAGCAGGCCGACAAGAGTTGCGCGCATCATCACTGTGTGAATTCCTACCAAAACCAAAGCATTACGTCCGATGCTGGCGCAATCCCCTCAACATGGCAAGGGGAGAGGCATCATTCGAGCGGGCCGAGGAGCCTCTTCAACGCCGCGCCGGTACCACCGTGTAGCGGTACGGCACGTAGAGGAACACTTCGGTGAGGCTTGCCCGCGCCCACTCAACGGGTCGGTCGAGCCCCGCCGCTTCCACCGCATAATCGGGCCCGAGCTTGGCGGCCGTGGCACGGGCGTCGGCGGCGACGAGATCGACGATTCGCCCCCGATACTGATCCGGCCCTACGATGGAGAGCGTGAGGTTGCCCGACGCGCGCATCTCCGCGCGGCCGACCGTCGGAACCGCCTTGATGAAGGCGGCGATCCGGTCAAGCGCTGCCTTGGTATCGGTGCCGCCGAGCCTGGTCTTGACCAGAAAGGTCGTGCCGTCCGTATCCGGCCGTCCATCGTTGGTAAGGGCCAGATTGCGGTAATTGGAAGCGGTCAGCGGCTCAACCACCATGTCGCCGGTTGCAAGCTCCACATCGCCGCGCCGGGCGGCCACGTCGATCGCGCCGCGGATCATCGCGAATATCTCGTCCCTCCTTTTTTGCTGGTCGCGCGTATCGCCGACGACCGTCACCTGTTGAACGGCGAAATCGGCAACCCGCTTCAACCCGACGGCGGGGACGGTTTCGTCATAATCGTCGGCGTCGCGGCGCGTGCCGGTAACAACGATTTCACCCTCCTCGAAATTCTGCGCAAGAGTCGGTGCGGGTGCGAGCGCAAGGAGCGCGAGGCAGATGAGGTGCCGCATTGTGTTCTCCCCCCGGTGAGTTGGCCGTAGGCTCAGGTCTCCGGCCCCTGCTGTCAAGGCGCGGCGGAGGGCGCCTTCGGCGTCTCGAGCCAGCGGCCTGAGTTGCGATACTCCTCCTTCACCGTGGACACCGGGAGACTGTCATCCACCGGCTTCGCAGCCGGAAGAGTGTCGACGTAGGGCGCGGGGGTGTCGATCGGCAGGATTACCGGCGGGACATAGGCGGCGACGGAGTGGACCTGCGGAACGGCCTCGGGCGAGATCGGCAGGCGGGTGGCGATCACCGCGGACGGCGAAGGCTCATGGGCGGCGTAGCGCTGGGAGAAGGCGCCGGGCGTGCCCCAACGATCCGGGATCCGATAGAAATTGTGGCTGCCGATCACCGCGACCTTGGCAAGCCGGTAGGCCCAGGACGGGAGGACCTGGTGGGTGTGGTAGTGGGTGGCGTGGCCGACGGGGGCGAAGACCTTGCCGGCGAGCGCATCCGCGGCGATGCGGCGGGCGCGGGCCCAGCCGAAGCCGGTGGGGATGGCGGCAAGCGAGCCGTCGCAGGTGAAGGTGAACTGGCAGCCGCCGCCGGCACGCATCGGGCCCTGGTAGACGACGCCGCAGACGCTGGACGGCCAGGACGGGTGGCGGACGCGGTTGAGCACGACCTGGGCGACGGCCTCCTGGCCTTCTTCGCTTTCGGAGCGCGCCTCGTAATAGATGGCCTGGGCGAGGCATTGCAGCGCGCGCTCGTGATCGAGCGGGCCGGCGCCCCGGAACACAACCGAAAGGGCGCGGGGGTTGGGGACCTGTGCGAGTGGAATGGAGGCGTTGATGCTGACCGCCGCGTCCGGCGCGATTTTCTCGAGCGCGGTTTCAAGGAAATCGGGGTTGGGGGCGTCGGCTGCCCGGGCTGCTGCCGGCGCGCCGCGCGCTTCGGCCTTGTTTTCCCGGGCCGGGGTAGCGTTCAAGGGCACGCATGACGCGCTGCCGAGCAGCATGAACACGCAGGCAAGCTCCCGCCCGCCACGCCTGCGCAGGCCATGAAACGCTTCCTGGATAAGGTCTTTCAGCACCGTTTATGTCAGCTCATTGCCTGTCTCGAGTGCCCGCCTAGACCCCCTTTAGCTAATAATGTTGCTACGGGCGGCCCCCTGTTTGCGGCTGTGCCAGATCGGGACCGGTGCGACGGCACGGCTTAATTGCGCGGCCAAGCACCTCTCGTGGATCGGTTTTCGAGGTCGCTGCGTTTGCTGACATTGATGCAGATTTGGAGTCTTGTGTATGCGTAAGCTGTTGGCGTGCGTTTCGGCGGCGGCCTTGTTGGTTGCGGGCTGCGGACAATCGGGCGGTTCGAACAATGGCGGCGGCGGGGGCGGCGAAGCCCAGGTCAATGCCGAGCAGGTGACCCCCGAAGCGCTCAAGGCGGCGGTGACGGACGAGCGGGTCAAGCGCTTCTACGAGGCGCGCGGGTGGGCGGCGGTGTGGAACGGCAAGGAGGCCGGCGAGCTGACCGCGGCGTTCGGCGAGGCGCAGGCGCACGCGATCAACCCCGACACGTTCATGAAGACCGCCAGGGCGGGCACCTCGGCGGCGGAGCGGGAGGCCGGGCTGACGCTTGCCGCGCTCGATTATGCGCAGGCGCTGTCGATGGGCGTGGTCGATCCGGCGAAGCTGTTCGAAGTCTACGAGGTGAAGCGCAACCAGGTGGATGTGGTGGCCGGCCTCGGCCAGGCGGTGGAGAGCGGCGGCGTGCGCGCATGGCTGAACGGCCTGGCGCCGCAGGACGAGGAATATAAGGCGCTTCAGCAGGCTTATGCGGGCTATGCCAAGCAGGCCGCGGGCGAGCAGCGCCAGGCGATCCCGGCGGGCGACAAGATCGAGCGCGGCGACAAGGACCCGCGGGTGCCGGCGATCGCCGCGGCGCTGCGGGCCAACGGCTATCTCGCCACGTCCGAGCAGGCGGCGCCGGAAGCCGGGGACGGCAAGATCGTCGGCAAGGCCAAGGCCGCTCAGCCCAAGCAAGCCGCGGCTGCGGCGCCCTCCACCACCTTTACGGCGGCAATGGCCGAGGGGGTGAAGAAGGTGCAGGCCGATTACGGCATCAAGCCCGACGGCGTGATCGGCAACGCGACGATCGAGGCGCTGAACACCGGCGCGCGCGAGCGGGCGCGGATCCTGGCGGTGAACCTCGAGCGCCGGCGCTGGCTGGACCGCGCGCCGCCGGCAACGCGGATCGACGTCAATACGGCGGCTGCCGAGCTCTATTATCTGCGCGACGGGCAGCTCGCCAACCGCCGCAACGTGGTGGTCGGCCAGCCTGAATGGGAAACCCCGCCGCTCAGCTCGCCAATCGTGCGGCTGGTCGCCAACCCGCCCTGGAACATCCCGGATTCGATCGCCGAGGAAGAGATCAAGCCCAAGGGCGCGGCCTATATGGCCAAGGAAAATATCAGCCTGGAGAACGGCCGGCTGGTGCAGAAAGGGGGGCCGAAATCGGCGCTTGGCCTCGTCAAGTTCGACATGACCAACAAGCACGCAATCTACCTGCACGACACGCCCGCCAAGGCGCTGTTCGCGACCACGGACCGCCATTCGAGCCACGGCTGCGTCCGGGTGCAGGACGCGGTCGGCTTCGCACGGCTGCTTGCGCAGGATCAAGGCCAGCTCGAGGCGTTCGACAAGGCGCTGGCAACCAAGAAGGAAACCAGCATCTCCCTGCCGGAGGAGGTGCCGGTGCGGCTCCTTTATCACAGCGCCTATTTCGACGGCGGCAAGGTAGTGTTCCGCACCGATCCCTACGCCTGGGACGACAAGGTCGCGCTGGCGATGGGGCTGCCGGGCCAGATCCGGCCGCGGGTGCAGAAGCATGTCGAGGATGTCGGGCCGTAACGCCCTCCGGGCGCGGAGCTGATCCGCGCCCGGGGCACGCGTCTTTAGCTGCTCTGGTGCTTTCTCTGGCTGGTGCGGCTCGGCGCCGCATCGACCTTCTTCTCGCCGCGGATCGCATTGCCGGAGACGCCCTTGTCCGCCTGATGCTCCTCCAGCGTCGGGTTGCCGGTGTTGTTGCTGCTTTTGCCGCCGCCGCTGTTGCTGCGCATGGTGCTGCTCCTTCGCTATTTGGTGCGAGGGGGGGAACGCGGCGGCGGCTCTAAAGCTTCCACGCTTTACCGCTCTTACCATTGAGGCCGTCTCATGCGCCGACTATTTACCTTGCTCCCGCTCCTGCTCGGCGCCTGTTCGCCGCTCGGCGCTTTCAACGGAGTCGTGCCGAAGGATCGGGGCGGGAGCGTGGTTGCGCGTGGCGAGGCTTATGGTCCCCACGCCCGGCAGCGGCTCGACGTCTATGCGCCGCGCAACACCGCGGCCGGGGCGCGGCTGCCGGTGATCGTCTGGTTCTACGGCGGGTCGTGGAGCTCGGGCGACCGGGGCGGCTATGCCTTTGCCGGGCGGGCGCTCGCCTCGCGCGGCTTCGTGGTCGCGGTGCCGGATTACCGGCTGGTGCCCGAGGTGCGCTTCCCGGCTTTCCTTGAGGACGGCGCGGCGGCGGTGCGCTGGGTGCGGGCCAATATCGCGCGGCACGGCGGCGATCCGGACCGGATCGTCCTGGCCGGCCATTCGGCCGGGGCCTACAATGCGGCGATGCTTGCGCTCGACCCGCGCTGGCTCGGCGCCGACCGGGCGGCGGTGAAGGGGCTGGTCGGGCTTGCCGGGCCGTACGACTTCCTACCGCTCGATGTCGCCGCGACTCGCGAGGCGTTCGGGCAGGTCGCCGATCTGCCCTCCACCCAGCCGGTGAACCAGGCCAGCGCGGGCGATCCGCCGGCGCTGCTGGTGGCGGGCGACAAGGACACGCTGGTGCGGCCCCGGCAGACGACCGCGCTTGCTTCAGCGCTTCAGGCGGCGGGCGTTTCCGCCGAGACCCGCCTCTACCCGGGCGTTGGCCACATCGGCGTGATGACGGCGCTGGCCCGCCCGTTCCGCAACAAGGCGCCGGTGCTGGAGGAGGTGAGCGAATTCGCCCACCGGGTTACCGCCGAGCCCTGAGAAAGGCAGTCCGGAGACCTTTCGACAGCCACGAAAATCGGCGCGCCCGCGCAATCTGATCTGGATCAACCCCGAACCCGATATTTTTGTGGATAAATCGTGACGCTCCCGTCACCGACGCGGTTTTCCGCCGTTCGCCCGCGCCCGCTGTGGCACGGATGCGACACTTTGCTGTCCCCCGGCCCGCTGCGAACTTTTCCGTTTGCCGCTTCCCCCGAAGCATGATTCATTTCGAGGTGGGGAGCGGGGATTTGGTTAAGCGGGTGGTAACCGTTTTGGCCGCATGATCTCCGCCGGGTAAAAGGAGTGAGGTCATGGCGACGAATCTGAAGCCGGCTCATGGGGCGCTGACGCTGGTCGAAATGAAGGAATTTGCGAATTTCCCTGCGGCGACGCAGCGTTATATTCGCCGCGCGCTCGATATCGGGCTTGGCCGCCGCGACGCGATCCGGCGCTGGTCGCGCGATGTCGGCGAGGCCGCAAGCATCCGCGCGCAGGAGCGGATGTACCGCCGGCTCGAGCAGATCCGCGACAGCGTTCCCGACGACAGCGGGCTCGACGAGATGGAGCCGCTGATGGGGCCGCTGGTCGCGATCACCGCCTTCGACCTCGGCCAGGAGCGGCTTCCCGATTTCGCGTCCTACCGCTTCCTGTACGAGCGGCTGATCGGCGCCGCGGTTCGTCCGTGGCTGCCGGGCGCGTTCTGCGCGGCGGCGGCGCTTCCGCATCTTCATCCGGAGCGGCGGCGCGTGCTGCTCCAGTCGATCAGCGAAGCGGCGGCGACGGCGCCGGGCTGGTCGAACCGCGATCCGGTGTTCTTTCCGGAGTGGGTCGACAAGATCGACATGACGGTCGCCGGCTAAGCGCCAGCGCCGATGTGAATAGGGGAGCGGCGGGCCGTCGGGTCCGCCGTTTTCGTGTTCAAAGGCTGTCGAGGACTTCGCGGGCGAAGACGGACAGCGTGTCGTCGCGGGCGCCCATCACGACGATGCGATCGCCGGGGCGGGCGAGTTCGGCAAGGCGGCGGCCGCATTCCTCGCGGGAGGGGATGTGCTCGGCCTTCCGACCGGCGGCGACAACGCCAGCGACGATGTCCTCGCTGCCCACGGTGCGCTCGACGGTGCCGCCGAAATAGACCGGGTCGGGCATAAGGAGAACGTCGTCAGCCCCCATGTGATCGGCAAAGGCGGCGGTGAGTTCGCCCTGCATCACCCGAAGCGGGCCGTAGCCGTGCGGCTGAAAGAACAGCAGCAACCGGCCGGGGAAAGCGTGCAGCGTCTTCAAGGTGGCGGCGATCTTGTCGGGGTTGTGCCCGAAATCGTCGATCACATCGATGCCGCTTTGGGTGCCGACATGGTCGAAGCGGCGGCGAAGTCCGGTGAAGCCGCCAAGCGCCTCGGCAGCTTGTGCGAGCGGCACGCCGGCGGCGCGGGCGACGGCCAGGGCGGCCAAGGCGTTGGAGGCATTGTGGCGGCCGGGGACCTGCAGGCGCAGCGGCACGGCGTCTTCGCCGGCCCGGACGGTGAGGCTGATCGCGAACGGCGCTTCCTCGATGTCCTCGGCGCAAAGGTCGGCCGAGCCGTCGTACAGGCTGAAGGTAACGGTGCGGCTCCGCTCTAGGGCGGCGGCGAGGGCCCGCGCCTCGGCGTCGTCGGCGTTGAGGATGGCGGTGCCGGCGCGGCCGAGGAAGCCGCCGAACAGGTCGCGCAATTCCTCCATCGTTTTGTGGTCGAGGCTGACGTTGTTGAGCACCGCAATGCTCGGCGCGTAGAGCGCGATAGAGCCGTCGCTTTCATCGACTTCGCTGACGAAGGCGCCGCCGGTGCCGGCAAGCGCGCTCGCGAACGGCGCGTCGTCGGTGACGAAGTTCTTCATCACCGCGCCGTTCATCACCGTCGGGTCCTTGCCCGCGGCGTGGAGGATCCAGGCGATCATACCGGTGACGGTGGACTTGCCGCTGGTGCCGGCGATCCCGATCGACAGCGGCGCGCCGTTGAACAACTGGGCAAGGAGGCGCGGGCGGGTGAGGTGCTCGGCACCCAGGCGGCGGGCGGCCTGGACGTCGGGAATGGTTTCCTCGACCGCTGCGGAGGTGACCAGGATTTGGCGGGCGCTGGTGAGGCCGCTGCCGTCCTGCGGGAACAGGCCGATGCCCTGGCGCTGCAGGTAGGCGAATTTCTCGCCAAGCCGGCCGGCGTCGAGCGAGCGGTCGGAGCCGGCGACTTCGGCGCCCTGCGCGCGGACGATGCAGGCCAAAGGAAGCATGCCGCTGCCGCCGATGCCGCAAAAGAAATAGGATTTGGTCTGGGCCATGGCGCCGCCCTATTGAGGAAGCGCGGGCTTTTCAAACACTAGGAGCAGGGATGCGAATTGCAGTGGTGGCGCCGAGCACGCCGCTCGAGCCTCAACTCGCGGAAAAGGTGCTCGCGCTCGCCGCGGCGGAGTTTCCCGAGGTGGAGCTGTCGATCAGCCCGCAATGCTTTTTGCGCTTCGGCCATTTCGCCGGCGAGGATGAAGTGCGGGCGCGGGCGTTCGTGGAGGCGGCCAACGATCCCGACGTCGATGCAATCTGGTTCGCGCGCGGCGGCTACGGTTCGTGCCGGATCGCGGAGGATGTGATCGCGGGGCTTGGCCCGGCGGCGCGCGGCAAGACCTATTTCGGCTATAGCGACGCGGGCTACCTGCTCGCCGGCCTATATCGGGCGGGCTTTCCGCACCTGATCCACGGGCCCATGCTTGGGGATGCAAAGCGCGATGGCGGCGAGGCGGCGATGCGGCGCTCGCTGGCGTGGCTCGCCCGCCGCGCGCCCGAGTCGCTCGAAAGGAGCCTGGAACCGGGGGTGCCGACCGTCGCCTTCAACATCACCGTGCTCAGCCAGTTGCTCGGTACGCCGCTGGAGCCCGATCTTTCCGGCCACGTGCTGATGCTGGAGGACGTGGCCGAATATATGTACCGGATCGACCGCTCGCTGTTCCACATCACCTCGCAGGCCTCGATCCGCCGCGTTGCCGGCATCCGCTTCGGGCGCTGCACCGATGTACTGGAAAACGATCCGGAATTCGGCGCTGATGCGGAAGACGTGGTGCGCCACTGGTGCGGCCGTTCGGGCATCCCGTATCTGGGTCGGTGCGACATCGGCCACGATGCGGCGAACAAGGTTGTGCCGTTCGGATTGCGAGCCTGATCCACATTATATTCGCGCCGGGGCGGTCTAAGGCGGGGCTGTAACGAATTCCCCCCTAGAATCGCTTGCACTCCCCGCGCGTTTAAGCTGTATCAAGCCACGAACATACAGGGAGGGTTTTATGGCAAAGGCAACAACTGCAGCATCGGGTCGTGGCGGCGGGCTTCAGCGCCCGGTGCAGCCTTCGGAGGAACTCGCCGTGGTGACGGGCAAGGACCCGCTTCCGCGCAGCCAGGTCGTCAGCAAGATGTGGGATTATATCCGCACGAACAAGCTGCAGAATCCGGAAAACAAGCGCGAGATCGTTGCCGACGACGTGCTTCGCAAGGTGTTCGGCAAGGACAAGGTGACCATGTTCGAAATGAACAAGCACCTGTCCAACCACCTGTCCAACCCGAAATAAGCCGCGCCCGCCGGGCCACACCGGCGGAGTTTCGCAGCAACAAGGCCGCTCCGGTGCAGACCGGGGCGGCTTTGTTGCGTCTGGCGCGGGCGTCTAGCGGCAGCCGCGCCAGCCCCGTGCGCCGCGCTGCGCCTGGTCGAGGTGGAAGTGATCGCGGTGGGCGGTATTGTAATCGGGCGAGAGCACGGTGGCGAAGAGATCGCAGGCACCGTCGCGGGCGGCGCGCAGGAAGCGGCCCTTGGCGCCTTTGTCGTCCCAATCGCCCACCACGCTGACCCGGCGGCCGTCGGCGAGGCGGAAGGCGGCGATGTCGACCGCGTTTGCGGTGGAGTGCTCGCTCCAGGCGCCTTCGGATCGGCCGTAGATGCGGCGGCAGCTATAGCTTCCGAAATGGTCGACCGCGACGACCTTTGAGCCGAGATGCTTGAGGGCGGCGGGCTGGACGGCGTGCCATTCCCAGAGCGCAAGCGAGGCGGAGACCGCGCAGCTCGTACCGAGATCGGCCGGCCGCCACGCGATCTCCAGCGCACCGCCGCGGGTGAAGCGCACGGCATCGTCATAGCCGCACTGGCCGCTTCGGCGTGCGGGGAGGGGCGTGAAGCGCACCCCCGCGTCGCGCAGAAGGGCGCGGCAGCGGGCGCCTTCGCCGGCGAGGCCGGTGAGCTTGCGGCCGGTGAACGCGCCGACCGGTTGGCTGAGATCGAGCTCAGTCCAGGGCATGTCCTCCGGGTGGCTTCGCGCATAGCCCCAGAGCAGCAAGGCGGCGAAAGCCAGGACCGCGAGGAGGAGCAGGCGCTTTGCCCAGCGAAGCGCCATCGCCTCAGCGTCGCCGTGCTGTGTCGAACGGCTCCGAGGTGACCGGGTAGCCCGCGTCTTCGGGAATGCAGACGAAGCGGCGGCCTTCGCGCTCCTCCACCCACGGGGTGATCTGGCGGACGGGATGACGCGCCGCATCGGCGCGGGCTTCCTCGAGCGAGGCGCAGAGGGCGAGGCGTTCGAGGTTGCGGCGGGTGGGGAAGATGGCGTGGGCGCGGCCGGCGTCGAGATCCTCCAGCACGCTTGCTGCAGTTGCCCAGAAGGCGCTGACCGCCTCATTCTGATCGGCGCTGGTGACGTTCGCCCCGGCGGGCGCTTCGGCGAGGTAGAAGAGGGTGTCGAAACGGCGGGTTTCGCGAAAGTTGGGGCACCAGCGGGCGAACGGGGTCAGCGCCTCCAGGTCAACGGTGAGGCCGAGATCGGCGAGGATTGCGGCGAAGGGCTCGCCCGCGGAAAGGCGCTGCCGCAACACCCTTGGCTCCTGCGCGGGCGAAAGTGCCGGCGCGATACCTGTCTCCTCGACCGTCTCGCGGATGGCGGCCACGCGCGCGGCGCCGTCCTCAAGGTGCGGCGCGAAAAGCGCGGCGGAGGCGTGGTCGTCGGCCTCGATCCGGCCGCCGGGAAACACCAGGGCGCCGGCGGCGAAGGCCATGGTGTGGGCGCGCTCCATGATCAGGATTTCGGGCGCGCCGCCGCCTGGCGCCGGGCGCATCAGGATCAGGGTCGCCGCCGGGATCGGCTCGGGAAGCGGATCGGACATCAGGCAGCCGTTAGGCCGCACGGCGCGGCGAAGGAAGGGGCTTCAGGGGGCGCCCAGGGTGGCGGAGAAGAAGGCGAGGAGGCGCTGGCGGTACACATCGGTTCGAATATCGCAGGTCTGTTTGTGATCGAGCCGGGGCGCGATCCAGAGAGCTTTCGGCTCAGTTGCGGCCGCGTAAAGGGCGCGGGTCTCTTGCGGGGGCGTGTGGGCGTCGCCGCCGCCGCCGATCACCAGCACCGGCCCACGATAGCCGGCTACGGCCTGGATAGGCGACAGGCGCAACGGCCACACGCCGAGCCGAAGCCGCGACTGAAAGCTCAGCAGCGGCTCGAGCAGTGCGGCGGGCCAGCGTCCCAGGATGCCGCCGATCCGGTTGCCGATGCCGCGCCGGATGTCGGGGTACACGGCCTGGAGAACCAGCGCGTCGGCGGCGACCGGACCGGCATCGCCGATCAGCGCGGCGGCGCCGCCCAGCGAGATGCCGATCACGCCGACCTTGATGTGGCCCGCCTGGCGCAACCATGCCACCGCCGCTGCCGCATCGCGGGACTCGGCAAGGCCGAACGACTTCGGCGCGGGCGCCGACTCGCCGTGGCCGCGCAGGTCGATGGTCATTGCCGCATAGCCGCGCTCGGCGAGCCACGCGGCGTTGGCAGCGGTAGCAGCACGCGAGGCGCCGTTGCCGTGAAGCAGCAGGATTGCGGGAGAGGATGCGGTGCGCCCGGGCCAGTAGGTTGCGGCAAGGGAGAGACCGTCGGTGCTTGTCAGGCGAAGGTCGCGGGCCGGTGCCGGTGGAGGCGGCACGTCCGAAGGCGTTGATGCCATCAGCAGCGAGCCCACCAGCCACGCCGAGACGAGGCCGAGCAGCGGCAGCGCCGCGAGGAGGTAAGGGGAGCGCAGGCGCCGCATAAGCGGGACCTTCCGCGTGATTGATCGACGGGTCAATGCGGGAGGAGCGCCGCGAGGAGCGGTTCGCGCTCACGATCCTTGGCGCGGCCGAAGAGGCGGCCCCAGGCGATCAGCTCCGGGACGGCGGGGAGGAAGAGGCAGACGCCGTTCACCGCGCGAACCTCGCGTGTTTCGGGCACGAGTTCGCGCCATGCTTGTACCTCCCGCACGTGGAAGCCGGCGAAGAGTTCGAGGCGGTAAGGCGGCGCTTCCCAGGCGGCGAAGACGTCCGAGCGGAAGAGGGCGCTCTGTACGCCAGGCTCAGCCCGCATGCCGCGGCGCTTTAGCAGCGCACGGGCACCGGCGGGGGCGAGCAGGATGTCGATGTCGCGCACCGCCACCGGCGCGCCATGCACAGCCATGGCGGCGCTGCCGATCAGCCACCAGGGCTCCGCGCAGCCGGCGAGTTCGCGGCCGATGTCCGCAAGTCGCGCGCCGAGTACCGGGTCGAGCTCAGCCTTCGCCGGCAAACGCTTTCTCGAGGGTGGGAATATCGATCTTCACCATCTTCATCATCGCCTGCATGGCGCGGGCCGCGGCGGGGCGGTCGGCGGAGGTGATCATGTCGGCGAGGGCGCGGGGCGCGATTTGCCAGCTCAGGCCCCAGCGGTCGGTGATCCAGCTGCACGCCACCGGCTGGCCGCCATTCGCCACCATCGCGTCCCAGATCCGGTCGACTTCGGCCTGGTCGTCGCAATCGACCTGCAGCGACAAGGCCTGGGTGAAGGGCGAGCCGGCCCCGCCGTTGAGGCCGACATAGGAGCGTCCGGCAAGGGTGAACTCGACGGTGAGTACATCGCCTTCCTTGCCGGCGGGGTAATCGGCCGGGGAACGATGCACCGCGTCGATCCGGCTGTTGGGGAGAAGGGAAACGTAGAAGGTCGCGGCTTCTTCGGCCTGGCCGTCGAACCACAGGCACGGTTTGATCTTGTCGGTCATGCCCGCCCTCCCGATGGGGTGCTTTCGTCGAGGATGACGTCGAACCCGCCCCAGAACATCCGCTTCCCGTCGAACGGCATGTTGGCGTGGTCCGCCTGCATGTCCGGATCGGCCATCATCTTGCCCCAGCCGGCGTCGCGGGTCGCCTTGTCCGGCCACTCGATCCACGAGAAGACGACGTGCTCGCCGTCTTGCGCCTTCACCGCGCGGCGAAAGTCGGTGACCTCGCCATCGGGCACGTCGTCGCCCCAGGCTTCCACTACGCGGAGAGCGCCAAACTTCCTGAAATTGGCTTCGGCCGTTTTCGCCAGCTCCAGGTAAGCGGCGCGGTTGGCCTCGGGCACCGGCAGCACGAAGCCGTCCACAAACGGGCCCGTTCCACTGCCCTCGTCCAGGATGGACGCGAAGCCGCCCATCACCATGCGCTTGCCGTCGAATGGCATGGAAGCGCCCATCTCCTCCATGCGGGGATCGCTCATCATCTTCTCGTTGAAGGCGTCGCGCGCCTCGCGTGAGGCGTGTTCGAACCAGGAGAAGACCACGCTTTCGTCGGGTTTCGCCTGCACCGCCTTGGCGAAGCTGGTCGTCTCGCCGTCCGGCACGTCGCTGGCCCAGCATTCCACCATGCGGCGCAAACCGAACTCCTCGAACAGCCCGAGGGCGCTTTCGGCGTGGCGAAGATATTCCTCCCGCTTTGCCGTCGGCACCGCGACGATGAAGCCTTCCACATAGGTCATGGCGTGTTCTCCTGCTGATCGTTCAACTCAGGCCGCGGCGGCCCTGTGCGCTTCCGCTTCGGCAAGGCCGGCGAGCTGCGCCGTGACCATGTTCCAGCCGGGCTCGAAGCCCATGGCTTCATGCGCCTTTACCTCGGCTTCGGTCCAGTGGCGTACGCGCGCGGTGTAGCGGGTGCCGCTGCCTTCGCGCTCGAACGTGACGATCGTTACCGAGGGGAAGTCGCAGTCGCTGTCCATATGCCCTTTGGGTTGCCAGCCGGCGGTGAAGGCGTTGGTGGCGACGATCCGCTCGCCAGGCACGACTTCGAGGAAGACGTTCTCACTGGGGTGCGCTTCGCCTTCGGGGCCGCGCATGTTGAACGCGAAACGACCGCCGGTACGAAGCTCAAGCGCCGATAATTCGGTTTTCCAAGGCAAGGGTGCCCACCACTCGGCGGTGCGCTCGGTCCAGACCCGGTAGACGGTCTCCGGCGGCGCATCGATGAAGCGGGTGACGGACAGCTCAAGGGATTGGTCGGTCATTTCTCTCTCCTGTTTCAAGCTTCGCGCGGGCCGACGACGATGAAGGCGGCGCCCTGCGGATCGGCGGCCATGATGACCCGGTCGCCGTTCGGAACCTCAGCGGGGCCGTGATGGACGACGCCGCCCGCCGCGGCGATCTTTGCGGCGGCTTCATCGATGTCGCGCACTCCGAAGGCGAACTTCCAGCCCGACGGTTGCCCGCGCGGAGCGGTCATCATGGCGCCGATCATTTCGCCATTATGGTTGATGAACTGGTAGCCGCCCATCTCTCCCATCGGCATCACCTCGCCGGCCTGCCAGCCGAATTGGCCGGTGTAGAAGTCGAGCGCGCCGGCCTGATCGGGCGAGGAAAGCTCGTTCCAGCTGCAATGGCCCGCCTTTATCCAGTCGAACGAGCCGCTTGCCTGTTCGCTGGCGCCGCGCATGACGTAGAAGGGCACGCCCTGCGGGTCGGGGACCAGTGCCATGCGGCCAACGCCTGCCATGTCCATCGCCGGCATGTGCACCTTGCCGCCCGCGGCTTCGATGTCCGTCACCGCCGCATCGACATCATGGACCCCGATATAGCCCATCCAGCCGGGCCGCATTCCAGACTGCTCGGCGCCGTCGGGCAGCTTCATGTGCCCGCCGACCGGGCTGCCGTTCGCGGAGAACAGTCGGTAATCGACGCCCGGCTGGCCGGCGCCCGCAGCGGTCCAGCCGACGACCTCGCCGTAAAAGGCGGCGGCTGCGTCCGGATCGGGGGTGAGCAGCTCATACCAGATGAAGCTGCCGTGCGAGTTGCGGCTTTGCTGGGCTGCGGCGGTGTCGGACATGGATTCTGGCTCCACAACGAGAGGGACTTAATCTGGACGAGAATTGCGTTCAGGCAATCAGCAGTTCGCCATCGCCTCGGCGGCCGCGGCGGCGTCCATCCACATGGGGCCCCAGCCGTGGCCGTCCGGATCCTCAAAGGCGCGGCTGTACATCCAGCCATGGTCTTCCGGCGGGTGCACTTCGCGGCCGCCCGCGGCGAGCGCCTTTTCGGTGACCTCGTCAACCGCCTCGCGGCTGTCCAGGCCAAGCGCGAGCAGCACCTGCACGGCCGTGTGCGGATCGCCGATCGCCTTGTCGGTGAACATGCGGAACTTGTCGTGGGTGAGGAGCATCACGTTGATCGCTTCGGAAAAGCTCACCATCGCGGCGGTGTCGTCGCTGAACTGCGGGTTCTGAACCGCGCCGAGCTCCTTGTAGAAGGCGAGCGACCGGGGGAGGTCGGTCACGGGCAGGTTCATGAAGATCATCTTGGCCATTGGTTTCGCTCCCTGGTGCGAATCATCTGTTTGACGTTGATGCGCGCGTGAGTTATGAAAAGCAACCATGTCGTTAGAAAAAACAACCAAGGTTCCCCGAAGCTACGGCGATGCGTGCGGGGCGGCGCATGCGCTCGATCTGGTCGGGGAGCGCTGGGCGCTGCTGGTGATGCGCGAGCTGCTGCTTGGCCCCAAGCGCTTCAGCGACCTGCGCGCCGATCTGCCGGGGATCAGCGCCAATGTGCTCACCCAGCGGCTCGAGGGGCTGGAGGCGGCGGGCGTGCTGGTGCGGCGCAAGCTGCCTCCGCCGGCCTCGACCCAGGTTTATGAGCTGACGCCCTGGGGCTATGAAAGCGAGCCGATCTTCCAGGTGCTCGGCCGCTGGGCCGTCCGCTCGCCGACTCACGATCCATCGATGCCGCTAAGCGCCGTGTCGCTGCTGACGTCGTTCCGGACGATGGTCGATCCGGCCCGCATCGCGGGGATGGAGGCGCGGGTTGGGCTTCGGCTTGGGCGCGAAGAGTATCTGCTGACCATCGCAAGCGGGGCGGTAGAGGTGGAGCGGGGCAATGTGGCCGGCGCCGACCTGGTCTTCACCGGCGCCCCGCCGGCGATCGCCGGCGCGGTTTACGGCGGCGTGCCGATCGCCGCGCTGGAGGCGCAGGGGGCGCTGAAGGTGGAGGGCGACCGGGCGCTTGCCGAGCGCTTCGTCACCCTCTTTCCACTGCCGCCCAAAATCGGAGATTAAGCCATCACCTTCTCGCGCTCCGCCGAAGCGGCGGCGCTCATTGTCAAATAATCGAGCTTGCCGGTGCCGAGGACGGGCAGGGCCTCGACGACGCGGATGTCGCGGGGCACCATCAGTTCGGGGACGCCGTTGGCGCGTGCCCAGGCTTGCAGCGCCTTTGTATCGGCCGGCGCGCAGGTGGTGAACAGGACGAGCTGCTCGCCTTTGCGCGCGTCCGGGCGGGTGACGACGGCGTGGTCCGCGTCCGGCCAGAGGGCCGCCGCATAGCCTTCCACGGCAGGGAGGGAGACCATCTCGCCGCCGATCTTGGCAAAGCGCTTGGCGCGGCCCTTGATGGCGATGAAGCCTTCCGCGTCGATCGCGACGATGTCGCCGGTGTCGTGCCAGCCGCCTTCCGGGGGCTGGAGGATGCCGGGCGCGTCGTGCTTGAGGTAGCCGGCCATGATATTGGGGCCGCGGATCGAGAGGCGCGCGCCGGTGTCGATGCCGGGCACCGCCTCCAGCCGGGTCTCGATGCCGGGGAGCAGGCGGCCGACGGTGCCGGCGCGGTAGTGCATCGGGGTGTTGACGGCGATCACCGGCCCCGCCTCGGTCGCGCCATAGCCTTCCAGGATGCGGAGGCCGAACTTGTCGGAATAGGCGGCGCGGGTCTCGTCCCGCACCCGCTCGGCGCCGGCGAAAATGTAGCGCAGCGAGTAGAAATCGTAGGCGTGCGCCATTCGGGCGTAGCCGGCGAGGAAGGTGTCGGTGCCGAACAGGATGGTGGCGTTTGCGTCGTACGCGAGCGCCGGCACGATCCGGTAGTGGAGCGGGCTTGGGTAGAGGAGGGTCTTCACCCCGCTGAGCAAGGGCAGCAGGGTGCCGCCGGTCAGGCCGAAGCTGTGGAAGACGGGCAGCGCATTCAGCACCACGTCCGACGCGTTGAAGTCGATCCGGGCAGAAAGCTGGCGGCAGTTGGCGAGCAGGTTGCGGTGGGTGAGGACGACGCCCTTGGGCAGGCCTTCCGAGCCGCTGGTGAACAGGATCACCGCCGCTTCGTCGGGCGAGATGCGCAGGCGGCGGTGCGTGCGGCGGGCGAACCGGGCGGCGAGCGTGGCGCGCAGTTTGGCGCCGGTGCCGATGGTGGCGGCGAGGTCTTCGAGCCAGAGGATTCGGACACCCTCCGCCTCCAGGCCGCGCACCACGTCGCCGAGCTTCGCCTGGTCGATGAAGGCGCGGGCGGTGACAAGCGTGCGCACTTGCGCGGCGGTGCAGGCGGCTTTGAGGTTGGCGAGCCCGGCCGTGTAGTTGAGCATGGCCGGCACCCGGCCGTATGCGTGGAGGCCGAAGAAGGTCACCGCCACGCCGGAGACGTTGGGGAGGAGAACGCCGACATTCTCGCCCCGCTTCGTCGCGGCGGCGAGGGCGCGGCCGAGGGCGAAGCTGCTCGTCACCAGGCGCCCGTAGCTCAGCGGCTGGCGCTTGATGTCCTCCAGCACCTTCGCGCCGCGGCCGTGGATGTGCTGCGCATCGAGCAAAGCTTCGAACAGGGTCTGCTCGGTGTGCGAGGTGGCGAAGATCATTTCGCTCATTTCGTCGTACAGGCGGCGGCCGGCCAGCGCGCGGCGGGCGCGGGCGCTCATCTCGCCTTCGATCGCGAAGCGGCGCGGCGGCAGAACGGTAAGGCGGATCTTTGGAAAGGTCCGAAGCCGCACCTTGCCGCGCAGGCGGGAAAAGGGCGTGTATTGGGCGCCGTCGATCCGCACTGGGACGATCGGCGCGTCGGCCTTGCCGGCGACCATGCCGGGGCCGTCGAACACCTTCATCAGCGCGCCGGTGACGGTGATCCGGCCTTCCGGGAAGATCACCAGGGTGCGGCCTTCCTTGACGGCGCGGACCATTGCCTTGGCCGACATGGGGTTGGTGGGATCGACCGGAAAGGCGTCGAACAGGCCAAGGAACGGGCGCACCCACCAGGCCCTGGCGATGGCGCTGTGGACGGCGAAGGTCGGCTTGCCGGGGAGAAAGGCGGCGAGCAGCAGCCCGTCGAGGAAGGAGACGTGGTTTACCACCACCACGGCACGCTCGCCGGGGAGGGGCATGTTCTCGGTGCCCGCGACTTCGACGCGGTAGAGCAGGCGGAGGAGCAGGCGGACGCTGCTCTTGATCAAGGTCTCGGGCAGCAGCCAGCAGGAGAAGAGCGCGACGGCGAGGGTGGCGAAGCCGAGGATCGCGATTATGGCGGGAATGGTGACGCCCGCCGAAAGCAGCGCCATGAGCGCGAGCACCATCACCACGCTCACCGCCGCGTTGACGATGTTGTTGGCGGCAATGGTGCGCGAGCGCTCCTCTGCGGGACTCTCGGTCTGGAGGATGGCGTAGAGGGGGACGACGAACATGCCCCCGGCGAAGGCGACGCCGGCGAGGTCGAGAAGGATTCGCCAGCTTCCGTCGTTGGCGAGGAACTGGGCCACCGTCGCGCCGCGCACCGCCGGCACGTAGGCCGAGGTGGAGAGCCACAGGTCGATCATGAAACCAGCGAGCGCGAGCGCCGAGACGGGGACGAAGCGGGCGGAGACTTCGCCGGCGAGGAGCTTGTTGACCAGCACCGAACCCAGAGCGACGGCGAGCGAGAAGACGAGCAGGAACAGGGTCGCCACCTCCTGCCGGGCGCCGAGGACGTTGCCCACCAAGGGCGCAAACTCGGCGAGGAGCACGGCGCCGACCGCGAAGAACCAGCTGATGCCGAGGATGGAGAGCCAGAGGCTTCGGCCGTGGCGTGCGGCGCGCAGGATCTGCCAGGTGCTGCGGACGATGTTGAGGTCGACCTTGAGGCCCGGCGCGGTGGGCGGCGCGGCGGGGATGAGGAGGCTGACGAGGAAGCCTGCGACGGCGATGCCGGTGGCGGCGAGGCCCGCTTCCCACGGCGGGATCACGCCGCCGAGGAGCTGGCCGCCGAGGATCGCGAGAAAGGTGCCGGCCTCGATCAGGCCGGTGCCGCCCATGATCTCGCCGTCCTTGAGATGCTGCGGCAGCATCGAATATTTGACTGGACCGAAGACGGTGGAATGGACGCCCATCAGGAACAGGCTGGTGAGGAGGAGGGGCACGGAGCTGAGCCAGAAGCCGGTCAGCGCAAGCGCCATGATGCCGATTTCGGCAAGCTTCACGGCGCGGACCAGCTTTGCCTTGTCCCAGGCGTCGGCGATCTGGCCGGCAAGCGCGGAGAACAGGAAATAGGGCAGGATGAACAGGCCGGTGGCGACGGTGGCGAGCATCTCGGCCCGCGCCGGATCGGCGGCGTAGAGGCCGAAGTTTGCGAGGAACAGGAGCGCGAACTTCAGGAGGTTGTCGTTAAAGGCGCCGAGGAACTGGACCGCGAAGAGCGGGCCGAAGCGGCGCTTGCCGAGCAGGGAGAGATCGGGTGCGGACACGAGCGTTTGTTCCTTGAAAGCCTGTCGAAGAGGAGGTGTGTAGAGGCTAACTGAGCGGTGTTCAATTAAAATATTCGACACTGTTCAATTTAGTGGTTAAGCGATGCCGATGGGCAGACGATCCGACCATAGCCGCGCAGAGTTAACGGAGATGATCCTGGCCGAGGGGCATCGGCAGATGGCGGACGTCGGCTTCGCCCGCTTCTCGGCGCGCGAGGTGGCGAAGCGGATCGGCTATTCGATCGGGACCTTGTACAACGTGTTCGGCACCCTCGACCGGCTGATCCTGGCGATCAACAGCCGCACCTTCGCTCTGTGGAGCGAGGCGCTTCGTGCGCGGCTCGCGGCGGTGGAGGGCGGGGACCGGATTCGCGCGCTGGTGGAGGGCTATTTCGCCTTTGCGCGCGAGAATTCGAACCTGTGGATGGCGATCTACGATCACCGGCTCCCGGCCGGCATGGAGATGCCCGAGGAGGAGGACCGCCTGCGCGGCGGCTTAACCGAGATCGTCGCTGCGGAGGTGGCGGCGGCGCTGCCGGAGGGGCGGCAAGAGGCGGCGCCACGGCTTGCACGATCGCTGGTGGCAACGGTGCACGGCCATTGCGCCTTTGCGCTCAACGGCTCCTTCGCACTGATGGGGGAGGGGGAGCCGGTGGAGCTTGCGCTTGCCCGGGTCCGCGAGGCGCTCGCAGCGGCGGCTCAATAGCCTTCGACGGTTTTCCCGTTCTTCATCACGAAGCGGACCCGGCGCACCGCCGCGATGTCGCGGGTGGGATCGCCTTCCACGGCGACGAGGTCGGCAAGCAACCCGCTCCTCACGGCGCCAAGCTTGCCGTCCAGGCCGAACAGGCGCGCATTGCCGCTGGTCGCCGTGATCAGGACGGCGGAAGGCGTCATGCCGTAAGCGGCCATCAGCTCCATTTCGCGAGCGTTCTCGCCGTGCGGATAAACGCCGACGTCGCCGCCCATGCACATCGGCACTCCGGCCGCGAGGGCGGCGGCGAAGCTTTTGCGCTTCTCGGCGACGGCGGCGGGTTCCGGCGCCTGGCCGTTCCAGCCGCGGTAGCGGGAGATGGCGTCCGTGGCGGCAAGCGTGGGGCAGAGCGCCACGCCTTTGGCCTTCATCAGGCGGAAGATTTCAGGGGTGGCGCCATTGCCGTGCTCGATCGTGTCGGCGCCCGCCATCACGGCGCGGCGCATCGCCTCGGGCGTGCTTGCGTGGACGGCGACCTTGCGCCCGGCCGAGTGGGCGGCTTCCATCGCGGCGCGCAGTTCGCTTTCCGTATAGGTCGGCTGGCTGTCCTCGCCCGGGCGCCAGCGGTAGTCGCCATAGAATTTCACCACGTCGGCACCCGCGCCGATCTGGTGGCGGACGGCGGTGACCAGCCGGTCGCCGTCGGCGGCTTCGGCGCCGAGGATCGGGAAGTCGGGGTCCGCGCTCTTCGGCCCGTAGCTGCCGGTCGCGACCAGCGCGCGGGTGGCGATCTGCATCCGGGGGCCTTCGACGATGCCTTGCTCGATCGCCTGCTTGAGGCCGACATCGGCATAGCCCGCGCCCTCCGTGCCGAGGTCGCGCACGGTGGTGAAGCCGGCGCGTAGCGTCGCGCGGGCGTGGTTCACCGCGCGGGCGGTGCGCAGCGATTCCGGCTCCTTGAGGACCTGATCGTCCCAACTCGTTTCATTGTAGGGGTGGAGGAAGAGGTGCGAATGGCCCTCGATCATGCCGGGCATCAGCGTGGTGCCCGGGAGGTCTATCACCCTGGCGCCGGCGGGCGCGGCGAGGTTCGGGCCGGCCGCTTCGATCCGGACGCCGCGCACCAGCACCGACCAGCCTTGGTGCGGCCGGGGATCGACGCCGTCGAACACGCGGGCGGGGCGGAGCAGGATGGCCTCGGGCTCTTGGGCAGCGGCGGGGGCGGCGGCGAGGAAAGCGAGGAGCGGGAGGAGGAGATTGCGCATGGCTTGCGGTCTAGCGCACGCCGCACCACCTGACACCCGCTAAAGGCGGCGCCTTCGGGCCAGCTTTCACTCCTGCAACGCGAGGCCCCCATGACGGACAGCAGCGACTACACTCCTCCCAAGATCTGGACCCCGGATGCGGAGAGCGGCGGGCGGTTCGCAAGCATCAATCGGCCTGTCTCAGGCGCGACGCACGACAAGGACCTGCCGGTCGGCCGCCACCCGCTTCAGCTTTATTCGCTTGCCACGCCCAACGGGGTGAAGGCGACGATCATGCTCGAAGAGCTGCTCGCCCTCGGCCACAGGGGCGCTGAATATGACGCTTGGCTGATCAAGATCATGGAGGGCGACCAGTTCGGCAGCGGCTTCGTTTCGGTCAATCCCAACTCCAAAATCCCGGCCCTGCTCGACCGCAGCGGACCGGAGCCGGTGCGCGTGTTCGAATCGGGCGCCATCCTCGTCTACCTCGCCGAGAAGTTCGGCGCGCTGCTGCCGGAGAGCGGCGCGGCGCGGGCGGAGTGCCTGTCCTGGCTGTTCTGGCAGATGGGCAGCGGGCCGTTCGTCGGCGGCGGCTTCGGCCACTTCTATGCCTATGCTCCGGTGAAGATCGAATATGCAATCAACCGCTACGCCATGGAAGCCAAGCGTCAGCTCGACGTCCTCGACCGCCGCCTCGCCGAGAACGAATATGTCGCCGGCCCCGATTACACGATCGCGGACATTGCGATCTGGCCCTGGTACGGCGGCCTGGTGCGCGACGAGCTCTACGGCGCCGGCGAGTTCCTCGATGTCGGCAGCTACAAGCATCTCGGCCGCTGGACCGAGCAGGTCGGCGCGCGGCCGGCGGTGCAGCGCGGGCGCATGGTCAACCGGGTGATGGGCGACCCCGCCTCCCAGCTCCACGAGCGGCACGAGGCAAGCGACTTCGAAACGAAGACGCAGGACAAAGTCGCCGCGGGAGAAGAACAGCCTGCCGTCCGGTGAACCGGTGCGGTGCTGCATCGTTGGACCGGCAGCCGATCCGGGAGAAACAAGATGACGGACAAGGAACAGCAAGCAGGCGAGGATTCGAGCGGAGCGCCCGAGACGCGCCCGCAGCAGGCCGGCGAAGGCGGGACGACCCGTTTCGGAATGGAGGACGGCGACAACAGCGACGTCCCCGCCACGGGCGACGGCGACGGCCCGCGCGAGTAGATAGGCGCTTGGCTTAGGCGCTGCTCCCCCGCGTGTCGGGGAGCCATTTGCCCTTGGTCCGGCTGGTGAGATGGAACAGCCGGCACCGGTCGCAGCGATAAGGGAGGAGGGGCAGCGCGAACCGCTCGGCGGCGGCGCGCGCCTCCTCCTCGGACGCGTAGCGCGCTTTCCTTTCGCAGATGCTCACGCGGGTCCGCATCGCCCTACCTTACACGTCAGCTTTGCGCTTGCGAGGGGAGGCGTCTAGGCAGCGCAGCCCATGTCCGCTCCCGCGCCTCCCGCCGTCCTCGGCCTTGACTTTGGCACGACCAATTCGGTCGCGGCGATCGCGCGCGGCGGTCAGTCCGCGCTGGTGCCGCTTCTGGGCCCCGACGGCGCGGACCCGGTCTTCCGCTCGGCCTTGTGCTTCTGGGAAGAGGAGGCGCGGATCGCGGTGGAGGCGGGCCCCTGGGCGGTGGCCGAATATCTCGAATATCCCGAAGGCAGCCGCTTCATCCAGTCGTTCAAAACGGTCGCCGCCTCGCCGAGCTTCGAGCATGCGACGATCTTCGACCGGCGCCACCGGTTCGAAGACCTAGGCCGCACCTTCGTTCGCAAGCTCTCCCAGCATTCGGGCGGCGCCCTGGACGGCAAGGCAGCACGCGTCGTCGTCGGCCGCCCGGTCGCTTATGCAGGCCACCGCCCCGACGAAAGCCTCGCCCGCGAGCGCTACAACGCCGTTTTCGCCGGTCTCGGCGCGGAGCTGCACTACGTCTACGAGCCGATCGGCGCCGCGTTCAGCTTCGCGGCGGGCCTCGCCGAGCCGGCAACCGTGCTGGTCGCCGATTTCGGCGGCGGGACCAGCGACTTCTCGCTGGTGCGGATCGCGGCGCCCGGCGCAAAGCGGCGCTGCGTGCCGCTCGGCCATGCCGGCGTCGGCATCGCCGGCGACCGCTTCGATTACCGGATCCTCGACAACCTCGTTATGCCGCTGCTCGGCAAGGGCGGCGCCTACCGCTCGTTCGACAAGGTGTTGGAAATACCCGGCGGCTATTTCAACGATTTCGCCGATTGGTCGCGGCTCGCCTTCATGCGCAACCGCAAGACGCTGGCGGAACTCGACAAGCTCAGGCGCGCGGCGCTCGATCCACTGGCCATCGCTCGCATGATCGCGGTGGTCGAGCAGGAGCTTGGCTACCGCCTCTACGAAGCGGTCGGGCAGGTGAAGCGCGACCTTTCCGCAAGCGAGGCCGCGCGCTTCCGCTTCAGCGGCGGCGGGCTGTCGATCCAAGCGGAGGTCACGCGGGCCGCCTTCGAAGGCTGGATAGCGCCCGATATCGAGCGGATCGAGGACGCGCTCGGCCGCGCCATGGGATCCGCCGGCGTAAGCGTCGGCGAGGTCGACCGTGTTTTCCTGACCGGCGGAAGCTCGCTCATTCCGCGCATCCGCGACCTGTTCGCGGCGCGCTTCGGGCCCGAGCGGATCGCAAGCGGCAACGAGCTCACCTCCATCGCCCACGGCCTCGCCCTGATCGGCGAGGAGGAGGACCTTTCCGCATGGGCGGCGTAGCGGGCACGCGGCCGCTCAAGGTTTATTTCGATGGTGGCTGCCGGCCCAATCCGGGCAGGATCGAAGTCGCCGTCGTGGTGCGCGGCTTTACCCACTTCTTTGACGATCTGGGCTCCGGTACCAGCGAGGATGCCGAATGGCTGGCGCTCCGGATGGCGCTGCGCGTGGCGCAATCGTCTGGCGAAAGTGCGTTCGACCTCCTCGGCGACAGCGCCCACGTCATCGCCCAGGCCAAGGGCGCCGCAAAGGGACGCGGCCAAGCGGCGCTTGATCACCGGGCGGCGTTTGACGAGGAAGCGGCACCGGCACCGCCAAGACGGATCAGGTGGATTCAGCGCAACCAGAACCTAGCGGGGATCGCCCTGGCGCGGCGCCGTGGTCTTTGATGATGTGATGGGCGGAAGGCTGGTGGAGCTGAGGGGAATCGAACCCCTGACCTCTGCAGTGCGATTGCAGCGCTCTCCCATCTGAGCTACAGCCCCGCGCCTTTTGGGCAGCCGGTTCCCCGCCTTTCGGCAGGGCTGGGAAGGCGCTCAAATAGCCGCCCCGCCCCATTTGCGCAATGCGGCTTTTTGCCCGCGGCCGGCCCTCTCCCAAGCCTAACCCATGTTCGTTTCAGCGGGGCGCGCGAACGGCCCGGCGTGCGATCCGGAACGCAGCCGTTCCGGCCTTCGTTCTCACCTTCAGGATCGCAGGCGCGGATTGGTTCGCGTGGGTATGTGCGACACAGCCAAGGAGAGTGATGATGGGCTATGACGATCGCTACGGCTCTGACCGTGAACGCGGCCGCGACGGCGGCCGCGACTCTGGGCGCGACCATCGCGAAGGAAGCGGCGGCGGCCGCGGCTGGAACGAAGGCCGGCGCGAAGCCACCGGCTGGGGCCCGGGTGGGCATGAAGGCGGGCACCGCGGCGCCGGCGGCCATGACGGACGCGGCGGCGGCGGCGACGAGGATCGCGGCTTCTTTGAACGCGCAAGCGAGGCGGCGCGCTCCTGGTTCGGCGGCGGCGACCACCCGGACGGCCGCGGCTATGAGCGCTCCTCGCGTGACAACGGGTATGGCGACGCCGGCGGCTCGGGCGCGCTCGGCGGCGGCGGCTTCGGCGGCGGCTGGGGCAACCAGGAAGCCGAAAGCTGGAACCGCGACCGTCCCGGACGCCCCGGCTGGTTCACCGACTCGGTCGGCGGCGAGCGCGGCCATCGCCAGGGCGCTGGCGACGACAGCCATTATGGCGCCCGGCCGCCACGCGACCGGTTCAGCCACGATTATAGCCGGGAGCAACGCAGCAATGGCTATGGCGAGCAGCAGCATGGCGGCGGACGCGGTTCGCCCGCACCTACGCATGTCCCGATGACCGGCGATTATAGCCGTGGCGGACATTCGAGCTACGGCGGCGGCGGCCAGTCCTTCCAAGGTGGCGGCGGCCAGTCCTATCAGGGCGGCGGCGGACAGCAGCACGATCCGCATTATTCCGAATGGCGGCGCCGCCAGATGGAGGAACTCGACCGCGATTATGACGAATATCGCCGCGAGCATCAGTCCAAGTTCGAGAATGAGTTCGGCGGCTGGCGCCAGAAGCGCCAGGGCCAGCGCCGGATGGTCGGCACCGCGCGCGAGCAGATGGAAGTCCTCGGCTCCGACGGCGCCCATATCGGCACGGTGGACAAGGTGGTCGGCGACCGCATCATCCTCACCCGTTCCGATCCCAATGCCGGCGGCGTGCACCATTCGGTGCCCTGTTCGTGGATCGAGAATGTCGCCGACAAGGTGACGCTTAACCGCACCGCCGAGCAGGCAATGAACGAATGGCGCAACGAGGATCGTGGCCGCGCGCTGTTCGAAAAGCCGGGTCAAGGCAGCGACGGGCCGCACGTGCTCAACCGAAGCTTCTCCGGCACCTATCGCGACGACAAGGAAACGCCGCGCGAGGAATAGGTCTCGCTGCCCGTTTCCCCACGGGCGCGGGAAGGGACGGCCCGGCTGTTTACGCGACAGCCGGGCCGTTTTGACTCGAACGCGCGGGCAAGGCATGCGCGGCATCGAGAGCATTGGAGACGAAGCAAACATGACCGACACCACGCGCGCCTGGAACCTCAAGTCGCGGCCCAGCGGCATGCCGACAATGGACAATTTCGAGCTTGGCGACGCGCCGCTCGCCCCGCTGCAGGACGGCTGGGTGCGGGTGGAGAACAAATGGCTTTCCGTCGACCCGTACATGCGCGGCCGAATGAACGACGTGAAAAGCTACGTCCCGCCGTTCGAAGTCGGCGCGCCGCTGCAGGGCGGCGCGGTCGGCAAGGTGGTAGAAAGCCGCGCGCCCGGCTTTGCCGTGGGGGACACCGTGTTTCACATGCAGGGCTGGCGCGAGGCGGCGACCGGACCGGCCGCGGCCTTCAACAAGGTGCCGCCGCTCCCCGTCGAGGACCACCAATGGCTCGGCAATCTCGGCCTCACCGGCGCGACCGCCTATTTCGGGCTGCTCCGGACGGCGGAGGCCAAGGAGGGCGACACGGTGTTCGTCTCCGCCGCGGCGGGCGCGGTCGGCTCGGCGGTGGTGCAGATCGCCAAAGCCAAGGGTATGACGGTGATCGGCTCGGCCGGCGGTGCGGACAAAGCCGCCTGGGTCAAGGACCTCGGCGCCGATGCTGCGGTCGATTACAAGGCGGAGCCGATCTTGAAGGGCCTGATGGCGGCGGCGCCCAAGGGCATCGACGTGTATTTCGACAATGTCGGCGGCGACCATCTCGACGCCGCCTTCGCCACCGCGCGCAACAACGCCCGCTTCGCGATCTGCGGCATGATCGACAGCTACAATGGCGGCGAGCCGGCGGCCTTCCGCTTCATCATGCGGGTGATCGCCGCGCGCATTGCGATCAAGGGTTTCATCTACACGGACTACATGGCCGAGATGGGCGACTTCTACCGCGACATGGGCGGCTGGATCGCCAGCGGTCAGGTCAAGAGCTGCGAAACCGTGCGGGACGGGCTAGAGGCCACTCCGCAGGCGTTCCTCGACCTGTTCAGCGGCGGCAATACGGGGAAGATGCTGGTCAGGCTTTGAGACACCCCTCCCTGCAAGGGAGGGGCAGGGGTGGGTGCGAGCGCGATAGCGCGAGCTCAGGGCCGCTGTGTCTGGCAGGGCGTCCTCGGCGGCGTCGAGCCACCTCGAACGCGACCCACCCCCGCCTCCTCCCTGTCCGGGAGGGGAGTTAAGCCCCGATCTCCGCCAGTCGCCGCTTTACGACCACGAGATCCTCCACGAACCGCGCATATTCCTCGTCCCGATTGTCGCGGACGCGGAGCAGGAAGCTGGGGTGCACGGTGACCCACGCCTCGCCGCCCTCCGCCAGGGCATGCGGCTGGCCGCGCACGGAGGAGATGGTCACTACCCGTCCGAACAGCGACCGCGCCGCGGTGGCGCCAAGCGCGACGGTCACCCGCGGCCGGATCAGGCTTCGCTCCTGCTCGATCCACCAGCGGCAGGCATCGATCTCGCCGCCATTGGGCTTGGAATGGATGCGGCGCTTGCCGCGCTGCTCGAACTTGAAGTGCTTCACCGCATTGGTGACGTAGGCGGCCTTGCGGTCGATTCCGGCGTCGCCAAGCGCCTGGTCGAAGAGCTGGCCGGCGGGGCCGATGAAGGGGCGGCCGGCAAGGTCCTCCTGGTCGCCCGGCTGCTCGCCGACAAACATCAGCGGCGCGTCGAGCGGTCCTTCGCCGAACACCGTCTGAGTGCCGGTGCGGTAAAGCGGGCAGCGGGTGCAGCCCTTGGCTTCGTCGCGCACGCCTTCCCAGGCGATGCCGACGTTGCCGCCAATCTCTCCGCGTGACGTTTCCACCATCTTCGCCTCGCGCGCCTGCGCCCCTGCGATAAGCTCGCCCACCAAAGCTGTTTCCGGCATGTTTTTCCAATATTTCTTCGGCATCTCCTTCACCATCGCGCCGACCTTGAGGCGGGCCGGGTTGAAGATGGAGGCGTAATAGGTCTTCCAAACCTCCTCTACCGGATCGCCCTCCGGCGCCAACGCACGGGTGGCGCCGGGGCTCTCGGTCAGCCGCTCGCCGTCCCAGTGGACGGACAGCTCCGGAGTCAGGATCGACCACAGCATCGAGGCGAAACGGCGCGCGAAGAAGGGCGCGGCGGCGCGGACGATATGGTGGTCGGGCTCGAACCAGGCGACGAACCGCGCCGCGCCGTCGTCGGCCGCCACTTCGCGGAAGCGGACGAACGCGTGCATCTTGTGGATGTCGCGGCGCACCTCCTTGGCCATCCGCTCCAGCCGGCGGAGCAGCGGCGCGGCGCTGTCCTCCATCGCGCCGGGCTCGTCACGGATGCGCAGCAGCAGCGCGTAGAGCAGGGCGAAGCGTTCGGGATCGCTGTGACAGATCGCGGAGCGGGCGAGGATAACGAAGGCGCGGGGGACGGAGAAAGCGGGGGTGTTGGCGGCGGGGAGGGGGGCGTCAGTCGCCGACGCGCCGAACAGGTCGCCGGGGCTGGCGCCCGTTCGCCAGGCGACCTCCTCAGCGGGCACTCCAGCGAGCGCCAGGGCGCGGGCCGCGTCACGCCAGCTTTCGAAATCGTCGGGTGCGTCGAGCTGGACGGTTCTCATTGCGCCTGGCTCAACGCGGGACCCCGACCTTCGCCCCTCTCCCATTTCGGGAGAGGGAGGGCCCCATTGCGCAAGTAATGGGAGGGTGAGGGAGCTGGGGGTGAAAGAAGGCCCTCACCCTCCCGCCTGCTACGCAGGCGGGCCCCTCCCTCTCCCCAAGTGGGAGAGGGGCTTTTCACGCCGCGAACAGCTCGAGCTGCTCGGTCTTCGGTTTCACCCACTGCTTCAGATCCGCCTTGTCGGTAAGAAGCGTCGGCCGCCAATCCTCCGCGATCAGGAACGGCCGCACCTTCGCAACGGACACGGTCAACCGCCCCACATCCGCAAGCGTAAGCCGCCGCCACCGGCGCGACGCGATGACCTTGTCCACCGCCTTCACCCCCAGCCCCGGCACACGCAGCAGCGCTTCCCGCGGCGCCCGGTTCACATCGACCGGGAAGTTGCCGCGGTGCTTCAGCGCCCAGGCGAGCTTGGGATCGATGTCGAGCGGCAGCATGCCGGAGGGCGCGGCCGCGTCCACCACATCCGCCGGCGTGAAGCCGTAAAAGCGCATCAGCCAATCCGACTGATAAAGCCGGTGCTCGCGCATCAACGGCGGGCGGTTGAGGGGGAGAACGGCGCTTGCGTCCGGGATGGGCGAAAAGGCCGAGTAATAAACGCGGCGCAGGCGGAAGCGGTCGTAGAGGGTGCTCGCCCGCACCACGATGTCGCGGTCGGTGGCGGCATCCGCGCCGACGATCATCTGGGTGGATTGACCGGCGGGTGCAAAGGTGGGCGCCGACTTGAAGCGCTTCCTGGCGTCGGCGCCTTCCTCGATCGCGCCCTTCATGTCGCCCATGGCGCTTTCGATACGCGCACCGTCCTTCTCGGGCGCCAGGCGCTTCAGGCCGCCGACCGTCGGAAGCTCGACGTTGATCGAAATGCGGTCGGCATAGAGCCCCGCCTGGCGAACCAGCTCGGGGTCGGCGTCTGGGATGGTCTTGAGGTGGATATAGCCGCGGAAATCATGGTCGTCGCGCAAGCTTCGCGCCACCTGGACGAGCTGCTCCATCGTGTAGTTGGACGAGCTGATAATGCCCGACGAGAGGAACAGCCCCTCGATATAATTGCGCCGGTAAAAGGAGAGGGTGAGCTCCACCACCTCTTCCGGCGTGAAGCGCGCCCGGCGGACGTTGGAGCTCTTGCGGTTGATGCAATAATGGCAGTCGAAGATGCACGAGTTGGTCAGCAGGATCTTGAGCAGCGAGATGCAGCGCCCGTCCGGCGCATAAGCGTGGCAGATGCCCATGCCCTCGGTGGAGCCCAGCCCCAAGCCGTCCTTGCTGTCCCGCTTGGCGGTGCCCGAAGATGCGCAGGACGCGTCATATTTCGCCGCATCGGCGAGGATTGCGAGCTTTTCGCGGGTGTCGAGACGGGCCATGCGTTCGATATATGTTCACGGGGCGCCAAGGTCCAGTAGCGCGGGAGAAAAGCGGGCGTTTCGCGGTGCTTGCGCGTCCCGCAGGGGTGCGGTCCAAGGGCTAGGGCTGGATACGTGCCGCTTCCGTCACCCCCGCGAAAGCGACGGTCCCGCTTCGGCAGAGCTGAAGAAGAGAAAAAGCGGGATTCCGGTTTTACGGGAATGACCGCCTAGGCCGAAGTGGCGGCCCGGCGGCGATCAACGGCGGCGATGGCCTGGGCGACGGCGTCCTCGATGCCGACGGTGCTGGTGTCGAGCAGGTACGCGTCCGGCGCCATCACCAAAGGCGCGGCGGCGCGGCCGCTGTCGCGGGCGTCGCGGGCCTGAATGTCGAGCAGCACGTCCTCGAGGTGGACGTGGAGGTTCATTCGGGTGAGCTCGTCGAAGCGGCGGCGGGCGCGCACTTCCGGGCTTGCGGTGACGAACAGCTTGGCGGTGGCGTCCGGCGCGATCACCGTGCCGATGTCGCGGCCGTCGAGAACCGCCCCACCGGGCTGGAGCGCGAAATCGCGCTGGCGTTCTACCAACGCGGCGCGGACCAGTGGGTAGGCCGAGATGCGCGAGGCGATTCCGCCCACCGTCTCGCTCTTGAGCTCGGGATCGTCGAAGTCGGTCTGCTCGAACTCGCAGGCGCGGGCGGCGGCGAATTCGCTGTCCGGGTCGCCGCCCCAGCGCAGCAGGTTGAGCCCCACAGCGCGATAGAGGAGCCCGGTGTCGAGGTGGGGAAGGGCGTAGTGGCGGGCGAGCGCTTTCGCGATCGTGCCTTTGCCGCTCGCCGCGGGGCCGTCGACGGCGATGATCATGCGCTGAGGCTTTCCAGGGTGTCGGCGAAGCCTGGGAAGCTGGTGTCGACGGGGGCCATGTCGGCAACCTCTATCGCGGCGCGCGCGTGGAGGCCAGCGACGGCGAAGCTCATCGCGATCCGGTGGTCGAGCCGCGGGTCCACCAAGCCGCCGCCGGGCAGGGGATCACTGCCGGTGCCGGTGACGTGGAGGCCATCGGGCGTTTCCTCGACGGGCACGCCGATCGCTCCGAGCCCCGCGGCCATCGCGGCAAGCCTGTCCGATTCCTTGACCCGCAATTCCTCCAGCCCGGCGGTGCGGCTGGTGCCCCGGGCAAAGGCGGCGGCGATGAAGAAGATCGGGAATTCGTCGATGGTCGCCGGTGCGAGTTCGGGCGGCACGTCGACCGCGGTGAGCGCGGAATGGCGGGCGATGATGTCGGCCACCGGCTCGCCGCCTTCCTCCCGCTCATTCTCGAGGCGGAGATCGGCGCCCATCGCCCGCAGCACCTCGAACAGCCCGGCGCGGGTCGGGTTGATGCCGACGCCGTCCACCCGCACTTCGGAACCAGGGACGACAAGCGCGGCGACGAGCAGGAAGGCTGCCTGGCTGGGATCGCGCGGCACGGTGATCCGCTGCGGCTTCAACTCCGCCTCCCCGCGAAGGGAGATCAGCCGGCCCTCGGGCGTCTCCTCCGTCCACAGATCGGCGCCCGCACCAGCCAGCATGCGCTCGGAGTGATCGCGGGTCGGCACGCGCTCCAGCACCCGGGTCACGCCGGGCGTGTTGAGCGCGGCGAGCAGCAGCGCCGACTTCACCTGCGCGGAAGCAACCTCCATGCGGTGAAGCAGCGGCGCGGCCGGGGCAATGCCTCGCAAGGTCAGCGGCAAGCGCCCGCCGGGGCTGACGCTGAACTCGGCCCCCAGGCGGCTCAGCGGCCCGATCACCCGGTTCATCGGCCGCCGGGACAGCGACGCATCGCCGACAAACGTGGCGGTGACCGGATGCGTCGCGGCCAGGCCCATCAGCAGCCGCGCCGAAGTGCCGCTATTGCCCAAGTCCAGCGCTTCGGGCGGCTGAAGCAGCGCACCCACGCCTACGCCGTCAACCGCCCAGCCCTCGCCGTCCGCGTCGATCCGCGCCCCGAACGCCCGCATCGCCGCCATTGTACTCATCACGTCGCCGCCGCGCGAAAGGCCGCGTATCTCGCTGCGCCCCCGGGCAAGTGCGGAAAGGATCAGCGCCCGGTGGGAAATCGACTTGTCGCCCGGCACATCGGCGGTGCCGCTGAGCGGCCCGCGCGGGGAAAAGCGGCCCAGGCGGGGCGGGGAGTTGTGCATAAGGCCGGGCTTTGACAGCGCGCACCCCATGTGGCAAGGCGCCGCTCAACCAAGCCGCCGGGCTTCCACGCGCCGCGGCTTTCTTCTTCAATTTGTACGTACGGAGTTTGCTCACCGATGGTGAAGGCTGAATGGGGCACGAAGCGCAGCTGCCCGAAGTGCGGGACCCGCTTCTACGATCTCGGCAAGGAAGATCCGGTAACCTGCATCGAATGCGGCGTCGCCTGGGACCCTGAGCCCGTGCTGAAATCCAAGCAGCCGCTTCCCTATGACGCGCCCAAGAAGGAAGTGGTCGCGGACGAGAAGGAAGATGCCGATCTCGCCGCCGACGAGCTGGAAATCGACGAGGATGCCGAGGAAAATCCGGACGACGAGGTCGATCTCGGCGGCGACGACGATATCGGCGTGCCCGGCGCGGGCGGCGACGACGAAGAGGTCTGAACGGCAAGCAAAGCTCGCTTGCTAAAGGACGCCGCCTCTCTTAAAGGCGGCGTCCGTCAGCCGGGAGGCTGACAATCCGGCCGCTCTCCCAGGGCGGTTTCAAAGGGTTCGGGGCCGTAGCTCAGCTGGGAGAGCGCTGCAATGGCATTGCAGAGGTCAGGGGTTCGATCCCCCTCGGCTCCACCACCACTCCCCAAAGCGGCTTCGGCGGCCCGCCGTTAACGCGAAGCAAAGTTCGTTCGTCTAGGTGAGTGCCTTGTTTTGGAGGCACGCCCATGAAGTTCGTTTTGCTGAAATCACGTGGTGGCGATTACATGGTCATCGCCCAGAACGTCGCCTGGCTTCGCTCCCACGAGAACGACCAGACCAAGGTGGGGATCATTGGAAGCGACGCCATCCTGGTCGCCGGCAGCATGGAGCAAACGATGGCTGCGATTCTAGCCGGCTGAGTTCCCCAGCAAGCGATCTGGAATCGATCCCCCTCGGCTCCACAACTCATGGGGTTCGGTTACGGGCGTCTACGCCCAATCAAAGCAGCCCCAATTGGCGCAGGCTGCACGTTTCTCCGCTCGTCCAGATGATTACATCGTGAAGTCTCATCCCAAGCCGCGAGGCCATATCGGCCAGTTCCCGCGTGCTCTCCACGTCCTCTCTGCTGGGCTCCGGCCCGCTTCCTGGTTTGCTGCGCCCAACGACCAAGCCGAGGGCACCGAGCCGAAGCGCCTGCCCGACAATCCTGCCTTTGGGCAATTCCCCACCGGCCTCGACCCCCTCCGCCAACTGGGCAAGCTCGATCAACTCGCGGCGCTCATCGAGAAACGCCGCGGCGATGCGCTCCACCTCCCCAGAGTCCCTGAACATCGGATCGAACAGCGCCGCCGCCTCCGAGAAGTCGTGAATGATCAATGCCTCTCTCCTTGCCTGGTGGCCCTTTGGAGCACGTTCTTAACCGGCTTGGCCAGCCCCACGCCATCCCCACACCGCGCATTGCAAATTTCCCGCAACTGGCCTATCTAGGCTGTGCTGACGTCGCCTGCGACGGAATAAGACGGCTGCCTTGCGGCCCCTCTTCCCTCCAACGCTACCTGGCGCCGCCGCGAAATTCAGTCGCGCGCGGATGATCTAATATGTTCGAAAGGCTTAGGCTTTGGCCAAAGAAGAATTGCTCACCATGGAAGGTCAGATCGACGAGATCCTGCCCGACGGACGCTTCGGCGTGACGCTCGACAACGAGCATCGGATCATCGCTTACACCGCCGGCAAGATGCGCAAGTTCCGCATCCGCTCGGTGGTCGGCGACCGCGTCCATGTGGAGATGACGCCTTACGACCTCAGCAAGGGACGCATCGTGTTTCGCGAACGCACGCCGGGCGTAGGCCCGAGCCAGCGGCGCGGGTTCAAGCGGTGATCCCTTTTACCGCAAACAAGGCGAGGAGCTCGCCTTTCTAGAGGGCCGCGGATTGCCGCCCGGATTACCAAGAAAATGCACGTACAGACCACTACCAAGCTTTACCCGCCCAAGGCGCTCCTTTGGCAGGGCCCGATGCCTTACCAAAGCCGCGGCGCCCGGAGCCACACCACCCGCGCCAACCCTTGCCTTTCCCGAGACGAGCTTCGAAGCATCGTTTCCGAAATGCTCGGTTGAGCAAACGCATTCCCGCCCTCCTCGCGACCGCGCGAGGGGGGCTTTTGACGGCCAGGAGGCCCCTATGTCCCGTATTCCCGTCCGCCCGTTCCTGATCGCCCGCGAAGAAGAAGGCGGCCCGTTCCGCCTCACCGTTCGCGAGACCCGCTACAACAGCCAGGGCTATCCGCTGATCACCGAAACCAAGGTGGAAGAACTGTTCAAGACCGCCGCCGCCGCCCGCGCGCACGCCAAGGCGGAATATGGCGCCGAACCCGGCCAGTTCGCCAGCAAGTAAGCCGACGACGACCGGGGTGAAGGTCACTCCGGCGCACGGCCTATTGGCTCCGCGTCCACGATCACCGGCCTGGGCTTGCCCGCCACGATCCGGAACCGCCCGGCAGCCGCACCCGCAAAACCTAATCTCCACCGCAGCGCGCGAACCGGCTTTACCCGGTTCCCGCGCCGTTTCGCTGTTGCTAGGCTGGGCCAACGTGCAAGCGGTACGTCGCGCCGCTGCCTTGCGCATTGGTAGCGTTATCAAATACAGCTCGGCCAAACAGACTAAGGGGATTGAGGATATGGCTCGCGGCACTCTCGCGCTTCGTTTGGCTCTGCTCGGCTCGCTGAGCCTTGCCGCAAGTGCCTGCTCCACCACCGGCACCAAGACGGCCGCAGCCGGCGACCGCTGGCCCGAAGTGCACAGCATCGTCCGCGCCGACCCGGCGCAGGAAGCCCGCATCAATTCCATCCTCGCCCGGATGAGCGCCGAGGAGAAAGTCGGCCAGATCGTCCAGCCGGACATCTCCGCGATAACCCCCGCCGACGTTGCCAAGTACAAGTTCGGATCGATCCTCGCCGGCGGCAACAGCGCGCCGGGCGGCAAGGAAACCGCGCCCGCCGCCGAATGGCTCAAGCTCGCCGACTCCTACTGGAACGCCTCCAGGCGCGCCGAGTGGCAGGGCGAGAACATCCCGCTGATGTGGGGGATCGACGCCGTCCACGGCCACGCCAATGTCGTCGGCGCAACCATCTTCCCGCAGAATATCGGCCTCGGGGCCACCCGCAACCGCGACCTCATCCGGCGCATCGGCGAAGTCACCGCGCGCGAAATGGTGATCACCGGCATCGATTGGGATTTCTCGCCCACCCTCGCTGTGGTCCGCGACGACCGCTGGGGCCGCACCTATGAAGGCTTTTCCGAAGACCCGGCGATCGTCGCCGACTTTGCCGGCGCAATGGTCGAAGGTCTGCAGGGCAAGGGTGGCACGCGCGAGTTCATGGGCCCTGGCCGGGTGATCGCCACCGCCAAGCATTTCGTCGGCGACGGCGGCACGGCCGGCGGCAAGGACCAGGGCGACAACCTGTCCAATGCGCGCGACCTGCGCGACATCCACGGCGCGGGCTATCCGCCGGCGATCGAAGCCGGGGTTCAGTCGGTCATGGCCAGCTTCTCCTCCGTGCGTGGCGAGAAGGTGCATGGCGACCGCGATCTCCTGACCGTGGCGTTGAAGGAAGACATGAACTTCGACGGCCTGGTGGTCGGCGACTGGAACGCCCACGGCCAGGTGCCGGGCTGCTCCAACACGAGCTGCGCCGCCTCGATCAACGCCGGCCTCGACATGTTCATGGCGCCCGATAGCTGGAAGGGCCTGTACGAGAACACGCTTGCCCAGGTGCGCTCGGGCGAAATCCCGATGGCGCGGCTCGACGACGCTGTGCGACGGATCTTGCGGGTGAAGATGCGCGCCGGCCTGTTCGAAAAGGCGGCGCCGTCGAAGCGTCCCTTCGCGGGCGAGTTCAACCGCCTGGGCTCGGCCGAGCACCGCGCCGTGGCGCGGCAGGCGGTGCGCGAATCGCTGGTGCTGCTCAAGAACCAAGGCAAGCTCCTGCCGCTGCGGGCGGGCGCCAACGTGCTGGTCGCCGGCGATGGCGCTGACAACATCGCCAAGCAGTCCGGCGGCTGGACGATCACCTGGCAGGGCACCGGCATCACCAACGCCGATTTCCCCAATGCCGAGTCGATCTATTCGGGCATCCGCGACGCTGTGAAAGCGGGCGGCGGCAAGGCCACGCTTGCGCCGGACGGCCGCTTCACGGCCAAGCCGGACGTCGCGATCGTGGTGTTCGGCGAAGAGCCCTATGCCGAGTTCGTCGGCGACCGGCAGACGCTGGAATACAGCCCCGCCGACAAGAAGGACCTGGACCTCATGCGCCGCCTCAAGGCGCAGGGCGTGCCGGTGGTTGCCGTGTTCCTTTCGGGCCGGCCGATGTGGGTCAATCCGGAGCTCAACGCGTCCGACGCCTTCGTCGCGGCGTTCCTGCCGGGCAGCGAGGGCGGCGGCATCGCCGACGTTCTGTTCCGTGACGCTCGCGGGGCCGTGCGCAACGACTTCAAGGGCAAATTGTCCTACTCCTGGCCCAGGCAGCCGGACCAGACGCCGCTCAACAAGGGCGATGCGAAATACGATCCGCTTTTCGCTTACGGTTACGGCCTCAATTATGCGGCCGACGGCAATCTGCCCCGGCTTTCCGAGGACCGCCCGGCGGGCGCCGCCACCGGTGCCGACGGCGTGTTGTTCGGGCGCGGCACGCTTGCCGCCGGCTGGTCCTTCGCTCTGGTCGAGGAGGGCGGGCCTTCCACCGCGGTGATCGGCAATGCCGGCGCAACCAACACCGGCCGCCTGCGCATTGCCGGCGTCGACCGCCGCGCGCAGGAGGATGCGCGCCGGCTGATCTGGGACGGCACCGGCGCCGCGGCGGCGCAGATCCTCGCCGCCCAGCCGCTCGATATCACCCGCGAGTCGAACGGCGAATTGAGCCTGGTGTTCGAATATCGTGTGGACACTGCGCCGACCGGACCAGTCACCGTCTCCATGGCCAATGTCGGCTTCCCGATCACCGGCGCGCTCCGCGGCGCGGCGGCCGGGCAGTGGATGACGATGGCGGTGCCGCTGCGCTGCTTCGCGCGCGAAGGTGTGGAGATGCAGCGCGTCGCGCTGCCGTTCGCCCTCTCCACCGCCGGGCGCCTTGGCCTTTCCGTCTCGGATGTGCGGATCGCAAGCGCCGCCGTGCCGCAGGACCGCTGCGGCGAACCGTGAGGTTCACGGGAGGTTCGGCGCCCGCCCGGCTTGACTCGGAAGCGGCTTATGGTAGCGCTACCAAATACTAAGAAATGGGTGAGGACAGCGTGAACAAGGCAGTGGCGGCAGATATCCTGCCGGCCGATCACCAATCGGCTGTCCTCGTTGGACGGCTTTTGCTCCCCGAAGGGCCCACCCCGGTTCTGATCCGCGGCGGTCGAGTCGAGGATGTCTCGGCATTCGCACCCACCGTGGCGGACCTGCTCGACGGCCGTTCGCTGGACGGGGTTGCGGGCCGCGATCTCTTCTCCACCGAGGAGCTGGTCGAGCGCGCAAACGAACTCCTGCTCTCCCCAATCGATCTCCAGGTGGTTAAGGCCGCCGGCGTGACCTTCGCGGTCTCCGCCGTCGAGCGCGTCATCGAGGAGCGCGCGCGCGGCGACTCAAACGCCGCCGCGGACATCCGCAGCCGCCTCGAAAGCCGCATCGGCGGCGCCATCCGCTCGGTGGTGCCAGGCTCCGACGACTCGGCTCGGCTCAAGGCGGCGCTGATCGAAGACGACATGTGGTCGCAATATCTCGAAGTCGCGATCGGCCCGGACGCGGAGATCTTCACCAAGGCCCCAATCCTCTCCACCGTCGGCTGGGGCGCCGAGATCGGGGTCCGCTCCGACTCGCACTGGAACAACCCCGAGCCGGAAATCGTCATCGTAGCCAATTCGGCGGGCGAGCCGGTCGGCGCCACGCTCGGCAACGACGTCAACCTGCGCGACTTCGAAGGCCGAAGCGCGCTGCTGCTCGGCAAGGCCAAGGACAACAATGCCTCGGGTTCGCTCGGACCCTTCATCCGCCTGTTCGACTCCGGCTTCTCCATGGACGACGTGCGAGCCGCCGTGATCACCCTCGTCGTCGAGGGCGAAGACGGCTTCCGACTCGACGGGGAAAGCTCGATGGACCAGATCAGCCGCGATCCGGCCGATCTCGTGCGCCAGGCAATGAGCGAGCACCAATATCCGGACGGCTTCGTTCTCTACCTCGGCACCCTGTTCGCGCCGGTCCAGGACCGCGAGGAAGCGGGCAAGGGCTTCACCCACAAGGTCGGCGACGGGGTGCGCATCTCGACCCCGCGCCTCGGCACGCTCCTCAACCGGGTCACCACCTCCAGGCAGGCGCCGCCCTGGGCGTTCGGAGTTCGCGATCTGATGCGCAACCTCGCAAGCCGCGGTCTGTTAACCGGCCAAGCCTGATCTCACGGGAAAAACATATCATGACCGACATGCTCACCCATTTCATCGGCGGCGAAGCCGTTTCCGGCGAGGCCGGCGGCGAAAGCCTCAACCCGTCCAACCTCGACGAAGTTGTTGCCAGTTACCCCAAGGGCTCGGCGGCCGACATCGACGCGGCGGTAAGTGCCGCCCGCGCCGCATTCCCCGGCTGGTCGGAAGCGTCGCCGGAGGTCCGCTCCGACGTGCTCGACAAGGCCGGCTCGATCGTGATGAGCCGCGCGCCCGAACTCGGCAGGCTGCTCTCCCGCGAGGAGGGCAAGACCCTCCCCGAGGGCACCGGCGAAGTTATGCGGGCCGCGCGCATCCTGAAATATTTCGCGGGCGAGGCGCTGCGCCGCCACGGCCAGGCCCTTGAATCGACCCGCCCCGGCCTCGACGTCACCACCCACCGCGAGGCGGTCGGCGTCTACGGCCTGATCACGCCCTGGAACTTCCCGATCGCCATTCCCGCCTGGAAAATGGCGCCGGCGCTCGCCTTCGGCAACACGGTGGTGCTGAAGCCGGCGACGCCGACGCCTGCCATTGCTCACGCGCTGGTCGCTATCCTTCAGGAAGCGGGCGCGCCTCCCGGCGTCGTCAACATGGTGATCGGCGAAGGCGGCGTCGGCTCGGCGCTTGTCGATCATGACGGCGTCGATGGCATCTCCTTCACGGGCTCGCAGTTCGTCGGCGGCAAGGTCGGCGAAGCGGCAATGAAGCGCCAGGCCCGCGTTCAGCTTGAAATGGGCGGCAAGAACCCGCTGGTCGTGCTCGACGATGCCGACCTCGAGCGCGCCGTCACCTGCGCCATCGACGGCGCCTTCTTCGGCACCGGCCAGCGCTGCACCGCCTCATCCCGCATCATCGTCACCGAGGGCATTCACGACCGCTTCGTGGAAGCGCTCGCCGAGCGGGCGCGCGGCCTCAAGGTCGGCGACGCGCTCGATCCGTCCAGCCAGATCGGCCCGGCGGTCAGCGACACCCAGCTCGAGCAGAACCTTCGCTACGTCGAAATCGCGCGCGGCGAGGGCGGCGAGATCATCACCGGCGGCGAGGCGCTTCGCCTTGCCACCCGCGGCTACTTCATGGCGCCGACGGTGATCTCCAACACCCATTCCGACATGCGGATCAACTGCGAGGAAGTGTTCGGCCCGGTCGCAAGCACCGTCCGCGTCAAGGATTATGAGGAAGCGCTGGAAGTCGCCAATCGCGGCCAGTTCGGCCTCTCCGCCGGCATCGTCACCAACAGCCTCAAGCACGCGCGCCACTTCCGCCGCGCGATCCGCGCGGGCATGGTGATGATCAACCTGCCGACCGCCGGCGTCGACTACCACGTGCCGTTCGGCGGCACCCGCAAATCAAGCTACGGCGCGCGCGAGCAGGGCTTCGCCGCGGTCGAATTCTACACGCAAACCAAGACCGTCTATACCGGCGGCTGAGAGGACGAGAGTGCACGATACCAAGGATCAGCGGGCTGTGTATCCCAGCCTTGCGGGCAAGCGCGTCCTCATCACCGGCGGCGGATCGGGGATCGGCGCCGGGCTGGTCGAGGGCTTTACGCGTCAGGGCGCGCAGACCGTGTTCTTCGACATCGCCGTCGAGGATTCGGAGGCGCTCGCCGCCCAGACCGGCGCCACCTTCCGCGCCGTGGACCTGACGAACATCGCCGCCCTCCAGGCCGCCATCCGCGCCGAGATCGAGGCCGGCGGCGCGTTCGACGTCCTCGTCAACAACGCCGCCAACGATGATCGCCACAAGTTCGAGGAGGTCACCGAGGATTATTGGGACAACCGTCTCAACGTGAACCTCAAGCACCATTTCTTCGCCGCGCAGGCGGTGGCGCCCGGCATGCGCGAGAAGGGTGCCGGTGCGATCGTCAATCTCGGCTCGATTTCGTGGCATCTCGGCCTTCCGGAACTGCCGCTCTACCAGACCGCGAAGGCGGCGATCGAGGGTCTCACCCGCTCCCTTGCCCGCGACCTCGGCGACGACGGCATCCGCGTCACCTGCGTCGTCCCCGGCAACGTCCGCACCCCGCGCCAGCTCAAATGGTACACGCCGGAAGGGGAGGCGGAGATCGTCGCGGCCCAATGCCTCAAAGGACGCCTCGCGCCCGACGATGTCGCCGCGCTGGTGCTCTTCCTCGCCTCCGACGATGCCCGGCTGATCACCGGCCACGAATATTTCGTCGACGCCGGATGGCGCTAGAGTGACAACCGAGCCCGCCAGCCTTTGGAGCCTTTCCGCCGAGCTCGGCGAAGGCCCGGTCTGGACCGGCGGCGCGCTCTGGTTCGTCGACATCAAAAAGCCGGCGGTCTACCGGCTCGATCCCGCCACCGGCGAACGCCGAAGCTGGCCCGCGCCGGAGCTGATCGGCTTCCTGCTTCCGGCGAAAAGCGGCGGCTTCGTCGCCGGCCTGCAAAGCGGTCTGCACCGCTTCGATCCGGAAACCGGCGCCTTCACGCCCCTCGCCGAGGTCGAACCAGACCTCCCCGGCAACCGCCTCAACGACGCCGTCGTCGATCCAGCCGGCCGCCTCTGGTTCGGCACCATGGACAATAGCGAGAAGGCGAAAAGCGGCGCCTTCTACTGCTTCGAAGGCGGCCAGCTCCGCCCCGCCGGCATCTCCGGCATCTGCATCACCAACGGCCCCGCCGTCTCGCCGGACGGCCGCACGCTCTACACCGTCGACACGTTCAAAGGCACCATCTCCGCCAGCGACATCCACGCCGACGGCACCCTGGGTGCCCCGCGCCCCTTCGTCCGCATCGACCCCAAGGACGGCCACCCCGACGGTCCCACCGTGGACTCGGAAGGCTGCGTCTGGATCGGCCTCTACGCCGGCTGGCACGCCCGCCGCTATTCGCCGTCCGGAGACCTCCTCTCCGCCGTCCGGTTCCCGGTCGCCAACATCACCAAGCTCACCTTCGGCGGCGACGATCTTCGCACCGTCTACGCCACCACCGCCCGCCAGTTCCTCACGCCCGAAGAACTCGCCGGGCAGCCGCAGGCAGGCGATCTCTTTTCCTTCCGCACCGATGTCCCGGGGGTACCATGCCCGCTCGCCGCACTCTGATCCTCGCCGCAGCACTCGCCTCCAGCCCCGCCTTCGCGGCGCCCAAACTCGACACCCTCTTCTCCGACCACGCCGTCCTCCAGCGCGACAAGCCGATCGCCGTCCGCGGCACCGCCGATCCGCGCGAAAAGCTGACGATCACCCTAGGCGACGCCACTGCCTCCGCCCGCGCCGGCAAGGACGGCCGCTGGATCGCCACGTTGCCCGCACGCCCGGCAGGCGGCCCTTACCGCCTCGCCGTCACCGGCGCGAACGGCGCCTCCGCAGCGGCCGAAGACATCCTGATTGGGGACGTCTGGCTCTGCTCCGGCCAGAGCAACATGGAATATGCGCTGAAGACCGCGCTGAGCGGCGCCAACGAAGTGCAGGCCGCCAACGACCCGCAGGTGAGAATATTCACCGTCACCCAGCGCACCGCCATCTCGCCGGAGGCCTCGTTCCCCGCCGGCACCCGCTGGGCCGCCGTCACCCCCGAAAGCGCCGCCGATTTCTCCGCCGCCTGCTGGTTCATGGTCCGCGAGCTTCGCGCCGACCAGAAGGTCCCGTTCGGCGCCATCGACGCAAGCTGGGGCGGCACCCGCATCCGGCCCTGGATGGACGAAGCCGCCGCCCGCGCCGGCGGCGGCGCCGAGGATGCCGAGCTCCTGTCCCTCTACCGCCGCGACCAGCCCGCCGCCGCCCGCCGCTTCGGCGAGCAATGGGGTACCTGGTGGCGCACCCAAAGCGGCGACGCCCCCGGCCAGGAACCCTGGAATGCCAGCAACCGCCTCACCTGGAAGCCCTTCCCGGCAACCGGCGCCTGGGAAAACTGGGGCGACCCGGCCTTTGCAAACTGGAACGGCTACGTCTGGGCCCGCCGCCGCATCACCCTCACGGCGCAGGAAGCCGCAACCGGCGCCACCCTTTCGCTCGGCGTGATCGACGATCTCGACCAGAGCTTCGTCAACGGCGTCGGTGTCGGCAGCCAGTTCGGTTGGTCCAACCCGCGTGACTACCGGCTCGGCCCCGGCGTGCTCAAGGCGGGCGAGAACGAGATCCTGATCAACATCGGCGACAGCTGGGGCGCCGGCGGCTTCCAGGGCCCCGCCGACGTCCTCAAGCTCACCTTCGCCAACGGCACCGTCAAATCCCTCGCCGAAGGCTGGGAATACAGCGTGGTCCCCGCCGCCTACGGCAACAGCCCGCGCGCGCCGTGGGACAGCCATGCGGGCCTGTCCACGATCTACAACGGCATGGTGGCCCCACTCGGCGACTTCGGCTTGCGCGGCGTCGCCTGGTACCAAGGCGAAAGCGACGTCGGGGTCCCCGGCTACGACAAGCGCCTTGCCGGCATGATGGCAAGCTGGCGCAGGCAGTTCGCCGCGCCGCAGCTTCCCTTCCTGGTCGTCAGCCTGGCCAATTTCGGCGCCCGCGCTGCCCAACCCCAGCCCAGCGGCTGGGCCGAAGTCCGCGACGAACAGCGCCGCGCCGCCGCCGCCGATCCCCACGCCGCCTTGGTGATCGCCATGGACCTCGGCGAAGTGGCCGACATCCACCCGCCCAACAAACAGGAGGTCGGCCGCCGCCTCGCCCGCGCGGCACGGGCACTGGCCTATGGCGGCACCGAATCCGCGAGCGGCCCTGAAGCAGTCCGCGCCCGCCGCGAAGGCAACAGCGTGCTCGTCGATTTCACCGGCGTCACCGGTGCGTTGCAGACGCTGAGCAGCGCGCATGCTCCAGCCTTCGAACTCTGCGCCGAAACCCAACAAAGCTGCCGCTGGGCGGATGCCGTCGCGGAGGGCGCGCACGTCCGCATCACGTCAGACGGAAAACCCGCCACCCGCATCCGCTTCGGCTGGGGCGAAAGCCCAATCACCAACCTCTACGACGGGGCGATGCTGCCCGCCGGCCCGTTCGAGCTGCCTATCAACTAGAAACGTCACGTCACCGCACCAACCCCGCTCATCCTGAGGAGCCGCTGAGGAGGCGAAGCCGTCTCGAAGCGGCGTCTCGAAGGACGCACAGCTTACTCGCGAACCGTCCTTCGAGACGGGCCTTCGACTACGGGACCCCATCAAAGTAGTACTTTGATGGGAATCCTGCTCAGTCCCTCCTCAGGATGAGCGGGTGGGAAGGCGCCAATGTTAAGCTAGTGGTTATGCCGCGGCGTCTTCTCGCTCGTGCGGCGGTACTTCACCGCGAAGTCCAGCACACCGCCTTCGGAGAGCTGCCCGGTCTTCTCCCGATACAGCTCCTCCCAAGGCGTATTGCTCTCCGGCACCGCGGGCGGGGCTTCCTCCGCCGTCCGCCGCGCAATCTCCGCCTCGTCCACCAGCGCATCGCAGCGGCCGGCATTGAGATCGATGCGGATCGTGTCCCCCGTGCGAAGCCAGGCCAGCCCGCCCCCCGCGGCGCTCTCCGGCGAGGCGTTGAGGATGGACGGGCTGTCCGAGGTCCCCGACTGCCGCCCGTCACCGAGCGTCGGAAGGCTCGCAATCCCGCGGTGCAGCAGCGCATCGGGCGGCTGCATGTTCACCACCTCCGCCGAACCCGGCCAGCCCAGCGGCCCCGCGCCGCGGATCACCAGAATGCAGCGCTCGTCGATCTCCAGCGTCGGATCGTTGATCCGGTGGTGGTAATCGTCCGACCCGTCGAACACGATCGCCCGCGCCTCGAACACATTCTCCCGCCCCGGCTCCGCCAGATAGCGCCGCCGGAAATCCTCGGAAATCACGCTCGTCTTCATGATCGCGAAATCGAACAGATTGCCCTTCAGCACCAGGAACCCGGCGCGTTCCCGCAGCGGCGCGGAATAGGGGAAGATCACCTCCCGGTCGGTGGCCTCGCGCCCTTTCAGGTTGTCGCCGATGCTCTGCCCGGTAACGGTCAGCGGGGAGGGGTCGAGCCGCTCCGCTTGCAGCAATTCCCACATCACCGCCGGCACACCGCCGGCGCGATGGAAGCGCTCGGACAGATACTGGCCGGCGGGCTGCATGTTGACCAGCAGCGGCAGGTCATAGCCATGCTCCATCCAGTCGGCCGGCGTGATCTCCACCCCGGCATGCCGCGCCATTGCGACGATATGCGGCTGGGCGTTGGACGACCCGCCGATCGCCGTGGTCACCCGGATCGCGTTCAGAAACGACTCGCGAGTCAGGATCCTGGACGGCCGCAGATCCTCATACGCCATCTCGACGATGCGCTTGCCGGTCGCGTAGGCCATCTGCCCGCGCTCGCGATACGGCGCCGGGATTGCGGCGTTGCCGGGCAGCGACATGCCCAGCGCTTCCGATACCGCGTTCATGGTCGAGGCCGTGCCCATCGTGTTGCAATGTCCGGCCGACGGCGCGCTGTCGGACGCACGGCGGACGAACTCCTCCTCGTCGATCACCCCGGCGCCGAGCAGGCGGCGGGAGCGCCAGATCACCGTCCCGGAGCCGACCAGCTCGCCGTCGTGCCAGCCGTCCAGCATCGGCCCGCCGTTCAGCGTGATCGCGGGAATATCGACGGTTGACGCGGCCATGATCGAGGCCGGCGTCGTCTTGTCGCAGCCGGTTGTCAGCACCACCGCGTCGATCGGGTAGCCGTTGAGGATCTCGACCAAGCCGAGATAGGCCAGGTTCCGGTCCAGCGCCGCGGTCGGCCGGCGGCAATTCTCGAAGATCGGATGGAGCGGGAACTCCATCGGGATGCCGCCCGCGTCTCGGATGCCCGCCTTGATCCGCTCGGAGAGGGCAAGGTGCACCCGGTTGCAAGGTGCAATGTCGGAGCCGGACTGGGCAATGCCGATGATCGGCTTGCCGCAGCGCAGCTCGTCGCGGGTAATGCCGTAATTCATGAACCGCTCGAGGTAGAGCGCCGTCATGTCGCTGCGCCCCGGCGCATCGAACCATTCGCGGGAGCGGAAAGGGCGGGCAGGGGTGCGGGTGGTCATAATCGCTCCAACGAAAATCCTCCCCCGGATTTCCGGGGGAGGGGGACCATGCTTGCATGGTGGAGGGGCGGCGGAGGCGAAGCCGGAGCCGTTTACCTCGCTCCGCTCGGCCCCTCCACCACCCTCCGGGTGGTCCCCCTCCCCTGCAAATGCAGGGGAGGAGTTAACGGGTATTACCCCTCCATTTCCTCCAATTCCTTGCCCTTGGTTTCCTTGATGAACTTCTGGACCAGGAAGAAGCTGATCGTCGCGCCGATAGCGTAGAAGGTGTAGGTCGTGGTCAGCCCCAAATTCTTCGCCATCGGCGGGAAGGAGAAGGTGACGAGGAAGTTGGCGAACCACTGGAAGAAGCCCGCCACGGCCAGCGCGGACCCACGGATCTGGTTCGGGAACATCTCGCCAAGCATCACCCACATCACCGGGCCCCACGAGACGTTGAAGAAGATCACGTAGAGATTGGCGGCAACAACGGCCACGAGGCCGAGTTCGCGCGACAGCACCAGGTTGCCCGCAGGATCGAGCGAGCCGTGGCTGAAGGCGTAGACCATGACGAACAAGGTCGCCGCCATGCCCGCCGAGCCGATCAGCAGGAGCGGCTTGCGGCCGATCTTGTCGATCACGGCGATGGTGATGAAGCAGGCGGCGATGGAAACGGCGCCCGAGACGATGTTGATCAGCAGCGAATCGTTCTCGCTGAAGCCCGCAAGCTGCCACAGCGTCGCGCCGTAATAGAAGATCACGTTGATGCCGACGAGCTGCTGGAAGACCGCCAGCATGATGCCGACCCAGACGATCGGGCGCATGCCCATCAGGCTCTTGGCTCCGGCCGGTGCCATGACGTCGCTGAGCCGCGGCCGGTGATCCTCGCTGAAGGTCGCCTGGATTTCACCAAGCTTCGCGCGGGCGACGTCTGAGCCGAACAGTTTGGTCAGCACGGAAAGGGCGGCTTCGTGGCGGCCTTTGGAGACGAGGTAGCGCGGGCTCTCCGGAATGAGGAGCAGTGCAACCAGGAAGATGGCGGCGGGAAGCGCCTGCATCAGGTACATCCAGCGCCACGCCTCGATGCCGCCCCAGAAGGTGGCGGTCGACTGACCCGCGGAGGCCGCGAGGAAGTAGTTCACCAGGAAGGCGGCGGTCAGGCCGGTGATGATCATGATCTGCTGCACGGTCGTCATCCTGCCGCGGATGCTGGCAGGCGCGACTTCGGAGATATAGACCGGCGACAGCACGCTGGCCGCGCCCACCGCCATTCCGCCCATGATCCGCGCTGCCACGAACAACAGGTGGCTTTCCGCGACGCCCTGCAGGATGGCGCCGACCAGGAACAGGACGGCGGCGAGCATCATCGTGTTGCGGCGGCCCATCACGTCGGCGAGGCGCCCGGCAAAGAAGGCGCCGATAAAGCAGCCGATCAGAAGGGAGGCGACGGTGAAGCCAAGGCCGTCGCTTGGCGAGAAGCTGCCGGGAACGAGGTTGAAGGCCTTGGTAAGCCCGTCCTGCGTCCCGTTCACCGCGCCGCTGTCGTAACCGAACAAGAAGCCGCCGATCGTCGCCACCGCGACGATGGCGCCAATGAAGCCCATATTCGCCCTTTGCGGGCTCGCTTCCGTCATGATGATCCTCCCATGTCCCGATTCGTCGGGTTATGTTTCGATGTTAGCGGTAACGGCGCGCTTGTGAACCTTCCAAATTGCGCTCACGCGCCGGCCTTGCTTGCCCGCGCCGGCACCCGCGCCCGTTTTGGCGCTTTTGCCGGTGGCCCCGAGGATTCGCGAACAATTAAAGCATGTTCGAGGGCACGAACATTGCCCTTGTGCTCCGAGCCCGAGCGGCGGCTGCGAAGATCGCCGAGCAGCAGTTCCAGCGCCGCCTCCGCCATTGCCGCGATCGGCTGCTTCACCGTAGTCAGTTCCGGCCACACGGTGGTGGCGAGCGAGGTGTCATCGAAGCCGACGATGCTGAGCTCCGCCGGCACATGCAGGCCGCGGCGGTGGGCGACGCTGATCGCCGCCGCCGCCATGTCGTCGTTGCTTGCGAAGATCGCGGTCGGCGGGTTGGGGCGGGAGAGCAAACGTTCCGACGCGCTGAGGCCCGACCGATAGGTGAAATAGCCCTGCTCAACTGGCGCAGCGTCCGGATCGAGCCCGAACTCCTCGAGCGCGTCGAAAAAGCCGCGGGTCCGGTCGTGGCTTGCGATATGGTTGGGATGACCTTTGATGAAGCCGATATTCCGGTGGCCGAGGCTGAGCAGGTAACGCGTCATCTCCGCCGCCGCTTCGCGGTCGTCGATCCGGACGTTGAGGCCGTCGGGCTGCGGAATGCCCATCGCAACCGTCACCACCGGAATGCCGATCGATTGGAGCTCGGCCATGATCGGCACCGAATCGGAAAGCGGCGGCGGCAGGATGACGCCCTCGACATCGCTGGTCGCGAAGCGGCGGGTCGCCTCCGCCTGCTCGTCCGGGTCCTCCGACGTGCAGCTTTCGATTACCAGGTGGCAGCCCGCCCGCCGCGCCGCTTCCAGCGCGCCAATCAGGAACTGGCTGAGATAGGCCGCTGACGGGTTGGCGTAGAGCAAACCGATATGGGTCGCCTCGCCGGCCGCCAGGCTGCGCGCCGCCGTGTTGGGGGAATAATTGAGCTTCTCCACCGCTTCGAGCACGGCGGTGCGCGTCGTTTCCCGCACGTTCTTGCCGCCGTTGATGACGCGCGACACCGTCATCGCCGACACGCCGGCGGCGCGAGCGACGTCCTCGATCGTGATCGTACCCCGGCTTCGGCGGCTCGGCTTGCTCATTCTTCCCCTCTTGCGCGTAAAGCCTATGGTGGGGGCGGCGGCAATGCAATGCGCCGTTGCCGCGCTGGCGTGCTGCCCTTATGGTAGCGCTATCAACAATGATCCGGCGGCGCTGCCGCCCGGACGAGGAGATGGACAATGATTGCCGCTTTCCGCCCGCGCCTCGCCGCAATTCTGGCCGCCGGAGCCGCCGCCTGCGCTTTGCTCTCCCCGGCCGTCGCTCAGAAGGCACCGAACGCCGCCAATTCCGCCCAGCGCCCGCTCTACAAGGACGCGTCGCAGCCGACCGCCGCCCGGGTCGAGGATCTGCTGGCGCGGATGACGCTGGAGGAAAAGGTCGCCCAGATGGTCACGATCTGGGAGCATAAGGGCAAGATCCAGAACGCGGCCGGTGATTTCTCGCCCGAGAAAGCGTCGAAGGAATTCCCCAACGGCCTCGGCCAGCTCGCCCGCCCATCGGACAAGCGCGGCGTCGATCAGTCCAACGCCGCCGCCGGCGCCGCCGCGGGCGCAACCAACCGCGATGCGCGCCAGACCGCCGACTACATCAACGCTGCCCAGCGCTGGTCGGTGGAGCGCACCCGCCTCGGCATCCCGATGCTGATGCACGAGGAAGCGCTGCACGGCTACGTCGCCCGCGGCGCCACCAGCTTTCCGCAGGCGATCGGCCTCGCCAGCACCTGGGATCCAGCACTGATCGAGCGCGTCTTCACCGTCGCCTCCCGCGAAATGCGCGCCCGCGGCGCCAACCTCGCGCTCGCGCCCGTCGTCGACGTCGCCCGCGACCCGCGCTGGGGCCGGATCGAGGAAACCTATGGCGAGGATCCGCACCTCGTCGGCGAAATGGGCCTCGCCGCAATCCGCGGCTTCCAGGGCACGACCTTGCCGCTCGCCCCCGACAAGGTGTGGGTGACCTTGAAGCACCTCACCGGCCACGGCCAGCCGGAGAACGGCACCAATGTCGGCCCCGCCGACATCTCCGAGCGCAACCTGCGCACCAACTTCTTCCCGCCCTTCGAGCGCGCGATCAAGGAGCTGCCCGTCCGCTCGGTAATGGCCAGCTACAACGAGATCGACGGCGTCCCCTCCCACGCCAATCCCTGGCTGCTGCGCGACGTGCTGCGCGGCGAGTGGGGCTACCAGGGCGCCGTGGTGTCCGATTACTTCGCGATCCGGGAACTCGTCACCCGCCACAAGATGTTCGACAACCTGAAGGACGCCGGCCAGCGCGCCATCGAAGCAGGCGTCGATTCCGAAACGCCCGATGGTGAGGGCTTTGCGCATCTGCCGGAGCTCGTGAAGAAGGGCCGCGTGCCGCAGAAGCTGGTCGACGATGCCGTGCGCCGCATCCTGGAGATGAAGTTCGATGCCGGCCTGTTCGAAAACCCCTATGCCGACGCAGGCCGGGCCCTCGCCCGCGAAGCCACGCCCGACGCGATCGCGCTCGCCCGCGAAACCGCGCAAAAGGCGATGGTTCTGCTCAAGAACGACAAGGGCCTGCTTCCGCTGGACGCAAACCGGGTGAAGCGCGTCGCGGTGCTCGGCACCCACGCCCGCGACACCCCGATCGGCGGCTATTCCGACGAACCGCGCCACGTCGTCAGCGTGCTCGAAGGAATCCAGAATGCGTCCGGCGGCAAGTTCCAGGTCAACTATGCCGAAGCGGTAAAGCTGACCAAGAGCCGCTCCTGGTCCGCCGACCAGGTCGATCTCGTTCCCGCGGAAGAGAACCGCCGCCTGATCGCCCAGGCGGTGGAAACGGCGCGCAACTCCGACGTCGTGGTAATGGTGCTCGGCGACAACGAGCAGTTGAGCCGCGAAGCCTGGGCAGACGCCCACCTCGGCGACCGCACCTCGCTCGATCTCGTCGGCCAGCAGGAGGAGCTTGCCCGCGCCGTCCTCGCGCTCGGCAAGCCGACGGTGGTGGTGCTGCTCAACGGCCGCCCGCTGTCGGTCAACTACCTCGCCGAAAACGCGCCCGCGCTGATTGAAGGCTGGTACCTCGGCCAGGAGACCGGCAACGCGGTTGCCGACGTGATCTTCGGCAAGGCCAATCCCGGCGGCAAGCTGCCCGTCACCATTCCCCGTTCGGTCGGCCAGCTCCCCGTCTATTACAACCACAAGCCCACGGCGCGGCGCGGCTACCTGTTCGACACCACCAAGCCGCTTTACCCGTTCGGCTACGGCCTGAGCTACACCAGCTTCGACCTGTCGGCACCGCGGCTTGCCCGCGCCAAGGTCAAGAACGGCCAGCCGGTGAAGGTCAGCGTCGATGTCACCAACACCGGCCGCCGCGCCGGCGACGAAGTGGTCCAGCTCTACGTCCGCGACGACGTGGCCAGCGTCACCCGCCCGGTGATCGAATTGAAACGCTTCCAGCGCGTCACCCTGAAGCCTGGCGAGAAGCGCACCGTCACGTTCGAGCTCAAGCCCGACGATCTCGCTTTCTGGAACATGGACATGAAAAAGGTCGTCGAGCCCGGCACCTTCACCATCCGCACTGGTCCCAACAGCGTCGATCTCAAAGACGCCAAGCTGACGGTGGAATGAGCGTGAAGAAGCTCCTCCTCGCCGCCTCGGCACTCGGCGCCGCAGCCTGCGTCTCGGCCGCGGCCCCCGCGCAGGACGCCGCGCGCACGATCCGGCTGAACCAGGTCGTCATCCTCAAGCACGGTCGGAAGCTGGCGGTCCTGCCCAGTGCCTCGCGCAAGCCGCTCGCCTGGCGGCTGGTGAACCGCTCCGGCGCAACCGTGGCGAGCGGACGCACATTGGTGTTCGGCGCTGATGCGGGCTCGGGGGAGCACGTTCACCGGATCGACTTCTCCGGCTTCTCGCGCACCGGCGAGGGCTTCCGTCTCCTCGCGGCCGGCGCGGAAAGCCGCCCGTTCCGCATCGGCGGCGATTACGCGCCGCTCGCCAAGGACGCCCTGGCTTACTTCTACCACAACCGCGCGGGCATCCCGATCCTCGCCAAGTACGTCGGCGCGCAATGGGCACGCCCGGCGGGGCACCTCGGCGAAACTGCAACCTGCATCGGCGGCAAGGACGAAAAGGGCGCCACCTGGCCGTCCTGCGGCTACACGCTCGACGTGGCGGGCGGCTGGTATGACGCGGGAGACCACGGCAAATATGTCGTCAACGGCGGTATCTCGCTGTGGACCCTCCAGAACCTCGCCGAGCGCGGCGAAGGCGCGCTGTTCGCCGACGGTGCTGCCCGCATCCCCGAGGCCGGGAACAAGGTCAACGACCTCCTCGACGAAACCCGCTGGGAGATGGAATTCCTGCTCAAGATGCAGGTGCCGGCCGACACGCGCATGCGGCTTCCCGTCGGGCAGAAGAAGAGCGGCCCGGGCCTCAAGTTCAGCGAAGTCGATGCGTCGGGAATGGCGCACCACAAGGTCGCCGACGAGAAGTGGACCGCCTTGCCCATGGCGCCGCAGAACGACCCGGAAAAGCGCGTGCTCTTCCCGCCCGCAACCGGCGCGACCCTGAACCTCGCCGCCACCGCCGCGCAATGCGCACGGCTGTGGAAGGCAATCGACGCGGCCTTTGCCAACCGCTGCCTGGTCGCCGCCGAGCGCGCTTATGCCGCGGCAATCCGCAACCCGGAAATCTACGCCGTGGCCGATTTCACCGGCAGCGGCGCCTACGGCGATTCCGACCTGTCCGACGAATTCTTCTGGGCCGCCGCCGAACTGCTTAAGACCACCGGCAAGTCCGAGTATCGCGACGCCGTACGCCGCTCGCCGCACTTCCGCACGGCCCAAGCAGGCGAGTTCGGCTGGCCCACCGTCGCCAGCCTCGGCACGATCACGCTCGCCACTGCCGACCTGGGGCTTCAAGCCGGAGAACGGGATGCGCAGCGGCGAAGCCTCCTCGCTGCCGCCGACGCCTGGAGCGGCGATGTCGCCAAAACCGGCTACGCGCTCCCTTATGCCACGCAGTCATGGCCGTGGGGATCGACATCCTCGATCCTCAACCGGGCCATGGTGCTCGCGGTCGCGCACGATTTCACCGGCGCAAAGAAATACCGCGACGGCGTGGTCGATGCGATGGACTTCCTGCTGGGGCGCAACCCACTCGATCGCTCCTTCGTCACCGGCTACGGCGCCCGGCCGATGCGCAATCCGCACCACCGCTTTTGGGCTCGGCAGATAGATCCCAAATTCCCGCCGCCGCCCCCCGGTGCGCTGTCGGGCGGTCCGAACAGCAGCTCGCTCGGCAAGGACGCGGCGGCCAAGATCGGCGGCCCGTGCGCGCCGCAGACCTGCTGGGTGGACGCCATCCACGAATTCACCGTCAACGAAGTCGCGGTGAACTGGAACGCGCCCTTGGTCTGGGTCTCCGCCTGGCTGGCCGAGGAGCCGCGCTAGGGCGCCGAGCGGGCGTGCAGGGCGAAGACGCTGCCGACGAAGCCGCCGGCCGTCTTGGTGCTGAGGATCGTCCCGTCCTCGCCCGCCCGCAGCGTCTGCCAACGTCCGTCCGGTCCCGCATACTGGAAGTCGTACTGCCCGCCGCGCGCAACGATGCGCAGCGACACCGCGCCTGACGCGGGCAGGGGGGCGGACGCCACCGCCACACCGCCGGTAGGATCGCCGCTGCCGGCGCGCCGCTTCAGGGTGACGACCCGGCGTCCGTTCTCGGTCGTGACTGCAAGGAAAAACCAATATTCGTCGTTCTGCAGGGCGACGATCCCCGCTTCGTCTCCGGCCCGGCGGGGGACGAAGTCGATCTTCGTCGTGGCAGCCGCATCGGGGTGCTGCTGGCGGCGGCCGAGCAAGGATGGATTGCCAAAGTCGCCGAGCCCGACCGGCCGCGCCTCGATCCGGAGCTTGCCGTTTGCCAGCGCATACCACCGATCGCGCGGGTTGCGCATCGTCATCCAACTCGGCGGCAGCGCGGCGCCCTCGAACTCCTCACGCAGGTGGAAGGCGCCGTTCATCGGCACCCCTGGTGCGGCCTGTGCGGGGAGGGCAGGGCGCTTGTGCGTCACCGGGATCGTCTCGCCCGGCTGCGTGATCTGCGGCCAGCCGTCCTTCCACGTCACCGGCAGCAAAAAGGTCTCACGACCGGTGTTGTAGAAATCCCCGCCGTACGGCCGCACCGCCAGGAAGCTCGCCCACCACTCGCCCGCCGCCGTTTCCACCAGATCGGCATGCCCCGCCGACGTGATCGGATTGGGCCGGTCGCGCGGCAGATCGCGTTGGGTGAGGATCGGGTTGTGCGGGCCGATCTCGTAGGGTCCAGTGACGCTGCGGCTGCGCAGGATCACCTGGCTGTGGCCTTCCGCGGTGCCGCCTTCCGCGGCGGTCAGATAGTAGAAGCCGTTCTTGCGAAAGATGTGCGGCCCTTCGATCCAGATCGGCTTGGCCGCCGGATCGATGCCGCCGTCGATCAGCACCTTGCGCGGCCCGACCATCTTCATCGCCTTCGGGTCGAAGCGCTGGATCCAGATCGCCCGGTGGCCGTCGTAGCGCGGCGTGCCTTCGGGCGGTCCGTTGTTGAGGATCCAGGCCGATCCGTCCTCGTCGAAGAACAAGGACGGATCGATTCCGCCGACGATTTCCGGAAGCCACACCGGATCGCTCCACGGCCCCTTCGGATCGGCGGCGGTGATCACGAAATTGCCGCCGCAATCGACGCAGGTGTTGAGGATGTAGAAGGTGCCGTCGTGGAACGAGATGTCCGGCGCGAACACACCGCGCGACAAGCCGAGCTTGGCGAAATCGAGCTGCCCCGGCCGGTCGATCGCGTTGCCGATCTGAGTCCAGCTCACCAGGTCGCGGCTGTGGAAGATTGGAATTCCGGGGAACCAGGCGAATGTCGAATTGACCAGATAATAATCGTCGCCGACGCGGGTAATGCTCGGGTCCGGGTAGAAGCCCTGCAGGACCGGGTTGCGAAACTCACCCGGCCCGGGCTCCGGCAGCGGATCGGAGCCGGCATAATCGAACCAGTCGAACGCCGCGACGGGCGCCGGTTCTTCAGCCGGTCTGGGCGTCGCGGCGCAGGCACCCAGCAGCGCCGCCAGCGAGAGGGTGAAGGCGCGCCCCGTCGTCACAATTCGCCCAGCCGCTGCTTCAGCGTCGCGCGAATGCGTCCGAGATCCTGTGGCGACGCGCCAAGGAAGCCGCGCGCGTGCGGCGGCAAATGTTCGGTCGGGTCGCCGTGCGCGCAAAAGACATAATGGTCGAACAGCTCGCGCCACGCCGCCCTCTGCTCCGGCGGCAGGTTGCGCATGCTCAGCAGCCCGTGCAGCATTGCGTCATAAGGGCTGCCGAAGTCGGGCGCGCTGTTCCACCAATAGTTGATGAACAGGTTCACCGGCGTCAGCGAATCCACCGCGTGCCACCATTGGAACGGAATGTAGATGGCATCGCCCGGCTCCAGCTCCGCAACCTGCGCTGCCTCCAGCGCGTCCCGGAAGCGTGGGTAGCGTTCGAAGTCGGGGTTGGCCGGATCGACCATGCTGACCGGGGTGCCGGCCGGAGTCAGCTCGAACGGGCCGGGGTAGAGGTTGGCGATCTGGTCCGGCGCGAACAGGGTGAAGCGGCGCTTCCCCGCCACCACGCAGCCGATATTCTCCATCAGGTCGTAATGCGGCGCGACCCGCGTGGCGTTCCCCATCCACAAGCGCGGCACGACCTCGGGGCCGAGCAGGGCAATGCGGTTCTCCAGCTCCATGCCGGGCAGCAGCTCGGGCACCGGAGTCGACTGCACCGCCATTGCATAAGGCCGGGGGTGCTCGCGGTCGCGCAGCAGCCGGTCGAGGAATGGGCCGAACGGCGAGCCGACCGGCCGGAAGTTCAGCTCCGTCACGTCCCCGTTGTAGAAGAAACGGCCTTCGATCTCCGGCTCGCCGACGATCGCGCGGATCGGCTGCTCATTGTAGAAGCCGCGCATATAGCTGAACAACGCTTCGTCCGACTGCCGCGCCGCCCGCACCGCCGGCCAGTCGGCGGCGAGACCGCGCAGCACCGCGGGCTGGGCGGCGGGGCGGATCTCCTCATCGAACTGTTGCCGGCCCGGCCGGTCATATTCCGCCATCGGCCTCATGACGCGAGCCTCGCGCCGGCGTCGCTGAGGCTGCCGTTGCGGCGCAGGAACTCGGCCTGGCTCGGCAGGATCGCGGCGGTGCTGGCGATCACTTCGCGAATATGGGTGAGGCGGCGCACCGTCTCGTCGTCCGGCAGCAGGTCGGCGACCGGGTGGTAGCCGCCCGCCGCAATGCCTTGGCCCTCCATCACCGCAAGCCAGCTCGATTCGGTGAACAGCTCCTCATGCTCGCGGTGAATTCGGCCGTTCAGGCGGTACATGTCCAGCTTCTCGCGAAGCCCCGGCGGCGGCTCAAGCGTCCGGCAATAATTCCAGAACGGCGAATCGTCCCGCTCGGTCGCCTTGTAGTGGAGCACCAGGAAGTCGCGGACGTCGAGATATTCGCGTGTCGTCATTGCGTTGAACCGGTCGATCTCCGCCTGGTCGAACTGGCGCGTGGGGAACAGCGACATCAGGCGGGCAATACCCGACTGGACAAGGTGGATGCTGGTCGATTCGAGAGGCTCGAGGAAGCCGCTGGAGAGGCCAAGCGCGATCACGTTTTTCACCCACACCCGTTTCCTGTGCCCGGCGGTGAAGCGCAGCGGCCGAGGGTCCGCGAGCGGCTTGCCGTCCAGGTTGGCAAGCAAGGTCGCCGCCGCTTCGTCGTCGGAGATGTGCTCGCTCGAATACACATAACCGTTGCCGATGCGGTGCTGCAGCGGAATGCGCCACTGCCAGCCCGCCGAACGCGCGGTGGAGCGGGTGAGGGGGCGGTCGTCGCCCGCTTTCTCGCACGGCACTGCGAGAGCGCGGTTGCAGGGCAGCCAGTCGGTCCAGTCCTCATACCCCGCCTTCAAGGTCTGCTCGATGAGCAGCCCGCGAAAGCCCGAGCAGTCGATGAAGAGATCGCCCTCAACGCGGGCGCCGTTCTCCAGCACCACCGCCTCGACGAAGCCGCTTTCGCCGTTCTGCACGACGTCCACGATCCGGCCCTCGGTGCGGACGGCGCCATGCTGCTCGGAGAAGGCGCGCAGGTAGCGGGCGTAGAGACTGGCATCGAACTGAAAGGCGTATGACGTCTTCGAGAGCGGCGAATTGGGCTGGTCCTCGCGCGGCCGCTCGAACTTGCCCTGCAGCGCCGCCACCACCGAGAGCGAATAATCACCAAGCGCGAAGGGCAAACCAAGCTGCCGCGCCTTGAGCCAGTGGTGGTGGAATTCCACCCCCTTCATGTCAACGCCGTAGGAGCCGAACGGGTGGACGTAGCGGTGGCCGATGCGAGTCCAGTCGACGAACTCGATGCCCAATTTGTAGGTCGCGTTGGTGGCCCGCACGAAGTCGTTTTCGTCGAGGCCGAGCATCCCGTTGAACAGCAGGATTTGCGGAATCGTCGCCTCACCGACGCCGACCGTGCCGATCTCGTCCGATTCGACCAGCTCGACGGTGAAGTCCGCCATCGGTCCCATGATCTTGGCCAGCGCCGCCGCGGTCATCCAGCCGGCGGTGCCGCCGCCGACGATCACCACCTTGCGGATCCGGTCGCCCCTCAAAAGGCGAACTCCGGAAGCGGCGGCGGCGCGGCCGGGTTCTGCGCGGCGCAGGCCCGGGCGATGAATTCACCGTGGCTGGGCAGGCGATCGGCTGTTTCGATGTAAGCGCCGTGCATCTGCCCGAGCGCCTCCGCCACCCGGTCCGGATCGAGCGCGTCGGCGGCAGGCTCATACTCCTCCGGCACGATGTTCTGGCCGAGCAGCACCGCAACCCAGCTCGTTGTTCCGAACAGCTCCTGTCCCTCGCGGAAGGTGCGGCCCTTGGCGCGCCACAAGTCGACCTTCGCGGCAAGGCTGTCGGGGATCGTCATCGTCCGGCAGCGGTCCCAGAAGTCGGAATCGTCGCGCGCGGTCGCGTTGTAGTGGAGGATGATGAAGTCGCGCACGTCCTCGAAGAGGACCTGCATCTGCTTGTTATACTCGTCCCGCTCCACCGGGTTGAAGCGCTTGTCCGGGAACAGGGCGATCAGCTTGGCGATGCCCGATTGCACCATGTGGATGCTGGTCGATTCCAGGGGCTCAACGAAGCCGCTCGACAGGCCCATCGCCACGACGTTCTTGTTCCACGCCTGCTTGCGCCGGCCGGTGGTGAAGGAAAGCCGGCGCGGATCGGCCAGCGGCGCGCCTTCGAGGTTGGACAGCAGCACCTGCTCGGCGTCGTCGTCGGAGATATGCTCGCTCGAGTACACGAAGCCGTTGCCCATGCGGTGCTGCAGCGGGATTCGCCATTGCCAGCCGTGTGCGCGGGCGGTGGAGCGGGTGAAGGGATCGGGCTGGCCCGAATAGCTGCTCGGCACCGCAACCGCACGGTTGCAAGGCAGCCAATGAGTCCAATCCTCATAGCCGGTCTGAAGCGTTTGTTCGGTAAGCAGGCCGCGGAAGCCCGAGCAGTCGATGAACAGATCGCCCTCGACAACGCGGCCGTCCGCAAGCGTCACCGAGCGCACATAACCGTCTTCCTCGCGCAGGGAGATGTCAACGACCTTTCCCTCCATCCGGGTCACGCCGCCGCGTTCGGCATATTGGCGCAGGAACTTGGCGTAGAGCCCCGCATCGAAGTGAAAGGCGTAGAGCAATTGCGACAGCGGCATCTTCGCTTCCACGCCGGGCCGTGCATATTTGCCGCGTGCGGCGGCGACGGCGCTCATCGACCAGTCGGCAATGTCGGGCAGCGCCCGCCGCTGCCGCTCGCGCAGGTAAAGCTGGTGGAAGTGAACCCCTTCCAGGTCATGGCCGTGCTGGCCGAACGGATGGAAGTAGCGCTGGCCGATCGCCGCCCAGTCGACGAACTCGATGCCGAGCTTGAACGTGCCCTGGGTCGCGGCGATGAACTCGTTCTCGTTGATGCCGAGCATGCGGTTGAAGGTGATCAGCGGGGGGATGGTCGCCTCGCCGACGCCGATCGTGCCGATCTCCTCAGATTCGATCAGCGTGGTGGTGGTGTAGCCGTTGTTGAGGAAGCGGGCGAAGGCGGCGGCGGCCATCCAGCCGGCTGTTCCTCCGCCGACGATCACCACGTTCCGGATCGCATGTTCGTTCATCGTGCGGACTGCCTTGCAAGGTGGTTCAGATACGCGCCCTGCCCGGGCAGCTTGGGAAGTGCGGCATCGATCGCGCGCCGTAGCTCAGCCATTGCCCGCCGCGCCTCGGCGGTGGGGACGGCGTCGGCGAGCGGGTCGGTGCGCCGCGGCATTACGCCTTGGCCAAGAAGAATAGCCAGCCAGGAGTCGCGCGAAAAGGTCTCCTCCTCGAAAAAGGGAAGCCGCCCGCGCTCGCGAAACTGGGTCAGGGTGAGGGCCAGCGACGCGGGAGGCTCGGCGGCGGCCGCCGCGCTCCAGAAGGGATCCTGCGGCCGGCTGGAAGCTGCGTAGTGGCAGATCAGGAAGTCGCGCACCCGGTCCGCCTCGGCGCCGCACTGGCGATTGTAATCCCATAGCTCCACCGGCGCGCAGCCGCGGTCCGGCATCATCGATACGATCCGGTCGATCGCGCTGTGGGCGAGGTGGAGGTTGGTCCATTCAAGCGGCTCGACGCACACCGCGGCATCGCCGATCGCCACGCAATTGCGCAGCCACGGTGCGGGGCGGCGTCCCTGGCGCAGGGCCACCGCCGTGCCGGGTTCCGAACCGCTCGCTTCCTGCAGCGCCCGTGCGGCATCGTCGTCCGAGAGATGCTGCGACGCATAGACATAACCGAACGAGGTCCTCTCCGCGCCCGCCGATTGCCAGCGCCAGCCGGCCGGCATGGCGACCGCTTCGTCGAGGGGGGAAGGCTCGGCGGCCGTCGCGGCTTCGGCAAAGGCGATCCGGTCGCACGGCAGCCAGCGGCCCCAATCCTCGAACTTGTCGTCGAGCCGCGAGCGGATCGCCGCCGCCGGGCCGGTGCAGTCGATGAACAGGTGACCCCGGGCTTCGCTGCCGTCGTCCAGCCGCACGCTTTCGACAAAGCCATCCTCCGCCCGAAGCGTGACATCGACCGGCTTTGCCTTGCGTTCAACGGCCCCCAGGTGAAGCGCGAAGGCGCGCAGCAAATAGGCGTAGCGCGCGGGGTCGATCCGAAGCCCGAATTCGGCCTCGCCCGGCGCGGCGCCGGTGCCGGGCGGCACGAGCAGGCCCCGGCGCGCTGCGACGGCTGCCATGCTGTAGGCGTCGAACGGCTCGCCCCCGCCGCCCTCGAGTTTCGAGCGAATCCAGGCGAGATGGAAATGCGCGCCGCCAAGCATTCGGCCATGCGGCGCATAGGCATGGACGTACGGCGCGGCGCCTCCGCTCCACCCCGTGAACCGCGTGCCGGAGCGCAGCACGCTGCCTGCGTTCAGGAGGTAATCCTGCTCGGTGAGCCCGATATCCTGGTGAAAGCCGATAATGGAGGGAAGGGTGCTCACCACCCGTTCGGCAAGCGCACCGGGATCGGGCTCCGACGCAACAACGGTCACCCG
>DASVUV010000028.1:0-44150 GCA_036386875.1 Allosphingosinicella sp.
ATTCGGGCGGTAATCCCCAGCCCGGTATCGGCATCGTTCGTTCGCTGCGGCAGGGATTTCCCGATGCTACGTTGGTTGGCGTCGAATATTCGAATCGCGTTTCCGGTATTCACTGGGAAGACCTTGACGACCTGTGGATTCAGCGTCCGTGGGACGAACTGAACCTCGACACCTATGGCGAGAAGGTGAAAGACGCGCTTGACGCCGGCGGTCTGTGGATCTCCGGCAGCGATCTTGAAGCCATGTGGCTCGCCAGCCTCTTCCCCCAAGGCCATCCGAACCTGCTCGCGCCGCCGATGGGCGCGCTGAAGCGGATCGTGAAGCCGAAGGTGGAGGCAAGCCACGTCCTCCCCGTCCAGATTCCGACCTGGGTCGCCACCGACCTTTCCGACTGGGAGCTTCACGCTTTCTGCCGCGAGCATAATTGGCGCGTCTGGCTGAAGGGCCCTTATTATGACGCCGCGCGCGTGCCCGGCTGGGACACGTTCATGGCCGCGCGCTCGGCGCTCACCAAGGTGTGGTCCACCGACAATCTGTTCCTGCAGGCGCATGTCAGCGGCTACGAGGAATCGGTGATGCTCTCCGCTTACCAAGGCGAGCTCTTGGGCTGCGTCTCCATGCGCAAGCGCGACATCACGCCGGAGGGCAAGACCTGGGCCGGCGACATTTCCGAAGTGCCGAAAAGCTTCGAGGAACCGCTCCGCCAGATGGTTAAGGACCTGAACTGGACCGGCGGCGGCGAGCTGGAGATGGTGCGCGACGCCAAGAACCAGCTCTGGCTGCTGGAAATGAACCCGCGCTTCCCTGCCTGGGTGCACGGCGCAACCATTGCCGGCTTCAACCTCCCTGCCCTCCTCATCCAGGGCGCCACCGGCCAGAAGGCGCAGAAGTGCGAAGCACAGGCGCAGGAATTCACCCGCGTGGTGCTCGAAGTGCCGGTGAAAGCGGAATATCCGCTGCCGCCGCTGCCCGAGCCTTTCGCCGGCGCGATCGGCCATTCGATGAAGCACCCCTCCGGCCTGACGTCGCTCGCCGAGCGGCTGCACAAGGCCGACATCGAGCTGATCGAGATCGTCGAGGATGACGGGAGCCCGAAGGGCCTGCCGGACATGCCGGAGACCTACCTGACCGACCTTGGCGCGATGGATCTGGACGCGCTCCAGACGCCCGAATTCCTGTTCATGGAAGGCACCGCGCAAAGCCTCTTCAAGCGCGCCGCCGAGCGTTCGCATCGCCTCAGCACCAACGAGGTCCAGGTGGTGAGCGGCTATTCGATCAAGACCAATCCGGACAAGCGCCTCGTCAAGCTGGCGCTCGACAACGGCTTCTACGCCGAGGCGATCAGCCTGATGGAGGTCCAGACCGCGCTTGAGGTCGGCTTCCGGCCGGACCAGGTGATTCTCAACGGCCCGGCCAAATTCTGGCGCGAGGAGCTGATGCCGACCGAGAAGATGCACGCCTTCTTCTGCGACTCTGTCGCCGATCTGGAGCGCACCGTCGATGCGATCGAGGCCGGCACCTTGTCGGCCAAGCACGTCGGCATCCGCATCCGCACGCCCAATGTCGTGTCGCGCTTCGGCATTCCGCTCGACAGCCCCAAGGGCTTCACCAAGCTGGTCGATGCCGTGAAGCGGCTGCCGACCGACAGCGCGTTCGGTGTCCACTTCCACATGGCCAGCTCCAACATCGGCGTTGCGCAGTGGTGGCACCTGTTCGAATCGATGTTGAAATGGTGCCAGTCGATCGAGCGGCTCACCGGCCGGACCATCGAAGTGCTCGACATGGGCGGCGGCTGGTTCCCGGACGACTGGCATTCGGACGACGAATCGCGCTTCTCCACGGCGGTGGAGAAGGTGCGTGCGGCTCTGCCCAACGTGAAGCAGATCGTGTCGGAGCCCGGCAAGGCGATGGCGCAGCCGTCTATGGCGCTCGCCATGCGCATTCTCGAAATCCAGGAACATGAGGACGACCGGGTGGAAGCGGTGGTGGACGCGTCGATCGCGGAACTGCCGATGCACTTCTTCCAGCCGCACCGGATTCTCAGGCAATGCGGCGAAACGGGCAAGTTGCAGCCCGTCGGCCGCGGCAAAACCCATCTTATGGGCCGGCTCTGCATGGAGCATGACATCGTCGCCGCGAATGTGGGGCTGCCCGAGGGCACCCGCGCGGGCGACATGCTCATCTTCTGCGACACCGGCGGTTACGACAGGAGCATGTCTTATGTATTTGGCAGAGGTTGAAGCGAGCGTCACGGAAGCACGGACCGAGGAACGGCCGAGCGTCCTGCCGCCGCTGCCCAGCGACCGGTGGGAGCATTTCCCGCACAGCGCCTTCTCGCACCACGGCAAGGCCTGTTGCGACGTGGCGCGCGAGTGGGTGTCGTCCATGGACTATGCGATGCTGAATGGCGGCGATCTCGCCACCGGCCCGCGCTGGATCCGGGCGCGCTACAAATGGGGCGCGTCCAAGTGGCCGATGCACTGGTGCGAAGTGGTGGAGCGCAAAGTGATCGATTGCGGCGCCCATGCCGCGCTCGCCCACGAAGTGTTCACCGCGCGCGGCCAGACTCCGTTTCACGCCCAGTTCGTGCAGAAATACAGCCCGGAAGCCACCGACCAGTGGCGCAGCGCCTGGGTGGAGGAGCAGGCCTCCTGCCACTGGCTGACCGACGACATCATCTACCACGAAGCCAATGCGCTTCTGGTCGGCGAGGACGAAGTGAAGCTTTGGGACGGCAGCGCCGGCTGGTGGGTTAACGCCCGCCAGCAGGGCAACGGCTACGGCAACCTGCTCGCGGTGCGAATCTTCGCGCCTGACCATGGCAATGTCGGTGGCGGCGACGGCTTCCGCTGGGGCGAGCGGCGCTTGAAGCCGAACGTCTGGAACCAGATCGGCTGAGGTTGGGTGGGCGGCTCCGGTCGCCCACGTCCTTTACGCATGACCCTTCGCATCCCCGGCCGCCGCGACACCGAACTCTCCCCGCTCGAAGCGGAGGTAATGTCGGAGAAAGCGGCGGCGCTCGCTCAGAGCGGCCGGCGCGTGGAGGCTGCGCTCGCGGCTTTGGCCGAAGCGGGCGACGACCGGTCGCAACGCCTGAAGGCGGCGGCCGACGCGGTCTACGGCTTCTTCATCCAGCGCGAGATCATCGGGCTGCGCGACCATCGCAGCGTGATTGACTATTACGCCATTCCCCGCGAGGTGCTGCTTCGGCTGGGCGCGCGCTGAGGCGCTGTGGGCGCGCCCCTCGACTACGCTCGGGACGAACGAAGCTGAAGCAAACCGCTGCGGTGACGTGCGCCCTTCACACAACACTCGTTCGTCCCGAGCGAAGTCGAGGGGCGCATCACGAGGTCCAGGCGACACCAACGGCTCAGGCTGCCGGCATCACTCCGGATTGAACACGTAGCCGGCGCCGCGCACCGTTTTAAGGCATTCGGGCTTGGCCGGATCCTTTTCCACTTTCTTGCGGATTCGCGTGATCCGCGTGTCGATGGAGCGGTCGAAGGCTTCCATTTCCTTGGAGTGGGCAAGATCGAGGAGTTGGTCGCGGGTGAGTACTCGGCGGGGGTGCTCGGCGAAGCATTTCAGGAGGTCGAACTCCATCGCGGTAAGCGGCACTTCGCTGCCGTCGGCCTCGTAGAGCTTGCGCGTGTCGAGGTTCAGCCGGCATTTGCCCATCTGCACCTCGCGGCCCATCGTTGCCGGGGATTCGCCGCCGCGTGAGGCGCGGCGCAGCACCGCCTTCACCCGGGCGAGGAGTTCGCGGGGGTTGAAGGGCTTGGTGACATAATCGTCGGCGCCGACTTCAAGCCCGACAATGCGGTCGATGTCGTCGCTCTTCGCGGTAAGCATGATGATGCCGGCATCGCCCGAGGCGCGGATTTCCCGGGCGAGGGTGAGGCCGTCGATGCCCGGCATGTTGATGTCGAGCACGGCGAGGTCGATCGGGCGCTGGCCCATGATCTCGCGCAGCGCCGTGCCCCCGTCGGCCTCGCTGACCGACAGGCCGTTGCGGCGCAGATATTCCGACACGGTGGTGCGGACGTCCTCATCGTCATCGACGACGACGATGTGGGCGGCGTTGGGGGCGCTGCTCATGCGTCGATCAATGCGGAAACGAGGCAGCGCACGCCGGCGCGGGTGAAGGGCTTTTCAAGCACCGGCCGCCCGCTTTCCTTCAAGAAATTGTCCATCGATGCCCCCAATGTGTCCCCGGTTACGAATGCGATCCGCGACAATAGATGCGGGCGGATTTCCCGCACCCGCGCGTACATTTCAGGCCCGCTCACGCCGGGCATGCGAAGATCGGACAGGACGATGTCGAAATCGTCCCGGTCAAGCGCCATCAAGGCCGCCGCGCCGTCGGAGGCGACCGTCACTTCGAAGCCTTCTCGTTGGAGCAGTTCGCGGATGGTGTCGGCAATGTCGGTCTCGTCGTCCACGACCAGCGCGCGCCGCGCGGGCTCGCCGAGGGGGGCGGGCGCCGAGGACGATGGCGCCACAACCTCCATGTCCACCGCCTCGGCGGCGGGGAGCTCGATGCGGAAGGTGGCGCCCTTTTCGGAGGGGATGAGGTGGAGGCGGCCGTCATGCGCCTCGATGATGCCGTGCGAAAAGGACAGGCCGACGCCGGTGCCGACGCCCTGCGGCTTGGTGGTGAAAAAGGGCTCGAAGATTCGGCCGGCGACGTCGGGCGCAATGCCGGGGCCGTTGTCGCAGATGTCGATGGCGACCTGGCCGTCGGAGAGCCGGGAGGTGCGGATCACCAGCTTCTTGGCGGGCGTGTCGCTCGCCTCCAGCGCCTGCTGGGCGTTGATGATCAGGTTGACCAGCACCTGGTGGAGCTGGTCGCGGTCGCCCATGATCGGCGGCACCTGGGCGTCGCACTCGATCGACGAGGCGATGCCGGCGGTGCGGAGTTGATACTCGGCGAGCTGGAGGGCGTCGCCGATCAGGATGTTGGGTTCCACCGGCTTGCGCTGCGGTTCGCGGCGGCGGGCCATGGCGAGGAAGGTTTGCACAATGCGGGCGCATCGGTCGGCGGCGGCGCTGATCTTCTTGGCGCGCGCTTCGAACACGGTGCCGCGGCTGTCTTCCTCGAGCATTTCGGCCTGGCCGACGATCGCGGCGAGGGGGTTGTTGAGCTCATGGCTGACGCCGGCGAGGAGCGAGCCAAGCGCCGCGAGCTTCTCCGACTGGTGGAGCGCTTCGCGCGAGCGGCTGAGTTCGGCTTCGGCCTTTTTGCGGTCGGTGACGTCGAGATGGATGCCGCTCAGCGTGTGGACGACGCCGTCGGGGCCGCGAATCGCCTTGCCGATCGAATGCACCCAGCGCACGTCGCCGTTCGGCCAGACGATGCGGTGCTCCATGTCGAGCGAATCGCCCGGGAAATCCCGGCGGTAGGGCTCAAGCACCTGTTCCCAATCGTCGGGGTGGATGTAGGTGCGCATGCTGCGGGCATCGAGGCGCAGCTCATGGTCGACGCCCCACAGGTCGCGCGACCGGTCGGAATACCAGGTGGTGCCGTCGCGCGGGTCCACCGTCCAGATGCCGAGGCCGGCGCCGTCGACAGCGAGTTCGAGGTGGCGGCGGGTTTCCTCAAGCTCCTCCTCGGCGCGCTTGCGATCGGTGATGTCGAGGTGGATGCCGTTAACGCTTCGGGCGACGCCCTCTTCGTCGCGCACGAGGGCGCCGAGTGAATACACCCAGCGCACCTCGCCGCTTGGGCACAGAACGCGGTATTCCACTTCCACCCGGTCCTGGGTGAAGCCGTTGAGGTAGGGGTCGGCGACCTGCTCCCATTCGTCGGGGTGGACGGCGGCGCGGATCACCTCCGTGGTCATCTCCGTGTCCGGGGGAACGCCGTACAGCTCCTTGGAGCGATCGGAATACCAGGTCGTGCGGGTCTCGAGGTCGAAGGTCCAGGTGCCGAGCTTTGCGGCCTCGACTGCAAGCTCCAGCCGCTGCAGTTCTTCCTGCATCTCCTCGTCGTGCTGCTTTTCGGGCGAAAGGTCGCGCAGGCTGCACAGGAAGCGCTTGGCACCGTTGATCTGGAGCACGGTGATCGTCGCCTCGAGCGGCACGATCCGGCCGTCGGCGGCGATGCCGTCGATCAAGGCGCGCTGCGCACCGGGGCCGGCGCTGTCGTCGAGGATGAAGCGGAACAGCGCCTGCTGTTCTTCCAGGCGCTCGGGCTGCTCGGCGATGAAGGTGCGGATCGACGCGCCGATCATCTGCTCGCGCGAATAGCCGAAGGCTTTTTCCGCGGTCGGGTTGAAGGCGTGGATGATCCCTTCGGAATCGATCATCACGATCGCGTTCAGCGACGACGAAATGCCCTCCGCAAGCACGCACGGAATCTCGCCTGTCGTCTCCACGCCTCGAAAACCCCCGAATTCGAACCCCACGCCAGCATAGCACGAAGCCACGCGGAGGGCATCCACCCAGTGTAACAACTGAAACACAAAAAGCCAAAGCGCGGCATCTTGGCGCAACAGCCCGACCCCAGAAGGGCGTCACAGCCAGCGAGGCTGGATCGCTAACCCAAGGAGATTTTCGGTTATGTTCGTTCAACAGCAGAAGGGGATGCTTCAGGTCCTTCTGGTCGCCGCCGCCGCATTGGGCTGCAGCGCCAGCGTCCTGAGCGGCGCCCTCGCCGCGCTCAGCGCCGGCTCCATTCTCGCCTGAGACGCACGGACCGGACCTCTCCGAAGGCGCCGGTCCGGCGCCCCGGACGAAGCAATCACCCAAACCACAACACACCATCAGGGGATCGCCGGCGCAAGCAGCCGAGCGGTTTGAAACAAACAAGGGAGTTTACAAACATGAAGAAGGTTCTCATCGCTCTGGCCGCAACCGCCGCCACCATTGCAATCGCCAGCCCGGCCTGCGCCGAAGGCTTCCGCGCCGAAGTCCACACCGGCATCGACGCTTTGTCCTCGGACGGCGACAACGAAACCGGAATCGCCTACGGCATCGGCCTCGGCTACGATTTCGCGATCAGCCCCAAGGTTGAACTCGGCCTCGACCTCAGCGCCGATCTCGCCTCCACCGAAGGCTGCGTCACCGGCGCGATCGTCGCCAACGACCGGACCTGCGTCGATGCGCGCCGCGATCTCGCCGCCGCCGTCCGCCTTGGCTACAAGGTGTCGGAGAAGGGCACGCTTTACGCGCTGGCCGGCTATTCCAACGCCCGCTTCCGGGCGTCCTACACCACCCCGGCGAACGTCACGACCCGCGCAAGCGGCAATGCCGACGGCCTGCGCCTCGGCGTCGGCTATCAGCACGATTTCGGCAACCGCATGTATGCGAAGGCCGAGTATCGCTACACGAACTATGAAGGCGACTTCAGCCGCCACCAGGGCCTGATCGGCGTCGGCGTCAAGTTCTAAGCGGACACAGTCTCCCTACCCGCCCCCTTTTGGGAGACTGCGGCCCCGGCGGTTCATCCCCCCGCCGGGGCCATTTTTATGTTCCTCCCCATCGAAGATGGGGAGGGGGACCAGGTGAAGCCTGGTGGATGGGTAGCTACCGTAAAATGTGAGGGTTCACGCGATGCGCCCAGCCTTAGCACCGCTTACCCCTATACCACCTTCGGTGGTTCCCCTCCCCACGCGCTACCGCGCGCAGGGAGGAACGAGGTCATTTCCCGCCGCTGTTGCGGCCGCCGGTGCCGCTGTTCTGGCCGCTGTCGTTCTGCTGCTTCTTGTTGCCGCCGACGTCGTCCTTGCCGCCCTTGTTAAAATCGCCCTTCTTCTTGTCGTCGCTCATGGTTGCTTTCTCCTTCTGGGGGGACAACCCAGAAGCACGCTTTGGTTTCCGCAAAAGCGCACGACGGTCAGGCCGCCCGCCCCTCAAGGGCCTTCTGGCGGCGGCGCTGGACGGACGAGCCGAGGCCGATGGCTTCGCGATATTTGGCAACGGTGCGGCGGGCGATGTCGAAGCCCTTGGCGCGGAGAAGCTCGACAAGCTGGTCGTCGGAAAGGATCGCGGCGGCGCTTTCGGCGGCGATCAGGGCCTTGATGTGGCTCTTCACCGCTTCCGCCGAGACGGCGTCGCCGCCGTCGGACGACTGGATGCCGCTGGTGAAGAAATATTTGAGCTCGAACAGGCCGCGGTCGCAGGACAGGTATTTGTTGGAGGTGACCCGGCTGACCGTGGATTCGTGCATGCCGATGACGTCGGCGACCTGGCGTAGGGTGAGCGGGCGCAAGTGGGCGACGCCGCTCCGAAAGAAGCCGTCCTGCTGCTTCACGATCTCGCTGGAGACCTTGATAATGGTCTGCGCGCGCTGATCGAGCGCCTTGGTCAGCCAGTTGGCACTGGCCAGGCATTCGGACAGCCAGGCCTTGGACTTCTTGTCCTGCGAGCCTGAGGACAGCTCCGTGTAGTAGCTGCGGTTGACCAGGACCCGGGGCAAGGTCGCGCTGTTGAGCTCGATCGCCCAGCCGCCGCCGCGGCGGGCGACGAACACGTCGGGGACCACGCCCTGCACCCGGTCGCTGTCGGCGAAGCGGCAGCCCGGTTTGGGATCGTAGGCGCGCAGTTCGCGGATCATGTCGCCCAGATCCTCGTCGTCCACGCCGCAGATGCGGCGCAGCGCGGCGAGGTTGCCCTTGGCGAGATAATCAAGATTGTCGATCAGCCGGGCCATTGCCGGATCGAAGCGGTCGGCTTCCTTGGCCTGGAGGGCGAGGCATTCGGAGAGCGAGCGGGCGGCGACTCCGGACGGGTCGAAGGTCTGCACGACCGCAAGGACGCGCTCGACGTCGCGCAAGGGCGCTGCGAGGCGGTGTGCGATGTCGAGCAGGGAGGCGGTGAAATAGCCGGTTTCCTCGACCTGCTCGATCAGCGCCTGGGCGATGAGGAGGTCGGCGCCGGAGAGGCGCTCGCCGGCCTGGGCGATGAGGTGTTCGTGAAGCGACAGGCCTTCGCCGGCGAAGCTGTCGAAGTCCGGGCCTTCGACGGCTTCGCCGCCGCCCCCGTCGAGGCCGTCCATGCCGAGGCCGCCGTCGAGGCCGCGATCGGACGCGCTGTCCTGGTGGAAGTTTTCGTTGTTCTGGTCGATGTCGAGCGCCGCTTCGCCGGCACCGGCGAGCTGGTCGATCGTGGCAGGCTCATCCGAGTCGCCGGAGGGGGTGGGCTCGACTTCGGCTGGCGCGGTGGGGCCGTCCTCCACCGAAGCGGTATCGAGCAGGGGGTTCTTTTCCAGCTCCTCGGCAATGAAGCTTTCGACCTCGAGGTTGGAGAGCGCCAGCAAGCGGATGGCCTGCTGAAGCTGCGGGGTCATCACCAGCGACTGGCTTTGCCTGAGATCGAGGCGCGGCCCGAGGCTCATGCGCTACAGCTCGAAGCTCTCGCCGAGGTAGAGGCGGCGGACGTTGGGATCGGCGACGAGCGCTTCCGGGCTGCCGGCGAACAGCACCTGGCCGTCGTAGATGATGCAGGCGCGGTCGACGATGTCGAGCGTTTCGCGGACGTTGTGATCGGTGATCAGCACGCCGATCTCACGCTTCTTGAGATCCTTCACTAGATCGCGAATGTCGGAAATGGAGATTGGGTCGATGCCGGCGAACGGCTCGTCGAGGAGCATGATCGATGGGCTCGCGGCAAGCGCGCGGGCGATCTCGCAGCGGCGCCGCTCGCCGCCCGACAGCGCCATCGCGGGCGCATCGCGCAGGTGGTCGATGTGGAATTCGCCGAGCAACTGCTCAAGCCGTTCCCGCCGCTCGGCCTTGTTCTTCACCGCCACTTCAAGGACGGCCATGATGTTCTGGGCCACCGTAAGTCCGCGGAAGATGGAGGTTTCCTGGGGAAGGTAGCCCAGGCCGAGCACCGCGCGGCGGTACATGGGCAGGCCGGTGATGTCCTCGCCGTCGAGCAGGATCCGGCCGCTGTCGGGACGGACCAGGCCCATGATCGAATAAAAGCAGGTGGTCTTGCCGGCGCCGTTGGGGCCGAGCAGGCCGACCACTTCGCCACGATCGATGGCGAGGGAGACGTCCTTGAGCACGACCTTCTTGTCATAGGATTTGGCGATGGACACGACGGCGAGTCCGCGCGAGCCGTCCGCGGCCGCATGGGCGGCTTCGGGGCGGTCGATCAGGCTGGTCTCGTTCATTGCGTCCGTTTCCGTGTGGCGGGGAGCCTAAGCGAAGCCGCGCGCCGCCTCAACTGGCAAGCTTCGTGCATGCAGCCGCGGAGCGCGTTTCTGGCGGACCTGTGGCTTACTCGCTGCGCTTCGGCACCTGGAAGGTGCCGGTAACCCGGCCTTGCGTGGCGCCGCCCGGAGCGCTGCCGTCCATCACCGCGCGGCCGCTGTCGAGATCGAGCACAAGGCGGCCGCCGTTGACGTCCGAACCGCCCCGGGTGAGCGTCACGTTGCCGATCAGGGTGATGATCCGCTGGCCGAGATCGTAGATGGCATATTGTCCGCGCGCCGTTTCGGACGGGCTGCGCAGCAGGACGCCGCCGCTTGCGTCTATCCGCTGCACCTTGATGCCCTTGTTTTGGACATAGGCCACCGTGATCCGCTCGGCATTCAAGGTGAGATCGGCCTGCTTCGCAACGACGTTCCCCGTCATCACCACGCGCTTCTGCTGATCCTGAACCTCGATCCGCTCGGCACCCCAGTCGATGGGCGCATCGCTGTTGTGGCCGCGCAAAGCCGAGCCGCTCTCCTGCCCCAGAGCGGGATTGATCGCTCCCAAGGCGAAAAGCGAGGCTGCCGCGAGGGCCACGGACAAATGTCTCATGCTTTTCATTTGATTGCGCCCTGAACCATATGCAAGCGAACTCTTCCGGTCAGCACGACCCGGCGCTCGTGGAGGTCGACTTCCATCTTCTGCGCGGTGAAGGTGCCCATCGGGATGCGCCCCTCGACGCCTGAAGTGCTGTTTAGCGTCTGCGTGTTCAAATCGACCGAGACGTCGCGGGTCTGGAGCTTGTAGCCGTCGGCGGCGCTGAACAGAATGGGGCCGAGCACGTCCACTTTCTGGGTGTCCATGTTGTAGCGGCCGTTTTTGGCTTCGATACTGGCGGGGCCGTCCTCGAGCTGGATGTTGGCGGCCATGCCCTCGATCTGCACGACCGGGTCGGCCGAGCTCGGCTGAAGCGCCCTTTGCGCTTCGATGGTGAAGGCGCGGCCCTTATTGTCCTGGCCGCGATATTGCGCCTGCTGGACCTTGAGCCGCTCCTTGGCGACATCGACCTTGTTCTTGTCGAGAAGGAAGCTGATCTCGCGGTCCTTGCCGAGCGGCGAGAGGAGCAGATACGCAAGCAGCACGCCGACGCCGGCGGGCAGCAGGATCTTGAGCGCGCGGACGAGGTAATCGTGGGCGCCGCCGGGCCGGGCCCAGCCCCTGCGCACGACCGGGGGCGCCGCCGGAACGGGTGTGGCGGGCGCCTCAGACATGGGCGAAGATATCGATCTCCGGCCAGCCGGCTAGATCGAGCCGGGCACGGTGGGGGAGGAAATCGAAGCAGGCCTGCGCAAGCTCCATCCGGCCTTCGCGAATCATGCGCTGGTCGAGCTTTTCCTTGAGCTGGTGAAGGAAACGCACGTCGGAAGCGGCATACTCCTTTTGCGCGTCCGACAGCTCGGGCGCCCCCCAGTCCGACGATTGCTGCTGCTTCGAGATGTCGGTGGAGAGCAGCTCCTTAACCAGTTCCTTTAACCCGTGGCGGTCGGTGTAGGTGCGCACCAGCCGCGAGGCGGTCTTGGTGCAATACACCGGCTCGGCCATGACCTTGAGATAGGCTTCCATGATCGCCAGGTCGAAACGGGCGAAATGGTAGAGCTTGAGGCGCGCCGGATCGGCCAGCACCGCCTTCAGGTTGGGCGCCGAATAGTCGCTGGTGGGGCCAAAGCGGACGAGATGCTCGTCGCCGCGCCCGTCGGAAATCTGAACAAGGCAGAGCCGGTCGCGGCCGGGATGGAGGCCCATCGCTTCGGTATCGACGGCAACGGCGCCCGGGGCGAGCACGCCTTCCGGCAGATCTTCTTCGTGGAAATGTACGGTCATGGGGAAGGCACATAGGATGAATGGCCCCGCTTCTCAACGTGGGCTGTTCTCAACGTGGGCTGGGGCCCGTGGGCCACATGGCCGGTTGATCGAAGCGCGCCGGGGCGTCAGAGGAGGGGGGAACGCCCCTTTCGAAAGTTGTGCGCCTCATGCCTTCCGGACTTGCCGCCCTGCTCGACGACATCGCCGTGATCGCCAAGGTCGCCGCAGCCTCGATCGACGATGTTGGCGCCGCCGCGGGCCGGGCGGGGATCAAGGCGGCGGGCGTGGTGGTCGATGATACGGCGGTGACGCCGCGCTATGTCACCGGCTTCACGCCCGACCGCGAGCTGCCGATCATTGCCCGAATCGCCAAGGGCTCGTTGTTCAACAAGCTCGTCATCCTGCTGCCCGTCGCGCTGGCGCTGAGCACGCTTCTTCCCTGGGCGATCACGCCCTTACTGATGCTCGGCGGCGCCTACCTGTGCTTCGAGGGCGCCGAAAAGGTGTGGGAGGCCGTCTCCGGATCCAAGCACAGCCTAGCCGAGGATGCGGCGGCGCTCGACAGCGCCGAACACGAGAAGCTGATGGTGTCGGGCGCGGTGCGCACCGATTTCATCCTGTCGGCCGAGATCATGGCCATCGCCTTGAACGAGGTTGCCGACGAGCCGCTGGCCAGCCGGGCCATTATCCTGGCCGTCGTCGCGGTTGCGATCACCGTGGGCGTCTACGGCGTCGTCGGGCTGATCGTGAAAATGGACGATATCGGCCTGCACTTGGCCAAAGGCCGCAACGGCGCCGCTCGCGCATTTGGCCGGGGACTGGTGCGGCTGATGCCGAAGCTGCTCGCCTTTCTCTCCACGGTCGGCATTGCGGCGATGCTCTGGGTGGGCGGGCAGATCGTTATTCACGGGCTGGAGGATTTCGGCCTGGGCGGGATCGCCCACCTCCTCCACGACTCGGGTGCGGCGGTTGGCCACGCCCTTCCGGCGATCGGCGGAGCGCTTGAATGGGCGGTCGGCGCGATCGGCTCCGGGCTGTTCGGCCTGGCGCTGGGCGGGGCGATCGTGGCCGTGCACCACGCCGTCGCGCACAAGCACAAATAGGCTGAATCAAGAAGGCGCTGAATCCCCTCGCGGAAACAGGTTTTTTTCGTTATAGGCTTCGCCCGTGCGCCATGACCGGGCGCCAAGACCTTTGCGCGAACAGCCCTGCGCGTTGGTTTCCTAAGGAGAGTTGGGCGCTGGAAAGTGTTTAGACGGCATGGGTTTTGACAGAGGGCGCCGCGGTGAGCGCGGCGGGCGCGGCAGAGACAAGCGCGATGGTTTCGGCGGCGACGAATTCGCCGGCGGTGGTGGCAGCAGCTTCGGTGGCGGCGGCGGCGGCGGTTTCGGCGACCGTCCTGGCGGCGGCTACAATAGCGGACCGGGCTATGGCGATCGCGGCGGCTTTGGCGGCGGCGGTGGCGGCTTCGGTGACCGCAGCGGCGGCGGCGGCGGCGGTTACCGCGGCGGCGGTGGCGGCAGCGGTGGTGGCGGCGGCTTCGGCGGCGGCGGCGGCGGCGGGTTCCGCGGCGGCGGCGGCGGTGGCGGCGGCATGCCTCCCCAGGTCGTCGGCCAGGGCAAGGGCGTCGTTAAGTTCTTCAACGCTCAAAAGGGCTTCGGCTTCGTTGTCCGTGACGATGGTGGCGAAGACGTGTTCGTGCACATCTCGGCGGTTGAGCAAGCGGGCCTTACCGGCCTTGCCGATGGCCAGCCGCTCGAGTTCACGCTCGTCGATCGCGGCGGCCGGATTTCGGCAACCGATCTCAAGATCGACGGCGAGCCGATGCCGGTTTCCGATCGTGCGCCTCCCCGCGAGCCGCGCGAAGGCGGTCCGGGCGGCGGCGGCTACGGCGGTGCGCCCGGCGGCGACCGCGGCGGCCCGCAGCGCCAGCTCACCGGCGAAAAGGCCCAGGGCACGGTGAAGTTCTTCAACGCCATGAAGGGCTTCGGCTTCATCAGCCGCGACGACGGCCAGCCGGATGCGTTTGTGCACATCTCGGCGGTTGAGCGTGCCGGCATGTCGAGCCTCAACGAGGGCGACCGGGTCGAGTTCGAGCTGGAAGTAGACCGCCGCGGCAAAACCGCAGCGGTGAACCTGAGTTCGCTCGGCTAAAAACAGTCGTTTCCGCTTTGGCGAAAGAATCAGCCCGGCCGCTCCACCCGAGCGCGCCGGGCTTTTTCATTCGGCCGACACGAACTCGAGCGCACACACGATTTCAGCCGCTTAGGCGCCTGGTCGCACCTGTTGTAGCGGGGCGGCCGATCACGCCACGGAGCCGCAGCCGATCATGCTTCAGTTTTGCCCCTCCTCGCCAGAATGCCCCTCCTCGCCAGAATGAACGTCGCACGTTCCCTGATCGAGGGGCTCTTATCGGTAAGCAGGGTGGCTGCTATTCGCTCTACCGCCTCCCCGTGAAGCCGATGCTCGATCGCGGCATCCAGAGCAGCCCTCCTGACGATCGGCGAGCGATCGCAAGCGGCGCGCTCGATCACCGGTAAAGGGTCGTGAACGCCGGACAGCGGCCGATATTCGTACGCGGGAACGTGAATTCCCAGACCGCCGGGCTTGTTCACCCACTTCCACTCGCTTCCCACGACCCACTTCGCCCTGCCCGCGGCGAGAGTCTCGACAGCGAGGGCCCGCACCGGTGGCTGCAATGCTTGGGATGCCAAGGTGAGGAGATGCCGATCGAGGACGTCCCTTCTTAGCATCAATCGAAGTATTCGCGACGAAGGACCCGTCTTCGAGTCGCGGATGAAGTCTGCAAGCGCGTTTGCGACGTCCGCCCGGGCGTAGGCAGCCTCAACCACCTCCCTCTCCCTGTCCCACCGTCTCCAGCTATCCTGCCGCAACAGCAGAGCTTCGGCGGCTGCGACTATGATCCCCGCTTGTGTCTGCGAGAAGCACCTTTTGGCGCAGGCAAGCGCCGCCGCTCGCACCGGTTCAGCCCAATCGTTCAGCCGGTACGCCACCGCAGCAAAGAGAAACGGGCTCGGCAAAGCGCCACGTATCCGCTGAAGGGCGCATTCCCGAATGCGTCCGTCGCTATGGAACAGGAAGAGAAAGGCAAGATCGGGATTTTGGAGCAGCTGCTCCTTGTCCGAAAGCCGGGACCGAAACAGCGCCTGGAGAAAGGAGGGCTCGGGACGCCACCGGCGTAGTCTGGCCGTATCGGCGATTATGCGGGCTACCTGGCTGATGGTGCTCGGATGCAGATTCGAAAGCACTTCAACCGCAGCGGCAACCGCCGGCGCTGCGTTCTCGCCGCTGTCCAGGAGCGATCCCAACGCGTCGAGCGTGCGTTCGGCTTCAGGGGAAAGGGTGCCGGGCTTCAACATCACTTATGGTGGACCGGCCTCACGCCCGGATCAACGCAGCAGATTTGCAGGCGGTATTGGGCAATCGTGGAACGTTGAGGCCGAAGTGCGTCGCCCGTTAGACGATTATCCGCCAAGGCAGCGTCTCGCCCGCGTGGAACGGGACCAGCGCGGATTGAGCGGCCGGGATGCTGGCGGGTATTGGCACCTCGGCCCGCTCCAGCACGATCCGCTCCTCGTTGAGGGGCAGGCCGTAGAAGCGGGGGCCGTGCTCGGAAGCGAAGGCTTCGAGCCGGTCGAGCGCGCCTTCTTCCTCGAACACCGCCGCGTAGCTTTCGATTGCGAAGGGGGCGTTGAAGATGCCGGCGCAGCCGCAGCCCGATTCCTTTGCCTCCACGGGATGGGGGGCGCTGTCGGTGCCGAGGAAGAATTTGGGCGAGCCGGAGGTGGCGGCCCGGCGCACGGCCAGGCGGTGCTCCTCGCGCTTGGCCACGGGCAGGCAGTAAGCGTGGGGGCGCAGCCCGCCGGCAAACAGCGCGTTGCGGTTGATGTGGAGGTGCTGCGGCGTCACCGTCGCGGCGACGTTCGGGCCCTGCGCGGTCACGAAATCGGCGGCGTCGGCGGTGGTGATATGTTCGAACACCATCTTGAGCGCCGGGAAGTCTCGGACCAGCGGAGTGAAAACCCGGTCGATGAACACTTTCTCGCGGTCGAACACGTCCACGGCCGGATCGGTGACTTCGCCGTGGATGAGCAGGGGCATTCCGATGTCCTGCATCCGCTCCAGCACCGCGGCGATGTTTGCGACGTCGGTGACCCCGTGCGCGGAATTGGTGGTCGCGTTGGCCGGATAGAGCTTGGCGGCGGTGAAGACGCCCTCCGCATAGCCTCGGGCGAGTTCGCCGGGATCGGCGTCGTCCGTAAGGTAAAGCGTCATCAGCGGCGTGAAGCCGGGGCCTGCCGCCCGCAGGATGCGGTCCCGATACGCTTGCGCCGAAGCCACGCTGGTCACCGGGGGCACGAGATTGGGCATGATGATCGCACGGGCGAACTGGCGCGCGGTGTAGGGCGCCACCGCCTTCAGCATCTCGCCGTCGCGCAGGTGGACGTGCCAATCGTCCGGGCGGCGAAGGGTGAGGCGCTGGGTCATGTCCGGGTCCTTGGGATTGCGTGCCGGAATGCCTATCAAGGGTGCATGCCCGCGACCACCCTCCACGACCGTGCCCTGCTCCGCGTCTCCGGCGAGGACGTGCGGGGCTTCCTCCAAGGCCTAGTCACCAACGATGCCGCGGCGGTTACGCCGGAGCGGCCGCTTTGGGCGGCGCTGCTGACGCCGCAGGGCAAGGTGTTGTTCGACTTCATCCTTTGGGCGGACGGCGAGGATGTGCTGATCGACTGCGAAGACGACGTGGCGGATGAGTTGGGGCGGCGTCTGACGCTGTACCGGCTGAGGCGGAAGATTGTGATCGCGCGTGAGGATGCGCTGGCCGTGCACTGGTCGGCGGGCGGTAAGGAGGGCGTTGCGGACCCGCGCCTGGCTGCGCTTGGCCGCCGCTGGCTCGCCCCGGCAGGCGAAGCGGCAGAGGGCTGGCTGGAGCACCGCCTTCGCCTCGGCGTGACCGAGGGGCGGGCGGAGCTTGGCTCGGACAAGATCCTCTGGCTCGAGTGCAATGCGATCGAGCTGAACGGGGTGAGCTTCACCAAGGGCTGTTATGTCGGCCAGGAGAATACGGCGCGGATGAACTATCGCTCCAAGGTCAACCGGCGGCTGGTGGTTGTGCCCGCCGACGCGCCTGGGGAGCGGACGCGGGTTCATTACCCCGAACTCGGCCTGGCGGTGGAGCACCGGCGGGTTGAGGATCTCGGCGGCGCCATCGTTCCGCCATGGCTGGCCGCCGCCTTGCCCTGATCGGCCGTGCAGCGCAGAGGGGGAGGATGAAGATACTCCCGATGCTCGCCGCCTTCGCGATCGCCGCCGCTCCGCTGCCGGTCGCGGCGCAGATGTCCCCCGCTTCCGCCGACGCTTCGGTTCGCAAGGTCACCGCAAGCGCCAAGTATAAGAAAGCCGCGGCGGCGCTCGATGCCGGGCACGACAGGTGGGTGGCCGACACCGTCACGCTGACCGAAATCCCGGCGCCGCCCTTCAAGGAAGCGGCGCGCGCCAGCGCCTATCTGGAGATGTTCAAGGCGCGCGGCCTGTCCGACGTCGAGATCGACGAGGCAGGCAATGTGCTCGGCCTGCGCAAGGGCAGCGGGAGCGGGCCGGTGCTGATCGTCTCCGCGCATCTCGACACGGTGTTTCCCGAGGGCACGGTCGTGAAGGTGCGGCGCGAAGGCGACACGTTGCACGCCCCCGGCGTCGGCGACGACAGTTCCGGTCTCGCCACTCAGCTCGCGCTGATCGATGCGATGAACGCGGCGGGCATCGCCACGAAGACCGACATCCTGTTCGTCGGAACGGTCGGCGAAGAGGGGCTCGGCGACCTGCGCGGCGTCCGGCACCTGTTCAACGCCGGCAAGTATAAGGGGCGGGCGAAGGCGTTTATCTCGCTGGACGGCGGCGGCATGGATTCGATGGTCAGCGGCGGCGCGGGATCGAAGCGCTACCGGGCGACCTTCAAGGGGCCGGGCGGCCACAGCTATGGCGCCTTCGGGCTGGTCAACCCGATGGGCGCGCTCGCCGGAACAGTGGCCGAGCTCTACGCGATCAAGGTGCCGACGACCCCAAAGACGACCTACAGCGCGAGCGTGGCCGGCGGCGGCACGTCGGTGAACGCCATTCCCGAAGAGGTCTGGCTGGAAGTCGACATGCGCTCGGAAAGCGCTGCGGAACTGGCCAGGCTGGAGCAGGCCTTCCTTGCCGGTGCCGAGCGTTCGGTCGCGGCGGAGAATGCGGCCCGCTCCACTCGCGAAGGCAAGGTTAGCGTAGAGATGAAGCCGATCGGCGATCGCCCGGCGGGGCAAACGCCGGAGAGCGCCGAGATTGTGCGCCTCGCTGCTGCAGCGTGGAAAGCGGAAGGGCTGACGCTCGGCCGCGGCTCGGCCTCAACGGACGCAAACATTCCGATGAGCCTCGGCATTCCGGCGGTCACCTTGTCGCGGGTGGCGCGCGGCGGGCGGGCGCATGCGCCCGATGAGTGGATCGGTATCGAGAAAGCCGACAACGTGAAGCTTAAGCGGATGGCGCTTGCGACGATCCTCGCGCTCGCGGGAATGCGCTAGGCGGAGATTTCCGCGAAGGCGCGCACGGGGAAGGTGCCCATGCCGCTGATCTTGGGCGGCACCGCGGAGAAGCGAAAGCCGCTTTCCGGCAGCGCTCGGAGGTTGGTGAGGTGCTCGCAGACCAGCACGCCGGCGCCGAGCAGAGTTGTGTGGACCGGGCGGCGGGGGGCGCGGGTGTCGTCGATATTGTGGCTGTCGATGCCGACCAGCACGACGCCGCGTGCCGCCAGCAGCTGCGCCGCGGCTTCGGTGAGGAAGGGGTGGTTTTCGTAATAAGCAGGGGTTCGCCAGTGCCGGTCCCAGCCGGTATGGATCAGCACCGCCTTTCCGCGCACGTCAAGACCTTCGAACGCATCCGCATCAATCGCCATTGCGGTGGAGCGGACCAGCAAGCCCGGCAACGCGGCGAGCTGCGCGAGCTTGAGCTGCGCGAGGTCGGCGCCGTTCTCGAAGCGGTGGAACGGCGCGTCCAGATAGGTGCCGGTATTGGCCACCATGTCGATTCGGCCGATCTGGAAGGTGGCCCCGTCCTCGTAGAGCGTGGCCGACTGCTCCCGCGTCCAGAAGTCGCAGATATGCGGTGCGGGCAGGCCCTTGTAGGTGACCATGCCGTGTTCGATCACATGGGAGAGGTCGACGAGCGTCTTTGCCATATCCGCCACAGAGAAAAGGCCGCGATGACCATCCAGATGATGTTCAAGGAGGCCGAGGGAATAGCGCCGTGGGCCCAGCCGTTGATCACGAACCCGGCGGCGCCGATCAGGTTCATCCACTGGAATGCGGGCGAGCGGCCGGTCAGCCGGTCGGTGGAGATCAGCAGGTAGGCCGACAGGATGAGGAGCGCCCCTCCCCATCCCGCGACTTCGATCAGGAGCGTCGCGATGCTCAGGAAGCGAGCTTCCGAAGCACGTAATGGAGAATGCCGCCCGAGCGGAAATATTCGAGCTCGTTGAGCGTATCGATGCGCACCCGGGCGGTGAACTCGGACGTGGAGCCGTCCGCCTTCGCGACCTGGACCTGGACGTGCTGGCGGGGGGTGAGTTCGCCGATGCCGGTGACGGTGAAGCTTTCGCTGCCGTCGAAGGTGGGGATTTCCTCGACGAACTGGAGCGGCAACACGCCCATGCCGACCAGGTTCGAGCGGTGGATGCGCTCATAGGTTTCGGCGATCACGGCGCGGACGCCGAGCAGGTTGGTGCCCTTCGCCGCCCAGTCGCGGGACGAGCCGGTGCCGTATTCCTTGCCGGCGACGACGACGAGCGGCGTGCCTTCCGCCTTGTAGCGCATTGCGGCGTCGTAGATCGGCAGCGTTTCGCCCGACGGGATGTGCCTGGTGATGCCGCCTTCGATGCCGGGGACCATTTTGTTCTTGATGCGGATGTTGGCGAAGGTGCCGCGCATCATCACGTCGTGGTTGCCGCGGCGGGCGCCGTAGCTGTTGAAGTCGGTGCGGCTAACCCCATGATCCACAAGGAATTTCCCGGCCGGGCTGTCCAGTTTGATGGCGCCGGCGGGGGAGATGTGGTCGGTGGTGATGGAATCGCCGAAAATCGCCAGCGGACGCGCGCCGACGATGTCGCCGGGCGCGGTCGCGGTCATCGTCATGCCTTCGAAATAGGGCGGGTTGGCGATGTAGGTGGAGCCCGCGTCCCAGGCATAGGTCTTGCCGCCGGTGATCGCGATGCCCGCCCACTTGTCGTCGCCCTTGTAGACGTCGGCGTAGCGCGAGCGGAACATCTCGCCGGTGACGTGGCGGTCCATCAGCGTCCGGATTTCGGCGTTGGTCGGCCAGATGTCGCGCAGGTAGACGGGCGCGCCGTCCGTGCCGGTCCCGATCGGGTCCTTGACCATGTCGCCCGCCACCGTGCCCTTGAGCGCGTAGGCGACCACCAGCGGCGGCGAGGCGAGGTAGTTGGCGCGCACGTCCGGCGACACGCGGCCCTCGAAATTGCGGTTGCCGGAGAGAACGGAGGCGGCGACGAGATCGTTTTCGTTGATGGCGCGGCTGATCGGCTCGGGCAGCGGCCCGGAATTGCCGATGCAGGTGGTGCAGCCATAGCCGGCGAGGTTGAAGCCGAGGCCGTCGAGTTCCGCCTGAAGCCCCGCGTCGATCAGGTAATCGGTGACCACCTTCGATCCCGGCGCGAGCGAGGATTTGACCCACGGCTTGCGCTGCAACCCCCGCTCCCGCGCCTTGCGGGCAACCAGGCCCGCGGCGACCAGGACGGCCGGGTTGGAGGTGTTGGTGCACGACGTGATCGCGGCGATGACGACGTCGCCATGGCCAAGATCGGTCGCGCCCGGGCCGCTTTCCTCGGCGGGCGCCGCGGCGACGGGGAAGCGCTGGCCGATCTCGGCGGCGTCGTGGCCGAATTCGCGGGTGAAGTTGGCGACGAACTCCTCGTCCACCTGGCTCAACGCCACCTTGTCCTGCGGCCGCTTGGGCCCGGCGAGGACGGGTTCCACGGTGGACATGTCGAGGCGGAGCGTATCGGTGAACACCGGCTCCTCGCTGCTGCCCGGCTCCAGCCAGAAGCCCTGCGCCTTGGCATAAGCTTCGGTGAGCGCGATCTGCTCGTCCGAGCGGCCGGTGAGGCGCAGATATTCCAGCGTCTTGCCGTCGATCGGGAAGAAGCCGCAGGTGGCGCCATATTCGGGCGCCATGTTGGCGATGGTGGCGCGATCGGCGACCGACAGCGCCGACACGCCCGGGCCGTAGAATTCCACGAACCGCCCGACGACGCCCTTGGCGCGCAGCATCTGGGTGACGGTGAGGACGAGATCGGTGGCGGTGATGCCCTCCACCAGCTCGCCGGAAAGGTGGAAGCCGACCACTTCGGGGATCAGCATGGAGACGGGCTGGCCGAGCATCGCCGCCTCCGCCTCGATCCCGCCGACGCCCCAGCCGAGCACGCCAAGGCCGTTGACCATGGTGGTGTGGCTGTCGGTGCCGACCAGGGTGTCGGGATAGGCGACTTCCGCGCCGCTCTCGTCCGGCGAGGACCAGACCGAGCGGGCGATGTATTCAAGGTTCACCTGGTGGCAGATGCCGGTGCCCGGCGGCACCACCTGGAAATTGTCGAACGCGGCCGAGCCCCATTTCAGGAACTGGTAGCGCTCCATGTTGCGCTGATATTCGAGCTCGACGTTCTGCTCGAAGGCGCGCGGCGTGCCGAATTCGTCGACCATCACCGAGTGATCGATGACGAGGTGGACGGGGACCTGCGGATTGATCTTTTTGGCGTCGCCGCCGAGCGACGTGATCGCGTCGCGCATCGCGGCGAGATCGACCACGCAGGGCACGCCGGTGAAATCCTGCATCAGGACGCGGGCCGGCCTGTACTGGATCTCGCGCGACGGGGCGGCGGGGTTTTTCGTCCAGTCGACCAGCGCCTGGATATCCTCGCGGCTGACGGTGATGTTGTCCTCGAAGCGGAGCAGGTTTTCGAGCAGCACCTTCATCGAGAAGGGCAGCCGGTCGACCGGCCCGAGCTGCTCCGCCGCCTTGGCGAGGGAGTAATAGGCGTAGGTCTTGGAGCCCACCTGGAGCTCACTGCGGGTGTTCAGAGAATTGTGGCCGACCGAGGTCATCGCGCGCCTTTCCGGTGTTGGTGCGTCAGCGGGAGTGGTGGAACCCACCTATTGCCGGGCGCTCTAGCAACGGGGAAACGGTTTCGGAAGGGGGAGGGTCCGTGGGTGCATCGTCGGCTGTGAGTGTCCCGCTGGGCATCGAAGTCGTGGCGGTGCTCGCACCAAGCCTGTGGCGTCAAGGTCACACTTGCGGACGGAAGAGGGTTCCGCAATGGAATTCTCTACGAGGGCAACGGTTTGCACGTCGTCACAGGAGCTTGATTAAGCTCACAATTGAGCAGATTCCCGGATCGGGGAACGGAGGGGAACACCATGCGAGATCGGGATGTGCGTTGCGCGGTACTCGCGCACCTCGCCGAGCTGCATCTGAATGACGCTGGCACCCGCATTGTACAAGAAATGGGGGTTTGGGCTGGTTCAGCCCGCATCGACATCGCCGTCATCAACGGTGAGCTGACGGGCTTCGAGTTGAAGAGCCCTCGCGATACCCTCGATCGCCTTCCGCAGCAGGCGGAGATCTATAATCTGGTGTTTGATCGGGTGTGCCTCGTCGCCGCTGACAAGCACTTGCGCAAGGCTGCTGAGTTAGTGCCTAAATGGTGGGGTACGTGTTCCGTTCGAGAGGATATCAACGGTAAGGCCGTTCTACAGCCGAGGCGCGCCGGTAAGCGTAACCCTGGGCGCGATCCTTTCATTCTTGCCCAACTTCTGTGGCGTGATGAGGCGCTCGCGCTGCTGGGGCGACACGGATTAGCGAAAGGCTACCGCACGAAACCAGCAAAGGTAATTCACCAGCGCTTGGCGGATGAACTACCTTTACAGGAACTAGGTGAGGGTGTGCGGACCGCCCTCAAAGCGCGACCTGAATGGCTAGGGAAGGTCATTCCTAACCCGCTCAATGTGGCGGTTGATCCCGATACGCACCCAGGTTTCTAGGTTGCCAGGACCCTGCGCACCGGAAGCGATGTCATTAATTGTATCGTCACCCCAGCAACCCGTCAGCGCACCACGGGTCGGGAAGGCCCTGATGGTCTGAGCGTGCCCAACGAGTTGTGGAGCCATATCGACGGCGCCGCGTCCGGTTGTCTTCACGCCACGGCAGATCAGGAACTCGTTCTGCAGAGTATACTTCACGTTGATAGGGTATCCCCACGCAATGCCCGAGGGCGGCGCAGCCAAAGACACCGTCGCGTAATCACCGTAACCAATGGCGTAGGGTAAACCGGCCGTGCTCAAGGTCTGCCACAGGATCCATTCCGACCGGGGAATGATGTAAACACCAGAGGCATAGCCACTGAAGTCGAGCGGCATGCTGGTACCGGCGACGGTAACCGTGCGCCAAGCTGCTCCTTGAAACAGGTTTCCAAAACTCGCGACGGCCGGGGCGCCTAGGCTCAAAACGGTGCCGATCGTCCCCCTGAAGTCGGCTATCAGGTCAATGTCGCCAAGCCCAATGCTCAAGTTGCCACCCCACTGCGCCGCCGTGGTGAACTCTTGCAGATCAACACGAAGAGCTACACCGCGGCCGTCGGTCTGGTTCACCGCCTGAACGGCGGCGATGTAGAGGTTCCCAGACGACAACGACGTGGCGGGAATCATGTTCAACCCGTTTGCCCGCGCAGCATTTGCAATGTCGATCAGGGGGTGATGGGTCGTGCCGGGGGCAGGCGAAAGCTCGGATGCATCAAGGTAAAAGGGACTGGTACCCCAATCGGTAAGTAGCCCATTGGCGAGCTCGACCGCGGATGATCTTCCGGCTTTTTGCTGTGCCTTCGTAAGCCTGAACTGGTCAGCCCCAATTTGGAAAAGTGGGAGCACGTCTTGACGGGCGCTGCCCTGAAGCTGGCTCAGACCTCTCCGCTCGCCCTGTTTCCACCTGAGTATCGGAACGTATCTTGCCACGATCCTTAATCCTTCTCGGTTGATCTAGACCTTGGCCGACTTCGGGAGCGCGCGACGGCGCTGCCGGTCCTGCAAGGCAACAAGGGTGTTGTTGGCGGATTTTGCGGTGATCTTGTTCTGCTCCACCTGCGAGCGGAGATAAACAGGGAGCTTCTTCGAGATGTAAACGTCGGTCATCCACCGCCGGAATACCGGCAGCGCGTCGTCCGGGTAGCACCAGGCCGTCTGAGGATTGGACCATGCTTGGGGAAAGTAGTCCGGGTAGTAGTGAGGGAAATTCACCCTATCACCAAACTTCAAGGCGAGCTTCTGATCACGGAAGTGGGAGGCCCAGGCCAAGCCCACGCTGATATCGAGGATCATGCGTGTTCCGGGATCGACTCCCCGGCTAAACAGGGCCGCAAAAACATCGGCTATCTCCCGGAAAACGCAGAAATAGCCTGCTGGCACGTTGTCGTACGTTAAGGAGACTCGGTCTTGGAATTGCTTCCATACCTTGGCGGTACGGCCATTTCCGGTGAGCCAATCGAAAACCCACTCGCTGACGAGGACGGCGAATTCCGGCGACAGCCATTGCGCCAAATTCATCGCCACTTGCGGGTGGACCCAGGTACCTCGGTGCTCGTTCGGGCCTGCAAGAATGCTGCGGACAATGAGGTCCCTTGGAATTCCAAGGGACCTCTCCAATGCAGCGAGAAACTCCCGAGTGGAGGCGTTCTGATTGTAGTTCGCCCACTCCTTGCCGGCAGCCTTACACATCGCCGTGGCGTTGATGTAGCCATCGTTGAGGCGCTGCTGTATCACGGCACCTTGGTACGAATGGGGAACAAGTGCTATCTGGCTATCTGTGACGCTCATAGGTCGAGTCCTTCAAGTGGCACCTGGAGGACTTGACGCGACGGTCAGATTCTGGCAGCAAGCGGGTCGACAACATGACCTTTGGCCTCCAAGCTAGGGTTCATTTCACGCCGTCGGGATTGCAACTCCCGGCGGCGTTTTTCATATGTGCGTTACTTCGGGTTTGAAGTCAACGAAGAAGGCGTTTTTAGGCCGTTTGAGGCGTGGATAACGCGTGCCGCGTAAAAGCACCGGGCGCTATTAACCATGCTGTACGGGCTTCCTGGGGCGATCTAGAGGCACTTCCGACCCACATCCTTGAATGTTCTGCTTTTGCAGAAGTGATATAAAGATGTCCTTATGTCCCGAACGGGTTGGCTTCTCCGAAGCCGGGTTAGCCGCTTAAGTGGCTCTTTGAGGCGGGACGACCCCGCCACGTAATTGGCCGCTATCAATAAAGAGAGCGCCTTCGTTTTCGAACGCTCGCCGCAGCGCCTGCAACCTCCCCGGCAGTACCGACTCTCCAGCTTCGAACCTAGCGATGGTTCGACGACTGACTCCCGAGGCAGCAGCGAGGTCGTTCAAGGACCAGTTGAGCGCCGCGCGGGCCATGCGGCACTGGACGATGTTCAATTTGGCACCTTTGTGGCAAAAAGCGCTTGCGGTGTCCCATCGACCGTGGCACTAACGTAGCCACTCTCTGAACGTCTTTTCTCTTGCTTGGGAGTGGGTCTGGTCATGGCTGGCCGGGAGCATAGCGACGCGTGTGGCGATGATCCAGTTGGGGTTGCGCTCGAGGAGGGGGCGGGAACCCTGCCGACTCCACGCGCTGCTGAGGGGTGCTGCGGATCCGCTGCGCTGGTCGAGGGCGGGTTGGGGTTTACGCGTCGGGCTCTGCTTGGTGGGGCTGTGGGGGTGCCGCTTGTGATGGGGGTGGGGTCTGGCTTGACTGCCCCTCTCCCTCCCACCGCCTTTGGCGGTGGGGTCCCTCTCCCCGGAGGGGCGAGGGAGGAATGGGTGGCGGCTTTGGCTGAGGTGGTTCGGGCGGAGGCGGCGCTTCGGGTGGTGGAGCGGGGCACGAAGGGGCTTTCGTTCGAGGCGGCGGAGGCGGTGCAGGGGGCGTACGATGCGCGCTGCGACGCCTGGGAGGAGGCGGTCGGGCGGGCGTTCGCGGTGCCGGCGCCGGACGTGGGGGCCTTTGCAGCCAAGGTTGTTTGGGCGGTGGACCTTGGCGTCGTAGAGTTCGGCGACGGGGAGGCGATGCTTGCGGCGCTTCGGGCGGATGCGGTGCGGCTGGTCCTTCGAGACGCCACTTCGACAGGCTCAGTGGCTCCTCAGGATGAGCGATAAGTGTTCAGCCGCTACCCTGGAGAGAGGATGAGCGATGATTGGTCAAACCGCTCATCCTGAGGAGGGGCTGAGCGAAGCCGAAGACCCGTCTCGAAGGACGTTCGGCTTGGTTTCTTCAGGCTGAGGGTGGGCCGCGGCAAAGCCGCGTCGTGACGTCGAAGCGGTTCGGGACGGCTTGAGGCCGCCCGCCCGCCCGGCCGTGCTTGCGCGAGTCCTGGCGGAGCTTGCGGGTGCTTCGCATCCGCTGCGGCTCCTTCAGGCCGCGCGGCGCAGAAAACACTTTCCTACATCGTTCTCTTTGTGTTCCAAGATGTCCGGTTGTGATTCGGGCATTCGGGAGTGGAAAACGATGATGGGTGAGACGGAGAGGGCGGGGCGGGACGCTGCGGAGGGGCACCTCGATTGGGCGGCGTTTCGGGTGCGGGTGGTGGGCGAGATGCGGGGGATCGGGGTGCCGGCGGAAAAAGCCGAGGCCGAGGCGCGGGTGATGGAGGGGCGGATGCGGGCCCGGATCGGCTGGATGCGGGAACGGTTCGCGGAGATGGTGCGGCTGCAGAACCAGGCCGGCGATGCCTATTGCCGGGCCATGGACGCGCGGCCGGATGTCGATTGGGACTCGGACGACGCGCCCGATTTGCCGCCGCCGGCCGAGGAAGCGGCGGCCGAAGCGATCCTCCTCGAGATCCGGGCGGCGGTGGATGGCGGACGCTGGCCGCGGCACCTGTATTTTCATGCGGTCTGAACTGCTTGGGCTTCGCGCAGGCGGGGCCGGTTTTTTTCATGGGACACGAGGGTTGGGGAGATTTGTGATGGCGGCAAGACGGGGACGGGCTTCGGGGCGGGCGGCGCGGGATGCGGTGGCGGCTCGGGGCGTTCGGGAGCGGATCGACGGGTTTTCGGAGGAGAAGGAGGCGGTGTTTCTCGCCGAGCTGGAGAAATCGGGGTGCGTGACGGATGCGTGCCGGGTGGCGGATATCTCCACGACGTCGGTGTCGCGGCACCGGCGGTTCCGGCCGGCCTTCGACGCGGCGTGCAAGCTGGCGCGGGTCAAGGCGCGGGGGCCGCTTGAGGCGATCGCCTGGATGCGGGCGGTGGAGGGCACGCCGACGAAGATCATCCGCGGGGGCAAGGTGGTGGAGGAGCGGATCAAGCCCTCCGACGCGATGCTGAAGACGCTGATGGCGGCCGCGGACCCGGCGAAATACGGGCGCGGCGGGGCGACGCCGGAGCAGATCGCGGCGATCCGCAAGGAACTGGAGGACGAGCGCGAGGTGGAGAATGAGGCGCGGGGAGAGGAAACGCTGGAGCGGTTGATGCGCAAGATGCACGCCTTGCGGCGGCGGATGGTGCGTGAAGGGCGGGGCATGACCTTGGAGGGCGAGTTGGTGCCGATCGGCTACGGCCCGGTCTCTCCCGACGCGGTGCCGATGATGGAGGATCCGCTGAGCTATACCTTCGGGCAGGACAAAGCGGACCGGGAGAGGCGGGCGGCGGCGGAGGAGGCGGCGGAGCGGGCGCGCGGGATCGGGTGAGCCGCGGGAGGAGGCACGCGCGGCGGCCGCCCCTCCCCCCTCCGGCGCTCACGCTTTGGTGGCGGCGATCCAGTCTTCGATCTTGCGTTCCAGAACGGCCATCGGGAGGGCGCCGGTGTTGAGAACCTGTTCGTGAAAGGCGCGCGGGTCGAAGCGGGGGCCGAGCTCGGCCTTGGCCTTGGCCTTCAGGCGCTGGATGGTGAGGGCGCCCACTTTGTAGGCGAGCGCCTGGCTTGGGATGGCGATGTAGCGCTCGACCTCGGCGGTGGCGTCGGTGCGGCCCATGCCGGAGTTGGCGAGCATGTAGGCGATCGCCTGGTCGCGGCCCCAGCCCTTGGCGTGGATGCCGGTGTCGACCACCAGGCGCATGGCGCGCAGCATCTCGTCGTCCAAGTGGCCGAAGCGCTGGTAGGGGTCGGTGAAGAAGCCGAGTTCGGGCCCCAGGGTTTCGGCGTACAGCGCCCAGCCTTCGGCGAAGGCGGTGTTGCCGCCGAAGCGCATGAAGGGGGGAAGGGCGGCGTTTTCCTGGGCGAGGCTGATCTGGAAATGGTGCCCGGGCGCGCCTTCGTGGAGGTACAGGGTTTCGGTGCCGAAGGTGGAGCGGGAGGGCAGGTCGTAGGCGTTGTAGTAGAAGACGCCGGGGCGTGACCCGTCGGGGGTGCCGCCCTGGTAGGAGCCGCCGGCCGCGGTTTTCTCGCGGAACGGCTCCACCGCGCGGATTTCGAGCGGGGTCTTGGGGAGGGTGGAGAATTGCTCGCCGATGCGGGAGTCGACCTTTTTGCCGATGCGGTAATATTCCTCCTTCAGCCATTCGGCGGAGGCGGGGCGGAATTTGGGGTCGGAGCGCAGGTGCTCGAAGAACTGGGCGAGAGTGCCCTTGAAGCCCACCTGCTTGCGGATCGCTTCCATCTCGCCGCGGATCCGGGCGACTTCGGACAGGCCGAGGGTGTGGATCTGGTCGGCGGTGAGGGGGAGCGTGGTCGTGCTCTGGATGAGGCGCTCGTAGAGCGCGGCGCCGCCCTTCATGTGGACGAGGCCGACGCCGGTGCGCGCCCTGGGCAGGTATTCGGTGCGCAGGAAATCGCGAAGGCGGGTGTAGACCGGGTAGATGTCGTTGTTGACGGAGGCGAGGTAGGCGGCGCGCAGGCGGGTCTTGTCGGCGTCGCTGAAGCTTTCGGGAAAGTTGAGCGCCGGGCGGTAGAAGGGCGAGTCTTCCGGTTTTTCCTTTAGCTGGAGATCGAGCTGGTCGATGACGTTCTGGATGGTGAGCTTGGTCTCGAAGACGCCGCTCGCCATGCCTTCTCGAAAGCGGCCGATCGCGCGGTCGTGGTAGCGGACGTAGTCGGCGTGGCGCTTGAGGTTGTTCTCGTAATCCTCGACCGTTTTGAACGGCGCCGCGCCCTGGCCGGAGGCAAAGGTCGGGTAGAATGTGTGGAAGCCGGAAAAATGGTTGAGCGGGCGCACCTTGGTGACGGCGAGCAATTCGGGCGCGAAGTTCTTGAGGCCGTCCTCGAGCTGCAGCTTGAAGACGTCATAGGCGATCCGGTCGGTAGGGTTGAGCTTCGAGCGGTCGATGGCGGCGAGCCGGGCGAGATCGCCCTCGGCGGCGGCTTTCTCGCCGGCGTACCATTCGTCGGTTATGAAATCGCCGATGCGGTCGGCGTAGCGCATGTCGCCGCGGAACAGGGCGCCGAGCGGATTGCGCTTGAGCTCGGCCTCGTCGCTTTCCGCGAAGAGCCTCGCCAGGCGCGCGCCCTCGTTCTCGGCCGGCGCAACCGGTGCGGCGGCGACGGGCGGGGCGGATGCGGCCGCAACCTCGACCGGGGCGCCGGTTCGCGCGCACCCGGCGATGGCGAGGGCGAGCAGGGAGGCGGCGGCGAGCGAAGTGCGGTTCATGAAGTCCCCCGAAAGAGCGGTTTTCCGCACCCTAGGGAGAAGAAGCGCCGGGCCGCAAGCGCCATGCCTGCCGGTGCCGCCGATCAGGTGCACGCCCTCGATCAGGTGCCTGGGGGCTTGGCGTTGTTCATCTTCCACCAGCTCCAGTCGCGCTCCCGGTACCATTTGGTGATGACGTATTTGGTGCCCGCCTCCACCGGCATGCCGGTGTGGAGCGAATAGGGGTTGGGCTCGCCATAGGCGTCGAGGTTGTTCCAGAGCAGGAGGTTGCCGGTGCGCGGCGTGACGCGGACGTTGGCCTTGGGGAAGTAGGTCTGGCCGCCCGCTTCGGGCTCGTTCAGGAACACCATCGCCGTCCAGGTGCGCTGGCCGCCGCTTTTCTCCTGCTCGGGCCAATAAGGTTCGGACTTGTAGAAGAAATCGTGGTGCGGCTTGAACTGCTGGCCGACCGCGTAGCGCTGGCCCTGAATGGTCTCGCCCTGGGTCGGCCGGATGCCGGTGAGCGCGTTGATCTTGGCTTCCACCACCTGGTTGATCCGGTCGGCGAGCCGCAGGTTGCAGCTTTCGCTGGTCCGGAACTCCGGATCGGCGGTGGCGGCAAGCAGGCCGGAGGGGACTCGGTCCTGGTCGATCTTCTCGATCACCTGGTCGCACTCCGCCTTGCCGAGGAAATCGCGCACCACGAAGATGTCGAGACCCTGGGCCGGAATCTGGAAGGTGTTGGGCGACCGCTTCATCCGGTCCTTTACCCAGGCGCCGATCTGCATCCGGTAGAGGGCGCCGGGATCGCCGACCTGCCCCGTCATCGGATCGTCACCCCGCGGACCATGACGTAATCGACATGTTCCAGCGTGCGAACGTCGCGCAGCGGATCGCCGGTGACCGCGATCAGGTCGGCGGAATAGCCCGGCGCGATCCGGCCGATCTCCCGCTCCATGCCAAGCAGCCTGGCGGCGCCGGTGGTGGCGGAGGCGATCGCTTCGGCCGGGGTCATTCCGGCATGCTCGACCATGAGCGCGAATTCCTGGGCATTGCGGCCATGTTCGTAGACGGCGGCATCGGTGCCGAACACCACCGGCACCCCGGCGGCGCGGGCGGCCCGGGCGGCCTTGCCGACTTCGCTCAAAGTTTCTCGGACCTTGGCTTCGACCTGGGGGGTGTAGACGCCCTTGCCGAGCCGTTCGCGAATGCCGGTGAAGGCCATCAGGGTGGGCACCAGCGAGGAGCCGCTGGCCTTCATGGCGCGGATCGCGGCGGCGTCCGCGAAGGTGCCGTGCTCGATCGAATCGACCCCGGCGCGGGCCGCCGCCTCGATGCCGCGGGCGCTGTGGGCGTGGGCGGCGACTTTCAGGCCAAGGCCGTGGGCGGTGTCGACGATCGCCTTCATTTCAGGATCGGTGAAATGCTGGCCGAGGCCGCGCGCCTGCTGCGAAAGGACTCCGCCGGTGGCGGTGAATTTGATGACGTCGGCGCCGTTGCGGGAGAATTCCCGGACCCGCGCCGCGCAGGCCTCGGCCCCGGTGCAGGTGTTGTTTGCGCCGAGCACGGCAACGACTTCGGGGCGGAAGCCGGACACGTCGCCATGGCCGCCGATGATCGAGATGGCCGGTCCGGAGGACAGGATGCGCGGGCCGGGGATGCGCCCTTCCGCGGTTGCGCGGCGCAGCGCGAAGCCGACCTCGGAGGGGGAGCCGAGGTCGCGCACGGTGGTGAAGCCGGCGCGGGCGGTGATCAAAGCGTTCTGGGCGCCGATCAGGGTGGTGAATTCGTCGCTCTGCACCGCCTCGTCGCGGTAATCGCCGCCGGGCTCGCCCGAGATGTGGACGTGGGCGTCGATCAGGCCGGGCAGCACCGTTTTGGTGGACAGATCGACGAGGCGCGCACCGGCGGGCGGCGGGGTGAGGCCCTCGGCCACCGAGACGATCCGGCCGTTGTCGACGGTGATGGTGGACGGGCCGGCCGCGGGCCGCGACGGATCGGCGATCAGGCGTCCGGCGTGGATCACCACGGTTTCGGCGGCGGCGGGCGCGGCGCCGAGCAGGAGCGTGGAAAGGAGGAGCAGGAAGCGTGAGCGCATGAGCGGAGTCCCCTGAATGGTCCGCCCGTCCATGCTTCGCCGCCGCGGGTTCTGGCAAGAGAAAAGCCTGAACCGCGCGTGCGGTCCGGGCTTTCTGGGTGGCTTGCTTGGGCCTGGTCCTTCGAGACGGGCCTTCGACAAGCTCAGTCCCTCCTCAGGATGAGCGGGTTTCTGAAGGTCTTCTCTTTCTTTCCCTCATCCTGAGGAGGGACTGAGCAGGGACCCCATCAAAGCCCTGCTTTGATGGGGTCCCGTCGTCGAAGGCCCGTCTCGAAGGACCGCCTGGGGAAAACAGCCGTCGGAAGATGCCGTGGGGAGGGAGGCAAGTCGGGGGGCGTTGGACAGACACGGAAAAGCCCGGACCGCCTGCGCGATCCGGGCTTCAAGGTGCCTCCGGCGGAGGCCGACGCCAGGACATGCCCCGCATGTCCCTTGGGGCGACCCGCCCTTCGGGAAAATGCCGTCGGGACATGCCCCGCATGTCCCTTTGGGCATTTTACCAGAAGAAGTCGTAGATCACGTCGATGACTTCGCCGGTGTAGGTGTCGACCAGCAGGACGTCGTCATAATACCGAATCCAGCGGGTGCCCGGATAGGCGGCCGGCAGGCGATACTGGTAGGGATCGTTCAGCCAGTAGCGGTCCGAATAGAAGAGCGACCCGAGCGAGAAGCCGATCGAGATGCGGCTGTAGCTGTGGTTGCGGTAGGGCGAATAATAGCTGCCGCCGCGATACAGGTTGCGGTTGGAGTAGCGGTTGCGCTGCCAGTCGTAGCGGTTGTCCTGCCGCCAGTTGCGGTCCCAACGGCGCTCGGCGCGCTGATCCTGGCGCCGGTCCTGACGATAATCGCGGCGATCCTCGCGGCGGTCCTGGCGATATTCGCGGCGATCGTCGCGCAGGTTGTTCTCGTAGCGCTGCTGGTTGCGCGCGGCCTGGCGGGCGTAGTTGCCGCCGATCGTCTGCTCGGCGCTTCGGCGCGAAGCTTCGCGAGTCGCCTCGATATGCGCCTGATAGGCGTTGCGATCGGTGTAGATGTTGCCGGTCTGGCGGTCTTCACGGCGATCGGTGCGGCGCTCCTGGCGGTCGGCCTGGCGATCGGCACGCCCGTAGGTGCGGGCCGGGGCGGCCTGAACCTGTTGCTCGAAGGCCGGCTGGCCTTGGGCGCGGTCGGCCTGGCGGGCGGCGCGTTGGGCGGAGCGATCGACCTGTGCGGCCGGGCGCTCGGCCCGGACGCGCTCGGGACGTGCCCCAACCGGTGCGGGCGCCTGGGTGGATTGGGTCTGCACCTGAACGGGGCGCTGCTGGCGTGCTTCCTGACGCACCTGGCGCTGCTCGGACCGCGCCTGGTTGCGGACCGCCTGGCGCTCATAGCGCTGCATGATCCGGTTGTTGTTGTTGTCCTGCGCGGCGGCGGGGGCGATGCCCGTGCCAGCCGTTGCCGCCATCAAAATCCCGAAAAGGACCTTCCGCATCTCTCACTCCTTGCCACGGGGCGTTCCCAAGGTGGGCACCTCCAGCGATGAGACGACATGTGCCATCCGGAAGGTGAGCGGTGGCTGAACCGGTGTGACAGGCGATTGTAAGGGAGGGGGGTGGGAGGGGGTGAGTTCCCCTCCCTGCTTAGGGAGGGGCTAGGGGTGGGTAAGGCCCGAAGCGGCTCGAATGCCGCTGAGGGGCTGTTCCGGAGTTTCCATTGGCCCCCGCCAGCAAGGAGGCGCCTTCGCGGGCATCGAGCCCGCTCAGCCGCTACCCACCCCTGCCCCTCCCTAGGAGGGAGGGGAGGTTAGCCTTGGGGGAAGGGGGGCGGCTCCCCTCCCTGCCTAGGGAGGGGGTGGGGGTGGGTAAGGCCCGAAGCGGCTCGATGCCGCTGAGGGGCTGTTCGGAGTTCAATTGGCCGGCACCGGCAAGGAGGCGCCTTCGCGGGCATCGAGCCCGCTCAGTCGCTACCCACCCCTGCCCCTCCCTAGGAGGGAGGGGGGGGTCGCTTAGCGGGCCTTCTTTGCCTCGGGCCTTAGCGCCGGGACCGCCCTTGCGGCGTCCACGGGGTCGATGCCGGGGGGCGGGGCGGCGGAGAGTTGTTCTTCGCCGGCTTTTACGCGGCCGGCGCGGCGGATCGCTTCGCGGACCCGGGGGTAGGTGCCGCAGCGGCAGATGTTGGTGACGGCGGCGTCGATCTCCTGGTCGGTGGGCGCGGGGTTGCGGTCGATCAGGGCGGCCGCGGCCATGATCATGCCGGGCTGGCAGAAGCCGCATTGGGGAACCGAATCGGCGACCCAGGCCTGCTGCACGGGGTGGGAGCGGTCTCGGGACAGGGCTTCGATGGTGGTGATGAAGCTGCCTTCGAGGTTGCCGATCGGCACCTGGCAGGAGCGCACCGCCCGGCCGTCGACATGCACCGTACAGGCACCGCAATGGCCGGTGCCGCAGCCATATTTGGTGCCGGTGAGGTTGGACGCGTCGCGCAGCGCCCAGAGCAGGGGCGTTTCGGGATCGAGCCGGTATTGGATCGGCTGGCCGTTCACGGTTAAGCGCGTCATGGGCGATGGTCTTAACGGGAGGAGCGGCGCGATGGAAAGCCAAAGGATCGCAGTCACGCAGGACGGCGGCGTGGCGCATGTCGAGATGGACCGGGCGGACAAGTTCAACGCCATGGACCACGCGATGTTCGAGGGGCTGGGCGCGGCGTTTCGGGCGCTGGGCGCGGATCCGTCGGTGCGGTGCATCCTGCTTTCGGGGCGGGGGAAGCATTTCACCGCCGGGCTCGATCTTCAATATGCCGCCAGCCAGTTTCCGCCGGCGTCCGATCCGGGGCGGGCGGCGGAAGCGCGGCTTCGGCATATTCGCTGGCTGCAGGACATGTTTTCGGCGGTGGAGGAGGCTCGGCCGCCGGTGGTTGCGGCCGTGCACGGCGGGTGCATTGGCGCGGGGGTGGACCTCGCCAGCGCGTGCGATCTGCGGGTGGCGTCGACGGATGCGTTCTTTCAGGTGGCGGAAGTGGATGTGGCGATCACCGCCGATCTCGGCACGCTGCAGCGGCTGACGCACCTGATCCCGGAAGGGGTGGTGCGGGAGCTTGCCTATACCGGCCGGCGGATGGGCGCGGAGGAAGCGGCGCGGCTGAGCCTGGTCAACCGGGTGGAGGCGAATCGCGAGGCGGCCGTCGCGGCGGGGCTGGAGTTGGCGCGGACGATCGCGGCCAAGTCGCCGCTTGCGGTTGCGGGGGCGAAGATGAGCCTTAACTACAGCCGCGGACGGACGGTGGAGGAGGGGCTTCGCCACGTCGCGATGTGGAATGCGGGGGCGCTGGTGAGCGCAGACCTTACCGCCGCCATAAGGGGGCGGATGACCAAGAACGTACCAGAATTCGGAGATCTCGACCCTTGAACCACCTGCCCGCCCTGCTCGCCGCCGCCGAGGCGCACGGTTACAGCTTCACCACGGTGACACCGGAGACGCACCGCCGGGTGCTTGCCAATCGCGCCGGGGAAACGGCGAAGGACCTGCGCGATGTGTTCGGGTGGAGCATGGCTTTCGAGCGGGGGCTGCTGCCCGATGATGTATGGGCGCCGCTGGAAGGCGCGGGGATGGTCGAGCCGGCCGGGGAGGGGCGGTGGCGAAGCAGGCTTCGGATATCCTCGGCGGCGGGGACCTTGTTCCTCCACTCCGCCTTTCCGACGGAGGATGCCGATTCGGTGTTCTTCGGGCCGGACACCTATCGCTTCATCACGTTCCTGGAGGCGGAGCTTCCCCCGCTGGGCGCGCGGCAAGGACTGGTGGATATGGGGAGCGGCAGTGGCGCGGGGGGAATCGCCGCGGCGCGGCTGCTGCCCGGCGCCCGGCTGACGCTGGCGGATATTAACCCGGCGGCCTTGCGGCTGGCGCGGGCCAATGCGGAGTTTGCCGGGCTGAGGGTCGAAACGCTCGAATCGCCGGGGCTCGATCATGTCGCGGACGGCTTCGACACGGTGATCGCCAACCCGCCGTTCGTGATGGACGAGGCGGGGCGGGCGTACCGCGATGGGGGCGATCTGCATGGCTTGCGGCTGTCGCTGGATTGGGCGGAGCAGGCGATGGCGCGGCTTCCCTCGGGCGGCGCGATGCTGCTGTATACGGGGAGCGCGATTGTGGCCGGCCTGGACGGTTTTCGCGAGGCATTGGCGCGGGCGGCGGAGGCGGCGGGGTGCGGGTTGCGCTATGCCGAACTCGATCCCGACATCTTCGGCGAGCTGCTCGACGAGGCCGCCTATCGCGACGTGGAGCGGATCGCGGCGGTGGGCGCGGTGCTGGTCAAGGGGTGAAAACGGCGCTTACCCCTTGAAAGCGCTGGCCCCGGCTGCTATCGGCCCTGCCCGACGCAACGGGACTCGTCCCGGGGCGACCTATTTCATGCTTTTTGGTTATTCGGTGGCCGTGCGGTGCCGCCAGAACCTTTTCGGAGAGTGACGACCCCCTATGCAAATCCTCGTTCGCGACAACAATGTCGACCAGGCGCTGCGCGCCCTCAAGAAGAAGCTGCAGCGTGAAGGCGTGTATCGCGAGATGAAGCTTCGCCGTCACTACGAGAAGCCGTCCGAAAAGCGCGCCCGCGAGCGTGCGGCGGCGATCCGCCGGGCCCGCAAGCTCGAGCGCAAGCGCGCGGAACGCGACGGCGGCGCGACGGCTACCCGGTAACGGACCGCCGCCACCAGACTGTTTCCTCTCGGGGCGGCGATGTGTATCGCCGCCCTTTGCATATCCGGAGAGCCCCGCAAATGTCCGTGACCGCCGTTCCGCTCCGCCCCGTCAAGAAGGGCTCGGTCCTGAAGCTGTGGCTCGGGCTGGCCCTGCTGTCGCTGGTCGGAGTCGCCGCGGCGTGGCTCGGCACGCGCAATCAGGTTTGGACGACCACCGCGTCGGGCCTGCAGATGCAAACGATCGAGGCGGGCGAGGGCCCGCACCCCACCGATAGCGACATCGCCATCGTGACCTACACCGGCCGGCTTTTCGACACCGGCAAGGTGTTCGATTCCAACGAGGGGCAGCAGCCGGCGCCGTTTCCGGTGGCGGAAGGCGCGACCATCAAGGGCTTTTCCGAAGGGATGAAGCTGATGCGGAAGGGCGGCACCTACCGGATCAAGGTGCCGGCCGAGCTGGGCTATGGGGACAAGGATATGGGCCCGATCCCGCCCAACTCGACCCTGGATTTCCGGGTCAAGATTCATGAAGTGATCCCCGAAGCCCAGTTCCGCCAGCTCATGATGCAGCAGCAGATGATGCAGGGTGGGCCGGGCGGGCCGGGTGGTCCTGGAGGCGCGCCGCAGGGAGGGCCCGAGGGCGCCCCGCCGCAGGGTGGGCCGCAGGGGCAGTAAGCAGTGACTCCCCTCCCTGCTTGGGGAGGGCGGGGGTGGGTAAGCGCCGAGGCGGTTCGATGCCGCTGAGGGGCTGTTTCACCGCCGGGGGGCGTTTTCTGCCGCCGCGAGGCGCCTTCGCGGGCATCGAGCCCGCTCAGTCGCTAGCCACCCCTGGCCCCTCCCTAACAGGGAGGCGGAAGCATGGCGCGGTACGTGACTCCCCCCCTGCTCAGGGAGGGGCGGGGGTGGGTAAGCGCCGAGGCGGCTCGATGCCGCTGAGGGGCTGTTTCGCCGCCGGGGGGCGTTTTCTGCCGCCGCGAGGCGCCTTCGCGGGCATCGAGCCCGCTCAGTCGCTACCCACCCCTGGCCCCTCTCTTACAGGGAGGGGGAGCATGAGGGGACGTGGCTCCCTCCCTTACAGGGAGGGGTGTACTTCGGCGTCGCCCCCTAGCCTTCCTTGCGGACGGCTTCGGAGCCCGAGCTTTCCGGTTCGCCGCCATTGTCTTCGACCGATTTGCGCTCCAGCGCGGTCTTGATCATGGCGACGATCGGGTCGGCAAGCGCGAGGCCCATCAGGCCGAACAGGGCGCCGAACAGGAGCTGGGCGGCGAGGACCAAGGCGGGGGCGAGGTCCACCGTCTTGCGGGCGACGTAGGGGACGATCAGGTAGCCGTCGACAACCTGGACGATCACGTAGACGGCGATCGCCCACAGCCCCGCATTGGGGCTGACGCTGAAGCCGGCCAGGACGATCAGCACGCCCGAGACAACCGCGCCGATATTGGGAATGAAGGCGAGCAGGCCGGTGAGGATGCCGAGCAAAGCGGCCATCGGCACGCCGCCGAGCAGCAGCAGGATCCAGGTGCCGACGCCCTCCACCGCCATGCCGACCAGGCGGCCGGCCATCAGCCGGCGCAAGGTGAAGCCCATATCGGACGCGGTGCGGTAAAAGCCGGCGCGGCTGCCCATCGGCAGCATCCAGGCGAAACCGCGTTCGTAGAGGCGCGGCTCGACCGCGATAAAGATGCCGATCACCAGGATCATCACCATCGACGTCACCGCGGCCAGCGCGCTCGACACCGCCGAGCCGAGCCGGCCGAGGCTGCCCATGAGCTGGCTGCTGAGCTGCTGCATCTGCGCACCGCCCTGAACGATGCCCATCGAATTGCCCCATGCAAGCAGCCGGTTGGCCTGGCCGGTGATCGCCGCGCGCAGGCCCTCCGCCTGGCCGACGAGCGAGGTGCCCGCGAAGTAGAAGGTCCAGACCACGAAGCCGACGCTGGCGAGGGTGACGATGGCCAGCCGCCACCCGCGGCCGATGGGGAGGATGCGGCCAAGCAGGCGGGTGCCGCCGTCGAGCATCGAGGCGAGCACGACGCCGGCGAAGATCAGAAGCAAAGGCTGGGCGAGGAAGATCAGCCCGGCGATTGCGAGGGCGAGGCCGAACCAGACGCTTGCGCGCTTGAGCTCGTGCCGGATCAGCGGATCGCGAAGCTCGGCGGGCCCCGGCTGCTCGACGTGGCGGCCGGGCGTGTCGCTCACCGGCGCGGCTCCCCGGAGAGGCTTTGGGCGGAGGGGCTTTGGGCGGACGCTACCTTGTGGGGGCGAAGCGAATCGCCGGCGCGGCCGCCGCGGAACGCCGAGAACCAGGTCAGCGGGTTCAGATATTGCGATGTGCCGTCGAGCGAGAAGGTGATGAATTCGGCGCGGCCGCCGATATTCTCCCACGGCACCGGCCCGCCGAGGCCCTGCTCGGACATGGGGACGCGGCTGTCGGCGGACTGATCGCGATTGTCGCCCATCAGGAACACTTCGCCCGCCGGCACGGTGATCTTGGCGAAATCATCGACCGGCGTGTAGCCGAGGTCGATCGTGTCGTAATAAATGCCGTTGGGCAGGGTCTCGCGGAACACGGGCAGCTCGCAATACACGGCGCCGTCCCGCTCGGTGACCCGGCGCGGCTCGAGCGACCTGTCGCACGGCGTGTTGAGATCGACCGGGATGCGGGTGGAGGCGACCCGCTCGCGCTTGATGGCCTGGCCGTTCACGTAGAGCTGGCCGGCAATCATCTCCACCGTGTCGCCGGGCAGTCCGATGACGCGCTTGATGTAATCGATGTTGCGGTCGCGCGGAGTGAGGATGACGATGTCGCCATGTTCGGGCAGGCGGCCGAACAGGCGGCCCTCCAGCCGCGGCAGGATGTGGAAGCTGGGGCTCACCCACGACCAGCCATAAGGATATTTGCTGACCACCAGCCGGTCGCCCTCCAGCAGGATCGGCATCATCGATTCCGACGGAATGAAGAACGGCTTGGCGATGAAGCTGTGAATGCCGAGCACGGCAAGCACGAGCCAGAAGATCGCCTTGGATTCGGCCCACCAGTCGGTGCCCTTTTTCTCGGGCGCGGCGGCGGTTGCGTCGTCGGCGATCGGGGCGGCGGGGGGCGTCTCGTCGGTCATGGTCGTGTCTGGGCTGGTCACCCGTCGCTCCTGGCGGGAATGGCGGTGATGATCACGAACGCCTGGGCGAAGGGATGATCGTCCGTCATGGTAAGATGGATCACCGGGAAGTGGCCCGCCGGGATCAAGGCGTCAAGCCTCGCCTTGGCGCCGCCGGTCAGCTCCAGGGTCGGCGCGCCCGAGGGCGCGTTGACCACGCCGATATCCTTCATGAACACGCCGCGCTTGAAGCCGGTGCCGACCGCCTTGGAGAATGCCTCCTTGGCGGCGAAGCGCTTGGCGTAGGTGCCGGCGCGGGTGAAGGGGCGGGTTTCCGCCTTGCGCCGCTCGGTTTCGGTGAACACGCGGTTGGTGAAGCGCTCCCCGAAGCGGGTGAGGGAGTTTTGAATCCGCTCGATGTTGCAGAGGTCCGAGCCGATGCCGATGATGGTCATCTAAATCCTCCCCTGCATTTGCAGGGGAGGGGGACCAGCCGCAGGCTGGTGGAGGGGCCGGCGACGGTGAAACCGGCGCCGGTGGCGCCGGCCCCTCCACCATGCTTCGCATGGTCCCCCTCCCCCGGGAATCCGGGGGAGGATTGAGAGTGCCAGCCCCTCACCGCGCCTCGTCCATCAGCCCGCGCATTCTCCGGATACTCTCCCCCAGCCCTTCGAAGATCGCTTCTCCCACCAGGAAATGCCCTATGTTGAGCTCCTTGATCTGGGGGATCGCCGCGACCGGCACGACATTGTCGTAGGTCAAACCGTGGCCGGCGTGGGGCTCGATGCCGTTCTTGACGGCAAGCGCGGCGGCGTCGGCGATCCGGCGCAGTTCGGCCGCGCGCGCCTCGCCGTCCAGGTGGGCGTACAGGCCGGTGTGGAATTCGACCACGGGCGCGCGGAGGCGGATGGCGGCGTCGATCTGGCGGGGGTCGGGCTCAATGAACAGGCTGACGCGGATGCCGGCGTCGGACAGGCGCGCGACGAGGGGGGCGAGGTGGTTGTCCTGGCCGGCGGCATCGAGGCCGCCTTCGGTGGTGCGTTCCTCGCGCTTTTCGGGGACGATGCAGACGGCGTGGGGACGGTGCCTGAGCGCGATGGCGAGCATTTCGCCGGTGGCCGCCATTTCCAGGTTCAGCGGCACTTCGAGATGCTCCATCAAAGCGGCGATGTCCTCGTCGCGGATGTGGCGCCGGTCTTCGCGCAGGTGGGCGGTGATTCCGTCGGCGCCCGCTTGCGCCGCGGCAAAGGCGGCGCGGACCGGATCCGGATGGTCGCCGCCGCGCGCGTTGCGGATGGTGGCGACATGGTCGATATTGACCCCGAGGCGGAGGAGGCGGCTCAAGCCGCTTTCCTGCTGCCGGGCTTTTCGACCGGGACGGCGGCGAGTTCGGGCGGAACCGCGGCGGGCTCGTAGGTCGGCACGTCGATGCTGATCAGCGGAAAGAAGGGCACGCCGAGATCGGCGAGGCCGTTGGAGCGGTCGACGAGGGCGGCGGCTGCGATCACCTGGCCGCCGGCGGCGTCCACCGCCTTCATCGCCTCGCGGGAACTGAGGCCCGTGGTGATCACGTCCTCGACCAGCAGCACCTTCTGGCCGGGTGCGAGGCGGAAGCCGCGGCGAAGTTCGAACGTGCCGGTGGGACGCTCCAGGAAGATCGCCTCCAGGCCCAGCGAGCGGCCCATTTCGTGCCCGATGATGATCCCGCCCATCGCCGGCGAGACGACCATCGAGATCTGCGACTTGATGTCCAGCGGCAGGCTGCGCGCGAGGGCGGAGGCGAGCCGCGCGGCCCGGGACGGGTCCATCAGCACCCGCGCGCATTGCAGGTAGCGGGAGCTGTGCAGGCCGGAGGACAGCACGAAATGCCCCTCGAGCAGCGCGTCGGCGGCGCGGAATTCGTAAAGGATCTCGTTGGGCGTCATTCGGGGCGCGCTCCCTTTGCGGCGTCGGCGGTGAATACGGGGGGCGGGTGCCCGCCGCAAGGGAGGGGCGGCGTGGACTCCCCTCCCTGCCAAGGGAGGGGAGTTGGTCGGTGGGCTTGGGTGCCGCTGTGAACTCCCCTCCCTGCAAGGGAGGGGCGGGGGTGGGTCGCCGCGCAGCCCCCTCGACGGGGGCGGAGCGGCCTTTCGGCGCCAGTGTAGCACTTCGCGGGCATCGAGCCCGCTCAGCGCTTACCCACCCCCGGCCCCTCCCTAAGCAGGGAGGGGAGTCATAGGGTGGCGGCCAGCTTTTCGATGCCTCGCCAAGAGCCTTGAGGCGCGAAGACCTCCTGCCTATAAGGCGCCGAAATTCGACCGCTCGGCTCAACGAATCCGTCCCGCTCCGCCCGGAGGCACACAGGGGTTTAAATGAAGATTTTCCTCACGCTTTTCGCCGCCGCCGCGGCCCTCGGCATGGCGCCGGCCGCCTTTGCGCAAGCGGCGGTGCCGGAAGCCACTTCGGCCAAGCCCGCCGCGCCGCAGCCGGTTGTCGCCGCGCCGGCGAACCCGGGCAGTCAGGCGCCGCGCGACGCGATCAGCGCTTCGAGCCAGGCGTCGCCGGCGCAGCCCGGCGAAGTTTCGGCGGCCGCCACGGGTGAAAAAGCGCCGTCCAGCGCGTCCGTTCTGAGCAGCTCGCTTGCCCGAACCGCGCCTAACGCCACAGTAGGCCAGCCGACCCAGAATTGGGGCTTCCAGCCGCAGGTGACCCCGATCGGGCAGGAAGCCGCCTGGTTCCACAACGTCATCCTGATGCCGCTGATCACCATCATCTCGGTGTTCGTGCTGCTGCTCATGTTGTACGTGATTGTCCGCTTCCGCCGCAGCGCCAACCCGACGCCGTCGCGTACCACCCACAACACCGTCCTCGAGGTCCTCTGGACGCTTGTTCCGGTGCTCATTCTGGTTGCAATCGCGGTGCCGTCGATCCGGCTGCTCGCCCACCAATATTCGCCGCCCAAGGCCGATCTCACCGTGAAGGTGACCGGCAACCAATGGTATTGGACCTATTCCTACCCCGACCATGGCGATTTCGAGATCGTCTCCAACATGCTGTCCAAGGACGAGGCCCAGCGCCGCGGCGAGCCGCGCATGCTTGCGGTGGACGAGCGGGTGGTGGTGCCGGTTGGCGCGACCGTGAAGGTGATCGTCACGTCGGCCGACGTGCTCCACAGCTGGGGCATTCCGGCTTTCTGGGTGAAGATGGACGCCGTTCCGGGCCGCCTCAACGAGACCTGGTTCAAGACCGATCGTCCGGGCGTTTACTACGGCCAGTGCTTCGAGCTGTGCGGCGCCCGCCACGCCTACATGCCGATCGCCGTGGAGGTCGTTCCCGCCGCGCAGTTCGCCGCCTGGGTCGCTTCAAAGGGCGGCACCATGCCGGGTTCGCCGCAGCGCACGTCGGGCGACGAGACGGCGACTTCGCCGATCACCAATCCGGGCGCCGCGCAGGCCGTCGCTCCCGGCACGGGCCCGACCCCGACCGGCGGCGCTTCGGGCGCCACCGAGACGACGCCCACCCCGACCAACATCACGCCTGGAACGGCCAAGCCGGCGGTTTCCACCCAGGGCGCAGCCGAATCCAGACGCGGAAGCAATTAAGATGACCGACACCACCGCCAACGCACAGCATTTCCACGCGCATGGAGAGCATGGCGCCGCGCATCACGACGCGGACCACAAGCCCGGCTTCTTCGCGCGCTGGTTCATGTCGACGAACCACAAGGACATCGGCACGCTTTACCTGATCTTCGCGATCATCGCGGGGGTCATCGGCGGCACGATTTCGGCGGTCATGCGCGCCGAGCTCGCCTCGCCGGGCATGGACATCCTCCCCGGCCTGGCCGGCGGCGACATGGATGCCGCCAACCATATGTGGAACGTGCTGATCACCGCCCACGGCCTGATCATGGTGTTCTTCATGGTCATGCCCGCGATGATCGGGGGCTTCGGCAACTGGTTCGTTCCGATCATGATCGGCGCGCCCGACATGGCCTTCCCGCGCATGAACAACATCAGCTTCTGGCTGATCGTGCCGGCCTTCATCCTTCTGCTCGGCTCGGCCTTCGTGCCCGGGGGCACCGGCGACGGCGCGGGCATCGGCTGGACGGCCTATGCGCCGCTTTCGACCTCGGGCTCGTCGGGGCCTGCGGTCGACATGGCGATCTTCTCGCTCCACCTTGCCGGCGCTTCGTCGATCCTCGGCGCGATCAACTTCATCACCACCATCTTCAACATGCGCGCGCCGGGCATGACCCTGCACAAGATGCCGCTGTTCGTGTGGTCGGTGCTGGTTACCGCCTTCCTGCTGCTGCTCGCGCTGCCGGTGCTCGCCGCGGCGATCACGATGCTGCTGACCGACCGTAACTTCGGCACAGCCTTTTACGACGCGGCCGGCGGCGGCGATCCGGTGCTGTACCAGCATCTGTTCTGGTTCTTCGGCCATCCCGAAGTCTACATCATGATCTTGCCGGGCTTCGGCATCGTCAGCCAGGTGATCGCGACCTTCAGCCGTAAGCCGGTCTTCGGCTATCTCGGCATGGCCTATGCCATGGTCGCGATCGGCGTGATCGGATTCGTGGTCTGGGCGCACCACATGTTCACGACCGGCATGAGCGTGAACGTGAAGATGT
>DASVUV010000029.1:0-6152 GCA_036386875.1 Allosphingosinicella sp.
GTCTGGTCGTAGCCGCCGAACGCGTTGGGCAGGCCCGCGTTGGGGTGGCAGGCGACGTACGTGTTGGCGATCTTGGCGAGCTCCTCGACGTGCGGGCGCATCTCGGCCGCGCCGAGCGAGCAGTTCACGCCCACGACCAGCGGCTCGGCGCGCTCGATCGAGCGCCAGAACGCCTCGACGGTCTGCCCGGACAGGGTACGGCCGGACAGGTCGACGATCGTCACCGAGATCCACAGCGGCAGATCCGGGGCCACCTCGCGGGCGGCCGCGATGGCCGCCTTGGCGTTCAGCGTGTCGAAGATCGTCTCGATCAAGATGAAGTCGGCGCCGCCCTCGATCAAAGCTTCGCATTGCTGGAGGTAGACGTTCTTCAAGCCATCGAAATCGATCTCGCGGTAACCGGGATCGTTGACCTTGGGCGACAGCGACAGCGTCTTGTTGGTCGGGCCGATCGCACCGGCGACGAAACGCGGGCGGCCGTCGCGCGCCTGGTATTCGTCGGCGGCGGCGCGGGCGAGGCGGGCCGAGGCGAGGTTGATGTCGGCAACGAGATGCTCGGCGCCGTAATCGGCCTGGCTGATCGTGTTGGCGCTGAACGTGTTGGTGGACACGATGTCCGAGCCGGCGTCGAGATAGGCGCGGGTGATGGCGTCGACCACGTCTGGTCGGGTCAGCGCCAGGATGTCGTTATTGCCCTTCTGGTCCTTGGGCAGATCGTAGGCGCCGCGATAGTCGGCCTCGACCAGCTTGCGGTTCTGGATCTCGGTTCCGAAGGCGCCATCGGTGACGAGGATTCGGGTCGCGGCGGCGGCCTGGAGGCGTGCGCGGGCGTCGGTCATGCGGCCTGCTCCTGATGCGTGGTTTGGGGGCGAAGGCCGAGGAGGTGGCAGATGGCATAAGCCAGCTCGGCGCGGTTCAGCGTGTAGAAGTGGAAGTGGCGCACGCCCCCGGCGTAGAGCTGGCCGCACAGTTCGGCCGCCACCGTGGCGGCGACGAGTTGGCGGGCGGCGGGGAGGTTGTCGAGGCCCTCGAACAATTCGTCCATCCAGCGGGGGATCGCGGCGCCGCAGGAGGCCGCGAACTTGCGGGTCTGGGCGACGTTGGAGACAGGGAGGATGCCGGGCACGATCTCGGCGTCGATGCCGTTCGCCGCGGCGGCGTCGCGGAAGCGGAAGAAGCTTTCGGGCGAGAAGAAGAACTGGCTGATCGCGCGGTCGGCGCCGGCGTCGATCTTGCGCTTCAGATTGTCGAGGTCCGGCTGGGCGCCGAGCGCTTCGGGGTGCACTTCCGGGTACGCCGCCACCGAGATCTCGAACGGCGCGACCTTCTTAAGGCCGGCTACCAGATCGGCGGCGCTGGCATAGCCTTGCGGGTGGGGCACGAAGGGCGTGCCGAGCATCGGCGGATCGCCGCGCAGGGCGACGATGTGGCGGACTCCGGCGGCCCAGTACTCGCGGGCGACCTCGTCGATTTCCTCGCGGCTGGCTTCGACGCAGGTCAGGTGCGCGGCGGCGGTCAGGCTGGTCTCACGGGCGATCCGCTCAACGGTGGCGTGGGTCCGCTCGCGGGTCGAGCCGCCGGCGCCGTAGGTGACGGAAACGAAGCGCGGGGCGAGCGGCTCGAGCGTCTTCACGCTCTCCCACAAGGTCGCTTCCATCTTCTCGTTCTTCGGCGGGAAGAATTCGAAGGAGACTTCGATGTCGCCTGCGACGTCTTCGAACAAGGGCTTGCGCCAGGAGGCGATGCCGGGGGCGAGCGTGCTCATGCGACGACCTTCAATTGGGATTCGGGCATTCTGCCCTGGGGCAATTTGGCGTGCGGCCGTTCTCCGGCCCAGATGGTGACGGTGAGTTCGCCGCCTTCGAGATGTTCGACGACGCGGCCGTCGAGGCCGGCGCCCTCGAGATATTTCAGCATAACATCGTCGGCGAAGCCAAGGCGCGCGTGGGCGTCGCGGCTGCGCAGTTCCTCGCGCTCGTGCGGTGCGAAGTCGGCGATCAGCAGGCGGCCGCCGGGGGTGAGCAGGCGCGCGGCTTCGGCGACGGCGGCGGCGGGCTGCTGGGCGTAATGGAGGACCTGGTGGATGATTACCGTGTCGGCGCTGGCGGCCGGCAGGGGGAGCGAATACATGTCGCCCTGGCGCAATTCGGCGCGGGCAAGGCCGGCCTCGGCGAGCTTGACGCGGGCGAGGCGAAGCATTTCGGGGGAACGGTCGACGCCGAGCGCATGGTCGGCCTTGTCGCCGAACAGGGCGATCATCCGGCCGGTGCCGGTGCCGATATCGACGAGGCGGCCGGTCGGGCGATCGGCAAGCGCGCGGGCGATCGCCGCTTCAACATCGGTCTCGGGGATGTGGAGCGAGCGGATCTCGTCCCACTCGGCGGCATGGGCGGCGAAGTAGCGCTCGGCGGCCGCAGCGCGGTCGGCTCGGACGGCGGCAAGGCGCGCGGCGTCGGCGAGCTGCCAGGGATCGTCGCCGTCGATCTCCGCCCAGGCGTCCAGCGCGGAGAAGAGCGGCCCGACCCGTGCTTTCTCGCCAAGGCTCAGGAACACCCAGCTTCCTTCCTTGCGGCGTTCGGCGAGGCCGGCATCGATCAGGATCTTGACGTGGCGCGACACGCGCGGCTGGCTTTGGCCGAGGACCTGCGCGAGCTCGCCGACCGAAAGCTCCATCGCCCGAAGCAGCGCAAGGATGCGCAGCCGCGTCGAATCGGCGAGGGAACGGAAAATGTCGCAGGCGGACGGCATAGATAAGGATATAAAGATATCTTTATATGCTGGTCAAGGAGAATGGGCGCCCTGGCGGAGCGGCGGCGGCCCTCCGCGTTGAAAAAAACGGTTCGCCGCAATTGTTTACTAAAAGAGTAGACATGTTGCGGCACCTCCCATACATCCGTCCTCGCTGGTGAGCCGCGGGAGGGGTCCCAAGGCACCTCGCCCAGCGGAACCACACCACTCCCCTTGGAGGATATCATTATGAAGAAGATCGCTCTCACCCTCGCCGCCGTTGCCTCGCTCGGTCTCGCCGCTTGCGGTTCGAACAACGCAGCGGGCAACAACACCGCCGACGTCAACACCACCGGCACCGAGACGGAAGCCGATTTCAACGCGTCGTCCAACGACGCCGTTGAAGTCACCAATGGCGCGCTCGACAACGCCGTTGACGGCGCCAGCAACGTCGCCAGCTCCGTCGGCAACTCGATCGAGAACGGCGCCGCCGATCTCTCGAACGCGACGACCAACGCCGCTCAGTAAGCCTTTCCCGGTTTCGGCCGGAAAAGCGAGGGCCGCGCATCTTCGGGTGCGCGGCCCTTTTTCTTTGCGCGGGGATGCGGCAAGCTGCGCCCGAACGAACCAGGCTTTTCGAGGAGATAGACGATGCGCGGGATCAAGGGTGCGGCGCTTGCCGCGGCGGGGGCATTGGCGCTTGCGGCGTGCGGCGGCGGCGATTCGAACGCGCCGACCGCCGAAGAGAATGCCGAGCTCAACAATGCGGCCGAGATGCTCGATGAAAATTCGGTGGTCGATGCTTCGGCGGACAGCCTGACCACCACCGAAGCGCCGATCGGCAATGGCGATGCGCCGGCCGCGATGGGCGACGTGCTGGTCGGCGGCGGCGACAACGCGGCAACCAACGGCGCGGCGGTCAACGCGCAATAAGCCTTCGGGCAGGCCTTTCAGGCAAAAGAAAACCGGCGCCCGCTCGCGCGGACGCCGGTTCCTTACCCCCGCTCGGGGGAAGAGGTGCCCCCACTTGGGGAAGGGCTTAGGCGACCTTGGCTTCTTCGATCTCTTCGGGATCGCGAAGCACGTAGCCGCGGCCCCAGACCGTCTCGATGTAGTTGTCGCCGGAGCAGGCCAGGCTGAGCTTCTTGCGAAGCTTGCAGATGAAGACGTCGATGATCTTCAATTCGGGCTCGTCCATGCCGCCGTAAAGGTGGTTGAGGAACATTTCCTTGGTGAGCGTGGTGCCCTTGCGTAGCGAGAGCAGCTCCAGCATCGCATATTCCTTGCCGGTGAGGTGGACCCGGGCGCCGTCGACTTCGACTGTCTTGGCATCGAGGTTCACGGCCAGCTTGCCGGTGCGGATCACGCTCTGGCTGTGGCCCTTTGAGCGGCGCACCACGGCGTGGATTCGGGCGACGAGCTCGTCGCGGTGGAAGGGCTTGGTGACGTAATCGTCGGCACCGAAGCCGAGCGCACGGACCTTTGAGTCCATTTCGCTGATGCCGGACAGGATCAGCACCGGAGTGCCGACCTTCGCCAGGCGAAGCTTCTTGAGCACGTCGTAGCCGTGCATGTCGGGTAGGTTCAGATCGAGGCAGATGATGTCGTAATCGTAGAGCTTGCCGAGGTCCAAGCCCTCTTCGCCCAGGTCGGTCGTGTAGACGTTGAAGCCTTCCGCCCCAAGCATCAGCTCGATGCTCTTTGCAGTCGTCGGCTCGTCTTCGATCAGCAGCACTCGCATATTGGCACGCCCTTCTTGCTCATCCGGATCCCGGCTCCTGCCGCGTCACCCGGTTGGTGCTTGTCATTAACCATGGCCTAGAAGTGAACGCAAAAGGTTAATTTCGGATTAAACGAGGATTACCAATGCGTTTGCCCGATCGTTGCGCCGCCGCCACAGGTGTGCGAGGGCGTGGCGAATGTGGGACAACCGTATTCTGTTCGAAGATTCCGAAGCGCTGGTGATCGACAAGCCGGCTGGCCTCGCCGTGCATCCAGGACCCAAAACCCGCGAAAGCCTGGAGCATTATCTGGGGCAGATGCGGTTCGGGTTCCAAAGACCGCCGAGCATTGTCCACCGGCTGGACCGGGATACGTCCGGGTGCCTGCTGTTGGCCCGGCATCCCAAGGCGCACAAGCGCTTTGCCCTGGCGTTCGAGGAGGGGCGGGTTTCGAAGACCTACCTGGCGGTGCTCGACAGCGTGCCGGAGGCGGAGAGCGGGACGATTGACATTCCGCTGCACAAGATTTCCAGCCGCGAGGAAGGCTGGCGGATGGTGCCCGACGCGGAGCGCGGCAAGCGGGCGGTGACCCATTGGCGGGTAGTGGCTCAGCAGGAAGGCCGCGCGATGCTGCTGATGACGCCCGAGACGGGGCGGACTCACCAGCTTCGGGTCCATGCCAAGGAAGGGCTCGGCATCGCGATTGCGGGGGACCCGGTATACGGCGCCCGGCGCGGGCCGATGCTGCTTCATGCGCGCGCGCTGCGGCTGGAGCGGGAGGGCAAGGAGCCGATCGTGGCGCTTGCGCCGGTGCCGCCGACGTTCGTTCAGGTGGGCTTCGAAGATGGGGATTATTGAAGGCTACAAGGTGCCGGAAGAGGCGCTGAGCGAAAGCTTTATCGCCTCGTCGGGCCCCGGCGGGCAGAACGTCAACAAGGTGGCGACGGCGGTGCAATTGCGCTGCGACGTGTTCAAGCTCGGCCTCGCGCCCTGGGCGTTCCGGCAATTGAGGGAGCTTGCCGGGAGCAAGATGACCGACGGCGGCGAAATCGTGATCACCGCGCGTACCCACAGGAGCCAGGACGCCAACCGCCAGGAAGCGCGGGAGAGACTGGCGGAACTGATCACCCGTGCCCATGTCCGCCAGGCGAAACGGATCAAGACCAAGGTCAGCCGCGCGGCCAAGGCGCGGCGGGTGGATGCGAAGAAGCAGCGGAGTTCGGTGAAGGCGGGCCGGGGTAAGGTTCATTCGGACTGAAATCCTCCCCCGGATTTCCGGGGGAGGGGGACCGCACGGAGTGCGGTGGAGGGGCGGCGCAGGCGAAGCCGGAGCCGTTCTTCCTCGCTTCGCTCGGCCCCTCCACCAGCCTTCGGCTGGTCCCCCTCCCCCGGAAAACCGGGGGAGGATCTTCCCAGCGCTTCCACTACAGCGGTTTCGATCACCACTGCCGTCTCCGGGGCCTCGAAGCCGAACCTTGCCTTGTGCAGGGCTTCGAATTCCTGCCGCATCTGCGCGGGGAAGGTGACGGGCACTTCGAGCGCGCTGTCGCTGCCCTCGTAGCGCAGCGCCGCTCTGCGCGATGCCACGACAGCCTCAGGGTCAACACCCTGCGCCAGCAGAGCAACCTCCGCCTCCTCCCCCAGCCCGGCCAGCAGCTCGCCGAGCGCCGGCATCGCCGCCCCCTCAAGCACTCTGCCAAACGT
>DASVUV010000030.1:0-4770 GCA_036386875.1 Allosphingosinicella sp.
ACCACCACCACGCACAAAACCTTGCGCGGCCCTCGCGGCGGCATGGTGCTGACGGACGACGAGGGTATCGCCAAGAAGATCAACTCGGCAGTTTTCCCGGGTCTTCAGGGCGGTCCGTTGATGCATGTCATCGCCGCTAAGGCCGTGGCCTTCGGCGAGGCGCTGCAGCCTGAGTTCAAGACCTACGCCCGCGCCGTTATTGAAAATGCGCAGGCGCTTGCGGGACGGCTGAAGGAGCGCGGCGCGGACCTAGTCGCCGGCGGAACCGACACGCACCTGGCGCTGGTCGATCTGCGGCCCTTGGGCGTCACCGGTCGCGACGCTGACGAGGCGCTCGAGCGCGCCGCCATCACCTGCAACAAGAACGGCATCCCGTTCGACCCGCTGCCGCCCATTAAGACCAGCGGCATCCGGGTGGGCTCTCCGGCGGGCACGACGCGTGGGTTCGGCGTGGCTGAGTTCAGGGACATCGCCGACATGATCGCCGACGTGCTGGAAGGGCTGCGGGACAATGGCCACGAGGGCAACCAGGCGGTCGAGCAGGCGGTGCGTACCCGCGTCCGCGCGCTGTGCGCGCGGTTTCCGATTTACCAAGACTTGTGACTCCATCGCTCATCCTGAGGAGGGACTGAGCTTGGCGAAGGCTCGTCTCGAAGGATCCTGTGCGGCTATGCTGTGCGTCCTTCGAGACGCCGGTTCGACAAGCTCACCGGCTCCTCAGGATGAGCGATAAAAGTAGGCCGCCTGCCAAATGAGATGCCCCTTTTGCGCCCATGAGAACAGCCAGGTGAAGGACAGCCGCCCTTCCGAGGACGGCTCCTCCATTCGCCGCCGCCGCCAGTGCGAGGATTGCGGCGCGCGCTTCACCACGTTCGAGCGCATCCAGCTGCGCGAACTTACCGTGGTGAAATCGGGCAGCCGGCGGGAGCCCTTCGACCGCAGCAAGATCGAGCGCTCCGTCGCGATCGCCTGCCGTAAGCGGGCGGTGCCACAGGAGCGGATCGACCGGCTGGTGTCTTCCATCCAGCGGCAGGTGGAAACCAGCGGCGAGAGCGAGATCGACAGCGCCAGGATCGGCGGGATGGTGATGGACGGCCTGAAGGCGCTGGATCCGGTGGCGTATATTCGGTTTGCCAGCGTGTATAAGGACTTCCGGGAGGCTCGGGATTTCGAGGAGTTTGCGGGGAGTGTGGGTGAGGGTGGTGGGGGGTAGGCCGTGGGTTCATGCTGTGCGTCCTTCGAGACGTCGGTTCGACAGGCTCACCGGCTCCTCAGGATGAGCGGCATGGGGTGGTTCTTGATTCACCCACCCGCTAAACCCCTCTCTCCGCTCATCCTGAGGAGGGACTGAGCTTGTCGAAGGCCCGTCTCGAAGGACCACAGCCGTGGATTTCTACACCTACATCCTCCGGTGTTCGGACGGCAGCTATTACGCCGGGCATACGGACGATCTCGACGCGCGGGTCGCGCAGCACCAGGCTGGTTCCTACCCGGGTTATACGCAGAACCTGCGCCCGGTAGAACTGGTCTGGTCCGACCGGTTCCCCGATCGCGACTCCGCGTTCGCTGCCGAGCGGCAGATCAAGGGGTGGACGCGCGCTAAGAAGGAGGCTCTGATTCGGGGAGATTGGGCTGCGGTGCAACGATTGGCGAGCCGTAGGGTCCTTCGAGACGCCAGTTCGACAGGCTCACCGGCTCCTCAGGATGAGCCGGTTTTTGTTGCTGGCGAAATACGCACCAGTGCGGCTCATCCTGAGGAGGGCCTGATGGTCGGCAATTGGACGCGGGCGAAGGAGGAGGCGATCCCTGTGAGCGGGCGAGGAGGACTGGTCTCGGCTTCGCTCGACAGGGTCCCTCGACTTCGCTCGGGGCGAACGGATGAGGAGATGGATTCCCCGCATTCCGTTCGTGTCGAGCGTAGTCGAGACACCCAGCCGAGCGAAGCCGAGGCAACCCTACGCCCCCCCGCAATCGTCCTCGTCCGCCCGCAGCTCGGCGAGAATATCGGTAAGGCCGCTCGCGCCATGCTGAACTTCGGGCTTACCGATCTGCGCCTGGTTTCGCCGCGCGACGGGTGGCCCAACCCTGCGGCGGGGCCGGCCGCTTCGGGGGCGGATATCGTGCTTCAGCAGGCGCGGATATTCGACAGCGTTGCGGAGGCGGTGGCGGATTGTGCGCACGTCTACGCCACCACGGTACGCAAGCGGGGGCTGGTGGTGCCGGTGGTCACTCCGGAGGAGGCGGCGCGCGAGATCAGAGCCCTGCCGGAGCCTTGCGCGATCCTGTTCGGCGCCGAAAGGTCGGGGCTGGAGACGGATGAAGTCGCCATTGCCGAGAAGATCCTGACGGTGCCGATCAACCCGGAGTTCCGCTCGCTGAACCTTGCCCAGGCGGTGATCCTGGTCGCCTATGAATGGTCGAAGCAGGGCAATGTCGTGATGCCCACCGAGGGAGACGGGCCGGAACCGCGGGCGGCGCACCAGCACCTCGAAGGGCTGATTGGGCAGGTGAATGAAGCGCTGGACGAGGTCGGCTATTTCTTTCCGGCGGACCGGACGCAGACCACGCTGCATAACATCCGCACGATCCTGACCAAGCCGGGCTGGTCGACGCGGGAAATCCAGGCGCTTCGCGGCATGATCCGCGCCATCACCCACCCGCGTCAGCGCGGGCGTTCGTCGAACCTGTCGAATTCGTAGGCGATCGAGGCTTCCACCAGACGTTCGTAGAGATCGGCCGCGACTTCGGCGGGCACCCCCGCCTGCGCCGCGTGGCCGGCGACGTTGGCAAGCACCTGCGCCTTGCGCGCCTCGTCCCGAACGGCTTCGCGCTCCGGCTTAATCCGGGCGGCGGCGTCCATGTAGCGGAAGCGTTCGCCGACCAGCGCGACGATCTCGGCGTCCAGCGCATCGACGCCCTGCCGCACCTCGGCCATCGTCCGGCACTCGGCCGCGTCTACCCTCTCGCTGGTCATGGCAGCCTCTTTAGCGGCGGGAGAGACGCTGTCGAGATTGACTTCTTGCCCGCCAGCCGCCATGTGGCGCCCTTCGCAATTGGCCCCGCACTCCGGTGAAGCGGTGGCCGCGTCTAGCTTTGTCCTGGGCGGTGCGGTTCCGGAAAGTCTGAAAACCAAGCGAATTGGACACGATATGAGCAAGCGCAGCAGCGCCAAGTACAAACTCGACCGGCGGATGGGCGAAAACGTCTTCGGCCGCCCGAAGAGCCCCGTCAACAAGCGCGAATACGGCCCCGGGCAGCACGGCCAGCGCCGCAAGGGCAAGATGTCCGATTTCGGAATCCAGCTCCGCGCCAAGCAGAAGCTGAAGGGCTATTACGGCGACGTCACCGAGAAGCAGTTCAAGCGCACCTACACCGAGGCCGCCCGGATGAAGGGCGACACCGGCCAGAATCTGATCGGCCTCCTGGAGCGCCGTCTCGACATGGTGGTCTATCGCGCCAAGTTCGCGCCCACGATCTGGGCCGCGCGCCAGTTGGTCAGCCACGGCCACATCCGGGTCAACGGGGTGAAGTGCAACATCGCCTCGCGGCGGGTGAATGTCGGCGACGAGATCACCCTCGGCTCCAAGGCGCAGGAGATGGCGCTGGTGATGGAGGCGCAGGGCCTCGCGGAGCGCGACATCCCCGAATATGTCGCCCCCGACGGAACCGCCAAGGCGACCTTCACCCGGGTTCCGACCCTGGACGAGGTCCCCTATCCGGTCCGGATGGAGCCGAACCTGGTCGTCGAGTTCTACTCGAGGTAAAATAATCCTCCCCGGCTTTTGCCGGGGAGGGGGACCACCAGAAGGGTGGTGGAGCGGCCCTTCCCGACTCCGAAGAGCCCCTCCACCGCACTTCGTGCGGTCCCCCTCCCCGCGAAATCGCGGGGAGGATTTAGACAAGGGCGACCCCCACCGGGGCCGCCCTTTTTCATGGGATCTTGAGCGCGGTCCTTAGGAAGGCGTCGCTTCGGCGCAGCATCTGGGTGCGGGCGTCGCTGTCCCCGAGCTGGTGGTCGAGGCCCTCGAACACGACCAGCTCGCTCCGCCCGCCTGCACTCTTGAGCCTGTCGTGCATCAGCCGGGCGTGCCGGACATCGACATTGCGATCCTTGTCGCCGTGGAAAAGCAGCACCGGCGCCTTGATCTTGTCCGCATTCTGAGCGGGCGAGCCTTCGCGAAGGTGCGGTCCGGAACCGATGAAGCTGCGTTCCAGCCGGTGGTTCGACCACCCTTTCGACTCCTCGACCAGCTGGCCCAGATCGGCCACCGGAGCGATCGCCACGACGGCCTTGAACAGGCCGGGATCGAGCACCCCGGACTGGAGCGCCGCATAGCCCCCATAGGACCAGCCCACGATCGCCAGCCTGGCCGGATCGGCAATGCCCTGCGCCGTCAGCCACCGGCCCGCATCGTTGACGTCGCCGATGGCGGTTCGCCAGGATTGAAAGCCGTTCCTTTGATACCATTGGTCCCCATAGCCGGCCGACCCGCGATAATTGGGCTGGAGGACGGCAAAGCCCCGGCTGGCGTAGAATTGCACGAGCCAGTCGAAGCCCCATTCGTCCCTCGAGCTCGGGCCGCCATGCGGCATGACGATCGCCGGCAGGTTCTTGCCGGCACCGCCTGTCGGAAGGGTGAGATAGGCGGGCACCTTCGTCCCGTCCGAGGCGGTATAGGTGACGGCCTTCATCGGTGCGAGAGTCACGCCGTCGAGCTGAGGGCGGTCGAGCATCATCGGCCTGAGCTGCTTGGCCGTTTTGTCGAACAG
>DASVUV010000031.1:0-2190 GCA_036386875.1 Allosphingosinicella sp.
GGCGAGCTTCGCCTATGACGATCTCGGCCGTCGCATCTCGATCACCCGCGGCAACGGTACGGCGACCAGCTACAGCTTCGACGCGGTTTCGCGCCTGTCGCAGATCATCGACAATCCCGCCGGCACGACCCACGACCGGACACTCGGCTTTAGCTACAATCCGGCAAGCCAGATCGTCGGCACCACCCGCTCCAACGACCTGTTCGCCTGGGCGGGCCACGGCTCCGGCACAACCGGCTCCACCGCCAACGGTCTGAATCAGATCAGTGTCCACGGCGGAGGGAGCACCAGCCACGATGCGCGCGGCAACATGACGGCGGACGGGCTGGGGAAGACGTTCGGGTACAGCTCGGAGAACCTGCTGACCAGTGCATCGGGCGGCGTTTCGTTGAGCTACGACCCTGCGCGCCGGCTGTACCAGGTGAGCGGCGCGACCACGACGAGGTTTGCCTATGACGGTGTGGACCTGATTGCCGAATACAACGCGGGCAACACCCTGCAACGCCGCTTCATCCACGGCCCCGGCACCGACGAGCCGCTGGTCTGGTACGAAGGCTCCGGCACAACCGACCGCCGCTTCCTCCATGCGGATGAGCGCGGCAGCATCGTGGGGGTGAGCAACAACTCGGGCAGCGTCACCAACGTCAACACCTATGACGAGTACGGGAAGCCGGTCTCCACGAACGTGGGTCGCTTCCACTACACAGGGCAGAAGTGGATCGGAGAGTTGGGGCTCTACGACTACAAGGCGCGTATGTACCACCCGACACTCGGGCGATTCATGCAGCCGGACCCGATCGGCTATGGTGCCGGCATGAACATGCAAGCCTATGTCGGCGGCGATCCGGTGAACCTGGTGGATCCGACAGGGCTGAAGGATGCAGTCCCGGGAGCCGGAAGCTGTGATGAGGGTTTCACCTTTATCGACGGATACTGCAGCATCCTGATTACCGGTAGCGGGGGTGGTTCAGGCCTCATAAACGCGATGCGGCTGGACGACCTAGCCAGGCGTGAAGCGCCAACGCTTCCCTATGATCCATCGGTTTTCGAACCCTATGCGCGGCCTGAACCGCTGACGTGGCAAGGTCCTTCAATTCCGCCTGCATATTGCAGCAAGCCGCTTTACAAGCTTGGGGCGAGAGTGGATGGTTATGGGAAAGCCACCCAATTTGCTGGGCAGTCCATCGTCGTTGCTGGTTTGGTCGGTGCGGGAGTTGGATCGGTGGCTGGAGGAGCAGGTGCCGCGCCTGGCCTGGGTTTAGCCGGGTTGGGGGCCGAGGTTTACGGGGTAGGCGGTGCGATTTCGCTTGGAGGGAACCTCATGAAGGCCATTAGTGGAGACGGACGATCCTTCTCTGCAGCGGTTGCTGACACATTTCAGACTGCCATCAGTAATATAGGCGCCATCAACAAAATCGGACAGGTGGTTGTTGGCACCACAACCAGCACGATTACGGGAGCGTTCACAGGAGCAGATCCGTGCGAATGACATGGAGCAACCGAAAGGTTTTTTGGGCACTAAACCTTGGGGCCGCAGCCCTCGCGTTTATCGCGATGACATCGAAAATTGGAGCCCTGCTATCAGTGGTTGCTGCTTTTGCGATCGCTGCTTGGACTCTCACCTGTTTCCATATGCTACGGTGCAAAGTGCCTGGAAGTGTGGTGAGGCCGTCTAGTTTGCGACTTATCGTTGCAAGCACGGGGATGTTCTGGATTCCAATATTTATATTCGCTGGAATACCTGAGCTTCAATTCAATAGAGTAGTTTTTCCGGTTCTTACTTTTTCTGTTCTGTTGGGTATGGTTGGCCTGATCGCGTCCAGGTTCGCTGCGTGGCGAACTTCTGATAGGACTTGAGAACTCGTATTGGTTGCTTATTACGTAGACAACTTAAAGTCCGAGTGAGTTTAACTTTCGTTGAGGTGACCGGCCAAAATGAAGTCCTGAGTCCTTCTCGGAATTGAAGGCGCGATACTGATTAGCGACAACGAAGGGGCTGGTGCATTGTGCCGGCCCCTTTGTTCTTTCGCTCTCGGCCGCAACCTGACGCAGGCCGGGCCGCAGGGCACAAATACCTCGGCCTACGACATCGCCGGGCGTCGCACGCGCCTGACGCATGCCGACGGCTTCTACGTGGACGAGGATCATCTGATCACCGGCGAGGTGTCGGCGATCCGGGAGAACGGCGCC
>DASVUV010000032.1:0-11939 GCA_036386875.1 Allosphingosinicella sp.
GCGTTCAAGGCCGGCATCTCGTTCGGCAAGGACGACATGATCATCCCGCACGAAAAGGTGACCCTGGTCGATGAGACCCGCGCCCTCGTGAAGGATTACGAGCAGCAGTATCAGGACGGCCTGATCACGCAGCAGGAGAAGTACAACAAGGTGATCGACGCCTGGAGCCGCTGCGGCGACCAGGTGGCAAACGCCATGATGGAGAAGATCAAGGCGCAGCCGATCATGGAAAACGGCCGCCAGGCGCAGATCAACTCGATCTACATGATGGCCCATTCCGGCGCCCGCGGTTCGCAGGCCCAGATGAAGCAGCTCGCCGGCATGCGCGGCCTTATGGCCAAGCCGTCGGGCGAGATCATCGAAACGCCGATCATCTCGAACTTCAAGGAAGGCCTGACCGTCCTTGAATATTTCAACTCCACCCACGGCGCCCGCAAGGGTCTCGCGGACACGGCGTTGAAGACGGCCAACTCCGGCTACCTCACCCGCCGCCTGGTGGACGTGTCGCAGGATTGCGTCATCGTTCAGGAGGATTGCGGCACGGAGAACGCGCTCGAAATGCGCGCCATCGTTCAGGGCGGCGCGGTGATCGCTTCGCTCGGCGAGCGCATCCTCGGCCGTACCCCGGCCTCGGACATCGTCGATGAAAAGACCGGCGACGTGCTTGCCAAGGAAGGCCTGCTGATCGACGAGCCGCAGGCGCTGCGGATCGACGAGCTTGGCGTCCAGGCGGTTCGCATCCGTTCGCCGCTGGTTTGCGAAAGCGAGCATGGCGTGTGCGGCAAGTGCTACGGGCGCGATCTCGCCCGCGGTACGCCGGTCAACATCGGTGAAGCTGTCGGCGTTATCGCCGCCCAGTCGATCGGTGAGCCGGGCACGCAGCTCACCATGCGTACCTTCCACATCGGCGGTGCCGCCCAGCTCAACGAGACCTCGAACCTCGAGGCTTCGGTGGACGGCACGATCGAGCTTCGCGATCTCCCGACGATCATGGACACCCGCGGCCGCCGCGTCGCGATGTCCCGTTCGGGTGAGCTTGCGATCGTTGACATGGACGGCCGCGAGCGGGCGTCGCACCGTATTCCGTACGGCGCGCACCTGATGGTCGATCATGGCCACATCGCGTCCAAGGGCGATCGCCTCGCCGAGTGGGATCCGTTCATGATGCCGGTGATCACCGAAAAGGGCGGTATCGTGAAGTTCCTGGATCTGGTCGAGGGCAAGACGCTCACCGAGCAGACCGACGAAGCAACGGGCATCGCCCAGCGCGTCGTTACGGAATTCCGCGGATCGGCACGCTCCAAGGAAGATCTTCGTCCCCGCGTCACCCTGCTCGACGAGCAGAGCGGCGAAGCGGCCCGCTACATGCTGGCTCCGGGTGCGATGCTTTCGGTCGAGGACGGCCAGCAGGTTGCCGCAGGCGAGGTTCTCGCCCGCGTTTCCCGCGAAGCCGCCAAGACCCGCGACATCACCGGCGGTCTGCCGCGCGTTGCCGAGCTGTTCGAAGCGCGCAAGCCGAAGGAGAATGCGATTATCGCCAAGGTCTCCGGCCGCGTCGCGTTCGGCAAGGACTATAAGGCCAAGCGCAAGATCGCGATCGTGCCGGAAGACGGTTCGGAGGCGGTCGAGTATCTGGTGCCGAAGTCCAAGGTCATCGACGTGCAGGAAGGCGACTTCGTGAAGCGCGGCGACAACCTCATCGGCGGCTCGCCCGATCCGCACGACATCCTGGAAGTTCTGGGTGTCGTCGCTTTGGCCGAATATCTCGTGGCCGAGATCCAGGAGGTCTATCGTCTCCAGGGCGTGAAGATCAACGACAAGCACATCGAGGTGATCGTTCGCCAGATGCTGCAAAAGGTCGAGATCACCGACGGCGGGGACACCACCCTGCTGGCCGGCGAACAGGTCGACTTGCGTGAGATGAACGAGGCAAACGCCAAGCTCACCGCCAAGCAGCGCAAGGCGGAGGGCAAGCCGGTTCTGCTCGGCATCACCAAGGCATCGCTGCAGACCCGCAGCTTCATCTCGGCCGCGTCCTTCCAGGAAACGACCCGGGTGCTGACCGAAGCTTCGGTGCAGGGCAAGATCGACACGCTCGATGGCCTCAAGGAGAACGTCATCGTCGGCCGCCTCATTCCGGCGGGTACCGGCGCGGGCATGAACCGCTTCCGCATCGCCGCCACCAGCCGCGACGCCGCGCTCCGCGCGCAGCATCGCTCGCTGCAGGAGGCCCTCTACGCGCCCAACAGCGCCGCCGAGGAGCATGCGGCCGAACTGGCCCAGGGTCCGGAAGCGGCGATCGGCGACGACCCGCTGGCGGCCGTCACCCCGGTCGGCCACGGCACCGACGCCGATGCCGGCGAGTATCTGCAGGACTAAGCACCCTGCACAGGTGAACGAAAAGCGCCCCGTCGGACCCGATCCGGCGGGGCGTTTTCGTGAAAGGAGGAGGCCGTGGAAACCAAGATCGCCGTGGCGTTGCTGATCGCCGCGCTGATGATCTTTCCAGTGATCGCCCGAATTCGGCAGATCATGAACCGCCGAGGCCCACGCGACTGACCGCGTCACGCGCGCCACTTGCGCCCGCTGTGGCCGCGCGGACCTCGCCCTGCCCCCTTCTTTTTCTTGCCGCCTTTGCCCGCTATCCGCGCCCCATGGACGCAGCCGGCCTCCGCATCGCCCTGTTTAGCGGCAATTACAATTATGTACGGGACGGGTCCAATCAGGCGCTGAACCGGCTTGTTGAATATCTCCTGCGCCAGGGCGCGGCGGTGCGCATCTATTCGCCCACCGTCGCCAAGCCGGCGCTGCCGCCGATGGGCGAGGTCGTGCACATTCCCTCCGTCGCGATCCCCGGCCGCCGCGAATACAAGTTCGCGCTCGGCATTCCGCCGGCCGTGCGCCGCGACATCCTCGCCTTCCGGCCCAACATCTTCCACGTCGCAAGCCCCGATCGGCTTGGTCACAGCGCGGTGTCGCTGGCGCGCAAGGTGGGGGTGCCGGTGGTCGCCTCCGTCCACACCCGCTTCGAAACCTATATGCGCTATTACAAGCTCGCACTCATGGAGCCCGCCGTCGAGGCGATCCTGCGCCGTTTCTACGGCCGCTGCGACGCGATCTTCGCGCCCTCGGACTCGATGGCCCGGCTCCTGCGCGACCAGCGGATGAACGCCGATGTCGGCATCTGGACGCGCGGCGTCGACACGGCGGTGTTCAACCCCTGCCGCCGCGATCTCGAGTGGCGCCGCGGCTTCGGCATCGCCGACGGCATGCCGGTGATCGGCTTCGTCGGCCGGCTGGTGCGGGAAAAGGGGCTCGACGTCTTTTCCGAAACCGTCGACCGGCTGGAGAGCAGCGGCGTGCCGCACAAGGTGCTGGTGATCGGCAAGGGCCCGGCGCGGGAGTGGTTCGAGCAGCGGCTCCCCAACGCGGTGTTCGCGGGCTTCCAGGAAGGCCCGGATCTCGGCCGCGCCGTCGCCTCGCTGGACATGCTGTTCAACCCGTCGGTAACCGAAACCTTCGGCAACGTGACTTTGGAAGCGATGGCGGCCGGGCTGCCGGTGGTGGCCGCGCTCGCGACGGGCAGCCGGAATCTGGTGACGGACGGCGTCACCGGCCGGCTGGTCGACCCCGCGGCGGTGGACGGCTTTGCCGAAATCCTGGCCGAATACTGCCGGGACGCCCAAGCCCGCCAGGCCGCGGGGCGCGCAGGGTGCGAGGCGACACGGCGGTTCGGCTGGGACGAAGTTAACCAGGCGCTGGTCGACGGCTATTGGCGGGTGATCCGGCAACGAGGCGGGGAAGCGCCCGATCCGGACTGAACCCGGCCCGTTTCGAACGACTTGCGCTCGCCCCTTACGTCCGGCCCGGACGCACGCCAAGAAGCCCGCCCTTGTCTAGTCGGCGCTCGTCTGTCAGCTTTCTCCTGCGCGCGCCGGGGGGCGCCCGCGCATCGGGGGCGATATGGGCGAGTCGGCAGCGGGGCGAGGGGCGCGCTACAAGGCTTTCATCAGCTATAGCCACAAGGACGCCGCCGCGGCGCGCCAACTCCACCGGCGCCTCGAAACCTATCGCATTCCCCGCCGCCTGATCGGCTCGGAAGGGCTGCACGGCCCGGTGCCCGCCCGGCTGACGCCGATCTTCCGGGACCGCGAGGAGTTTCCGGCGGCCGGCGACCTCAGCGAAACGGTGCGCGCGGCGCTTGCGGCGTCGGACAATCTCATCGTCTTGTGCTCACCCGACGCCGCCGCATCCTTGTGGGTGGGCCGCGAGATCGCCGTCTTCCGCGAACTCCACCCGGGCCGCCCAGTCTACGCGGCGATCGTCGCCGGTGGGCCGCACCAGGCATTTCACGCCGAACTGACCGGCGGCGGCAGGATCGAACCCCTTGCCGCCGACCTGCGCGGCCAGGGAGACGGCCGCCGCCTCGGCTTCCTAAAGCTCGCCGCCGGACTGGCAGGCGTCGGCCTCGACGACCTCGTCCAGCGGGACGCCCAGCGCCGAATCCGCCGCGTGATGGCGGTCACGGCGGCGGCACTCGCCGCGGTGCTAGTCATGGCCGTCTTGACGACGATGGCGCTCACCGCCCGGGCGGAAGCCGAACGCCAGCGCGCCGAAGCCGAAGGACTTGTGGAATTCATGCTGACCGACTTGCGCCAAGGCTTGAAAGGTGTCGGGCGCCTCGACCTCATGACGCAAGTGAACTCCCGGGCGCTTCTTTATTACGGCGAGCAGGGCGATCTTTCCGGCCTGCCTGAGGAGTCCCTCGCTCGCCGGGTCCGGGTCCTTCACGCGATTGGGGAGGATGAGATCGTTCGCGGCAATGTGCATGCCGCAATGACCGCCTACCGGGAAGCTGCGGGGACAAGCGGCGAGCTGCTGGCGCGGGCTCCGCACAATCTTGACCGAATGTTCGATCATTCCCGCAGCGAGTTCGGGATCGGCAGGGTTTACGAACTACGGCGCGAGTGGGCGGAAGCAGAGCGCCATTACGGCCGGTTCGCAAGCGCCGCCGACCGGCTGATCGCGTCCGAGCCCGATAATCCGGATTACATGAGGAAGGTCGCCGCAGCGGCGATCGACCTCGGCAACCTGCAACTGAACGGTTCGAAAGACTATCCTCGCGCTCAGGCATATTACGAGCGGGCAATTGGCTGGTACCGCAAGGCTTTGGGTGCCCGTCCGCGCGACAAGTCCATCATTTTCGATCTGGCGAATGCCTATGGCTGGCTCGCCGACAGCTTCTTCATGCGATCCTTGTGGCAGCAATCACTCGATGCGCGCACCCGACAGCATGATTTGATCGCCGGCGTGAGCAGAGCCGAACCGAAGGAGATGAGCTACGCCTTCCGGCTAGCCGTCGCGGAGCGGGCAGTATCCCGATCTTTCTTCAAGGCCGGCAAAGCCGACGACGCCCGCTCCAACCTGTTCCGGGCCCACGGCTCCGCTCAACGCCTCACCGCCCGCGATTCGCGTAACGCGGAATGGCTGTTGTTCCGGGGCTTTGTGGCTTGCGACCTGCTGTTCAGCGAACTGGGCTACCCCAGCGGCGTCAGCGCGGCAGACCTGCGCCGCGACGTTCACCAAATCCGCGAAACGCTCCGCGCACAAAAAGATCCTCGCGCCGAGGACCTGTCACGCTGCGCCGACGCGGCCCAACCATCGTAAAGGAGAAGCGACATGAGCCAACACGAAACAGGAGCAACCAGCCCGGATGCGCCGTCGGAAGACATCGCACCCCAGTGCATTTACTTCTACTTGGTCCCCGGTTCTCATGGAACGGCAGACGTCTACTTTTACGACAACCAAGCACCCTTTACGGAGACGGGATCGCTCCCTAAAAAGCTGCACGAGATGCGCGAAAACGCTCTCGCTGCCCCCGAGGCCCGTACTTCGCACCCCTGCGGCTGGAACCTGAGCGATCTGCGCTGGCGGAGAAAAGCCTATGTCGCGGTCGCCCTCAAGGATGGCAGCCTGGATACGCCGGCTGCGGTGGAATTCTTCGGACGAGACGAGAATAAGCATCTGAGCTTTCAGAAACCCCAAGTCGTAAACCATCCGACCAATGCTACGGCGCCACGGATCTTCTGTTGCGTCAATCTCATGCTTAACAAGGAGGGAAACCCGCTCGCGGACGGCCATAAATCGCGTGTGAAGGTAAAGGTCAAAGGACATCGGGCCGCGCCAGTCGACGACACCGGCACCAACATGGGCCCTCCGGTGCCACCGCCCGCTAAGCTTACGGGCCCCGACAGATGACGGGGTCGGTTAACGTTTTTCGGCGAAGCTCCTGACACGGCCGTGGTAACGCCGCGCTCACTCGCCTCCATTATAGCGCTGGCCCGGGCCGGCGGCCTTGAGCGTGCTTGGGAGCTGTTCAACCGTGCGCCCGCCGAAACCAGCGACGCGGCCGCGATGGCGGTCCTTGGGCGCCTGCTCAAGGACCGCGCACGGCAGACGCCAGACCTGGCGCAGCGCAGCGCGCTTTATCGGGAGGCGGCATCCGCTTATGCCAAAGCCGCCCAGGCTCAGCCCTCAAGCTACGCCCTCATCAACGCGGCCACCCTCTTCTTCCTGGGGGGCGACCCCGATAGCGGCACCAGTGGCGCACGCCGCGTGCTGGCCCTTCTGGACGAGAATGCCGACGAAGGCGAAACTCAATATTACCGCCATGCGACCCGATCCGAAGCCTTGCTGCTGCTCGGTCAAACGGCCGAGGCAAAACAAGCGCTTTCGAACGCCTTGGCAATCGCCCCTTACGCTTGGGAAGACCAAGCATCGACGCTGCGTCAGTTCAGCTTGATTCTGGAAGCGCGCGGCGAAGACTCATTCTGGCTGGATGCACACCGGCCGCCCTCGTCCGTGCATTTTGCGGGGCACATGTCCTTCCGCGCGGACGGTAGAACCGCGGACCTGCGCGGGGAAATAGACACACTTCTCCAAAGAGAAAGAGTGGGATTCGGCTTCGGAGCGCTCGCGGCAGGTGCCGACATCATCGTTGCCGAGGCGCTGATCGATCATGGCGCGGAGCTTCACGCCGTGCTTCCGGGCGGTACCGCCGCCTTTGCCGCGGTGTCGGTCGATCCGTTTGGGGCCGAGTGGCGGCGGCGGTTTGATGCAGTGCTTGGCCGGGCAACGGAAGTGCGCTCGGTGCGCCCGATCGGCTTCGCTCCGAACCTGGAGACGATTGCGCTTGCCGACGAAGTGGCGATGGGCGCGGCGGTGATGAATGCGCGGCGGCTGGAGAGCCGGCCGGTGCAGTTGCTGGTTGTCGCCGAAGACGCGTCGCGGCGCGCGCGCGATGCCTGGGCGGAGGCCGGCTGGCATCAGCATATTCTCACGGCACCGCGAGAGGAGCCGAAGCCCGCGCCGGAAGTTCCGGCGATCCGGGCCGGGCGGAGGCGGCTTGCCGTACTCGCTGCCGCACCCGACGCCGGCGAAGCCTCGCCGGGCAACGGCCTGCCGGAGCTGGCCCAGGCCATTGCTTCGCTGACCCCGCCGGCCGTCGCGCCGTATTTGTCCGGCACGGACGCCACCTTCGCCTACGACACGCCCGCCGAAGCAGCCCTGGCCGCCGCAGCGCTTCGGCAGGCGGTCCCGGGCGTGCGAATCGGCGGCCATTATGGCGCGGCCGAGAGCTACCGCGACCCATTCTCGGGCGGCGAGCGGATCGGCGGGGACGCCGCGGCCGCGGCGGCGGGGGCGCTCGCCTCGACGCTGCCCGGCACCGTCTACGTGACGGAAGACTTCGCGGCGGCGCTCACCGCCTCGGGCTCGCACGCGCCGCGCACCGAGTTCATCGGCGAGTTGGAGGCCCACGACGGCGGAGCGCCGGTTGGCCTTTTCGTGCTCAAATCATAGAATCAGCTCTTCGAGCAGCCGCGCGGAGACGATGACAAGTGCACCGTCCTCACGGCGGATGATACCGCGACGCTCCAGCGCGTTCACCGCCCGCGACACCGTTTCCCGCGTGCTGCCGACCTGCACCGCCAGCTCCGACAACACCGGCGCGGGGCGGATGGCGAGGTCCGGCGCCTGGCCCGCGCGGCGCAGCAACTCGGCGTGAACACGGCCGGCAGCGGTAAGCGCCGAGCGTTCGTAAACCCGGGTCGTCGCCTTGCGCAGCCGGTGGAGAAGCAGCCGCGCAAGGGCGAGCCCGATGGCGCCGTGGCGCTCGGCAAGCAGTACCAGATCGGACGCGGCGAGGAGAAAGGCGCTGACATCCTCCACCGCCACCACGTCCGCTTCGTGCGGCGCGGGATCGAGCTCGCCCAAGGCGCCGAACAGGTCGCCGGGGCCGAATTCCTGGAGCAGCACCATCTGCCCCTCCGCCGACCACAGCAAGGCATGCGCCCGGCCGATCACCAGCAGCCAGGTGGAGGGCACTGGGTCGCCTTGCCGGATCAGCGCGGCTTCGGCGGGAAAGGCGCGCAGGTGGCCGCGGCGGAAGATGTCGGACGCAACCTCGGGGGCGCAGGCGAACACCTGGCCGATCAATTGCTGGCAGTCCGTGCCCGCCGCCAGAGCCCCCTCCCCTTCCCTAGTCTTCGAACGGCTCCACCTGCGTGCGCCGCCCAGCCAGGAAAGCATCGGCGCTGAGCCGCAGCGGCGCAAGGTCGATATGCGATGCGCCGCGGGCGAGGAGGTCGGCAAAATGGTCGTAAATGGCGGGATATTCGCCCGGGCCCTGGGCGGCGCGCTCCTCCCCATCGACCAGCAGCCGCGAGCCGCCGTCGGCAAGGGTGACGGACGGACCGCCTTCGGCTTCGATCTCGATCGTCCACGCCTCGCCGCCGCTGTGCCGCCAGTTGAAGTCGGCGCCGAGTATGCCCGAGGCGGCGGGGCTGGAGAAAGCCAGCGTGGCGGCGATCGGCGTCTGGCGGTTGGCCGGAAACGAAAGCTCCGCCTCGCGCAGGATCAGGGTGCCGGGAAACACCTTGGTGGCGATGGACAGCGCGTTGATGCCGGGATCGAACACGCCGAAACCGCCCGGGGCCCAGATCCATTGCTGGCCGGGGTGCCACTTGCGGACATCCTCGTGCCAGACGATCCGCATCGAGGCGATGCGCTTGCCCGCGAGCAGTTCGGCCGCGGCGGTGACCGCCGGATTGTACTGCGCGTGCCAGGTGGTGAACAGGGTGAGGCCGCGCTCCTCGGCAAGCCGCGCCAGCTCCTCGCACTCGCCGAGGGTTACGCCCGGCGGCTTCTCCAGCAGGGCGTGCAGCCCCGCGGCGAGGCAGTCGCGCGCCACTTCGTAGCGCACCGACGGCGGCGTACAGATCGCGACGGCCGTAACGCCGAGGTCCGCCGAGACCACCTCCTGCACCGTCTGAAACGTGGGAATGCCCGGCGGGCCGCTGCCGCCGCGGCTGATCGTTGCCGCAAGCTCGAAGGCGGGATTGGCGGCGATCGACGGCGCGTGCTGATCCTCCGCGATCTTGCCGTAACCGACGATGGCGATGCGGTGGAGGGTCATCGGCCGCGCACTCCCGCGACATAAGCGCGCGCCTTGGCGGCGGTCTCCTCGGCGCTCTGCCCGGGCACGTAGAGGCCGCCGCCAAGGCCGAAACCATTGGCGCCCGCGTCGAGCCAGGGCTGCATGGCGTCCGGCTTGACGCCGCCGACCACAAGCAACGGCACGTCCTTCGGCAGCACAGCGCGCTGCGCCTTTACCACCGCCGGGCTGGCGCCCTCGGCCGGAAACAGCTTGAGGCCGGTGGCGCCGGCCCTCAGCGCCTCGAAGGCTTCGGACGGCGTGAAATAGCCGGGCAGCGACACCATGCCGGCGGCCGCCGCGGCTTCGATCACCGGCGTGTAGGTGTTCGGCGACACGATCACCTGCCCGCCAGCGTCCCGCACCTGCGCCACCTGCTCGGGCCGAAGCACGGTGCCCGCCCCGACCAACGCACGATCTCCGAGCGACCTGGCGAGCCGTTCGATGCTTGCGAACGGATCGGGCGAGTTGAGCGGCACCTCCACGATGCGGATGCCCCCCTCCCAGAGGGCGGCGCCGATCGCCTCCGCCTCGTCCGGGGTGACGCCGCGGATGATCGCCACCAGCGGGCATTCGGCGAGCCGCGCCTTGAGAGTCTCGGACGGGTTCATTGCACAAGCTCCGCTAGGTGGCGCGCACCGGCCAGGAAGGCGGTTTCGCCGTCGATCTCGCGCGTGCTGCGCCCCGCCACCGCCGCGCCCGCCGCGAACAGCCGGCTGAGCTCCGGCCGGGCCATGACGACGATCTCCGTGTCTCCAGCGAACTGGAGGCCGAAGCGCAAATCGGCACCGATCAGGAGTCCGCTGGTGAAGGAGGCCGCCTCCTCGCTGGGCGCCTTGCCGAGCAGCACGCGGGCGCGGACGGAGAAAAGCTCGGCGCTGAGCACTTCCCCCTCCAGCCCGGCCTGCACGCCCGCGTCGAAGGCAGGGCCAAGGTCCGCGGGCGCGCTGAGCAGATCGGACAGGATGCTGTGGCTCTTGAGCAGGTTAAACAGCTCGCCGGTCATCACCGTGCGAAAGGCGGTGATCCGCCCATCCTCGAGCCGAATCCACTTGTTGTGCGTGCCCGGGTGACAGATCACCGCGTCCGGCGGCACGATCCCCTCCCCGAACGCCCCGAGGATCTGAACCTCCTCGCCGCGCATCACGTCGGCGGCGTCCCCTGTCGAATACGATACGCCGGGCACGATCCCGATCCGCCCCGGCTCTACCCAGGTGATCCGCTGCGCCAGTTCGGGCAGCCCGGCCGGGCATGGCGCGTAGGGCGCCTCCACCCAGCCGCGGTTGGAACCGACCATGCCGGCCATCAGCATCGGCAGGTCGCCCATCCGCGCCTCGATCTCGGCCACAGCCGCGTCGAAGCCGCCGGCCTCGACCGAAAGGATGCCGCGATCGTCCTCCATTTCGCCAAGCATCGCGCCGTCCGGCCCGAGGTGGTAGACACGCCGGTTGGTGGTCCCCCAGTCGACCGCCAAGAACCCTTCAGACCAGCCCATTCGAAGTCCTTCCGCCCCGCGCCATAGCAGCCGCTCACCCGCAACCAAACCACCAACCGGGTTGTAAGCTCCCCTCCCCGATCACCGCGACGCCATCGCCCTCGCGCAACTTTCCGCGCGCTGGCTCTTTGATGTCCAGGCGCCTGGCCCAGACGGGTAGCGCCTGCGCCCGCATGGCGCTAATCGCCAAGAAAGACGCGGCACCACGGGAGGGCTTTATCGCCAATTTCATGTTCGCAACCGGGATCGAAAACAGCATCCCGACCATCAATAACGGCCGCACCCGAGTCGACCAGATGGACGTCTGCGGCCATTACACCCACTGGCGCACCGACTTCGACTGTGTCGAGGATATCGGCATCCAGTATCTTCGCTACGGCCCGCCTCTGCACACCACCTTCCGCGCGCCCGGCCTGTACGATTGGGAGTTCGCCGACGTCACCCTGGCCGAGCTCAAGCGCCGCAACATCATCCCGATCCTCGATCTGTGCCACTTCGGCGTCCCCGACTGGATCGGCAATTTCCAGAACCCGGACTTCCCCCAGCTCTTCGCCGCCTACGCCGCCGCCTTTGCGGAACGGTTCCCGTGGATCCAGCTCTACACGCCGGTCAACGAGATGTTCATTTGCGCCGTCTTCTCGGCGAAGTACGGCTGGTGGAACGAGCAGGCGACGGATGACAGGAGCTTCGTCACCGCCATCAAGAACATCGTCAAAGCCAATGTGCTGGCGATGATCGAGATCCTGAAGCGCCGGCCGGACGCGATTTTCGTTCAGTCCGAAAGCTCGGAATATTTCCACGCCGACAGCCCATCCGCCATCGGCCCCGCCGAGTTCATGAACGCCCGCCGCTTCCTTACCCTCGACCTTAATTACGGGCGGCGGGTGGACAGCGAGATGTACGAATATCTCATGGACAACGGAATGAGCCGGGAGGAATATCATTTCTTCC
>DASVUV010000033.1:0-76118 GCA_036386875.1 Allosphingosinicella sp.
GATCGATATCCTCGATCCGGAGCAGAAAGCGCCCCCCGCGGCTTCGTGCATAATTATGCGCCAGGAGGGCGGAATATGCATGGCCGAGGTGCAGCCGCCCGGTGGGGCTCGGCGCGAAGCGGGTGATAACCTCCATCACCAACTTGCCCCTTGACCCGGAAAGGCGGCCCATGCAGTCATGGCGCAGTCACTTTCGCATGCGAAGGGGACTGGACAGGGAGAGCGGTTCGCTTGCCCGTCCTGAGTGCGACAGGCCGGGGCCGAAGCGCCCAATCTCCCCCGTGAGGAGACGGTCGCGAGCCTATGTACCATCCCGATCTCATTCGGCACCCCGACAGCTGCCCGGCATTGGTCCTCAACGCCGATTTCACGCCGCTGAGCTATTACCCCTTGAGCCTGTGGCCCTGGCAGACCGCCGTCAAGGCCGTGTTCCTGGAGCGGGTCGACATCGTCGCCGAATATGTCCGCGAAGTGCACAGCCCGACGCGCACCATCCAGCTCCCCTCGGTGATCGCGCTCCGCCAGTACGTGAAGCCGAGCGAGAACCCGGCCTTCACACGCTTCAACCTGTTCCTGCGCGACCGCTTCCAGTGCCAATATTGCGGCGATCTGCGCGAGCTGACCTTCGACCACGTCGTGCCCCGCGCCCAGGGCGGCCGCACCACCTGGGAGAACGTCGCCACCGCCTGCGCTCCCTGCAACCTGCGCAAGGGCGGCCGCACCCCTGCGCAGGCCCATATGGGCCTGTTCCGCCGCCCGTACCGGCCCACAACCTGGCAACTGCAGGAGAATGGCCGAAGCTTCCCTCCCGGCTACCTCCACGACAGCTGGCGCGATTACCTCTACTGGGACATCGAACTGGAGGCTTAAACTTAAATCCTCCCCTGCATCTGCAGGGGAGGGGGACCAGCCGAAGGCTGGTGGAGGGGCGGCGGAGCCGAAGGCGCAGCCGTGGGCATCCTCGCTTCGCTCGGCCCCTCCACCATGCTCCACGGGGCCCCGCCAAAGTACTACTTTGGCGGGAACCCCCGCATGGTCCCCCTCCCCCGGTAAACCGGGGGAGGATTTGGTCACTTCTTCCGCCGTGTCGGCGCGTGAAAGTCCGGTCCTTGCCCGCCACCCAGGCCACGAACTTCGCCACCTCCGGATGCGCCCGCAGCGTCTCGGCTGTCGCGAACCCCTTCTCCAGCTCCTTGTTCGGCAACGCCGCGTGGATCGCCCGGTGGCAGATCGGGTGAACAGGCACCGTTTCCCGCCCGCCGCGGCTCTTGGGGACGGGGTGGTGCCACTCCACCTTGCGCCCAAGCGGCCGCGCGCAGAGAAAGCAGGTCTGGGCCGACTCGTCCTTGCTTGACGCCATGATGGGCCGAGCCCTAGCGGCGGCGCGAGCCCGATGCACCCGTCCGCCCCCCCTTCCGCCCCGCGCGCCGGGCGCTACGCCTTTCCGGCGCTGCTACTCGCCAATCTGATGCTTGCCTTCGGGCCGTGGATGGTGCGGCTTGCCGATGTCGGCGCCGTATCGTCCGCCTTCTGGCGCCTTGCGCTCGCCGCGCCGTTCCTGCTGGTCCTCGCCCGCCCGGGGCTTCGCGGACCCGCCCGGCCGTCGGCGGCGATGCTCGGCATCCTTGCGGTCGGCGGGCTGTTCTTCGCCGCCGATCTTGCCGCCTGGCACTTCTCGATCGGCCTCACCAAGCTCGCCAACGCCACCTTGTTCGCCAACATGTCGAGCTTCCTGCTCATGCTCTACGGTTTCCTGATCGCGAGGGCGCTGCCCGGCCGGTTGCAGGCCGTGGCGATCGTTCTCGCGCTTGCCGGCGCCGCCTTGCTGATGGGCTCCTCCTACGAGCTGTCGCCGAAGAACCTGCGCGGCGATCTCCTCGCCCTCCTCGCCGGCTTGTTCTACGTCTTCTACCTCGTCGCTATCGACCGGGCGCGGCGGAGAATGGCGCCGATGCCGGTGCTCGCCGTGGCAACCGCCGCCGGCGCGCTGCCCTTGCTGGTCCTCGCAATCGGGCTCGGCGAGCAAATCCTTCCGGGCGACTGGACCCCGCTCATCCTGCTCGCGCTCGGCAGCCAGCTCATCGGCCAGGGCCTGCTCGTCTACGCCGTCGGCTACCTGTCGCCGGTGGTCGTCGGCCTCGGCCTCTTGACCCAGCCCGCCGTCACCGCAACGATCGGCTGGTTCGCCTACGGCGAGCGCCTCAGCACCGCCGACACGGTCGGCGCCTTGTGCATCGCGGCGGCGCTGGTTCTGATCCGGCTGCCTGGAGGTGAGAGGAAGCCTTCCGCCTAAACTCCCCTCCCCGCTTAGGGAGGGGCACCTTCCAACTCCCCTCCCTGCTTAGGGAGGGGTGGGGGTGGGTGAGCGCTGAGTGGGCTCGATGCCCGCGAAGCGCTCTTCCGGGTTAGAAAGCCGCTTCGCCCCCATCGAGGGGGCTGCGCGGCTACCCACCCCCCGCCCCTCCCTTGCAGGGAGGGGAGTTCTCCTGCCCCCCACACCCTTGCATCCTTCCCTCCAGAGGATCATTGGCTCCCCACATGGACGACATCGCGCCCAACGACATGACTCTGGACGAGCTCCGCCTCGCCCTTGCCCCGCTCATCCCCGCCCACGCCGTGTTCGACGGGTGGAGCGACGAGGCGCTTGCCATGGCGGCGGCGGAGATCGGCGTTCCGGCACCCCGCGCGCGGCTCGCCTTTCCAGGCGGCGCGCCGGACATGATCGACGGCTGGTTCGATGCCATCGACCGGGCAATGGCCCGCGCCTTTCCGCTGGAGAAGATCGAGCGGATGAAAATCCGCCAGCGCATCCGCGATCTCGTCATGTACCGGCTCGAAATCGCCACCCCGCACAAGGAGGCGCTTCGCCGCGCCCTTGCGATCCTTGCCCAGCCGCAGAATGTCGCCCTCGCGCTTCGGCTTAACTGGCGCGCGGTCGACCGGATGTGGCGCATTGCCGGCGACACCGCGACCGACTTCAACCATTATTCGAAGCGCACCATCCTGCTCGGCGTCTACGCCTCGTCGGTGCTCGTCTACCTCGACGACTCGAGCGAAGACCTCGCCGACACCCGCGCCTTTCTCGACCGCCGAATCGACAACGTCATGCAGATCGAGAAGGTAAAGGCGAGCTGGCGCCGCGGCCGCGAGCGCGTGCCGTCCCTGAGCCGCTTCCTTGGAAGGCTGCGCTACCCGGCGGTTTGAGTTCTTGTCGTTATTGATAATCAATTGCAACTAGGCTAGCTCTGCCGGGTCACTGCTTTTCCGGAAAGCACCCTATGTTCAGCCGACGCCGACGCCTCCTGGCGCTTCTCTCGCTCCTGTCCGCCTTTTTCCTCGCTGCCCCGGCGGCGGCGCAGGGCGGGGACGTCGCGACGACGTGGCGGCTGCTCGATTACATCGCGGTCGATTATCGCGAGGCGGTGCAGGGCGGAAAAGTCCACAACCCGGCCGAATATCAGGAGATGACGGAATTCTCCGCGTCGGTGCGCGAACGGCTCGGCGGCCTTGGCCCCACCGCCGCCAAGCAGGCGCTGATCGCCGACTCCGACCGGCTGCGCGGGCTGGTCGCCGCCAAGGCTGCACCGGAAGAGGTGGCGCGCCAGGCCCGGGGCCTCGCCGGCGCCCTTCTCGCGGCCTATCCGGTGCCGCTCGCCCCGCAATCGGCGCCGGATCTTGCCCGCGGCGCACAGCTCTACAGCCAGAATTGCGCAAGCTGCCACGGCCTCGAAGGCAAGGCTGACACGGCCATGGCCAAGGGTATGGACCCCGCGCCCATCGCCTTCGCCGACCGCGCCCGTGCCGCCGAGCGCAGCGTCTTCGGCCTCTATCAGGTCATCGACCAGGGCCTCGAAGGCACCGCCATGGCGAGCTACGGCCACCTCCCCACCGAGGACAAATGGGCGCTGGCTTTCTACGCGGGCCGCTTCGCTTATCCCGACGCCGCCGCGGGGCGGGCGCTGTGGGACGCCGACCCGGCCCTACGAGCGCGGGTGAAGGACCTCACCGCCCTCGCCGGCCTCACCCCAGCCGCCTTGGGCCGGGAGATTGGCGCCGACAAAGCCGACAAGGTGATGGCTTACCTGCGCGCCAACCCCGGCGCCGTCGCCGGCGGGGCCGCGGACGCCGGCTCGACCCTCGACATCGCCCGCGCCCGCTTGGGCGAAAGCGTCGCCGCCTACCGCGCCGGCGACCGCAAGGCGGCCAAGGCCCTCGCGCTCGCCGCCTATCTGGACGGCTTCGAGCCGGTGGAGCCGGTGCTCAACGCCCGCGATTCGGGGCTGATGGCGCGCGTCGAAACAGCGATGGCGGGGCTGCGGTCGGCGATCGCCCAGCAGCGCCCGGCCGACGAGGTCGCCTCCCGCGCCGCCGCCGTGGAAGCCCTGCTCGCCGACGCCGAAGCGGCGCTTGCGCCAAGCGAAGCAAGCGGCGCCTCCGCTTTCCTTGGCGCGTTCTCCATCCTGCTGCGCGAGGGGCTGGAAGCCCTGCTCATCGTTGTCGCCATGCTCGCGTTCCTGCGCAAGGCGGAGCGGCCGGAGATGACCCGGCCGGTCCATTACGGCTGGGCGAGCGCGATCCTTGCCGGGGTCGCGACCTGGTGGGCGGCCACCCACTTCCTGTCGATCAGCGGCGCGAGCCGGGAGCTTACCGAAGGCTTCGGGGCGCTGCTCGCGGCGGTGGTGCTGCTGTTCGTCGGCATCTGGATGCACGGCAAGGCGCAGGCCGACGAGTGGCAGCGCTACCTTCGGGAAAAGCTCGGCCACGCGCTGACCCGCGGCTCGGCCTGGTTCCTGTTCCTGCTGGCCTTCGTCGCCGTCTACCGGGAAGTGTTCGAGACCATCCTGTTCTTCGCGGCTTTGTCGGCGGAAGGGAACATCCCGTCGCTGCTCCTCGGCGCCGCGGTGGGGGCCCTGTGCCTGGCAGTGATCGCCGTCGCGATGTTCCGCTTCAGCCGGAAGCTGCCGATCTCCAAATTCTTCGCCTACAGCTCGCTGCTGATGGCGGTGCTTGCGGTGGTGCTTGCCGGCAAGGGCGTCGGCGCGCTGCAGGAGGCGGGCATGATCGGCGTCACCCCGCTCGCCGGCTTCCCGCGCCTGCCGATCCTTGGCGTGTCGCCCAGCGCCGAGACGCTTGGCGCGCAGTTCGCGGTGCTGGCGCTGCTCGTCTTCGGCTTCACCCGCAACCGCCGCGAAGGCCGCCGCCCGGCGACCGCGGCGGCGTAAAGAACTGGCGCGGGCGGGGCGGCTCGCTTAACGGTTGCCCGAACAGTTTGAGAATCCGGAGAGACGGTAATGGCGGGCGTGAACAAGGTTATTCTGGTCGGTAATCTGGGCAAGGATCCGGAAAGCCGCTCGCTGAACAATGGCGGCAAGGTGGTCAGCCTGCGCCTCGCCACGACTGAAAGCTGGAAGGACCGCAGCAGCGGCGAGCGGCGCGAAAAGACCGAATGGCACAGCGTTGTGATCTTCAACGAAGCCCTCGGCCGAACCGCCGAACAATATCTTCGCAAAGGCTCCAAGGTCTATATCGAGGGTCAGCTGCAGACCCGTAAGTGGCAGGACCAATCGGGCGCCGACAAATATTCCACGGAGATCGTGCTGCAGAATTTCAACAGCACTCTCGTCCTGCTCGACAGCCGCGGCGCCGGTGGCGGCGGCGGCGGCGATGATTACGATCAAAGCGGCGGCTTCGGCGGCGGCGGCGGCGGTGGTGGCTTCGGCGGCGGTGCCGGTGGCGGCGGTGGCTCACGCCCGCAGTCCCGCCCAGCGCCCGCATTCGACAGCGACCTGGACGACGACGTTCCGTTCTGAGCCGGAGCCCCGGGTGTAGGTCGAGGATTGCGCAGCAATCGTCGAGCAGCACCCGAAAGGGCGGAGGACGGCCAGCGGGCCAGCGGCCCGTCTGACGTCACGCGATTTACTCGCGTGACGTCCCTCACGCTTGAACCCTTCAGCCCTCGAGCTTCCCCTTCAGCGCCGCCAGCCCGGCAAACGGGCTCGCCTCCGCTTTCGCCTCTTCCTCGCTCTTCACCCCCGCTTCGCGCAGCACCTCGTCGGCCTTGGCCGAGCGCGGAAAAGGATTGAGCGCCAGCGACACCGTCTCCGCGACGGCCTCGCCCAGATCCACCGCCGCGGCGTCGTAGAACACCACGTCAAGCTCGCCTTCGCTAAGCTCGATCTCCTCCTCGCCCGAATCGGCCTGCACATGCGGCCGGAATTCGATTGCGAAATCCTCGGCCACATCCTCGTCCATCGGCTCGCCCGTCGCGACGCAGCTTTGCACCACCGAAGCCGTCACCCGGCCCCTGGCGACCACCGTCTCGCCGTCGCGGGTCAGAACCGCCTCGGCGGCGAGCGCATGGATCGCCTCGAGGCCGAACCGCGCCGCCAGCGCCGTCCGCTCACCTTCACTCGCGTCGATCGTCACCGAACGCGGCGCACCGCCGATCGCGTCAATTCGAAAGGTGCGGCTGAACTCGACCATCAAATCTCTCCCGCCAGCAGCGCCCCATGCGGGACTCCGGCCAGCCTTGCGTGCAGCGCCCGGAGTCGCTCGGCCACCACCGGCACGACCCCGTCCGAAGGCGGCGACTCGCGAAACACGTTGCGGCGGACGGCAAGATGGAGGTCTCCCTCCCCCGCCAGCGCCTCCCGATACACCCCGAGCCGGCCGCCAAGCGCCGACATCAGCTTGGCGACTCGCTTGCCGACCACCAGGTCCCCCGTGCCGGCCTGGCGCAGCGTCGCGTCCATGTCGTCGACGAACAATTCGGTGAGCATCACCGAGTCTTTGCGCGCCGCGTCGCCCTCAGCCTCGAGCCGAAGCAGCAGCAGCGCGACCACCGAGGAAACCATGTCGAACCGCCCGGTCATGGTGTCGGGAACGCCGCCTTCCAGATACCAGCCTGGCTCGCGCCCGATCCGCACCGCCGAGTCATACAGGGGGCGCAGCGCCTGGCGCTCGTCACGGTCGCCGAACAGGCGGGTCAGAAAGGACAAAGGGTTCTCCGGCGAAGGGGCGCGTACTTGCGCCGTTCAGCTTTTGTCGGATATTGGGGGCTCACGTCCCTGGCCGCAAGGCGGGCGCGGCGCCACGCGGGGTGCGCCGCCTCTTTTACGGAGTTTTCCCAATATGATCGTTCGCCATGCACGCAGCATCGCCTTGATCGCCGCCGCCGCGGGCGCTTTCGCCACCGCCGGCTGCACCAAGCTCAAGCTCCACCAGGGCTATGTCGCGGACGAAACGCTGATCACGGCGGTTCAGCCCGGCGTCGACAACAAGGATTCGGTGCTCACCACGCTCGGCCGCCCGACCTTCACCGGCCAGTTCAACGAGAACGACTGGTATTATGTCTCCCGAAGTTCCCGCAACTACGCCTACAACCAGCCCAAGGTGAACGAGCAGATCGTGCTGCGCGTCCGCTTCGATCCCGCCGGCAACGTCACCGCGGTCGATCGCCGGGGCGTTGAGCAGGTAGCATCGATCGATCCAAGCTCCGAGGAAACGCCGACCTTGGGCCGCGACCGCAGCCTGCTGGAAGAATTGTTCGGCAATATCGGCGCGGTGGGCAGCGGCGGCATGAGCGCCCCCACCGGCAACGGCCCCAACTAGGCGCCTCCCGCCTGGATAGAAAAGGCCCTCCCCGGCACCCGCCGCGGAGGGCCTTTCCGCTTCTACCGGACGATCCCGCCCGCGCCGAGCACGGCCAGGGTGAGCAGGTCCGACGCGCTTGCCGTCATGCTGGCGATCTGCACCGGCTGCGCCATGCCGACCAGCACCGGCCCGATCACCGAATCGCCGCCAAGCTCGGCGAGCAATTTGGCGGACAGGCTCGCGGACTGAAGCCCCGGCATTACCAGCACGTTGGCGGGCCCGGTCAGGCGGCTGAACGGGAAAACCCGGTGCATGGCCGGGTTGAGCGCGACATCCGGCGCCATTTCCCCCTCATATTCGAAGTCCGCGCCGCCTTGCTCGTCGAGCAGCCGCACCGCGTCGCGGATGTTCTCAAGGAACGTGCCCTCGGGATTGCCGAAGGTGGAGTAAGACAGGAACGCAACCCGAGGCTCGTGACCCATGCGCCGCGCAACGCCGGCGGTCTGGATGGCGATTTCGGCGAGCTGCTCCGCGGTCGGCCGCTCGGTCACCGTGGTGTCGGCCATGAAGATTGTGTGACTCTGGCCGACCAGGATGTGGATTCCGAACGGCGTGCAATCGGGCTTCGGATCGAGCACCTGGCGGAGCTGGCGGAGCGCCTGCACATAGGGCCGGGTGACGCCGCTGATCAGCACGTCGGCATGGCCGAGCGCCATCATCAGGGCCGCGAAGGTGTTGCGGTCCTGGTTGATCATCCGCTCGACCTCGCGGTGGAGGTAGCCCTTGCGCTGCAGCCGCTGGTAAAGGTGCTCGACCATTTGCGGCATCCGGTCGCCGACGGTCCGGGCGTTCAGAACCTCGATGCTCTCCGGGTCCGACGCGCCGAGCGCGCGCAGCCGGTCGTGCACGTCGTCGCGGCCGACCAGCACCGGAACGCCGTAGCCGCCGTCACGGAACGCAATTGCGGCGCGAAGCACCACATCCTCGTCGCCTTCGGCGAACAGTACCCGCTTCGGGTTGGCGCGCGCCGCTTCATAAGCGGCGGTGAGCACCGAATTGGTCGGGTTGAGCCGCGACTTGAGCGCGGACCGGTACGCCGTCATGTCGGCGATCGGGAATTGCGCGACGCCGGACTTCATCGCCGCTTCCGCGACGGCGGCCGGCACCACCTCCATCAGCCGCGGATCGAACGGCGCGGGGATGATGTATTCCGGGCCAAAGCTGTGCGCCCGGCCGCCATAGGCCGCCGCCACTTCCTCGGGCACCTGCTGGCGGGCAAGAGCGGCCAGAGCCTCTGCGGCGGCGATCTTCATTTCGTCGTTGATCGTCGTTGCCCGGACGTCGAGCGCGCCCCGGAAGATGAAGGGGAAGCCGAGCACGTTGTTGACCTGGTTCGGGAAATCCGAGCGCCCGGTTGCGACGATCGCGTCGGGCCGCGCCGCCTTGGCATCCGGCGGCGAAATCTCGGGATCGGGATTAGCCATGGCGAAGATGATCGGGCTGGGCGCCATGTCCTTGACCATCTCCGGCTTCAGCGCTCCGGCCGCCGAAAGGCCCAGGAACACGTCGGCGCCGACCAGCGCCTCGGGCAGAGTCCGCGCGTCCGTCGGCACCGCATGCGCCGACTTCCACTGGTCCATGCCGTCCGGCCGCCCCTGCCAGATCACGCCCTTGCGGTCGCACATGATCACGTTGCCGTGCTGCACGCCCATCGCCTTGATCAACTCGGTGCAGGCGATGGCGGCGGCGCCGGCGCCGTTCACCACCACCTTAATGTCCTTCAAGGCGCGGCCCGTAAGGTAACAGGCGTTGATCAAACCGGCGGCGGTGATGATCGCGGTGCCGTGCTGGTCGTCGTGGAACACCGGGATGTTCATCCGCGCCTTCAGTTCCTGCTCGATGATGAAGCAGGCCGGGGCGGCGATGTCCTCCAGGTTGATCCCGCCGAAACTGGGTTCGAGCAAGGCGACGGCGTTGATAAAGGCGTCGGTGTCTTCCGTATCCACTTCGATATCGATCGAATCCACGTCGGCGAAGCGCTTGAACAGCACCGCCTTGCCTTCCATCACCGGCTTGGACGCAAGCGCGCCGAGATTGCCCAGGCCGAGGATGGCGGTTCCGTTGGAGATCACCGCGACCAGATTTCCCTTGGCGGTATATTCATAGGCTTTGCCCGGATCCTCGGCGATCGCGCGCACCGGCACCGCGACGCCCGGAGAATAAGCCAGCGAAAGATCGCGCTGGGTCGCCATCGGCTTGGAGGCAACGATCTCGATCTTTCCAGGCCTGCCCTGCGAGTGGAAGTCGAGGGCTTCCTGATCGGAAAACTTGATGTTGCTCTCGCTCATGGCCGGGCCTTTTCGTAACGTAATCGGGTCGTGGCCGCTTTTGGCCTCACGGGCTGAACGGAGCAACCCGCCACAGGTTCATCGCGATTAGCTGGGGACAAAGCCCAATTGGACGTTCCGCTTTGCGGCCCGAGCCTTTACCCTGAACCACATGGCCACCAAGGCGAAGACCGACAGCGCAGCCCCCTCACCGATGATGGCGCAATATCTCGCCATCAAGGCGGAAGCGCCCGATTGCCTGCTCTTCTACCGGATGGGCGATTTCTTTGAACTGTTCTTCGACGACGCCAAGGCCGCCGCCCAGTGCCTCGACATCGCGCTCACCGCGCGCGGCGAGCATGACGGCGCGCCGATCCCGATGTGCGGCGTCCCCGTCCACGCCGCCGAGGCCTATCTCGCCCGCCTGATCAAGGGCGGCCACCGCGTGGCAATCGCCGAACAGACCGAGAGCCCCGCCGAAGCCAAAAAGCGCGGCGGCAAATCAGTCGTCAACCGCGCCATCGTCCGCGTGGTCACCGCCGGCACGCTGACCGAGGAAGCCCTGCTCGACTCGCGCGCCTCCAACTGGCTGGTGGCCGTCGCGCGCGCCGGGGAACGCTGCGGCCTCGCCGCCGCCGACATCTCCACCGGTCGCTTCGAGCTTGGCTCCGTCTCCGCCGCAAACCTCGACGCGGAGCTGGCGCGTCTCTCCGCCGCGGAGGTCATCACCCAGGACGAGCGCGGCGGCTTCGACTCCCTCGCGGCCGAAAAGCGGCTCAAGGAACGGTTCCAGGTCGCCACCCTGGACGGCTTCGGAAGCTTTGACCGCGCTGCCCTCTGCGCCGCCGGCGGCCTCCTGTCCTATCTCGACGACATATCCCGCGAATCGATCACCTTTCTTCGCCCGCCCGTGCTCCGCTCGGCCGGCGACCATATGATGATCGACGCCGCGACCCGCGAAAGCCTCGAGCTGACCTGCGCCGCGACCGGCGGCCGCTCGGGGAGCTTGCTCCACGCCGTTGATCGTACGGTAACCGGCGCAGGTGCCCGCCTGCTCGCTGCCGACATCGGCGCGCCCCTCCTCGACCGCTCCGCAATCGAGGCCCGACTCGATCTCGTCGCCGCCTTTGAACGCGACGCGGGCACCCGCGACAGCTTACGCAAGCAATTGAAGGCGCTGCCCGACATCGGCCGCGCGCTCGGCCGGCTCGTCGCGGGCCGCGGCTGCCCGCGCGATCTCGGCCAGCTTCGCGACGGCCTGAACGAAGCTCGCCGCCTCCACGCCCACCTTGCGGGGCTTTCCGACCGCCCGGCGCTGCTCGACCAGCTCCTCCCCAGCCTCACCGGCCACGGCGAACTCACCGACCTGCTCTCCCGCGCGCTGGTCCCCTCGCCGCCGATCGACGCGGCGCAGGGCGGCTATATCGCGGAAGGCTATGACGCCGCCCTCGACGACCTGCGCTCGATGAGCGGCGAGGGCCGCCGCGCCATCGCCGGACTCGAAGCCCGCTACCGCACCCAGACCGGCATCTCGGCCCTGAAGATCCGCCACAACGGCGTGCTCGGCTACCATATCGAAGTGCCAGCGAAGCACGCCGACCAGTTGATGAGCGCCGACAGCGGCTTCACCCACCGCCAGACCCTGGCCGGCGTGGTCCGCTTCAACGCGCCGGACCTCCACGATCAGGCCACCCGAGTCGGCACGTCGCATGGCCATTCCCTCGCCGCCGAAGCCGCGCATCTCGAAGAACTGGTTGAAACCGCGCTTGCCCGCTCCGAGCCGATCGCCGCCGCCGCCGACGCCCTCGCCCGCCTCGATGTCGCCGCCGGCCTCGCCGAACGCGCCGCCGAAAGCGGCTGGACCCGGCCGCTGTTCGTGGAGCGCAACTGCTTCGAAGTGAAAGGCGGCCGCCACCCGGTCGTCGAGGATGCAGTTCGCGCCTCCGGAGGCCGCTTCGTCGCCAACGATTGCGAACTTTCGGACCATTCGCGCCTGTGGCTGGTCACCGGCCCCAACATGGGCGGCAAATCCACCTTCCTGCGCCAGAACGCGCTGATCGCCGTGCTCGCCCAGGCAGGCGCCTTCGTGCCCGCCACGGATGCAACCCTGGGCCTCGTCGACCGCCTGTTCAGCCGCGTCGGCGCTTCCGACAACCTCGCCCGCGGCCGCTCCACCTTTATGGTCGAAATGGTCGAAACTGCCGCAATTCTCGCCCAGGCCACCGACCGCAGCTTCGTCATCCTCGACGAAGTCGGCCGCGGCACCTCCACCTATGACGGCCTTGCCATCGCCTGGGCGGTGGTCGAGGCGGTGCACGACCGCAACCGCTGCCGCTGCCTGTTCGCCACCCATTACCACGAGCTCACCCGCCTCGCCGAGCGCCTCGACGCCCTTTCCCTTCACCACGTCCGCGCCCGCGAGTGGAAGGGCGAACTCGTCCTCCTCCACGAACTCGCCCGCGGCCCGGCGGACCGGAGCTACGGCCTTGCCGTCGCCAAGCTCGCCGGGCTCCCCGCCCCGGTGCTTGCTCGTGCCAAATCGGTCCTCGCCAAGCTCGAGGAAGGCCGCGCCGCCACCGGCGGCATCGCCGCGGGGCTCGACGACCTCCCCCTCTTCGCCGCCGCCGCCGCGCATGCCGAGGAGGAGGAAGCGGATGCGCTTCACGCCGCCATCGCGGAAGTCGATGCCGACGCGCTCAGCCCCCGTGAAGCGCTGGAGCTGGTCTACCGCCTTAAGCGGATCGCCGCGGACGCCGGTTGATGCGGGAGCGCTACGCCGCCGTCGCCAACCGCCGCGCCCTGATCGACCGGCGCGCGCTCGCCGACGAGATCGCCGCGCTCCCGGGCAACGACCAGGCCGCCCGCGCCGGCGCGGTGAAGCTGCTCAAGCAAGCGCTCGCCGACGGACGCGCCGAGATCGCGCGGCGGCTGGAGGAACGCCCCTGGCAAGGCTCGGAAACCGCCTCCTGTTATTCCTTTCTCACGGACCAAATCCTGCGCCTTGCCTACGATTTTGCCGCCCGCCTCCACCCGCTCGGCAATCCGACGGACGGCGAGCGGCTGCTGTTGATGGCGGTCGGCGGCTATGGGCGCGGCGAGATGGCGCTTCATTCGGATGTCGACATCGCCTTCGTCACGCCCTGGAAAATCACGCCCTGGGCCGAGCAGGTGGTGGAGGCGATGCTCTATGTCCTGTGGGATCTCGGTCTCAAGGTCGGCCACTCCACCCGCTCGCTCAGCGAGACCATGAAGGAGGCCGCGAACGACTACACGGTCCGAACCGCCCTTCTGGAAGCCCGTTATCTGTGGGGCGACGAAGCCCTGTTCGACGAAGCCGAGGCCCGCTTCCGCAAGGACGTGGTCGAAGGCACGGCGCGCGACTTCGTGGTCGAGAAGCTGGAGGAGCGCAACGCCCGTCACCGCCGCATGGGCGACAGCCGCTACGTCGTCGAGCCTAACGTCAAGGAAGGCAAAGGCGGCCTTCGCGACCTTCACGCGCTGTTCTGGATCGGCAAATATGTCTACCGCGTCGGCAGCGTATCCGAGCTGGTCGATGTCGGCCTCCTCTCGCCCCCCGAGCTTCGCCAGTTCCAGCGCGCCGAGCGGTTCCTGTGGGCGGTGCGCTGCCACCTCCACATCGTCGCCGGCCGGGCCGAGGAGCGGCTGACCTTCGACTATCAGCGGGAGATCGCGGCGCGGATGAACTATGCCGACCGGCCCGGCAAATCGCCCGTCGAGCGCTTCATGCGCCACTATTTCCTGCACGCCAAAACCGTCGGCGACCTGACCGGCGTGTTCCTCAGCCACCTCGATGACAAGTTCGCCAGAAAGGGCAGCCGCTTCGGCCTGCCGACCCTCCGCCGCCGCCCCCGTAAGCTCGAGGGATTCGTGCTCGACCGCGGCCGCTTGGCGCTGCCCAGCGAGGATTTCTTCCGCGAGGAGCCGCTGCGCCTGCTGCTCCTGTTCGCGCTTGCCGACCGCTACGAACTTGAGATCCACCCCTTGGCGATGCGCGCAGCGACGCGCGATGCGAAGCTTGTCGATGCCGATCTGCGCGCCGACCCGCGCGCCAACGCCCTGTTCCTCGACGTCCTCGCAAGCCCGCGCGATCCGGAAACGGTGCTGCGCTGGATGAACGAGGCCGGCATCTTCGGCCGCTTCGTTCCCGAATTCGGCCGGGTGGTCGCGCAGATGCAGTTCGACATGTACCACCATTACACCGTCGACGAGCACACCATCCGCGCCATCGGTCTCCTTTCCCGGATCGAAAAAGGGGAGCTCAAGGAGGACCACCCGCTCTCCACCCGCATCTTCGGCAACATCGCGTCGCGCCGGGTGCTGTATTGCGCGGTGCTGATGCACGACATCGCCAAGGGCCGCGGCGGAGACCACAGCCTGCTTGGCGAGGAGGTGGCGCGAAGCCTGTGCCCGCGCTTCGGCCTTTCCCCGGCCGAGACCGACACCGTCGCCTGGCTGGTACGCTGGCACCTCCTGATGTCCGCCACCGCCTTCAAGCGCGACCTTTCCGATCCCAAGACCATTCAGGATTTCGCCGGGAACGTCGCCAGCCTGGAGCGGCTTCGGCTGCTCCTCCTCCTCACCGTGGTGGACATCCGCGCCGTCGGCCCGGGCGTCTGGAACAGCTGGAAGCGCCAGTTGCTGCGCGACCTGTTCGACAGCGCGGAGGAGGTGCTTCGCCTCGGCCACAAGCAGAAGGGCCGCGGCGACCGCATCGCCGCCGTTCAGGAAGCGCTTTGCCAGCGGCTCGGCTGGGACGAGAGCCGCTTCGCCCGCTTCACCTGGCGCCTTCCCGAAAGCTACTGGCTCGCCGAGCCGCCCGAGGTGATCGAGCGCAACGCCCGGTTGATGGACCAGGCCGACCGCGCTCCGGGCGCCCCACCGGTCGAGACCTCCGTGCAGGCGGAGCGCGGCGCCACCCTGGTCAGCGCCTATGCCAAGGACCAGCCGGGCCTTTTCTGGCGGCTGGCCGGGGCGATCAGCCTGGCTGGGGGCAACATCATCGACGCGCGGATCCACACCATCAACGACGGCATGGCGATCGACAACTTCCTGGTTCAGGACAGCGCCGGAGGGCCGTTCGCCGACCCGCACCAGCTCGCCCGCCTGGAACAAGCCGTCCTGGCCGCCGCCAACGGCGAGGAACCGGCGATGGCCCGCCTCGAGGCCAAGGCGCTGCCGCTGACCCGCGCCGAGGCCTTCGACATCCACCCGGCGGTGTTCATCGATAACAATGCGTCGAGCCGGTACACGGTGGTGGAAATCAACGCTCGCGACCGCGCCGCTCTGCTCAGCGGCCTCGCCCGCGTCTTTTACCAATCCAAAGTGGCCGTACACTCCGCCCATATCGCCACCTATGGCGAGCGGGCCGTGGACGTGTTCTACCTCACCGATGCGGCCGGCGAGAAGGTCCTGGCCTCCGCCCGCCTCAAGGCGCTGCGCAATCGCCTGCTGCTCGCCGCAGAGAGCGCGGCCGACCTCGCCGCGGCCTAGAGTCGGAAGCTGGACAGGATCGGGCAGGGACCGCCGCCCTCGTCGGTGCAGGCTTTGGCGAGCCGCTGCAGCGCATCCCGGGCACGCACCAGTTCCTCGATCTTGCCGTCGAGTGCCTTGATCCGGCCCTGCGCGAGCGCCCGCGCCCGGCTCCGGTCGGCGCCGGCATCGAGGTCGAGCAGTTCCTTGATCTCAACCAGCGTGAACCCGGCCGTTTGCGCGTGCCGGATGAAACGCAGACGCCGCAAATCCTCGCTGCCGTAGCGCCGAATGCCGCCCGAACGCGTTGGCTGCTCCAGCAGGGCCTTGCGCTGGTAAAAACGGATCGTTTCCACGCCGACACCGCCGGCCGCCGCGAGGGTGCCGATGGTGAAGCTGGAGGCCTCTTGACTCTGTATCATGGTACAGACCCTATATCGGTGCCGACTGGATCACAAGGAGCGTGCAATGTCGGACAATATCAGCGCATCGGGAGTAGCGGGGACGGCGGTGCTTCACCGGATGGTGATGCCGGGCCACACCTGCCCTTACGGCCTCAAGGCCAGGGACCTGCTCAGGCGATCGGGCTTCGCGGTCGAGGATCGCCACCTCACCACGCGGGAGGAGACCGACGCCTTCAAGGCGGAGCATGGCGTTGGGACCACGCCGCAGATTTTCCTCGGCGGCCGCAGGATCGGCGGCTACGACGATCTTCGGCGCTTCCTCGGCAAGCGTATCGCCGACCCCAAGGCGACGAGCTACAAGCCGGTCATTGCCTTGTTCGGGATGACGGCGCTGATGGCGGCGGCGGCAAGCTTTGCGGTGAGCGGCAATGCCCTTACCCTGCGCACCCTTGAATGGTTCATCGGCTTTTCCATGGTGGTCCTCGCCCTGCTCAAGATCCAGAACGTGGAAAGCTTCGCCACCATGTTCCTGAACTACGATCTGCTTGCGAAACGGTGGGTGCCGTACAGCTACGTCTACCCGTTTGCCGAAGGCCTCGCGGGGGTGCTGATGGTGGCTGGTGCTTTGACCTGGCTGTCGGTGCCGATCGCCTTGTTTATCGGGACGGTCGGTGCGGTCTCGGTGTTCAAGGCGGTCTACATCGACAAGCGGGAGCTGAAATGCGCCTGCGTCGGCGGTTCCAGCAACGTGCCGCTCGGCTTCGTGTCGTTGACCGAGAACCTCATGATGATCGCGATGGCACTGTGGATGGCGTGGGGCGCAGCGCATCCGATGGCCGCCTGAACCCTCACCCGAACCCCAAAAAGAAAGGGCCACCGGCGCGTGCCGGAGGCCCTTTCCTGTTTGATTGCGCCCTCGCTTAGAAGCGGAAGCGGCCGGTGAGCCCATAGGTCCTCGGCTCGGCCAGGTAGGCGGAGAAAATCTGCCGCCCGCCCGGGAACTGCGGATCGGCGAACGCGGCGGTCGCGGCGCCTTCCTGGAACGGCGAGTTGAACGCGACCTGCGTATACTTCTGGTTGAAGATGTTCTGGCCCCAAAGCTCCAGCGCCCAACGCTCGCCGGGCCCACGGATGCCGACACGAGCGTTGAACAGTGCGTAGCTGTCCTGCGCCTTCTGCGGGAACAGGTCGGAGCCGGTGTTGTAGTCGCTGGTGAGGCGGCTATCGATGTAGAACAGCCCGCTGAGGCCGGTATCGCCGATGTCCGGAGTCCAGGTGAAGGATGTCGTCACCACCGTCTGCGGCGCGTTCGACAGGTTACGCCCCGGCAGCCTGCGGAGCGCCGGATCAAGCGGAGCGCCCGACTGGTTGCCGACCAGCTGATCGCGATATTTGGTGTCGGCATAAGTGAAGCCGGCATTGATCATGATATCGCGGTACGGACGGAACGAGGACTCGATCTCGATACCGGTCGACTTCACGCCGTAGCCGACATCGCCGGCGGGACAGGCGCCGGTGGCGGGGGCTGCCGCGTTAAAGCCGGGCGTACCCGCCGGGAACTTGTTCTGATCGCGATCGCCGCCACTCAAGTCGGAACCGCAGCCATTCACCGTTTGCACCAGGAAGACGGTGCCGTTGAAGGTGTTGAGCTGGAAGTTGCGGAACCGCTGCTGGAACAACGCGACGTTGACGGTGATCGGACCATTGCCGAACTTGCCGCCGATTTCGAACGCGTTGTTGATCTCCGGATCGAACTGGAGGTTGCCGACCAGCGCCTGTGCGCCACCGGCCGCGGCGAAGGTCGTCGTCGGCAGCCCGTTGATGATCTGGATCGGGTTCTTGAGCGCGGAGCGGTCGAGGTTGAAACCGCCCGCTTTGTAGCCACGCGAGTAGGAGGCATAGAACAGCAGGTCGTTCGACGGCTTGTAGGACAGGATGCTCGTGCCGGTGAACTCGTCTTCGCTGCGGCGGTCATTGATCGACACGCCGTTCAGTTCCGCCGTGGAATTGCCCTGGCAGCTGAGGCCAATGATGCCCCCCGCAACCGCGGCAAGTCCCGCGTTGGTCAGGAAAGGCGTCAGAGCGGCCTGGTTCGCAACGCAGGCGGCGTTGTCGTTGCCGAAGGTGGCGCTGAATTTCTTGCGCTCGTTGGTATAGCGAAGGCCGAGCGTCAGCGACAGCTGGTCGGTGATGTGGAAGATGTTGTGCGTGAAGAACGCATAGTTGCGGCTGTTCTGGCGGTAGACATCGCGGGTCGTGCCCCGGTCGTTGATCGAGTCCAGCCGGTCGAAGGCGGCGAAGACCAGCGGCGAGGCCGGCCCGAACAGCGCCGGGCGGGCGGCAAGGCAGCCGGGCGAGGTCGGCGAGTACAGCGCGGCAAGCGCACCACCCGAGACGATGCGGCAGGTGGCGAAACGGCCATATTGGCTGCCGAAGCGCAGGTTATCGACAACCGTCAGATCCTCGTCGGCGAAATAGCCGCCGACCAGCCAGTCGAGCTTGTCGTTGAAGGCGCTGCCCTGCAGGCGAAGTTCCTGGCTGAAGGTCTTGAAGTTGCGCGCCGAATTGCCGTCGGCGGCGCGGTACAGGATGTCGACGCCGCTGTAATCGGTGTCGGAACCCTGGTCGCTCTTGTAATCGCGATAGGCGGTAACCGAGCTCAGCGTTGCGGCGCCGAGCTTGTAATCGACGTTGAGCGAGATGCCCTTGTCCTCGGTCTCGCCGCGGAAGCTGCGGCCCGGGCTGACATAGACCTGGCGGTCGTAGGGGTTGTCGAAGGCGGCAAGCGGCTGGCCGAGATCGCGCAGCACGTTGATGATGTTGTTGCCGTTGGGATTGACGGCGCCGCCAACCAGGATCGGCGTGGCCGGCTGGTTGAGATTACCGATAGTCGGGTTGGTTGCGCGATCGAGATACACGGCGGCGCAGCAGCTTTCGTCGCGCTTGGTGTAATCCGCGATCACCCGCACTTCCAGGTCGTCGCTCGGCTCGAACAGGATCTGCCCGCGCAGGAAGAAGCGGTCGCGATCGTTGATCCGGCTTTCGGTGCCGCCGGTCGGGTTCACCGTGCGGTAGAAGCCGTCGCGCTGCACGTACACGCCGTCGAGGCGGAAGCCGAGGCCTTCGCCGATCGGGCCGGTGATGCCGCCGCTTGCGCGCATGAAGTCGTAATTGCCGTAGGTCAGCTCGCCAAAGCCTTCCAGCTCGCGCATGTTCGGCTTCTTGGAGATGATATTGAGGAGGCCGGCCGACGCGTTGCGGCCGAACAGGGTGCCCTGCGGCCCGCGCAGCACTTCGATGCGCTCGATCTCGCCAAGCTCGCTGAGGCCGATGCCCGAACGCGAACGGTAGACGCCATCGATGAACACGGCGACCGAGCTTTCAAGGCCCGGGTTGTCGCCGACAGTGCCGATGCCGCGGATTCGGGCAGAGCCGTTGGCTTCGGAGCCGGTCGAGGAGACCAGAAGCGACGGCGCAACCTGGTTGAGCTGACGGATGTCGCTTGCGCCGGTGTTCTGCAGAGTTTCGGCGGACACCGCGGTGACGGCGATCGGCACGTCCTGCAGCGGCTGGGAGCGGCCCTGGGCCGTGATCACGATCTCGCCGCCATCGACGTCGTCGGTCGGCGACACGTCCGAATTGGCATCGACTTCGCCGGCATCTTCGACCTGCGAGGTTTCGCCGGTCGGCGTGCTGTTGTTCTGCGCATACGCCGGCGCCGCGGTGAGCGCGGCAAGACCGGCCGACATCAGCCAAAACGATCTGGACATGGTAACCCCTCCTGAAGCTTTTTTGCTTTGGGGTGAGGCTAGACCAAGAACGGGGCGGTTCGCCAGCGGAAAACCGCACTTTTCCGCCGGAATCACCGGGTGAGTGCAAACGCGCAACAATTCGGTTTCGAAACGAAACCGGGCGGGGAATCACCCCGCCCGGATGCCGTTACGGCATGCACGCTTTTCACAGCGGCGGATGTTTCAGGCGCTTATTTCGGCGCAAGCACCATCAGCATCTGCCGGCCTTCCATGCGCGGATGCTGCTCAACCTTTGCGGTCTCCGCCGCATCGGCCTGGACGCGCTGGAGAAGCACCATGCCGAGCTGGCCGTGGGCGAGCTCGCGGCCGCGGAAGCGGAGCGTGATCTTCACCTTGTCGCCTTCGCCGATGAAGTCGCGGACCTTCTTCATCTTGGTGTCGTAATCGTGGTCGTCGATGTTGGGACGCATCTTGATCTCTTTAATCTCCTGCGTCTTCTGCGACTTGCGGGCGAGGTTCGCCTTTTTCTGGGCCTCGTATTTGAACTTGCCGACGTCCAGGAACTTGCAGACCGGCGGGTCCGCGCTCGGGGACACTTCAACAAGGTCGAGGCCGACGGCCGCGGCCTGCTCGATCGCTTCTCCGGTCAGCAGCACGCCGATATTCTCGCCATTCTCATCGATCACGCGCACTTTGGGCACGGAGATGAATTCGTTGAAGCGAGGACCGTTAAGCGGCGGCGCCTGTGGGCGCCTGATCATGGGCGGACGTATAGCGATTTCTCCATCTGGATTCGGGGTCGCGCCCAATTAGTCGTTCACGCGCCAAATTGAAAGACGCGCGCACCACAAAGAGGTTGCTTTTCGTGAACTCTGTTGCGCCGACGCCGCGTAGGCCAGGCTCCAACCGTCATTCCCGCGAAAGCGGGAATCCCGCTTCTTCTCGGCCATGACCCAAAGGAAGAAGCGGGACCCCCGCTTTCCCGGGGGTGACGGGAGAGGGCGCTCGGAAGCCGAGCCTTATTTAAGATCCGGCGGCGTTGCTTCGGCCGCGAGCCTTGCCACGAGCGCGTCCGCGCTCAGCACCTCCTGCCGCGCGTCGGTGCCGAGCGGGCGGAGCGCGACGGTGCCTTCCTCCGCCTCGCGCTTGCCGACCACGAGGAGGTTGGGGACCTTCTTGAGGCTATGCTCGCGCACCTTGTAGTTGATCTTCTCGTTGCGCAGATCCGCTTCCGCGCGAATCCCCCCCGCTTCGAGCTTGGCGAGAACCTCGCGGGCATAATCGTCGGCTTCGGAGACGATGGTCGCCACCACCGCCTGCACCGGTGCAAGCCATAAGGGGAAGCGGCCGGCATGATGCTCGATCAGGATGCCGATGAAGCGCTCGAACGAGCCCAGGATCGCGCGGTGGAGCATCACCGGCCGGTGCTTCTGGCCGTCCTCGGCGACATAGGCCGCGTCCAGCCGCTCGGGCAGAATCGTGTCGGTCTGGATGGTGCCGACCTGCCACGTCCGCCCGATTGCGTCGGTGAGGTGGAATTCGAGCTTGGGCGCATAAAAGGCGCCTTCGCCGGGCAGCTCCTCCCAGCCGAATTCCGGCTTGTCGCGCCCCGACGCGACCACCGCGTCGCGCAGGGATTGCTCGGACCAGTCCCACATCTCCTCGCTTCCGAAGCGCTTCTCCGGGCGGAGCGCGAGCTTGATCTGGTAATCGGGGAAGCCAAGGTCGCGGTAGACGACGTCGAGCAGGTCCAGGAACTGGCGGACCTCGTCGACGATCTGATCCTCGCGGCAGAAGATGTGCGCGTCGTCCTGGGTGAACTGGCGCACGCGCAAGATGCCGTGCAGCGCGCCGTGCGGCTCGTTGCGGTGGCACACGCCCATTTCGGCGAGCCGGATCGGCAGGTCTCGGTAGGACTTGATGCCCTGGCGGAAGATCAGGACGTGCGCGGGGCAGTTCATCGGCTTGAGCGCCATCCAGTCGGCATCGCCGGTGATCACCGGCCCCTCCTCCTCCGTGTTCGGCACTTCGTCCGGGATCACGAACATGTTCTCGCGATATTTGCCCCAATGGCCGGACTGCTCCCACTGGCGCGCGTCCAGCACCTGCGGAGTCTTGACCTCCGCATATCCGGCGGCGTCGAGGCGGCGGCGCATATAGGCTTCGAGCTGGCGCCAGATGATGAAGCCCTGCGGGTGCCAGAAGACCGATCCGTGCGCTTCGGCCTGGAGGTGGAACAGGTCCATGTCCTGGCCGATGCGTCGGTGATCGCGCTTGGCCGCTTCCTCCAGCCGCGTCAGGTGCTCGGCGAGCTGCTTCTTGTTGAGCCAGCCGGTGCCGTAAATCCGGCTCAGCATCGCATTCTTCTGGTCGCCGCGCCAATAAGCGCCCGACACGCGCGTCAGCTTGAACGCCTGCGGATCGAGCTTGCCGGTGGAGGCAAGGTGCGGGCCGCGGCACAGGTCCAGCCAGCCGCCGGAGCGGTACATGGTGATGGTCTCGTCGGCGGGAAGCTCCATCACCCACTCGGCCTTGAACGCCTCGCCCTGCTTCAGGAAAAACGCCCGCACGTCGTCACGCGTCCACACTTCGCGGATCAGCGGTTCGTCGCGGGCGATGACGCGGCGCATCTCTTCCTCGATCGCGGGAAGGTCCTCGTCGGTGAACGGTCCCCGCTCCGGGGCGGGCGCGAAATCGTAATAAAAGCCGTCGTCCGTTGCCGGACCGAAAGTGATCTGCGTGCCCGGAAACAGGTTCTGCACCGCTTCGGCGAGAACGTGCGCGAAATCGTGCCGGGCGAGCTCCAGCGCGTCGGCCTCGTCGCGGGCGGTGACCAGCGCAAGCTCGGCATCGCCCTCGAACGGCCGGTTGAGATCGCGAAGCTCGCCATCGACCCTGGCGGCAAGCGCGGCCTTGGCAAGGCCGGGGCCGATCGCGGCGGCGACATCGGCGGGCGTAGTGCCCTCCTCCACTTCGCGAACGGAGCCGTCGGGAAGGCGAATGGTGAAATGCTTCGTCATGATGGGGCCCATGTAACCGCTCGCCCCGGCTTCCTCCACCCCCTTGCAGCGCAGCATTGCGCCAGATGCTTGCGCAAGAACCCGTGAAAGCGCTTGCGCGCCCCGGCGCCGCGTTGCACCTGTCCTTCGGGGTTCAGGGGAAATTACATGAACGAGATGCGCGATTTCGGCGCGGCGGGCGCCCCGCCCAGCGCCTTTGAATTTACCGGCAGCTGGCGCGAATATCTGCCGATCGCCGTCACCAATGTGTTGCTGACCCTGGTAACGCTCGGCTTCTACCGCTTCTGGGCCAAGGCGCGCGAGAGGCGCTACCTGTGGAGCCGGACTCGCTTCATCGACGACCATCTTGAATGGACCGGCTCGGGCAAGGAGATGTTCGTCGGCTTCGTTCTCGCCGTTCTGCTCCTCGGCCTCGTCGGGCTTCTCCTGTTCGGCCTGTTCGTTGTGCTTTCAACCAACGGGCTCGAGACCATCGCGATACTGCTGTCGGCGGGCGCTTACCCCGCGTCCTTTTACATCGTCGGCCTCGCCCGATTCCGGGCGCTGCGCTATCGGCTCAGCCGGACCTTGTGGCACGGCATTCGTGGCGGCAGCGACGATCAGGGCTTCCGCTACGGCTGGACCTCGGCCTGGATGACTTTGGTCGGCGCGTTCATCTTCCTCCTCCTGCCCTGGTCGATGATCACCTTGTGGAACGAACGGTGGAGCGCGATGAGCTTCGGTCCGCACCAATTCTCGGCCGCCGGCGAATCGAGCCCGCTGCTTGTCCGGCTGCTGCTCAGCATCGGGCTCGGCATCGGCTTGATCTTCGTGGTCGGCATCGCCGCTATCGTTCCCCTTCACGAATTCTTCGCCGCCGCGAATGGCGGGCCGCCAAGCTCCACCGCCGGCATCCTCATCGTCCTGCTTCCGCTGGCGCTGCTGGCGATTTTCGCGGTGGTGCCGATCTTCTTTTACGCCGCCTTTTTCCGCGAGGGGATCAACAAGCTCAGCCTCGGAGCGATCGATTTCGGCTTCAGCGCGCGCACGGTGCACTGGCTCAAGCTTTATGCCGGCGACGTGCTGCTCGTAGTCGGCACGCTCGGTCTCGGCATCGCCTTTCTCGGGTACCGGCACTGGAGCTTCTTCATTCGCCACCTCGAAGCCTATGGCGAAGTCAATCTCGACTCGCTTCTTCAGTCGGAAACGCGGGCGCCGCGGCAGGGTGAAGGGCTGTTCGACGCGCTTGATCTCGGCGCGATCTGATGGCCGAGGCGTGGCTTTACGACGGGCAATCGGCACTCCGCTACCCGGCGCAGGTCGAGGCGGCGGGAAGCGGGCTCCGGGTGGTGTGGGAAGCGGGGGAGCTCACCGTCCCCACCGCCCGGCTCCTCCACGTCGACACCCGCCCCGACGCCGAAATCTACGGCCATTCGGAGCTTGGCGGCTGGCGGCTCGGCCTTGCGCGGCCGGTGCCGGAGGATGTCGCGGCGGTGCTGCCGGCTGCGGTGCGCTACGGCAGTTGGATCGACCGGCTCGGCCTCGGCAAGACGGTGGCGATCGGCGTTGCGCTGTCGGCGCTCACGATCTTCGGCGTCATCCAGATTCCCCAGGTCGCCGCGCCGTATGTGCCGCTCGCCTGGGAGCGCAAGATGGGCGACGCGATGATGGCCCAGGTCGATGAGCGCTCCTGCCGTACGCCGGGAGGGGAGGCGGCGCTGAAGCGGCTTGCCACCAGCCTGTCGCCCGACGCCGCGGCGATCGACATCGACGTGCTCGATATCGGCGTCGTCAACGCGGCGGCGCTTCCCGGCGGGCGGATCGTGATCTTCAGGCAGTTGCTCGCCGAAGCCAAGTCTCCCGACGAAGTGGCCGGCGTCCTTGCCCACGAAATCGCCCATGTCCGCGAGCGCCATGTCACCGAGGCGCTGATCCGGGAGTTCGGCCTCAGCATCATCGGCGGCAATGCCGGCGCAACGGTGACCGGCGTCATGTCGGCGGGCTTCACCCGGGGCGCCGAGCGGGAGGCGGACGGCGAGGCCGCGCGCATGCTGGGGGCCGCCAACATCTCGCCCGCGCCCACCGCTGCCTTTTTCAAGCGCCTGGCCGTGGAGGAAGCAAAGTTCGGCCGGGTCGCCGAAGGGCTGTCCTACGTCTCCACCCATCCGATGTCGTCGGAGCGCCAGCGCTTCTTCGAAGGCAGCGCACAGAAGGGCCGCAAGTACCGCGCTGCGCTGACCCCCGCCGAATGGCAGGCGCTGACCGGCATCTGCCGGGGCCGCAAGAAGGTGGGCAAAGCGAAGGGTGAGTGACGGCCACACCCTAAGCTCGCGGGCCCTTCGCCTCGCCGCCCGCCGCCGCGCCGGGCGCGGCCCGACGATCGTGTTCCTGCCCGGCTACATGTCCGACATGGAGGGCGGCAAGGCGACCGCGCTCGATGCCTGGGCGGCGGAGGAAGGCCGCGCCATGCTCCGCTTCGATTATGGCGGCTGCGGCGCCAGCGAAGGCGCCTTCGAGGAGCAGAGCCTTGCCGGCTGGCGCGACGACACGCTTGCGGCGATCGACAGCGTCGGGGGGCCTGTGCTGCTGGTCGGCTCCTCGATGGGCGGCTGGCTGATGCTGCTCGCCGCGCTTGCCCGGCCCGAGCGGGTCATCGGACTGGTCGGGATCGCCGCCGCGCCGGACTTCACCTCCTGGGGCTTCAGCGACGACGAGAAGCGCATCATCCAGGAGGAGGGCCGTCTTGCCGAACTCTCTCCCTATGGAGACGAACCCTACGTCACCACCCGCACCTTCTGGCAAAGCGGCGAAGCGCTGAAGCTGCTTGGGGCCGAGATCGCGATCCACTGCCCGGTGCGCCTGCTCCACGGGCTCGACGACGGGGACGTGCCCTGGCGCGTCTCCCTCGACCTTCTCCACCGGCTCCGTTCACCCAACGTGCAGGCGACTTTGGTCAAGGGAGGCGATCATCGCCTGTCGCGCCCCGGAGACATCGCGCTCCTCCTCGCGGCCGTCGGCCAGATGCTGGAGCCTCAGTGACCATCCTTTTCTTCGCCCTTGCCGCTGCTCTTCACGCCGCCCCCGGCGCGCCATCCGGCGGGGCCGAAGCGCGGTTCCGCGCCTGCACCGCCCTTGTTAAAACCGCGCCGGAAAAGGCCATCGCGTCCGCCGAGGAATGGCGGCGGGAAGGCGGCGGCCTCGATGCCCGCCAGTGCCTTGGCCTCGCTTATGTCGCCGCAGAGCGATGGGAGCTCGCGGCCGAGACCTACGAGCAGGCGGCGCGCGAGGCGGAAAGCGGCAAGGACAATCGGGTCGCCGATTTCTGGGCGCAATCCGGCAATGCCTGGCTCGCCGACGGCAATCCAGCGCAGGCGGTGAAGGCGTTCGACGCTGCCCTCGCCGCCCCCTCGCTTCAGGCCGAGCTGCGCGGCGAAGTGCATCTCGATCGCGCCCGCGCCGGCGTCGCGCTCGGCGATCTCGCCGGCGCCCGAGCCGACCTCGACAAGGGCGTCGCCTTGGTGTCCGGCGATCCGCTCGGCTGGTATCTGTCCGCCGCCCTTGCCCGCCGCCAGGGCGACCTGCCCCGCGCGCGCGCCGATATCGAAAAAGCGCTGACCCTTGCGCCGCGCGAGGCGCGCATCCTGCTCGAAGCGGGCAACATCGCCGGCATGTCGGGCGATCTCACCACCGCGCGAATCCATTACGCCCGCGCCGCCCAGAGCGAACCGGACAGCGAGATCGGCCGCGCAGCCGCCGCCGCCCTCGCCGCCAACGGCGCGCCCGAAGAGCAAGCTCCGGCCGCGGCGCCCGCGGCTGCATCCACCACGCCGAAGGCGGCCACGCCTCAGTCGAGGTAGAATTCGATCGTGGTGACCACCCGGACCTTCTGAAGGGGAGAATCGCCGGCGCTGCCGCCGCTCTCTCCGTCCGAATCGCCGTCCCGCGCACCGATCGAGAAATAGCCCTGCGTCGCCGACTTGATCCAGCCGACGCCGGTGCCGCTGTCCTGGGCGAATTGCTCGGCGCTTTGGCGGGCGCTGTGGGTGCCTTCGGCGATCATCCGCGGCTTGATCTGGTTGAGCTTGGTGAAGCTATAGACGATGCCGCTGCCATCCTCGAGCGCGACGCCGCTGCGCACCAGATCGGCCTGCCGCCCGAATGCGGCGCGGGCCTTCATCACATCGGCGGTGCGAAGCTGCAGGCGCTGGCGAACCGTGACGCTCTGCCGCTCTCGGCTCGTGTCGTACTGCGAATTGACGCTGACGCCGGTTTCGGCGAGATCCTCGGCCTTGAAGCCCATCCGCTCAAAGAACGCGCGCACCGGCCGCCTTTTCTCGTCCACCGACGCCTGCACCGGGGCAAGCTCCGGCCCTTCTTCGGAAAAAGCGATGCTCCAGGTCGCAAGGTCGGCGGTGACGTTGCGCTCCGCCAGGCCCCGCACGGTGACGGATCGTTCAGCCATCTTGGCCCGCCGCAGCCCGTCGCCCAGCAGATAGCCGGCAAGCACCACGCCCAGCGAAAAGATCACCACTGCCGCCAGCAGGAAAACACGGTTGTCGCGTAAACGCTCAGTCATCCCAGCCTCCATGAGCCGGCGGATGGAAAAGCCCTGCGCCGGTGCCTCAGACACCGCGGTGGTCGATGAACCGTGTATTTATCGGGATGAACGGAGGCAAGTTGTTGCCGGAATTTACGGCCGGCTGCGGATTATTCGCCGTCCGCCGCCTCCTCGCCGTTCAGCGTCGCAATCCGAAGCCGGCTGAGGTGAGCGGCCAGTCCGTCGCGGCTGGCCATGGGATATTTCACCGCGGCAAAGGCCAGAAAGGCGTCGCGATAGCCGAGCCACGCCCGCTGCGCGCCGCGCACGCCGTCCGAGGTGACGGTGCCACTCGTCTCCCGGCGAAGCGTAGCCAAACGCGCCCGGTAGGCGGTGTTCAGCGCCCGGTCCGCCCCGGCAAAGCCGCCCGCGCCACGAGGCACCGGCCGCGCCGCCGCCAGCCGTTCAACCAACCCAAGCAGCTCCTCCGCCCGCTTCTCACGCGCCGCCGTCCAGAACACGCCGCGCATCGTCCCAGTTGCATCGATCTCGCCGCCGCTATGCGCCTCCGCATAGCTCTCCTCCGCGGCCCGGAGGCGGGCAAAGGCGGCGCGTTCGGCGGGCTTCCACCCGCGGGTGAGCGCCGCAATCCGCGCTTCCCGCTTCGCCGCCGTGATTCGGGCCTCGTGGCCGGCGCACCAGCCCATTGCCAGGCCACTGGTGATGTTGTCGCAAAAATGGAAGTCGCGGCCCTTCCACCCATCCGCCTTGAGCTTGCGCAGGTGCAGCACCCGCCCGTCCGATTCCGCCGGCGCTCCGTCGATGCCGCAGGCGAGGTGGGTGGCGACGTCGAGATCGCGCGCCGCACCAACGCCGTTGGCGTAGATCGTCATCAGCATCGCCTTGCCGGTAAAAGGCGCCCCCATTTCGTCCGGGGCGGCGGCCCGCGCTTCCACAAAGGCGCATTGCCGCGCCTTTACCGGGTCCGCTGCCATGCCGATGCCGTAGAACAGCGCTTCGGAATCGCAGTTCTTGAGCGCCGCCGCCGCCGCCGCATTGGGCCGGTCGCCCCGAGGCGGCTCGCGGCCACGCACCGCCCGGCAGATCGCCTTGCTTGTCGCAAAGCCCTCGTTCCACGAATCCTTCGCGTCGCCCCAGTCCCACACCGGCTCCGCCGCCGCGATCAGCAGCACCCCCGCCAGCATTACGCCTGCAAACCTGATCACCTTGGCGTCTCCCGGTGGACCCGCGCCCATCGCGCACCATATAGCGCGCTCAGCCAGGGAACTTCACGCCATGAAATATCTCCACACCATGATCCGCGTCTCCGATCCGGACGCCACCATCCGCTTCTTCAATCTGCTCGGCCTCACCGAACTGCGCCGCATCGAGAATGAGAAAGGCCGCTTCTCCCTGATCTTCCTCGCCGCGCCCGGCGACGAGGACGCCCAGGTCGAGCTCACCCACAATTGGGACGAGGCCGGCTATGGCGAGGGCCGCAATTTCGGCCACCTCGCCTACCGCGTCGACAACATCTACGAGAGCTGCCAGCGCCTGATGGACGGCGGCGTCACCATCAACCGCCCGCCGCGCGACGGCCACATGGCGTTCGTCCGCACCCCCGACAACATCTCGATCGAGCTCCTCCAGGCCGGCGAGCGCCTTCCCCCGCAGGAGCCCTGGGCCTCCATGGCGAACACCGGCACGTGGTAGAAATCGTCCGCATCCCCGCGCTCAGCGACAATTACATCTGGCTGATCCACGATGCCGCGTCGGGCGAAACGGCGGTGATCGATCCCGCCGAAGCCCAGCCGGTGCTCGACGCCGCGGCGGCGCGGGGCTGGACGGTCGGGCAGATCTGGAACACCCACTGGCACCCCGATCACACCGGCGGCAACGCCGCGATCAAGGAGGCCACCGGCGCAATCGTCACCGGCCCCGCCGCGGAAGCCGCGAAGATCCCCACTCTCGACCGCCAGGTTGCGGAAGGGAGCCGGGTGCGGCTCGGGGCGGTCGAGGCGGAGGTTTGGGAAGTCCCCGCCCACACCGCCGGCCACATCGCCTTCGTGCTCGCCGACCGCAGCGCCGCCTTTGTCGGCGACACCTTGTTCGCAATGGGCTGCGGCCGCTTGTTCGAGGGCAATGCCGATCAGATGCACGCCAATCTGCAGCGCCTCGCCACCCTGCCGCCCGAGACCGTCGTCTATTGCGCCCACGAATATACGCTCTCCAACGGCCGCTTCGCGCTTGCCGCCGAGCCCGGGAACGAAGCGATCCGCGAGCGCATGGCCTCCGTGGAGGCCGCACGCGCCGCCGGTGAGGCAACAGTGCCGACGACGATCGCGCTCGAACTTGCGACCAATCCGTTCATTCGGGCTTCATCGGCGGCGAGGCTTGCTGAGCTTCGCCGTTGGAAGGACGATTTCCGCGGTTGATCTTGCGCCTTCCGCCGAGCTTTGCGCGTTGAAGGCATCTGGAGGTTTTATGAAGCACATCATCGCATTGGCCGCTTTGGCTTTCACCGCCGGCTGCGCCGTGTCGGCGGACGCGGATGCCGAAACAATGGCCGAAGACCAGGCAACGCTGAGCGCCGAGCTTAGCAACTATCGCCCAGCTGGCCCGCCGATGAGCTGCGTCAGCCTGCGCAACCTGCGCGGCAACCGCTCGGCGGGCGAAGGCGCGATCATCTTCGACGGCTTGAGCGGCAAGAAGTGGGTGAACCGCCCGCCGGCGGGCTGCCCGGAACTCCGCGCCGGCCGCGCGCTGAAACTGCAGATCAGCGGCAGCCAGCTGTGCCGCGGCGACATCGTCAGCGTCTACGATCCGCTCACCAACGTCAGCTCCGGCTCCTGCGGCCTGGGCGACTTCGAGCCCTACCAGCGCCAGCGCCGCTGATCGGCAGCGCCTTTCCCTCTCTCCCCAGGGGGAGAGAGCTGGAGAGAGGGGTTGGCCGGCGCGGCTCGGTGCCGCGGCGGGCGCCTTCTACGGCGCGGCGTTAGAAAGCCTCTCCCTAACCCTCCCCCCAAGGGGGAGGGAATACTTCTTACTTCTTGTAGAGGGCGTCCATGCGCTCGCCGTAGACCTGGCGGATGACGTGGCGGCGGATCTTGATCGAGGGCGTGAGTTGCTCGTTCTCCGTGGAGAAAGCTTCGTCTGCGAGCACGAAGCGCCGCACCTTCTCAATCACCGACAGATCCTTGTTCACCCGGTCGACTGCCGCGCTCAAGGCGCGGTGGTAATCCGGATCCACGCGTAACGCCGCCGCATCGCGCGCCTTGCCGTTCGCCTTGGTCCACTCCGCCGTCCATTCGGGATCGGCGACGACCACCGCCACCAGATACGGCCGCCGGTCGCCCGCCACCATCGCCTGCAGGATTTCCGGCTGTAGGGTCAGCATCCCTTCCACCTTCTGCGGCGCGACATTGTCGCCCTTGTCGTTGACGATCAGGTCCTTCTTGCGATCGGTGATCACCAGCCGGCCCGCCTCGTCGAGGTGGCCGATGTCGCCGGTGTGCAGCCAGCCGTCCTGGATCGCCTTCTCGGTCAGGCCGGGATTGCGCCAATAGCCCTTCATCACCAGCTCGCCGCGCACCAGGATCTCGCCGTCCTCGGCGATCCGCACCTCCGTATTGAGCAACGGCGGCCCGACCGTGTCCATCTTGATACCCGCCTTAGGGCGGTTGCAGCTGATCACCGGCGCCGATTCGGTCTGGCCGTAGCCTTGCAGCACCACCAGCCCGAGCGAGTGGAAGAAGATGCCCACATCCGGGTTAAGCGGCGCGCCGCCCGACACCATCGCCTTCACCCGGCCTCCGAACTTGGCGCTGATCTTGGGGCGGAACAGGCGGTCGAGGACCAGGTCCATCGGCTTGTCCCACAGGCTCTTGGTGCCATGGTAATCGCGCGCGCCGATCTCCAGCGCCCGCTTCAGCATGTAGGCGGCGAGTTTGCTCTGCTTCTCGACATTCTTGAGGATGCGCTGGCGAAGCACCTCGAACAATCGCGGCACCACCACCATCAAAGTCGGCTTCACCTCCTCGATGTTGGAGGCGAGCTTTTCCAGCCCTTCCGAATAATAGATTTGCGCGGCGATCCCGATCGGGAAATATTGCCCGCCGCTATGCTCGTAGGCGTGGCTGGAGGGCAGAAAGGAGAGGAACACCTCCTCATCCACTCCGAAATCCTCCTCAATCACGTCGATACAGCCTTCGACATTGTGGAGGATGGCGCCGTGATGCTGCATCACCCCGCGCGGCGCGCCGCCGGTGCCGGAGGTATAGATCAGGCAGGCGAGATCGCCGCGTGCCATCATTGCCGCCTGCGCGGTCGCCGCCGCCACGTCCGGCGTTTCCGACCCGATCAGCCTGCGCCAGTCGTGAAAGGACACGTTGGAGACCTGGCCGCCGGGCAGGGGCTCGATGCCGATGACATGCTCGCAGCAGTTCGATCGCACCGCGGCGGGGAGCAATGCCTTGGCGAGCTTGGCGGTGGACACGATCACCGCCTTGGCGCCGCTATCGTCCAGGATGTGCTGGTGATCGCGCTCGGTGTTGGTGATGTAGGCGGGAACGGTGACGCAGCCCGCCGCCATGATGGCGAGGTCGGAGAGGCACCATTCGGGCCGGTTCTCGGACACCAGCATGACGAGATCGCCCGGATTCAGCCCAATGCGGCGCAGCGCGGCGGCGAGGCCTGCGACCTGCTCGGCGGCCTCGCGCCAGCTCGTCGAGCGCCAGGTGCCCTCCTTCTTCGCCCACAGAAACGGCCGGTCACCCTGATCGGCGGCGCGGGTGAAGAACATGGAAACCAGATTGGGGAATCGTTCAAAGGTGCGCATGGCCCTCCTGGGGGGACTCGTGAAAACTTACTGGCTGACGGCGACGCCTTCGCTGCGCGGATCGGCCGCGCCCACCCAGCGACCGCCAACCCGCTCGACCGCATTGGCTTTAAACGTCGGCTCGGTGGGAACGACGTTGTGGCCCATCGCCGTCAGCGCCGGTGCCATCGCCTCGAGCCTGCTGCCGCGCTCGATCCGCACCTGGTTGCCGACGCCCATCAGCACCGGCAGCGCGATCGCGTCCTGCGCGCTCATGTTCCAGTCGAGCACCGCAACCAGCGCCTTTGCCACCTGGGCGATGATCGTCGCCCCGCCGGCGGCGCCGATCGCGATCCGCACCTCGCCGTCCGGCCCGTAGACGATGGTCGGCGCCATCGAGCTGCGCGGGCGCTTGCCAGGCTCCACCCGGTTGGCGACGGGGATGCCGTTCACCTCGGGGATGATCGAGAAATCGGTCAGCTCGTTGTTGAGGAAATAGCCGTTCACGGTCAGCCCCGATCCGAACGGACCCTCGATGGTGGAGGTCAGCGAGGCGACATTGCCCTCCCGGTCCACGGCCACGAAGTGCGATGTCTGCGGCACTTCGCGGACCTGCGCCGGCATCAGCTTCATCGCCCCCGGCGGCGTCCCGGCCTGGACGTCGCCAAGCGCGCGGCCGGTCTGGAGAAGCTCGGAACGCTGCTTGAGGTAGCCGGGGTCGATCAGCCCCTGCACCGGCACCCGGATATTGTCCGGATCGGCGAGGTAGAGTTCGCGGTCGGCATAAGCGAGGCGCATCGAATCGGCGAGCAGGTGCCACGACGTCGGGTTATCCGGCCCAAGCGCGGCCATGTCGAAGCGCTCGAGCTGCTTCAGGATCGCGTACACGGTGGTGCCGCCCGACGAGGGCGGGCCCATGCCGCAAATCTTGTACTGGCGGTACATGCCACACACCGGGTCGCGCGCCTTGGCATCGTACGCGGCGAGATCCCCCTTCACCATCTTGGACGGATTGCGCGCGGCGCCGTTGACGGTGCGGACCAGCGCATCGGCGTTGGGGCCGGTGTAGAACCATTCCGGACCACGCGCGGCGACGCTTTCCAGGAAGGCGGCAAGCTCAGGATTCTTCACCACTGTGCCGACCGGCTTGGGCTGGCCGTCTGCGTTATAGAATGTGCTTCGGCCCCACGCTGTCGAGGCGGCGAGATCGCTCACCGAAGTCAGCGAGCGGTTGAGCCGCGGCGTGATCGCAAAGCCGTCGCGAGCGAGGCGGATGGCCGGGCCGAACAGCTTCGCCCAGGCCAGCTTGCCGTGCTTTTCGTGGGCAAGCGCCATCATCCGGATGTTGCCGGGCACGCCGACGCTGCGCCCTCCGGGCACCGCCTCGCGCTGCCCCAAGGGCTTGCCGTCCGGGCCGAAGAACCATTGCGGGCCCGCCGCCGAGGGCGCTTCCTCGCGCCCGTCATAGGTGGCCGTGCGGTCCTTTTTCTCGTCATGGTAGACGAGGAAGCCGCCGCCGCCGATGCCCGACGATTGCGGCTCCACCACGGTCAGCGCGAGCAGGGTGGCAAGCGCCGCATCGGCCGCCGATCCGCCCGCGTCGAGGATCTCGCGCCCGGCCTGCGCGGCGCGCGGATCGGCGGCGGAGACCATGCCGCGCGAAGCGGTTGCAGGGGCGGTTGCGGGTGCGCTTTGCTGCGGCGCCGGCGCGGTTGCGCAGGAGGCGAGCAGGAGCGCGGCGGGGAGAAAGAGGTGTTTCAACATCGGGCGGGACACTAAACCTCCCGCCGCGCGCGGCAAGGCCTGATCCGCAGCATAAGCCGCAGCGTCAGGCTTTCGCGCCGCTCCCAACCGCGTCGGCGACGCTGGCGAAGCCGTCCCGCTGCAACAGCATCTTCAGCTCCGAGGCAATGCGCCGCGCAAGGCCCGGCCCTTCAAAGACCAGCGCCGAGTAGAGCTGGACCAGCGAAGCACCGGCCAGGATTCGTGCGAAAGCATCGGCGCCGCTTGCGATCCCGCCCGCAGCAATCAGCGGCATCTGCCCGCCGGTGGCGCTGTGGAAGTCGCGCAGCCGCTCCAGCGCAAGCGCCTTCAGCGGAGCGCCGGACAGGCCCCCTGCCTCCCCGCCGTGGGGCGACCGCAACGCAGGGCGTGAGATGGTGGTGTTGGACACAATCAGCGCGTCGAGACGCCCCATTGCCACCGCAGCCATGTCATCGACGTCCGCCCGCTCCAGATCCGGCGCCACCTTGAGGAAGATCGGCGCCGCCGCTGCGCCGCGCGCCTCCGTCACCGCCGCTACCAGCTCCTCCAGCGCGCCTTTGTCCTGCAGCGCGCGAAGCCCCGGAGTGTTGGGCGAGGAGATGTTGACCGTGAGGTAATCGGCAAGCGGCGCCATCTCGCGCACCGCCCGCGCATAATCCGCCACCCGATCGGCGCTGTCCTTGTTGGCCCCGACATTGACGCCGACGATCCCGGAGCGTTTCGCACCGAGCCGCAGCTTTGCGCCATCCAGCCCGCCATTGTTGAAGCCCATGCGGTTGATCACCGCCTTGTCCTCGGCAAGCCGGAACAGCCTCGGCTTCGGGTTCCCAATCTGCGGCAAAGGCGTCAGCGTCCCTACCTCGACGAAGCCGAAGCCGAGCCCCAGCATCTGCCGGTGCACCTCCCCATCCTTGTCGAACCCGGCGGCGAGCCCCACCGGATTGGGAAAGTCGAGCCCCGCCACCCGAACGCCAAGCACCGGGTCCGGCCCGGCCCCGCGTCCCGACGGCAGCGCCTTTAAGGCGCGGATCGTCAGGCGGTGCGCACGCTCCGCATCCAGCGCGAACACCAGCGGCCGAAGGAGGGGGTAAAGCGCCATGGGCCTCGCCTATGGCACTCGCCACCACACTGGTCAAAAGCGCGGCGAGCGGCCAAGGAGCACCCAGCCCGCCCCTCCCGCTTGAGGAAAAAAGATGACCCGCCTGATCCTGCTCGCGTCCGTGTCCCTGCTTGCCGCCTGCGCCTCCACCGCCGAGCGGCCGGCACCGCCGCTCGCTGTTGCCGAACCCGCTCCGGCCGCCGCCGCGCAGCCGCCAGCCCCCAGTGCCGAGCTCGCGGCCTTCTTCACGGACTATGACAAGGCCGAGCTCGCGCTCTCTCCGCTCAGCAGGGCGTACCGGGGCATCCGCGATGCCGACTACGGCAAGTGGGACGCGTATACCGACGCGGCCGCCGAGGAGAGCCGCCAGCTCGACCTGCGCACCCTCGCCGAGATGCGCACCCGCTTCCCACGCGAGTCGCTCTCCCCCGAGGATCAGCTCAGCTACGACATCTTCGTCAACCGCGGCGAGCGCAGCGAGTCGCTCCACCCGTTCCGCAAGCAGGCCTATGTCTTCGACCAGATGAACGGCGCGCAGAGCGAAGGCCCCGCCTTCCTGATCAACATCCACCGCGTCGACACGCTCGCCGACGCAGAAGCCTATCTTTCCCGCCTGCAGACCCTCGACACCTATCTCGACCAGGCGATCGCCGAAGCCCGCGCCCGGCAGAAGCTCGGCATCCTGCCGCCGAAGTGGGTCTTCCCCTACGTCATCGACGATGCCCGCAACATCATCTCGGGCGCACCATACGGCCCCGGCCCCGACAGCGCCCTCTTCGCGGATTACAAAGCGAAGGTCGGCAAGCTCGACATTGCAGCCGCCGAGAAAACCCGGCTGATCGAGGCCGGCCGCAAGGCGCTGATCGAAGACGTCAAACCCGCTTACCAGCGCGTCATCGCCCTTATGCAGGAACAGCAAAAGCTTGCCGGCAGCGACGACGGCATCTGGCGCTTTCCGAACGGCGCCGCCCAATATGCCGCGCTGCTTCGTTACTACACCACCACCGGCATGGACGCCGACCAGATCCACAGCCTCGGCCTCGCCCAGGTTGCCCGGATTCACGGGGAAATGCGCGGCATCATGGCGCACGTCGGCTTCACCGGCACCTTGCAGCAGTTCTTCGAGAAGATGCGCACCGACAAGCAGTTCACCTTCCCGAACAATGAAGCCGGCCGCGCCGCCTATCTGGCCGAGACCCAGAAGGCGAATGCCGAGATGGAGAAGTTGCTGCCCGACTGGTTCGGGACCACCCCCAAATCGCCGTTGGTGGTGAAGCCCGTCGAAGCCTTTCGCGAGAAATCCGCGGGCAAGGCCTTCTACCAATCGCCCGCCCCCGACGGCTCCCGCCCGGGGACGTACTACGTCAATCTGTACAACATGAACGATATGCCCGCGACCGAGATCGAGGCCTTGTTCTACCACGAGGGCATTCCCGGCCATCACCTGCAGCGCGCCGTGCAGACCGAGCTTGGCGGCAAGGTGCCTCCGTTCCGGCAGTTCGGCGGCTTCACGGCCTATTCGGAAGGCTGGGGCCTTTATTCGGAGCGCCTCGCCAAGGACATGGGCCAGTATGACGACCCGTATCGCGATTTCGGCCGGCTCCAGCTCGAACTCCACCGCGCCATCCGCCTCGTCGTCGACTCCGGAATCCACCACAAGCGCTGGACCCGCGCGCGGGCCATCAAGTACGTCGAGGACAACTCGGCTGACGCCAAAGGCGGGATCGTGAAAGCGATCGAGCGCTACATCGTCTATCCGGGCCAGGCGACCGCCTACATGGTCGGCAAGCTGAAGATCGAGGAACTGCGCGAACGCGCCCGCGCCGCTCTCGGCGACCGCTTCGACATCAAGGGCTTCCACGACGCCGTCCTCCTCTCCGGCCCCGTCCCGCTCGACATCCTCGAGCGCAACGTCGACCAATGGATCGGAAGCCAGAGGGGCTAATCCCAGTTCCTCCCCAAGCCTGCTTGGGGAGGGGAACCATGCGCAGCATGGTGGAGGGGTATCTTACTAGCCCGAGCCAGTTACCCCTCCACCACCCTGCGGGTGGTTCCCCTCCCCATCTGGCGATGGGGAGGAATGCTAAGGGTTGATTCCGGCGCTTCCCGGCGCCACATGGCCAATCGGAACGAATTGGTCCTATTACAAAGATGCGCCTCAGCTCCCTTGCCGATTACGCCGTCGTGATGATGGCCGCCGCAGCCCGCCACCCGGCGGGTGCGCGCCTGTCGGCGGGCCTGCTCGCGGGCGAAACCGGCGTGCCGCTGCCCACCGCGCAAAAGCTGATGGGGCGGCTGACCAACGCCGGCCTGCTGACTTCGGCGCGGGGCTCGGGCGGCGGCTTCTGCCTGTCGCGCGAAGCATCGGGCATCAGCCTGGTCGACATCGTCGAGGCGGTCGAAGGCCGGATCGCGATGACGACCTGCGCCGACGAGACGCGCACCGATTGCGCGCTGGAAGGCAATTGCCAGGTCAAGCCGCACCTCCTCGCGGTCAACGGCGCCGTCCGCGGCGCGCTTCAGAATGTTTCTCTGGCCGCACTGGCCCAAGGTGGTGTGAAGTAATGGACGCAACCGAACCCCTGGTCCGCAACCAGGAAGCCCAGGACGCGGTCGACCGCGCCTCCACTTACGAATACGGCTTCTCGTCCGACATCGAGCAGGACTTCGCGCCCAAGGGGCTGAACGAAGACACCGTCCGCTTCATCTCGGCCAAGAAGGGCGAGCCCGAGTGGATGCTGGAATGGCGCCTCAAGGCCTACCATGCCTGGCTCGAGATGGAGGAAGTGAGCTGGGCCAAGCTCTCGATCCCGCCGATCGATTTCCAGGACGCCTATTATTACGCCGAGCCGAAGCAGAAGCCGACCATCGCGTCGCTTGACGAGCTCGACCCGGAAATCCGCCGCACCTACGAGAAACTCGGAATCCCGATCGAGGAGCAGAAGGTGCTCGCCGGGGTCGAGGGCGCGCGCAAGATCGCCGTCGACGCGGTGTTCGACAGCGTCTCCGTCGCCACCACCTTCCGCGCCGAACTCGAGCGCGCCGGCGTCATCTTCCGCTCGATCTCCGAAGCGGTAAAGGAATTTCCGGACCTCGTCCGCAAGTACCTCGGCTCCGTGGTACCGCAGCGCGACAATTACTTCGCCTGCCTCAACGCCGCGGTCTTTTCCGACGGCACCTTCGTCTACATTCCGGAGGGCGTCCGCTGCCCGATGGAGCTCTCCACCTATTTCCGCATCAACGCCGCCAACACCGGCCAGTTCGAACGCACCCTGATCGTCGCCGACAAGGGCTCGTACGTATCCTACCTGGAAGGCTGCACCGCGCCGATGCGCGACGAAAACCAGCTCCACGCCGCGGTGGTCGAACTGGTCGCGATGGCAGACGCCGAGATCAAATACTCGACGGTGCAGAACTGGTACCCCGGCGACGCCAACGGCCTCGGCGGCATCTACAATTTCGTCACCAAGCGCGGCATCTGTGCCGGCGCGCGGTCGAAGATCAGCTGGACCCAGGTCGAGACCGGCTCCGCAATTACCTGGAAATACCCGAGCTGCATCCTGAAGGGCGAGGACAGCGTCGGCGAATTCTACTCAGTGGCGCTGACCAACAACCGGCAGCAGGCCGACACCGGCACCAAGATGATCCACATCGGCAAGGGCAGCCGCTCGACCATCGTCTCCAAGGGCATCAGCGCCGGCCGCTCCGACAACACCTATCGCGGCCTCGTGAAGGTGCTTGCCGGCGCCGACAACGTCCGCAACTTCACCCAGTGCGACAGCCTGCTGCTCGGCGACCAATGCGGCGCCCACACCGTGCCCTACATCGAAGTGAAGAACCCCACCGCGCAGATCGAGCACGAAGCCACCACCTCCAAGATCAGCGAAGACCAGCTCTTCTACGCCATGAGCCGCGGCCTCAACCAGGAGGATTCAGTGGCGCTCATCGTCAACGGCTTTGCGAAGGAAGTGCTGCAGCAGCTTCCGATGGAGTTCGCGGTCGAAGCGCAGAAGCTGCTTGGCATCAGCCTTGAGGGGAGTGTGGGATGATTACAGTAGAAGTGATGGAAGATGCAGCGGGAAGTTTGGGCATTTTCGGCTTCGAGGCACTGCCCCGCCGCGGCGAAGAGATTTATCTGCCCCCTCCTGCGAATGCCCGAGTTGCGGGCATAATGGTTGAATATGTCCGTCATAGGCCTTCAGTCGCTGGGCAGAGTGGGGCTTCAGTTGAGGTTGGGGGTCCGGAAATCTGATGCTGCAAATTGAAAACCTCCACGCCACCGTCGCCGACAAGCCGATCCTCAAGGGTCTGTCGCTGTCGGTGAACCCGGGCGAGATCCACGCCATCATGGGGCCGAACGGCGCCGGCAAGTCGACGCTCGGCTACGTGCTCGGCGGCCGCGCCGGCTATGAGGTGACGGACGGAACGGTTCGCTTCACCCCCTCCGCGTGCTCCGGCGAAGGCCGGAGCGTTGCGTCACTGAGCGCCGACGAAAATGACCAGGGCTCCGGCCTTCGCCGGAGCACAAGTGAGGCAGTCGACCTGCTCGCCATGTCCGCCGACGAGCGCGCCGCCGCCGGCCTGTTCCTCGGCTTCCAGTACCCGGTCGAAATCCCCGGCGTCTCCAACGTCCAGTTCCTGCGCACCGCGCTCAACGCCCAGCGCCGCGCGCGCGGCGAGGCGGAGATGTCGGCGGGCGATTTCCTGCGCCTCGCACGCGCCCAGGGCGACGCGCTCGGCGTGTCGATGGACATGCTGAAGCGGCCGGTGAACGTCGGCTTTTCGGGCGGCGAGAAGAAGCGCAACGAAATGGTCCAGATGGGCATCCTCGCCCCCACCCTCGCGGTGCTCGATGAAACCGACAGCGGCCTCGACATCGATGCGCTGCGCGTTGTCGCCGACGGCATCAACCGGATTATGCGGGGGCCCGACAAGGCGGTGGTGCTGATCACCCACTACCAGCGCCTGCTCGACCTGGTGGAGCCCGATTTCGTCCACGTCCTCGCCGCGGGGCGGATCGTCCGCTCCGGCGGCCCGGAACTCGCCCACGAACTCGAGCGCGACGGCTATGCGAGCATCGCGGCATGAAAAATCACTTTCCTACACAGCTCTGTTCGTGGTTTGTTCCCACCATGCGCGAGTCGTTCGTCCTGTCGCCGATCGGACCTTTTTCGGCCACGGCTCGGAGCGGCTGGGCGGGAAATTCGTGACATCGTGAACTTCGTGAACTTCACCTCGGCCAGACCGGGCGCTGCGCCACCTCAAATCCTCCCCGGGACCGGGAGGGGGACCAAGCGAAGCCTGGTGGAGGGGGCTCTGTGCCTCCCGCACCCCCCCCTCCACCACGCCGCTGCGCGGCGCGGTCCCCCTCCCCTTCCAGGGGAGGATCTATGACCCTCACCCTCCCATCAAAGCGCGACGAGGCGTGGCGCTGGAGCGACCTTTCGGCGCTACCAGACATCGCTGCCCGCCAGCCGTCGGGACAGGTGCCGGACGCGCTGCCGTGGCTCGACTGCGCGGTTGAAGGCCCGCGCCTGCTGTTCGTCGATGGCAAGCTGGTCGCCGCACACAGCAACCTCACGACCGCGAACATTGGGACCATTCAAGCCGCGCCCGCCGACCATGCGCTTGCCCGGCTGGTCGGACGCGAGGGGTGGAAGTTCAGGGTCGCAAGCGGCCACGCGCCGCTCGGCTTGATCCAGATTATCCACGCCTCGACCGGTGCCGCCGATCATCTGCCCGGTGAGATCGTCCTCGATATGGACGCGCAGGCGTCCGTAGTTGAGACGTTCATCGGTGAAGGCTGGACCAACCGATTCACGCAAGTGACGCTGCTTCGCGGGGCCCGCCTGATGCTGGCGCGGCGTATCCTTTCGGACGGCGGCTATGTCAGCCTGCACGACCGCGTGGATGTCGGTGAAGGGGCGAGTTTCACCCTAACGACCCTCGCTGCCGGAAGCGCCAACACCCGCCTCGACGGTCAGGTGACGCTGAGCGGCGACTCCGCCTTTGCTGAAGCCGGCGGCACGCTCCTGGCCCGCGGCCGCCAGCGCCACGACGCCAACCTCGTCCTGCGCCACGAACAGCCGAACGGCGCCAGCCGCCAGGTCTGGCGCTCGGTCGCCGACGACCGCGCCACCTGCTCGGTCGCCGCCCGCGTGGAAGTCGCCCGCGGCGCGCAGAAGACCGATGGCGAGCAGTCGCTGAAGGGGCTGCTGTTGGCCCGCTCCGCCACGATCAACGCCAAGCCCGAACTCGAGATTTTCGCCGACGACGTGAAGTGCGCCCACGGGGCGACGGTGGGCGAGCTGAACCGCGACGCCCTCTTCTACCTTGCGAGCCGAGGTGTGGGGGAGGCGGAAGCGAAAGCGCTGCTCACCAGCGCGTTTGTGCAGGACGCACTGGCACGGATCGGCGAGCCAGCGGTGCGTGAAGCCTTCGAAGCGGATGCGCAGTCCTGGCTTGCACAGAAATCGTTCGTCCCGAGCGAAGTCGAGGGGCGCGCCTGATGAGTCTGAGCCAGCGCACCTCGACTTCGCTCGGTACGAACGAACCTGGGTTATCTCACGCAGGGACCACCCCCCTCGACCACGTCGCCGATTTCCCCGCCATCCCGGAAGGCTGGTTCTACCTCGACACCGCCGCCACCGCGCAAAAGCCGCAGGCGGTGATCGACGCCATCGCGCTCGGCTATTCCGACACCTACGCCACCGTCCACCGCGGCGTGTACCAGCGCAGCTCCGAAATGACGCTCGCCTTCGAGGCCGCGCGCCGGCGTATAGCGGGCTTCATCGGCGCGCCGTCGCCCAATGAAGTGATCTTCGTCCGCGGCGCGACCGAAGGCATCAACCTCGTCGCGCAAAGCTGGGGCGGTTTTAACCTCCAGCCCGGCGACCGCATCATGCTCTCGCTGCTCGAGCATCACTCGAACATCGTCCCCTGGCAGCTCATCGCCCAGCGCACCGGCGCCGAGATCGACGTCGCGCCGCTTACCGAGGACGGCCGCATCGATCTCGACGCGATGGCCGCGATGTTGACGCCCAGGCACCGCATCGTAGCCCTCGCCCATGTGTCGAACGTGCTCGGCTCCGTCCTCGAAGCCCGCCGCGCAGCGGATCTCGCGCATTCCGTCGGCGCGCTCCTGCTGCTCGACGGCTGCCAGGCCGTGCCGCGCATGCCGGTCGATGTCGCCGAGCTCGGCTGCGACTTCTACACCTTCTCCGGCCACAAATTGTACGGCCCGACCGGCATCGGCGTCCTTTGGGGCCGCACCGAATTGCTGGACGCCATGCCGCCCTGGCAGGGCGGCGGCGCCATGATCGACAAGGTCAGCTTCGAAGGCACCACCTTCGCGCCCCCGCCGGCCCGCTTCGAAGCCGGCACCCCGCACATCGTCGGCGTCCTCGGCCTCGAAGCCGCGGTCGGCTATGTCGAGCGCATCGGCCTGGAGGCCATCGCCGCGCACGAAGCCGCGCTCGTCGCCGAAGCCCGCGATGCGCTGTCCACAATCAACAGCGTCCGCCTGTTCGGGCCCGTCGACAGCGCCGGCATCGTCAGCTTCGCGCTGGAGGGGGTGCATCCCCACGACGTCGGCACCATATTGGACGAGAGCAAGGTCGCCATCCGCGCCGGCCACCATTGCGCCCAGCCGCTGATGCGCCACCTGGGCGTGGATGCAACGGCGCGGGCAAGCTTCGGCGTCTACAACGGCCGCCGCGACATCGAGGCGCTGGTCGCCGGCATCGAACGGGTAACGAGGATCTTCGGGTGAACGAGGAACGCAGGATCGAGATCGAGGAAGTCAGCGAGGCGCCGTCCCCGCCCAAGGCGCGCGTGTCGGACGCTGTCGAGACATTCGAGCGTAAGCGCGATTACCTGGAAGGCTTCCTCTCGAAGCCGGCGGCGCCGGAACCTGCCCCGGAGATGTCCGGAGGCGAGCTCTACGAGGCGGTGATCGAGGCGCTCAAGGAAATCTACGACCCGGAAATCCCGGTCAACATCTACGATCTCGGCCTGATCTACGACGTCGAGATCACCCCCGAACACCACGCCATGGTCAAGATGACGCTGACGACGCCGAACTGCCCGGTGGCCGAATCGATGCCCGGCGAAGTCGAACTGCGCGTCGGCTCCGTCCCCGGCGTCGGCCATGCCGAAGTGGAACTCGTCTGGGACCCGCCCTGGGACCCGCAGAAGATGACCGACGAAGCCAAGCTCGAACTGGGCATGTTATGATCACTGCGCCCCGCAAAAACCCGCTCGCTTCGAGCGAAGTCGAGAAGCGCTCGCACCCACGTGTCTCGACTTCGCCCGACACGAACGGATTCCGGGAAGCTGCACATGATTGAAACGAAAACCCGCCGCCCCCGCCCGGCCGCGCTGATCCTTACCCCGGCCGCCGAGACCCGCATCGCGGACTTGATGGCCCGCGCGCCCGAAGGCACGACTGGCGTCAAGCTGTCCACCCCGCGCCGCGGCTGCTCCGGCCTCGCCTACAGCGTCGATTACGTCACCGACGCGTCCCCGATGGACGAGCGCATCGAAACCCCGGCCGGGCCCTTCTTCGTCGACGCGGGCTCGATCCTGTACCTGATCGGGTCCACCATGGACTGGGTCGAGGACGATTTCACCGCCGGCTTCGTCTTCGCCAACCCCAATGCCAAAGGCCAGTGCGGCTGCGGCGAGAGCTTCACCGTCTAGCGGCCGGCGGGGGCGCCGAAAGCCTTGGGCGGAGGGACAATGCGCAAGCTTCTGTTGATCGCGGCCGCCGCTTTGTGCTGGGCGCCCGCGCACGCCAATGACAGCATCGCCGAGGTCTCCGCCGGCGGCCTGGTCCTCACCCGAACCGACGCCATCGATATGGTCTCCGAAGACCTGTTCATCTCGGCGCAGCAAGGCAAAGTCCGATACGTTTTCCGTAACCGAACCGCGAAGGACGTGCGGGCCGTTGTCGCTTTCCCCTTGCCCGACGACGATCTGTCGCTGCGCCGCGACGGCGATGTCGCATACCCTACCGGCTTCACGACGCAAGTAGACGGCAAGCCGGTGACGATGGCCGTGGAGCGCAGGGCATTCCTCGGCGCCGTTGACCACACCCCCCTCCTCACCCGCCTGGGCCTGCCGCTGAGCTACGCCACCGACTCCGAAGGCGGCTCGCCGCTGCACCGCGCGCTCGACGCCCTGCCGCAGGCCGCGGCCGAGCGCCTGTTACGCCTCGGTCTCGTCGCGGCGGACGGTTATGGAACCGGCAACGGTGTAGAGCGCCACCTGGTGCCGCTGTGGACAGTGAAGGAGACCTGGCACTGGCCGCAGACCTTCCCCGCCGGCCGCCCCCTGGCGGTGGAGCACCGCTACGTACCGGGCACCGGCGCCAGCGTCGGCACGCCCCTCGCCAGCAAGCAGTTTCGGCGGTCGGCGGAGGGGCGCCGGATAATCGCCGCTTACTGCGCGGACGCCGGCTTCCTCGCCGGCCTGGACCGTCTCGCCCGTGCCGACGGCGGCGAGTATGGAATTTTGCCGGATGAACGGGTCGGCTACGTCCTCAAGACCGGCGCCAACTGGGCTTCTCCGATCGGCCGTTTCCGCCTGGTGATCGACAAGGGCGCGCCGGAAAACCTCGTCAGCCTCTGTGCCACCGGCCTTCGCAAGATCTCGCCAACCCAGTTCGAACTGGTCCGCACCAATTGGCGGCCGGATCGCGACCTCCAGATCCTGATCGTCCAGCCGGCGCCGCGGCCCTAGAAGCCGAGCGAGTAGCGGATCGCGCCGCCGAGATCGTCGCGCATCGCTTCGACGTGCCCAGGTTCGCGGCGGACGAAGGCGTTGGCACTGAGCTGTCCGCCCCAAAGACCGACTCCGTAGGCCGCCTCCACATCGATCTCACGGCCGGTAGGCGCCAGGTTGAAGAAGCGGCGGTCATAGCCCACCCCTCCGGTGGCATAATCGTAGGCAACGGGAAGCCGCAGCGCATAGCCGCCGTTGTTCACCCGCAGCGGCTGCATCACCCGAAGCGCGAAGCGGTCGCCGGACCGGAAGGCGTTTCTCTTGCCGAAATCTAAGGCCCAGGCATCGGTGCCCAGCCGCCCGTTCAGCGCCAAACCACCGCCCGCCATCGATGTGATCCCGCGCCGGTAGGAACCGTACGCGCTCCAGCCGCGCCCGATGGCAAGGCTTGCGCTCGCATCGGCGAACCAGCTCGTCGCCCCGCCACTGCCGAACATGTCGGGCGCCAAACGCCCGCCGAGCACGGTCTCGCGCTCGTCCAGCCTGGTCGCGCCAAGCGTCAGCGTCGCCGGACCAACCCGGCGGTCGAGGGTCAGTGAACCGACGCTGTAGGCGGGCTGGCGCAAACCCTCCCGGACCAGGCCCGGCAGATAGACGTCGCCGCGCTCGCCGGTGAGGGTAAGACCCGCCAGTCCGAGATCGTGGCGGAGGCCGAGGCTGGATGCCCCAACCCCGTGAAAGCCGGCACGCGCCATCGGGTCCCGGGCGACCAGAAAGGCATTCTGATACTGACCTGTGAGGCGCTGCTGCAGCGTCTTGCCGCTTTCCGACAAGCCCATCGCAACCGCCGTCCTGGGCGACAGCCGGCTCAGCATCAGCCCGGAAAGCACCCGAGCCTTGCGCCCGTCCTCATGGCTCAACCCCATCTGCGCCAGGCCGACCCAGGGTTGCGTGGTGCCCTGCCGGTCGAGGGTGATCGACACCGCGGTGCCGCCCGCCGAGACGGTGGAGGTGCGCTGGTCGCCGCCGAGCGATTGCTCAAGCGGCCGTTCCTGCGGCGCCTGCGTCAGCCTGGTGGCGAAATCGACTACGAAGGCGCGCGAATAGCCGTCGAGAATGATGGCGCCGGCCATTTGCGGGGCAAGCGTCCGGGCATCGCCCATTGGGCCCGATCCGCTGCCGCCCTCGCCGGTCGGCACCGGGTCGCCGCTGCCTGCCATGCTGGTCGCGCCCTGAGGGATAAAGGCGCGCTGGATATTGAGAATGCCGCGACCGTACGCGGAATCGGTGCCCGGCGCGCCGGCATCGTCCGCCGTCTTGAGCAGCAGATCGACGATCTGGCCGCCGCTCAGGTTCGGGAAAGCGCTGGCAAGCAAGGCCGCCGCGCCGCTGATCACCGGCGCCGAAAAGGACGTTCCGGAATAGAAATAGCCGGTGCCGGTCTGGTCGATCGTGCGCACCCGCGAGCCGAGCGCGGTCAAGTAGGCGTCGGCGCTGCCGCCGGTGCCGGCCTTGTTGGAGTAGCTCGCCAGGTTGCGCGCTTCGTCCATCGCCCCGGCGATGATGACGAGGCCGTTGCCGTTCGCCGCTCCGCCGATCGCGAAACCCGACGGCAGGGAAAGGGATTCGTTGCCCGCCGATATCACCATCACCACACCGGCCGAGGCGGCGCGGCGGACAGCGGCCGTCATCGTCGATCCGATATTTTCGCCGCCCAGCGAAATGTTGATGACCCGGGCGCCGTTCGACACCGCGACCTCGATTGCACGAGCGATGTCGCTGTCCCTATGCTTGCAGCCGTCGTCGGGATCGCAATCGTTTGGGTTGCTGGTGTTGAGCGACAATATGGTTGAGTCGAACGCAACGCCGACACTCTGCGACCCGTTGCGAGCAGCCCCGATCACCGCGGCAACCGCGGTGCCGTGCCCTTCGCTGTCCGCGACGCCCCGGTTCGCGACCATGTCGCGGCTCGCCGGATCGATCCGGCCGGCGAATTCGGCGAGGTTCGGGTTGATCCCGCTGTCGATCACACCGACCTTCACGCCCCGGCCGGTGCCGCCTGCATCCCAGGCATGGATGGCTCCCGACGACACCGCTCCGTTGGAGCGCTGATACTCCGCGTCGTTATACTTGATACCGGCGGTCGCCGGGGGCGGAGGAGGCGGCGGCGGTGGGGGTGGCGGCGGCGGGGGCGGCGGGGGTGCTGGAGGCGGCGCGCTCATGGTCGGGTCCGGACGCACGCCGGTTCCGGCGCTTCCGCCGCCACAGCCGCCGAGCACCAGCGCACCCCCGCAAACGGAAAGAATAAGCACAGTCCTGTACGGCCGGCGCTCCATGCGCGATCCTTTCCCGACAATTTCGGTAGCTTTGTCAGTGACTTATGCGCCGCAAAAGCTTTCATTTGTCTGAAGGGACCGGCGGTCGCTAAGGGGGAGCATGCTCTCCGCGCTTCGCCATATCGACTGCTGGATCTTCGATCTGGACAACAGCCTGTATCCCGCCTCGACCAACCTGTTCGAGCTGATCGATATCCGCATGGGCGCCTTCATTCAGCGCCTGGTCGGCTGCGACGCGGTGGAGGCTCGGCGCATTCAGAAGGGCTATTTCCACGAGCACGGCACCACCTTGTCGGGCCTGATGCGCACGCACGGCACCGACCCGCGCGAGTTCCTGGATTATGTCCACGACATCGACCTTGCGCGGATCACCGCCGATCCGCGGGTCGTGGACGCGCTCGACCGCCTGCCCGGCCGCAAATACGTCTTCACCAACGGCGATGAGGCCTATGCCCGGCGCGTGCTGGACAAGCTCGGCCTGGCAAACGCCTTTGACGGGCTGCACGACATCCATGCGATGAACTACGTGCCCAAGCCGCATCCCGACGCCTACCGCGCGATGTGCGACCACTACGCCATCGATCCGGCGCGCGCCTTGTTCGTGGAGGACATGGCGCGCAACCTGGAGCCCGCCAAGGCGCTTGGCATGACCACCGTGTGGGTCGACAACGGCTCCGAACAGGCCGGCCGCGATGCCGATCCGGCGTTTATCGATTATCGCACAACCGACGTCGCCGAATGGTTGACCCACATCGTCCAGGAGGACCCCCAATGACCGACGCGCTGCGCGACACCATCGAAGCCGCCTGGGAACGCCGCGAGTCGATCGGAGCGGGCGACCGCGACGTGGCGGACGCGGTGAGCGCCGCCATCGCCCTGCTCGATTCGGGGGCGGCGCGGGTAGCGGAGAGGGGCGCGGACGGCTGGACGGTGAACCAGTGGCTGAAGAAGGCGGTTCTGCTCTCCTTCCGCTTGTCCCCGATGGAAGCTATCGGCGGCGGCCCGGGCGGCGCGCACTGGTGGGACAAGGTGCCGTCCAAGTTCCTCGGCTGGGATGCCGCGCGATTCGCCGAAGCGGGCTTCCGGGCGGTGCCGGGCGCCATCGTCCGCCGCGGCGCTTACGTCGCAAAGGGCGCGGTGCTGATGCCGAGCTTCGTCAACATCGGCGCCTATGTCGGCGAAGGCACGATGGTGGACACCTGGGCGACGGTGGGAAGCTGCGCGCAGATCGGGCGCAACGTCCATATTTCGGGCGGCACCGGGATCGGCGGGGTGCTGGAGCCGCTGCAGGCCGGGCCGGTGATCATCGAGGACGATTGCTTCATCGGCGCGCGTTCGGAAGTTGCCGAAGGTGTCGTGGTGGAGCAAGGCGCGGTGCTGTCGATGGGGGTGTTCCTGGGAGCTTCTACAAAGATCGTCGATCGCGCTTCGGGCGAGGTGTTCGTGGGGCGCGTGCCGGCTTATTCGGTGGTGGTGCCGGGCGTGCTTCCGGGCAAAAATGGTGCCCCGGGCCTGGCCTGCGCGGTGATCGTCAAGCGGGTGGACGCGCAGACGCGGTCCAAGACCAGCATCAACGAGCTGTTGCGCGATTGATGCTGGGGCTGCTCGCCGCCATCGCCGCCGCGGCGCCGGGCCCAGCTGCTCCGCCGCTGACGCGCGGGAGCGTCGAGCGCATGTCCCCGGAAGAGGTTGCAACCCGCGTGCTCGGTGAGATGGGAAGCGCGGTCTACACATGGCGGGTAGGGGAAGCGCGGCCCGGGGACGAGGCGCTACGCCAGATCGATTTCTTGAGCCGGCCGCGGGGCAGCTACCGGGCCGGCGTGTGCGAGCTCGACTGGCTTGCAGTCTCGTTCGATCCGGTTCCGACGCGTGGCCGCGACGCGCCGGTGCGCCCGAGCCGGCTCCAGCAATATGATTTCTACCTGGTGCGCGACGCCGAACTGGCACGGGAGGATCGCGCACCGGAAGAAGGGGAGCAGGCCAAGCTGGAGCTGGCCTGCGCCCAAGTTGATCCGCGCAACGAAACGCTGGTGACGGCAAGCACCGCCTTTGCCGTAGTGGATGGACTTCAATTCCTTGGCGACCTCACCGCCGCGGCCAAGGCTAAGCGGGCACTGGCGCCGCTCGAATGCAGCGACGAGCAGGGGATGGCGAGCAGCGAAGCCGATTGCCTCCAGCGGCTTGCCGGGCTGAAGCCGAGAGACATGTACGGCGCTACCCTGGAGAGCGGCTGCGCTCCGGAGGAGCCGGACACTTACTGCCGCACCCTCCATATACACAGCGGTCGCACGATCGTGATCCGAGGCGAGTGGAAACGGGGAGCCAGCAAGCCCAGCAAGGTGACGGTTGGGCCGGATCTTGAGGAACTAATCGGCCACTGACGGCCTATTTTTGGGACGCGCCTCGCCAAGCAGCTTTGCGGCATCCTTGGCGGACCAGTCCTTGTCGCCGGCGACACGCCAGAGTTCGCGGCCTTCGGCATCGTAGAGGATGGTCGTCGGCAGCGTAGTGACGCCAAGGTCGCTCATCAGCGCCATTTCCGAGTCCAGCCAGGCTTCGAGCGTGCGGAATTTGCCCTTGGCGAGGAAGGCTTCGACCTTGGCGCGTCCTTCCATGTCCTGGCTGACGGTGAGGACCTGCAAAGCTTTGCCTTCCCGCACCTGCAGGGCGTCGAGGGTGGGCAGTTCCTTCACGCAGGGCGCGCACCAGGTTGCCCAGAGGTTGAGGAGGACGGGTTTGCCGGCGAATTCTGCAAGGCTCGTCCGGGCGCCGTCAGGATCCTCGAAGGCGGTAGACGGGGCGGGCGTGCCGGCGTGGGTGCGATCAAAGGTTCCGGCGGCGGCAAGCGGCGCCTGACCGGTCGGGGCCTTGGGGGTGCCGCGGTCGACGGCTTCCGTCTCTTGCGCGGGTTGCTCCGGCGTCTCGTTGTTGCAGGCGGTAAGGAGGAGGAGGCCGAGGAGCAGGCTTTTGCGCATGGCCGCGACGTAGGAGCGGCACGTCCGCGGAGCAAGCTGGACCTATTTCAGGGATGATTTCACCCGCGCGCCCGATTAAAGCCGTTTCAATGAAACGCGCGATCCTCCTTCTGGCACTGCTTGCCGCCGCCTGCGGCAAGGTGGAGCCGCTGCAGCCCACAGCCGGGCAGAGCCTTCCGCCCAAGCCGGCGCAGGCCGCGCGCGCACTGACCACCGACGAGCTGCTGACGCCGCCGCCGATCACCCGCCCGACACGCACGGAAGACACGCTCCGCCGCTCGGAAGAGCGGGAGGACGACCGCTTCGACCTGCCGCCGAGCTGACGCCCTGCCGCCGCCGTCACGCGGCGCGCTTTTTCTTCACCCCAAAACGGAGACCCACCTTGAAGAAAGTCAGAAAGGCGGTGTTTCCAGTCGCCGGCCTCGGCACCCGCTTCCTGCCCGCCACCAAGGCGATGCCCAAGGAAATGCTCACCGTCGTCGACCGGCCATTGATCCAGTACGCCGTCGAGGAAGCGCTGGAAGCCGGCATCGAGCAATTCATCTTCGTCACCGGCCGCAACAAGACCGCGCTCGAGGACCATTTCGACATCGGCTTCGAGCTGGAAGCCACCATGCGCGGCCGCGGCAAGGACCTTTCGATCCTCGATTCGACCCGCATGCCGGCCGGTGCGATTACGTCGGTGCGCCAGCAGCAGCCGCTGGGCCTCGGCCACGCGGTGTGGTGCGCGCGCGACATCGTCGGCGACGAGCCGTTCGCGGTGCTGCTCCCCGACGATCTGATGTTCGGCAAGCCGGGCTGCCTCGCCCAGATGGTGGAGGCCTACAACAAGGTCGGCGGCAACATCGTCTGCGTCGAGGACGTGGCCCGCGACCGCACCGCGAGCTACGGCATCGTCGATCCGGGAACGCGGGACGGGCGGCTGACCGAGGTGCGCGGCCTGGTTGAAAAGCCCAAGCCGGAGGACGCGCCGTCCACCCTGGGCGTGGTCGGCCGCTACATCCTCCAGCCCGAGGTCATGCGCATTCTCGAGGCCAAGGAAACCGGCGCCGGCGGCGAGATTCAGCTCACCGACGCAATGGCCAAGCTGATCGGCACCCAGCCTTTTCACGGCGTCACCGTGGATGCGGAGCGCCACGATTGCGGTGACAAAGTGGGCTTCGTGAAGGCCAACCTCGTCCTCGCCCTGAAGCGCGACGACGTCGGCCCCGCAATCCGCGATTATCTGGCAAGCCTCGCTTGAGCTGCGCGGCGCTCCTCGTCGGCGACGGCCCGGTGCGGCCGATCTCCCCCGGCGAGGCGGCGTCCTACGAGGGGCCCGGTTTCGTCTGGCTGCATCTCGATGATGCCAGCGAGGACGAGCTCGCCTTTCTCAAGAGCGAGGACATCCCCGACGTCGCCGCCAACGCCCTGGTCGCGACCGAGACCCGGCCGCGCTGCGACCGGATCGAGGACGGGGCGATCGTCAACCTGCGCGGCCCCGCGACGGTGGAAACCACCGATTCGGACCGTCTCGTATCGATCCGGATGTGGGTGCGGCGCGGCAAGGTGAACAGCGTCACCCGCCGTCCGCTCGCCTCCACCCCCGACGTCTTCCGGCAGATGGAAGCGGGAAAGGTGCTCGATCCGGGCGATCTCGTCGCCGCCTTTGCCCGCTCCATTTCCAAGCAGCTCGATCCCGAAGTCGCGCAGATGGGCGACACGCTGGACGATTACGAATCCGAGCTCGACGATCCGCGCGCCATCTACCGGCTGCGCACCGAGATCGCGCGAAGCCGCTCCGACGCGATCGCCTACCGCCGCTTCGTCGCCCCCAACCGCGATGCGCTGCAGACGCTGGCGGAACTCGACTTCAACTGGCTTGCCGAGGAAGACCGCCTCCACATCCGCGAAGCCGCCGACCGCTTCGCGCGGATGACGGAGGAGCTTGAGGCGATCCGCGAACGCGCCGCCTTGCTGCACGAACAGATTACCGATTTGCGCGGCGAGCAGATGGAATCGCGCTCGCTGGTGATCTCCATCGTCGCGTTCGTTTTCCTGCCGCTGACCTTTCTCACCGGCCTGCTCGGCATGAACGTGAAGGGCATTCCCTATGCAGAGGAGCCGTGGGCGTTCGCCGGCGTGGTCGCCGTCTGCATCCTGATCGCCGTCCTGGTCACCGCCTTTTTCATGAGGCGGCACTGGCTGAACAGGTAGGTGCGCGCGTGAACTCCCCTCCCTGCAGGGGAAGGGGGGGTCGTAGCGCGTTTGAGTGCGCCATTCGCACTCCCCTCCCTGCAAGGGAGGGGCGGGGGTGGGTAGCCGTGGAGCCCCCTCGATGGGGGCGGAGCGGCCTTGCTGCGTCCCAGGAGCGCTTCGTGGGCATCGAGCCCACTCAGCGCTTACCCACCCCCAACCCCTCCCTAAAAGGGAGGGGAGTTTCCTGTCCTTAGTGGGGGCGCGGGGGGCGTTTTCGGGGCGGCTTGGCTTCGGGTTTTATGCCGGTGAGTTCTTCCACTTTCGTCAAGATCGCCTCCGCGACGCCGTCGGCATTCTCGTTCACATCGCTGTTCCAGAAGCGGATGACGTGCCAGCCTTCGCTGATCAGGAAGCCGGTGCGGTGTTCGTCGTGGGTTGAGTTGGCGTGCTGGCTTCCGTCGAGCTCGATCAGAAGGCGCGCTTCGCGGCAGGCGAGGTCGATGGTGTAGGGATCGAGGCTGAGCTGGCGGGTAAAGCGGGGGCGGTAGGGGGAGAGGATGGCCCAGAGAGCTCGCTCTTGCGGTGTGGCTTCGCGGCGCAGGCGGCGGGCCCGGGCGGTGTTGCGGGGTGGGATCCGTTTCACCGGCGCATCGTAGCATCTCCCCTCCCTGCAAGGGAGGGGGTGGGGGTGGGTGGCCGCGGAGCCCCCTCGATAGGGGCGGAGCGGCCTTGCTGACTCAGGGCAGCGCTTCGCGGGCATCGAGCCCACTCAGCGCTTACCCACCCCTACCCCTCCCTAAACAGGGAGGGGAGTTGGAAGGTGCCCCTCCCTGAGCAGGGAGGGGAGTTGGAAGGTGCCCCTCCCTGAGCAGGGAGGGAGACAGGGGACCTAGCCGCCGAACTTTTCCTTCAGCGCCAGCATGGCCAGCGCCGCCTTGGCAGCCTCGCCGCCCTTGTCCTTCTCCTCCCGCCGCGCGCGGGCAAGCGCCTGGGCTTCGTCCTCGACGGTCAGGATGCCGTTGCCGATGGAGAGGCCGTCGAGGGTCAGGGCCATGATGCCGCGGGCGCTTTCGCCTGCCACGATTTCGAAATGGTAGGTTTCGCCGCGGATCACCACGCCGAGCGCCACAAAAGCGTCGAAGCGGCCGGTTTCGGCGGCCATGGCGATCGCCGCGGGCACTTCCAGGGCGCCGGGAACGGTGATCGTTTCGTGGCTGTGGCCCGCCGCCTCGATGGCGGTGCGGGCGCCGTCGAGGAGCATGTCGTTGAGGTGGTCGTAGAAGCGGGCCTCGACGATCAGCAGGCGGGCCATGGTCAGTCCTCCAGGGGGATCGGCCGCTCGCCGACGATGACGAGGCCGTAGCCGCCGAGCGCGACGGGCGTGTGGTGGGTGTTGGTGAGCAGGATCATGTCGTGGATGCCCAAAGCCGAGAGGATCTGGGCGCCGCCGCCATAATCGCGAAGCTGCTCGGTGTCGGCGGGGCCGGTCTTGCCCGATTTGGCGTCGAGCAAGGCGGAGATCGGCACGGCGCGGGTGAGGGCGACGATGACGCCGGAGCCTTCGGCGGCGATCGCCTTCATGGCGCCGGCGAGGAGCCCGCTGCGGTTGCAGTTCTCGCCGAACACGTCCTCGAAGATGCTGAGCTGGTGCATTCGGACCAGCACCGGCTTCGACGTGTCGAGTTCGCCCTTGACCAGCACCACCGTCTCGGTGCCGAGGGCGCGGTTGAGGAAGCTCTTGGCGGTCCATTTGCCGCCCCAGGCGCTTTCGATCTCGGCCTCGGCGGTTTGCTCGACGAGGTGGTCCTTCTTGAGGCGGTAGGCGATGAGATCGCGGATCGTGCCGATCTTGAGGCCGTGGAGCTGCGCGAAGGCGACGAGGTCGTCCATCCGCGCCATGGTGCCGTCTTCCTTCATGATCTCGCAGATCACGCCCGACGGGTTGAGGCCGGCGAGACGGGAAATGTCCACCGCCGCCTCGGTGTGGCCGGCGCGGATCAGCACGCCGCCGTCACGGGCGACGAGGGGAAAAACGTGGCCGGGGGTGACGATATGCTCGGGGCCCTTGGCCGCGTCGATGGCGACGGAGACGGTGCGGGCGCGGTCTCCGGCGGAGATGCCGGTGGTGACTCCGTCCTTGGCCTCGATCGAGGTGGTGAAGGCGGTTTCGTGGCGGGTGCCGTTGTGGCGGCTCATCAGGCCGAGGCCGAGCTGTTCGACCCGCGCCTTGGTGAGGGCGAGGCAGATCAGGCCGCGGCCGTGCTTGGCCATGAAATTGATCGCATCGGGCGTCGCCATTTGGGCGGGGATGACGAGATCGCCTTCATTCTCGCGGTCTTCGTCATCGACGAGGATGAACATGCGGCCGTTGCGCGCCTCGTCGATCAGCTCTTCGGGGCTGGACAGGAAGGAGCGCTCTATCGGCTGGTTGGCGATCATCGCCGCATCTCCATCATCCGGCCGATGTAGCGGGCGAGGATGTCGATCTCGATATTGACCTTCCGGCCGGGAGCGAGGTCCGCGAAGCTGGTCTGCTCGGCGGTGTGGGGGATGATGTTGAGCATGAAGCGGACGCCTTCGGAGAGCGGCTCGACCTCGTTGACCGTCAGCGACACGCCGTCGATGGCGACCGAGCCCTTGGCGGCGATATACTGCTCGATGCCGGGCGGCGCGAGGATCGCGACGCGGGTGGAGCCGCCCACTTCGGCGACGCTTTCCACTTCGCCGACGCCGTCGACATGGCCGGTGACGATGTGGCCGCCGAGCTCGTCGCCGACGCGCAGCGAGCGTTCGAGGTTGAGCCTGGCGCTTTTTACCCACACGCCGGGGGCGGTGCGGGAGAGGGTTTCGGAGGAGACGTCGACCGCGAACCAATCCGGGCCCTTGTCGACCACGGTGAGGCAGACGCCGGAGCAGGCGATCGATGCGCCGAGATCGACCCCCGCCATGTCGTAGCCGCACGAGATGCGCAGGCGCAGGTCGCCGCGTTGTTCAACGGCGGCAACGCGCCCCACGTCGGTGATGATGCCGGTAAACATGCGCGCGCCTTAGCGGCTTGCGCGCACGCTGGCGAGACCTGAGCCTCGGCACCGAGATACCCCGGTTTGCGAACCAAGCGCCGATTGCCGGCACGACCGGCACTTGTCTGATTGCAAGCACTTGTGGCAATCGAATCGCACCGATCTGGAGAAAATTCGCGATGGCCACCGGCACCGAAGGCGACGATAATCTCAGCAATAATCTGGCTTCGTACAACGACACCATCGACGCACTGGGCGGGAATGATACCATCACCGTAACGGCGCGCAGCGACGGTGCATACATTGTCGTGAACGGCGGATCGGGGATCGATACGCTTGTTCTCAGCCAAGACAGCATTCTTCAAAATGCCGACGGTGTCGGCACCGCCGGACGAATTTACCTCCGCAAATCCGGTGCCTCGAATGTGATCGATTACACATCCATCGAACGCATCGAGTTCTTTGGCGCCATCCGCTCTGTGTCTGGGCCCTTCGACTTCGGTGAAGCGACCGTTGCCTTGCGCCTCAACCCGACCTCGAGTGCCACGGTGGCGATCACCACCGGCGGTGGAAATGACGACATCTACTTCTCCGATATCGGATGGGGTGCGGCGCTTCAGGTCGTTGCGGGTGGAGGCAACGACAAGATCGTGTCGGCGGGCTTTGCGGCGGACCGCCTGGAAGGCGGCGCCGGCGACGATTATCTCGACGGCGGCAGCGGCAACGACACCCTGATCGGCGGCACCGGCAACGATGTCTACGTGGCCAGCAGCCCGCAGGACATCATCACCGAGCTCGCCGGTGAGGGCATCGACGAGGTGCGGACCGACTATGGCAGCCAGTTCGGCTATAACTACAACGACCTGTATACCCTTGCGGCGAACGTGGAGAACCTGACGGGCACCTCCACCTACGGGCAGGGTGTCCGGGCCAATTCGATGGACAACGTAGTCGCCATGGGCGTGGGCGCCGACCTGGTCGTGCTCGACGACGGCGGGAACGACACGGTGGGCGGCGGCGCGGGCGACGACTTCCTCTATTATGGCGCTGCGCTCACCAACGGCGACAGCAATAACGGCGGCGACGGCTACGACACCGTGGGGCTGGTCGGCAATTACAGCCTGGTTCTCGATGCGAACGACCTGGTGTCGATCGAGAAGCTGGCGGTGTATTCCTCCGGCAATGGGGCGGCGCCGGCAAGCTACGCGCTGACCACCAAGGACGCCAATGTCGCGGCCGGGCAGCAATTGTTCGTCGTCGGCCAGTCGCTGACGGCCGCGGAGAGCCTGGTGTTCGACGGCTCGGCGGAGCTCGACGGCAGCTTCAAGATCAGCTCCGGCGCGGGCGCGGACTCACTGACCGGCGGCGCCAAGCGGGACACGATCATGGGCGGTGCCGGCAACGATATGATCCAGGGCAAGGGCGGGGCGGACTCGATCACCGGCGGCGCGGGATCCGACGGGCTGTTCGGCGGCGCCGGGGCGGATCGCTTCGTCTACACGGCCGTGAGCGATTCCACGCCGACCGCGCGCGACTCGATCCTGGACTTCGAGGTCGGGGTCGACAAAATCTACCTTCGCGGGATGGACTCGAACAACAATGCGGGCGACGGGACCACGCCCTTTGCGTTCATTGGTTCGAGCGCGTTCACTCAGCATGCCGGCGAGTTGCGGGTGCAGGCGTCGGGTGGAAGCACCTTTGTCGAAGCCGATACGAACGGCGACGGCCTGGCCGATTTCTCCATCCGGGTGGCGACCAGCAGCGGCATGATGCTGACGAGGAGCGACTTCGAAATCTGACGGGCTGCCGCCCTGAGTCAGCGCCGGTCTCGTTCGTAGACCTCCAGCCGGTCGACGCCGAGCATTCGGGAATCGGACAGCCGCCAACGCCGATGCGCTTCGGCGATGGCGGTGAGGCCGATATAGCCGATCGACGATTTGCCTTCGCCGATCAGCACCGGCGCGCGGTAGATGAGCAGGCGATCGACGAGGTCGGCCTGGAGAAAGGCCGAAGCCGCGCCGGAGCCGCCTTCGACGAGGAGGTCGTTGACGTCGGTGAGGTGGAAAACCTCTCCGGGCGCGTCGAGCCGTTCCCAGCCGGGGGCGCCGTTGCCGCGGGTGAGGATCGCCTTGCGCGGCGCGCGGTCCTCGAGGCCGGGGAGGCGGACGTCGAGGCCGGGCTTGTCGGCTTCATAGGTGCCCCGTCCGACCAGGATCATGTCGGCGCGGGCGCGCTCCGAATGAACGTGGGCGCGGGCGTCCTCGCCGGTGATCCACCGGCTTTCCCCGGACGGCAGCGCGATCTTGCCGTCGAGCGACATGGCAAGCTTGAGCGTGACGGCCGGGCGGCCGAGGCGGATCCGGGTAAGGAAACCGGCGAGGGAACGCTCCGCTTCGTCCGCCCCGGGGCCGACTTCGACATCGATCCCGGCGGCGCGGAGGCGCTCAATACCCTTGCCGTTCGTGCGCGGGTCGGGATCGGGGATCGCGGCGACCACGGCCTTCACCCCCCCTTCGATCAGCAGCTCCGCGCAGGCCGGGCCGCGGTCGCTTCGGTGGCCGCAGGGTTCGAGGGTGACGTAGGCGGTGGCGCCCCGCGCCTGGGCGCCGGCCTCCTCCAAGGCCACGGCTTCGGCATGGGGCCGGCCGCCGGGCTGGGTCCAGCCGCGGCCGACGATCCGGCCATCGTTGACGAGCAGGCAGCCGACGGCGGGATTGGGGGCGGTGCGGCCGCGGCCGCGCTCGCCGAGCGCAAGCGCCGCGCCCATCCAGCGAAAATGCGCGGTCAAAGCCCGATTTTCTGGAGGCTGTCTTCGACCTTCTGGAACTGGCGCTGGCGTTCCTTCTGCTTGGCTTCGCGCTTTTTCTGGTGCGTCACCTGGTCCGCCTTGATCTGCTCGTCGGTGCGGTCGGCCGTCCAGCTTTGGGCGTAGATCACCTGCGGCTTGAGCGTCATGTTGGTCTTGCCGTCGACGTAGAAGAGGACGATCAGCGCCGCCGGGATGAGCACGGCAAGGCCCGCTGCGATCCAGTGGTGGCGCCCGCGATTGGCGGCAAAGGCGCGAAGGTCGGCGAGAAGCGCGCGCGGCGAGGAGGGGCGGGGAAGAGCCATGAGGATGGAGATAAGCGCTTGGGCCGGCGTTCGCCAGCCCTGAGGGTGAGCGGAGGCGCGTTGGGGGTGATGCGCTGACGGTCTCCCCTCCCTGTTTAGGGAGGGGCTGGGGGTGGGTAAGCGCTGAACCCCCTCGATAGGGGTGAAGCGCTACACGGACGCAGCAAGGCCGCTTCGCCCCCATCGAGGGGACGAAGCGGCTACCCACCCCTGGCCCCTCCCTGAGAGGGAGGGGAGGAGCACGGGACGGGGTTTCGGCCTAATCCGGCAGCACCCAGCGGATGGTGCTGGTCACCGTGTCGCCGGTAGGGTTGCCGCTGCTGTCGCGGGCGGCGATGAAGCGGGCGCGGCTCTTCATCAGCTTGCAGGTGGTGGCATCGAGCGACGAGGAGCCGCTTGAGCCGGTTACCGCGCACTCCTTGACCTTGCCGTCCGGGCCGACGGAGAGGCGGAAGCGGGTCGCGCCCTGTTCCTCGCTGCGCAAGGCGGCGGCGGGGTAATCCGCATCCGAGACGTAGGAGGCGAGGTTGGTCTTGGCGCGGGCCGGCTCGACCTTGACGGCCTTCGGCGCCGGGGGAGGAGGCGGGGGCGGCGACGGAGGCGCGATGGTCTCCACGGGCCCGGGCTGCACGTAGGGATCGGGCGGCGAAGGCACCGGTGTCGTATCGACTTCCATTGGCGGCTTGAAGATGTCGACGACCCGGGGCGGCGTCGTCATGACCTGGGGCTGCTGCGGCTGCTGCTTCGCGGGCTCGGGCGGCACTTCGGGCGGCGGCGGCGGCGTTTTTAGATCGATGATGTCGATCGGCGGCGGGGGGCGGGTCGTGATCACCTCCATCTTGCTCAGCGCCAGCGCGCCCAGCGCCGCGCCGTGCATCAGGATAACCACCGTAAGCGCGGTGGGGCTCTTGTTGGTCTGTAAGTAGGCACTTTCAGCCATGGCGGCTCTCCTTGCTGCTGCCTCTGATGGGCACGTGTGAGATGCTATCTCATCACATGATGTTACAACATCACATAGCGAAGCAAAAGCCCCTTTGTTCCCGCTGCTGAAGACGCTGGGGGGTTAGAGCGCGGCGCGGAGGCGGGAGACGGTTTCGTCGCGGCCGATGAGAGGGAGAAGCGCCGCCATTTCGGGCCCGCTGTCGCGTCCGGTGAGGGCGCGGCGGAGCGGAAGGAACAGCGCCTTGCCGCCGCGGCCGGTGCTTGCCTTCAAGTCGGCAACGAGCTGCTGCCAAGGCGAGTCGGACCAGTCGATTCGCGCCGCGGCGTTCACCGCCGCTTCGATCAGCGGGCGGTCCTCGTCGGCGGCCTCCGCCTCGACATGGCCGTGGAGGATCGCCCACCAGTCGCCGGCTTCGGCGACATTCTTGACGTTGGGACGGATCGCCGCCCAATCCGCTTCGCCCATGCCTTTGGGGAGCCGCTCGGCGACCTGATCGAACGGCAGGAGGTGGACGATGCGGGCGTTGAGAGTGGTGAGCTCGTCCATGTCGAACCGCGCCGGCGCGCGGCCGAAGATGGCAAAGTCGAAGCTTTCGATCAGCGGCCGCGCATCGGCGACCGGCTCCACCGGCAGGCTGGTGCCGATCCGGGCCAGCTTGGCGAGGATCGCGGCGGGCTCGATGCCGTCGGCGCGCATCGCATCGGCACCGAGCGAGCCGAGGCGCTTCGACAGCTTTCCTTCCGAGCCGACCAGCAACGCTTCGTGCGCGAACGCGGGCGGGGTGGCGCCGAGCGCTTCGAACATCTGGATCTGAAGGGCGGTGTTGGCGACATGGTCCTCGCCGCGCACGACGTGGGTCACGCCCATGTCGATATCGTCGATGGTGCTGGGCAGCATGTAGAGCCAGCTTCCGTCCTCGCGGCGGATCACCGGATCGGAGAGCAGGGCCGGATCGAAGTGCTGGGGGCCGCGGATCAGGTCGTCCCATTCGATGGCGGCGTCGTGATCCAGGCGGAAGCGCCAGTGCGGGCGGCGGCCCTCGGCCTCCAGGCCGGCGCGCTCCTCCTGGGTGAGAGTGAGAGCCGCGCGATCGTAAACCGGCGGCTTGCCCCGGCTGAGCTGGACCTTGCGCTTGAGATCGAGCTCCTGCGCCGTCTCGTAAGCCGGGTAGACGCGCCCCGCCGCGCGAAGCCGCTCCAGCGCCGCGTCGTACAGGGCGAAGCGCTCGGACTGGCGGTATTCCGCGTCGGGGTGGAGGCCGAGCCAGGCGAGGTCCTCGCGAATGCCCGCCGCGGCTTCCTCGGACGAGCGCGCCGCATCGGTATCGTCGAGGCGCAGGATGAAGCGTCCCCCGTTCTTCTGCGCCCACAGCCAATTGTGGACCGCGGTGCGGATGTTGCCGACATGGAGGCGGCCGGTCGGCGCCGGGGCGAAGCGGGTGACGATGGACATCGCCGCCGTGTAGAGGCGCCGCCGCGCCTCGGCAATTCTTCAGCCGAGCAGCAACTCGCCAAGGAAACGGCCCGGCGCGACGGCGAACAATCCGGCGGCGATCAGCCCGGCGTAGACGCCGCGCATCGCCCGCAAGTGGCCCTTGATGTCCCCGCGCCGTGCCCGCCAGATGCTGAGCGGAATCGAAACCAGCGTTGCGACCGAGAAGAAGTGGATGAAGCTCAAGCCGCCGTTCAGCGTCTGCAGCCAGAAGCTGGAAATGGCCGTGACCATCATCAGCGCGGCCCAGATCCGGCCGAGCAGCTTGTGGGTGGCGGTGCCCTTGGGCGCCCAGAGCACGAAGGCGCCGAGCGGCACCGCCGGCACCACGGTGAACAGGTGCACGTAGAGCGCGATATGCGCCCCGCTCGGCGGCTGCCAGCCCGCCGGCCGCGTGGTCAGTTGCGACAGGCTCAGCAAGAGCAGGGTTACTGCGAGCGAAATTGCGGTGGCTACCGCAAAGCGGCGCCAGGCGTTCGCGTTCACCGATGCAGTCGTCGTCGCCATTCGTCGTCCTCCAGCGGCAAAGACGCCGCGTTGGATGGAGCATGTGCAGCGGCCCGGCGCTCCGCAACGCTGCCTTCGCCAGCGGGCACTTCCCTTTCGCAAGCGCCGCGTTTCGCGCTATTCACACCGTTGGCGAAGCGTGAACGGGTCGGGAAGGGGGGCGGCGGTGACGGAAATGCGGCGGACCGCCATCGACCTGTTCTTCATTATCGCAATCGGCGTCGTTCTCGGCCTTCTCGCGCCATTCGGCAGCGCCGGCATTCCGGCCGGGCCGCGGCTGTTCTTCTGGGTTGGCTTTACCGTCGCCGGTTACGGGGTCTTCCGCCCGGTTTCCGCGGTTGCCAGCTGGGCAGCTGAGGAGACGCGGCTTCCGAAGTGGCTCGCCGTGATACTCGTCGCCCTGGTTGCCTCGCTGCCGCTGGCCGCGGCCATCGCTTTCGCCTTGGGCGGGATGGCGGTGACCGACTATTGGTTCGGCAGCCGCTTTCCGGTCCTGTACGGCCAGGTGGCGGCGATCGGGGTTACGATCCACATCCTGATGATGGTGCTTCGGCCCGAGGGCCCACCGCGTCCCCCCGCCGAAGACTATGTCGCTCCGGACAATCCTTCCGAGGCGCCCCCGCTCCGGACCGGCGAGACCGGGAATGCCTTCCTCCGCCGCCTGCCGCCGGCGCTGGGGGGAGACCTCCTCTCTCTCCAGATGCAGGACCATTATGTGCGGGTGGAAACCGCGCTCGGCTCGACCCTCCTGCTGATGCGCTTTCGCGACGCTCTCGCCGAACTCGAGGGCGCCGGAATCCAGGTGCACCGGAGCTGGTGGGTGTCCTTCAACGCCATGGAAGATCTCGACCGCGACGGCCGCAGCGTCCGCCTGCGGCTGCGCGGCGGCGACCTCGTGCCGGTCTCCCGCGCCTGCCTGCCCGCCGTGCGCGACGCGCTTCGGTCGGCGGGGCGCGGCGAGTTTGACAGCCCCACCGGCTCCTATAAGAGCGCCGAGGCAAGCGGGCCGGCGGCTCGCATCCCCCAGCCGAGGACCGACCCATGAAGCTTTTGGCCGGCAATTCGAACCTTCCGCTGGTGAAGGACATCGCCGCGTACCTTGAGCTGCCGATCACCCAGGCGAGCGTGCGGCGCTTCGCCGACGAGGAGATTTTCGTCGAAATTCTCGAAAATGTCCGCGGCGAGGACGTGTTCGTGGTCCAGTCGACGAGCTATCCGGCCAACGACAATCTCATGGAGCTGTTGATCTGCATCGACGCGCTGCACCGCGCCTCGGCGAAGCGGATCACTGCCGTCATTCCCTATTTCGGCTACGCCCGGCAGGACCGGAAGCCGGGGCCGCGCACCCCGATTTCGGCCAAGCTGGTCGCCAATTTGATCGTCACCGCAGGGGCCGATCGGGTGCTTTCCGTGGATCTCCACGCCGGGCAGATCCAGGGCTTCTTCGATATCCCCACCGACAACCTTTACGGCGCACCGGTGATGTCGGCGGACATCCAGGCGCGCTTTGCCGGGCGCAACATCACTGTGGTGTCCCCGGATGTCGGCGGCGTGGTTCGGGCGCGAGCGCTGGCCAAGCGGCTCGACAATGCCCCCCTCGCCATCGTCGACAAGCGCCGGGAGCGGCCGGGCGAGTCGGAAGTCATGAACATCATCGGCGACGTAACCGGGCGCTTCTGCATCCTGATCGACGACATCGTCGATTCGGCGGGCACCTTGTGCAACGCGGCCGGGGCGCTGAAGCAGGCGGGGGCGGAGGATGTGGTGGCCTATTGCACCCACGGGGTCCTGTCCGGCGGTGCGGTCAGCCGGGTCGAGCATTCGGACCTGACCGAACTCGTCATCACCAACTCGATCCACGGGGAGGGCGTCGCCGCGAGCGGCAAGGTCCGGATCCTCTCCATTGCGCCGCTGCTCGGCGAGGCGATCAAGCGAATCGCCGACGAAAGCAGCGTTTCGAGCCTGTTCGACTGATGGCGACAATTCTCATCACCGGCGCGGGCCGCGGCATCGGCCTGGAATTCGCCCGCCAATACGCCGCCGACGGCTGGGACGTGATCGCCACCGTCCGCGATCCCGCGCAGGCCGAGGCGCTGACGGCGCTGGGCGTCCGGGTGGAGCGCCTCGACATGCGCGACTTTGGGGCGGTGGAGGCGTTCCCGGAGCGGCTCGGCGGCGCACCGCTCGACCTCTTCATCGCCAATGCCGGGATGAGCGCGGGCAAGGTGATCGATTCGGCGGCGAACGCGGCGGCCTGGTCCGAGGTGCATGCGGTGAACGCGATCGCGCCGACTCTGCTCGCCACCCGGCTGCTGCCCAACGTCGCCGCGGCCGACGGCAAAATGGTCGCGATCACCAGCCAGATGGGCAGTATCGCCGGCACATCGGGCGGCCATATCGCCTACCGCGCGTCCAAGGCGGCGCTCAACGCCGCCTGGCGGGCCTTGTCGCTCGACTGGCGCGACCAGCCGGTGACGTTGGCCATGTTCCACCCGGGTTGGGTGCAGACCGACATGGGCGGGCCGCACGCACCGCTTTCGCCGGGGGACAGCGTCGCTTCGATGCGCGGCGTTATCGAGCGGCTGACGCGCGCCGACAGCGGGTCCTTTCTCGGCCACAAGGGCGAGACGATCCCCTGGTGATCCCTTGCCTTGCGCCGCGCCCCACTCTATAGGCGCCGCTTCTTTCCAACTTCGGAAGATCGAACGGCCCGGCCACAAGGGCTGCCGTGGCTGTTCACAAATGTCGCGTCATGCGCGCAAAAGGAGACAAAATGCCCAAGCTGAAGACGAAGAGCGGCGTTAAAAAGCGCTTCAAGCTCACCGCAAGCGGCAAGGTCAAGCACGGGGTCGCTGGCAAGCGCCACCGCCTGATCAGCCACAATGCCAAATATATCCGCCAGAACCGCGGCACCGAAGTTCTCGCAGTGGCCGACACGGCCCGCGTGAAGCTTTGGGCGCCTTACGGCTTGAAATAACGAAAGCATTTTCAGGAAAAGTGGGAACCGGTTTTCCGCCCGAAAATGCGATCACTAAAAGGATATAGACCATGGCACGCGTGAAACGCGGGACCACCACCAAGGCCCGCCACAAAAGAATTCTGGAGCAGGCGAAGGGCTATTACGGCCGTCGCAAGAACACCATCCGCATCGCCAAGCAGGCGGTGGAGAAGGCCGGGCAATATGCCTATCGCGACCGCAAGGTTAAGAAGCGCAGCTTCCGCGCCCTGTGGATCCAGCGCATCAACGCCGCGGTCCGGGCTGAAGGCCTGACCTACGGCCAGTTCATGCACGGTCTGAAGCTCGCCGGCGTCGATCTCGACCGCAAGGTCCTGGCCGACATCGCGATGCACGAAGCAGCAGCGTTCAGCGGCATCATCGCCCAGGCACGCGGTGCTTTGCCGCAGGAGGCACAGGCGAGCGCCTGAGCTTTCGTTCGGAGCTAATAGGAAGGGCGCGGAAAGGGAGACCTTTCCGCGCCGTTTTATTGCGTAGTAGAACGCTAGTTGCTGCCTGCAAACAAGGGCACAGCCAAAAACTGGACGCCCCACCATACTAACGTGCACCATAAGCAAAGCGCAAAGCAAAGCCCTACAGCTACGTGGCCTCCGTCCATCTCAGTTCCGTTGTCCGTGCTTGGCTCTACGATGGAACGTCCTAAATCCATACCCACCCGCTCACCGTTGATCACCAAAAAAAGGATTACAGTACCCCAAAATAGCACCCATGCGGTTTGATCTTGGGCAGCATCCCCTATGGTAGTGAAACGGACCCCTTGGCTGCGGGAGACCAGTGCAGTGAGAAAGGTGCTCAATACAGCCAGCAGCAGCGAGGCAAAGAATGCAGAAACCTTCGAGACTACGTACAGTAGGCGAGACATAAGCGCCGCCAAGGTTGTAATTCCGAGATACGCAGCGATTAGAAGAAGGTATGAGGGCGCGCCGGCGGCTCGCTCGAGCGCTGGTCCAGGAAACGAGGCTCCTCCCGTGCGAGCGGCTGTGAAAAGGGCTAATATACCGACTGCCGCGCTGAGTCCTGCGAAAATCACTGCCAGAGGAGATCTGCGAAGCTCCTCGACGATCAATTGTTTCCAGTCCTGCACGTTGCTACGATCCACTTCGTCTTTGGTCGGATCCGCCCGCATACGGAAAGGCAAAGGGAAGGTTTGATATTTTAGCGTAAGCGCCTGAGTGGTTCATCGGGATGCAGGGTTCCTGTTGCAGAGTGTCTTCTGGGTAGGAAAGAGGCTCAGCTCAGACGCTGTCCGGTCCCAAGCTGGGATCGAGGTCTCTCGGCCGGATAAACCGTGTCAACTCGGCCGTGCCTTCGCGCAGGTCCGCCCAATCCTGGATCGGCAGGCGGAGTTCGGCGAGGGTGGCCGTCGGGTATTTGATCTCCACTTCGTCGCGCAGGTGCCCGGATTCCGCACCGGCGAGCGCCAGGACGAGCTGCTCCAGACCCGGATTGTGGCCGACCAGCAGCAGCCGCTCCACTTGGGGCGCGGCGGCTTGCGCAATTTCCAGCAGCGTGTCGGGGGTGGCGAGGTAAAGGCGCTTGTCGAACTCGGGCGACAGCGGGGCGAAGGCGGCTTCCACTTCCGCCAGCGTTTCGCGGACGCGGATGGCGGAGGACGCCACCACGCGGTCGAAGCTCAGCCCAAGCCGCTTCATCTCGCGTCCCACGGTGCGCGCCGCGCGGCGGCCGCGGTTGTTGAGGGGGCGGTCGAAGTCGCGGGGGACGGTGTCGTCCCAATCGGACTTGGCGTGGCGCAGCAGCGTCAGGGTCTTCATTGCGCCTCTTCGGGACGTCTCTCCGGCGCGAGCCCTTGCACCAACGGCGCCGCGTTGGAAAGCCGCACCCGCTCGATCGCTTCGGCAAGGCCGACGCGGCGGATCGTCACGCCGGGCGGAAAGGCGCTGAGCAGGCGGGTGGGCGTGGCCGAGGAGAGCAGCACGAACATGCCCTTGTCGCCCTGCCGCCGGATCAGGCGGCCGAACGCCTGGGCCAGGCGGGCGCGGACCACCCGGTCGTCATAGGCGCTGCCGCCGCCGACGGCGCGGCGGGCGGCGTGGAGTACGTTGGGGCGGGGCCAGGGGACGCCCTCCATGACGACGAGGCGCAGCGAGTGGCCGGGGACGTCGACGCCATCCCTCAAGGCGTCGGTACCGATCAGGGAGGCGCGGGCGTCGTCGCGGAAGATGTCGACCAAAGTCCCCGTGTCGATCGGATCGACGTGCTGGGCGTAGAGCGGCAGGCCGGCGCGCGCCAGGCGGTCGGCGATTCGGGCGTGGACCGCCTTCAGCCGCTGGATGGCGGTGAATAGTCCCAATGTTCCCCCTCCCGCGGCCTCGATCAGCCGGCCGTAGGCGCCGGCAAGCGAGGGCAGGTCGCCGCGTTTCAGATCGGTGACGATCAGCACTTCGGCGTTGGAGGCGTAGTCGAACGGGCTTGCCGCCTCGAAGCGGGCGGCGCCGGGGGCGGGCAGGTGGCAGGCGCCGGTGCGCGCTTCGGCGGCGCTCCACTCCTCGGCGCCGCGCAGGGTGGCGGAGGTGACGACGATGTTGTGGGCGGGCTTGAGCACCGTTTCGGCAAGCGGACGGGTGGGGTCGAGCCAGCGGCGGTGAAGGCCGATATCGTATTCACGCCCTTCCACGCGATCGACCGCGAGCCAGTCGACGAAATCGGGATCCACCGCGCCGCCGAGCCGGGCGGCGAGCGCGATCCAGGCGGCAAGGGTCTGCGCGCGCCAGGTGAGGCCGCCGATCGCCCCTTCGATCCGGGCGCGGGCCTGGGCGTCGAGCCAGTCGGGCGCGTCTTCCAGCACCGCTTCGAGGCGCTTGCCGAGTGCAATCAGCGGACGGAGGAGCTGTTCCAGCGCTTGCGCGGCCGGGGCGGCGGCTTCGACGATGTCGGCGTCGAGCTCCGCCATCTCCGTTTCCAGCCCGTAGCCGGCGTCCTTGGACGTGGCGCGGGCGTAAACCGTGCCGCGCACTGCCGCGAGGAGCTTTTCCATCGGGCCGAAGGGCTGCCCATCGGCGATGCGCTGCAGCCAGCCGTCCGAAGGCAGCAGCCCCGCCGCCTGCACCGCCGCGTCGAGGGCGAGCGCGCCGCCTTCGTCATAGGAAGCGACGTCCATCAGCCGCGCGGCCAGACCCCGGCGGCGGCCACGGGTCTTTCCTTCGGGGCCCACCAGCCAGCGGCGAAGCTCGATTGTCTCCTGTCCGGTCAGCGCGGTGGCGAAGGTCGAATCGGCGGCGTCGAACAGGTGATGGCCTTCGTCGAACACGATCCGGGTCGGTGGATTGTCGCGGCCGCGGGCGGCGTTGACCATGACGAGCGCGTGATTGGCGATCACCAGGTCCGCATCCTGGCTGGCGCGGGTGGCGCGCTCGATGAAGCATTTGCGATAATGCGGGCAGCCGGCATAGACGCACTCGCCGCGCCGGTCGGTGAGCGCGTTGGAGCCGGCTCGGCGAAACAGGGTGGTAAGCCAGCCCGGCAGGTCGCCGCCGACCATGTCGCCGTCCTTGGTAAACGCCGCCCAGCGCGCGACGAGCTGGGCCAGGATCGCGGCGCGGCCGGCGAAACCGCCCTGCAGCGCGTCCTCGAGGTTCAAGAGGCAGAGGTAATTCTCGCGGCCCTTGCGGATCACGATTCGCTTCTTGCGCTCCTCGGCATCGGGGAACAGGCGCAGGCCTTCGCGGTCGAGCTGGCGCTGCAGCGCCTTTGTGTAGGTCGAGACCCAGACCGGCCCGTCCGCTTTCTCCGCCCACACCGAGGCGGGGGCGAGATAGCCAAGCGTCTTGCCGATGCCGGTGCCCGCTTCGGCGAGCAGCATATTGGGCTGCCCCTCGGCGCGGCGCGGCACGAAAGCGGCGGCAGCGGCAGCGGCGTAGAGGCGCTGGCCTTCGCGCACCTCCGCCGCGCTGCCGACGAGGGTGGCCAGCCGGGCGAGCGCTTCCTCTTCCTCGACGCGGACGGAGCGCGGCTGCGGGCGGGCCGAGCCTTCCTCCCACTGCGGGAGCCTGGAGAACAGCCACGGCTCGTCACGTTCCGGCCGCCCAAGCCGCTGGGCGATCAGCGGCGACCAGCCCCAGCGCATCCGCCACAAGGCCTGCGCCGAAGCCCATGCGCCCTCGCGCTCCGGCCAGTCTCCTTCCAGAGTGGCGAGCAGGTGCGCCGCCGCATCACGCAGGAACGGCGCGGCGTCCGAATCGCTCTCCGGCGCCGGAAGGCCGAGCGCCTGGGCAATGCCCTTGGGCGTTGGCACCGCAAAGCGCGCCGGGTGGACGAAGGCGAACAGTTCGAGGAGGTCGAGGCCGGACAGTTCGGGATAGCCGAGCCTCTGGCCGACGAGAGGCGCATTGAGCATGATCGCCGGCGTCTCGGCCGCTTGCGAGATCGCCTCCCCTCGCCCGAGCGCACGGATTTCCCCGTCAGGCGTGGCGAGCCAGATACCGGCATGGGTGGCGTGAAGGGCGGGGCAAGGCAGGTTTTGCATGGCTTGCGGAAAGGGATAGCGCGAAAAGGAACGTAACGAAAACGATTGTTGCTTATTCGGAGGTCTTCCGCCCCCGCCTGCCGCCGCCTGCACCTTTTCTCCTCCGCAGGCATCGCACGCCCTGCACGGGCTCGCGCCATCAGGCCGCGATGGACGCTCCCCGCCACCGCTTCCCCAAAAACCAGTCCTTCCGCCGCCGCCTCGGCTTCGCGCTGAACGGCATCCGCCTCGTCTTCCGCCGCGAGAACAGCTTCCGAACGCAGAGCGCCCTCGCCTTCGCAGCCGGCGCGGCCTGCCTGCTGCTCGCGCCCGGCCCCGGCTGGGCGGCGGCGGTGGCCCTGTCGGCCGGGCTGGTGCTTGCGCTGGAGCTGGTCAACGCCGCGGTCGAATATCTCGCCGATTGCCTCCACCCCGGCTTTTCGCCCGGGATCGGCGCGGCCAAGGATGCGGCGGCCGGGGCGGTGCTGGTGGCGAGCCTTGCGTCGCTCGCGGTGGGGGCCGCCATGCTGTGGGCGCGGTTCGGCGCACCTTGGTAAGTGAGGACTCCCGATGGGAGGCGGCCGGAATCCGGTGACGCTTTCGAGCCACAGCGGTCCGCTATGTGTCAGCACTGAAACACAAAGGGGCCGCACAGTCTTGATGCGGTCACATTCCTCGGCCATTCGCCGCTCCACTGAACTCAAGGAGACTATTCGTGAAGAAGTTGATCGCAGCGGCGGCCGCCGCCGCACTGGTAATGAGCCCGACGATGGCCGCGGCGCAGAGCGCCCCGGTGGAGGTCGCCCCCGCCGCCGAGCAGGCGCAAGGCGAGCAGATCCGCGGCGGCTTCATTCTGCCGCTTCTCGTGATCGTGGCTGCCGTTGTGGCCGTGTACTTCCTCACCCAGAACGACGACGACGACGACGACCAGCCCGCAAGCGCGTAAGCCGGTCGTCTAGTCGCGTGACGAGAATAGCCGCCGGCGGGGTTCACCCTTCCGGCGGTTTTCTTTTGCCTGCAACGCAGTCGAACGTCGGGGGGGGTTAGAAGCTCATCCTGAGGCCGACCGCGGCCACCCGGCTGCGGCGCGGCTGAACGTCGGCAACCGGATCGTTGCGCTTGAACTCGCGCTCCTTGGGCGTCGCTCCGGAAACGGAGAAGAGCCCCACTTCGGCGGCAACGGCGCCCATCAGCGGCAAGGCGCCGACCACCGAACGGCGATCCCCCGGAGAGCCATCTTCGCGAATCACCGAATCGGCGGAAAAGCGCACCCGCGGCCCGCGGCCGGCCAGCGGCGGGCGAGAGGCCGGCGTGTTGCGCCCGATTCCGCTCAACGCCGGATTATAGACGGGGCCCAAGGCCATAGCGGGCGGCATCGCATCGGCTTTGGCCTTGGCGCCCTTTACCCGATCCCGCGCCTCTGCCGGGATGGCGAGGCACAGGCCGATTGCACAGATTGCGAGCGCGGAACGGCCGCTCATACGATGCGGGCACCCTCTCTTTTCGTTGGCGTTTCTACGCGCCGGATCCCTTCAGGGTTCCCGGCGCGAAAGCGATCCTAGAAGGTGTAGCTGATCCCCAGCAGGCTGTAAAACTGGTCCTTGTCGCCCGCCGTCGCGACGATCGGGCTGCGCTTGAAATCGCCGAGAAGCCGCGAATAAGCCAGGCCCGCGAACAAGGAGAGCTTGGGCGCGCGCAGCTCCCCGGTCAGCGAATGGGCGAGGAACAGGCTGGTGCGCCAGTTCTTCCACCCGCCATCGGCATTGTAGGTGGGCAGGCCGCTGGCCAGTGCGCCGGCGGGGCCGATGCTGAAATAGGTCTGGGCATAGCCGTTACCCACCCGCTCCGCCTGCGCGCCCAATTGGACGTAGGTCTTGGTGCTGAGCGGGGTGCCGTATTCGATCGCCGGGGTAAGGACGGTGCTGTCGTGGGTGTCGCTGACATCCTTTTGCCAGGTGAGGCGAACACCCAGCGAATCATATTGGTGAAGGACTCCGTTCTTGGTCACTCCGGCCTGGACGCCGACCTCGATCGCCGGATCGAGTTCGCCAAGCGCGCGGACCTGCGGGTCCTTGATCCGGTTGTTGCGGTCGAGCCGAACGTTGACCACCGGGCCGAGGGTGAAGGCGATCGGTGCATCGCTGGCTTCGGGAATGACGTCGAACGTCAAGGCGGTGCCACGGGTGACGAAGGAGACGGGGCCGATCCGACCGAACAAGACTCCGATCGGGGTGGCGATATAATCGTCCGAGCCCTCGTAGGACGGCACATAGGCGCCGCCGACGCCGACGGTGAGGCTGTAGCGGTCCTCCGGCCACTCGGTTTCCGCTGGCGTGTCCTGTGCGAAGGCCGGGGTTGCGGCGAACGCTGCGGCGCTTGCGGCCAGAGCGGCGAGCGCGCGGATGTGAGCTGGATTGCGGATCACCATAGTCTCCCTGTTTACGGCTGAATGTTGCGCCGCCGTCATTAGTTCCTCTGCTGCCCGAGTGCGGCCGCTTCCGCAATCCTGGAGAGCGCGCGGACACCGCGCCAGACGAGGATGAGGAGGAGGGCGAGAAGCCCGGCGATGGCGAGCAAGGCATGGGCGATAGCCTTGAGCCAGCGTTCGGCCCGGGGCTCTTGGGAGGCTGCGGGTGCGGTGACTAACTGGCCGGGTGCGCCGGTGCCTTCCGGTTGCGCCTGGCTGACGTCGGGCCCGGGTGCGGCTGCGGCGGGCGCGGGTTGTTGCGCGGGAGCCGAGGGCTCGGGCGCTGGGGCAAAAACCGGTCGATCGTTACCCCGATAGCCTGCGCCGACCGTGTCGTTGGACATCGCGTCGATCGACCCGAGGATCGACAGGGTGACCAGCCCGGCAAGCACCAGCATGACGGTGCGCACCACCCATTCGGCGAAGTTCGAAACCATAAGGCCTTAAACAGGCGGCGCTGTGCGGCGGTTGCATGCTTAGCTTGGCTGCGGCTAGGCGGCGAAGGCCTCGAGCACTTCCACGAAGGCGCCGCCCCATTTGTCGAGCTTGGCCGCGCCGACGCCCGTGACGCGGGAGAGCGCGTGGAGGCTGGTCGGCTTGAGCTCCGCCATTTCCCGAAGCGTGCTGTCGTGGAAGATGACGTAGGGCGGCACGCCGGCCTCTTTCGCCAGGTCGCGGCGGCGGGCGCGCAAGGCCTCGAACAGCGGATCGTGGGGGTGCTCGGCGCCGTCGCGGCCACGGCGGACCTTTTTCGTGCGCTTGGGCGGAAGCACGAGTTCCAGCCGCTCCTCGGACCTGAGCAAGGGCTTGGCGCCGGGGCCGAAGGAGAGGCCGCCATATTCGTCGGCACGCAACGCATCGCGGGCGAGGAGGGCGCGGGCGACCGGCTTGACCAGCGCCATCTCCTCCTCGTTGGCGATGCCGAAGACCGACAGGCGGTGGTGGCCGCAGGACAGGATCTTGTCGGTTTCCCTGCCGGCCAGGACGTCGGCCAGGTGGGTGATCCCGAAGCGCATCTCGGTCCGGAAAGCGGCGGAGAGGAGCTTGCGCGCGACTTCGGTGGCGTCGACGGTGGAGGGCGGCGCAACGCAATTGTCGCAATTGCCGCAGGTCTCGGCTGGCGTTTCGCCAAAATGCTTGAGGAGAAGCGCGCGGCGGCAGGCGCCGGTTTCAATCATCGCGGCAAGCGCGTTCAAGCGCTGGCGCTCGCCGCCGCGGCGCTCGTCCGGCACTTCGGTTTCGATTCGGCGGCGGGCGCGGGAGAAATCCTCGGCGCCCCAGAACAAATGCGCCTCGGCCGGCTCCCCGTCGCGGCCGGCGCGGCCGGTTTCCTGGTAATAAGCCTCGATCGACTTGGGCAGGCCGGCATGGGCGACGAAGCGCACGTCCGGCTTGTCGATGCCCATTCCGAAGGCGATGGTGGCGACCATCACCATGTCTTCCGAGGCGACGAAGGCGGACTGGTTGCGCATCCGGACCTGGGGGTCGAGCCCGGCATGGTAGGGAAGCACGCGGCGGCCGCCGGCGGCGAGCTGCTCGGCAAGCTTCTCGGCCTTGTCGCGGCTCGGCACGTAGACGATGCCGGCGCCGGGCTGCTCGGCAAGCAGCGCCTTCAGTTGCGCGCCGACGCCGTCGCGCGGGCGGACGTGGTAGCGGATGTTGGGCCGGTCGAAGCCGGCGACGATCAGGCCGTCGTCGGGGATGCCGAGCTGGCGGAGGATGTCCTCGCGGGTCTGGCGGTCGGCGGTGGCGGTGAGGGCGAGGCGCGGCACCTGCGGGAAGGCGTCGAGCAGCGGTTTTAGAAGCCGGTAATCGGGGCGGAAGTCGTGGCCCCATTCCGAAACGCAATGCGCTTCGTCGATGGCGATTAGCGACAGCGGCGTGCGTGACGCCAGTTCCCGGAAGGCATTGCCGCTGGCTCGTTCGGGCGCGACGTAGAGCAGGTCGAGATCGCCTGCCTTGAACCGCGCCAGCGTCTCCTGCCGCGCCTCCTCGCCATCGGCAGAGGTGAGCGAAGCGGCTTGGATGCCGAAGCTGGTCGCCGAGCGGATCTGGTCGTGCATCAGCGCGATGAGCGGCGAGACGACCAGTGCGGTGCCGGGGCGGGCGAGCGCGGGGACCTGGTAGCATAGCGACTTGCCGGCGCCCGTGGGCATCACGGCGAGCGTATGTTGACCGCCCATGACCCGGCCGATGACCTGCTCCTGCACGCCGCGAAAGGCGGGGAAGCCGAAGGTCTGGTGGAGGATGTCGAGGGGGGAAAGCACGGTCTGCTTCCCTAGCGGGATTGGTTGTGGTCCGCCACCGCGCACTTACGGCCGGGCAAACTCCCCTCCCTGCAAGGGAGGGGCGGGGGTGGGTAGCCGCGCAGCCCCCTCGATGGGGGCGGAGCGGCCTTGCTGCGTAAGAGTAGCACTTCGCGGGCATCGAGCCCGCTCAGCGCTTACCCACCCCCCGCCCCTCCCTAAACAGGGAGCGGAGAAACAGGGGCAGCTCCCTACTTCGCGATGTAGGCGTGCTGGACCAGGAATGCGCGGAGGGCCTCGGGGTAGGAGGCGTAGGTGATTTCCTGGCCTGCGGGGCAGCCGTCTTCGCCTTCCGCGACCTTGCAGGCGCTCGGCCAGTCGCGGCGCTTGGCGTCATGGTGCTTGAGCACCTTTTCCCAGGCGGTGTCGAACGCGCCCAGGCGGGCGGCGGCGGCGGCGTAGGCGGCGCAATGGCCGTTCTCGCCTTCCGCGCAGCCCGTTTCGGCGCGGGCAAGCGCTTGTTCGAAGATCGGGCGGAAAGCAGGGCGATCGGAGACGTTCTCCGCCACGCCGTCGATGATGTTGAGGATCATCGGCGGCGGCAGGCTGCCGGCGTAACTCGAGAAGGCGTACAGGAACGCGTCGTCCGTGACGAAGAAATCGACCTCGCCGTCGCCGTCCCAATCGCTGGGCAGCCGTGCGAGCTTCTCGCCATCGTAGCGGCCGAGGTCGACGATGCGGAAGCCATCGCCTTCAGGCACGGCGGCCTGGACGACCGTGCAGCAATGCGCGCCGCCCGAATAGCTTTCGAGCAGCACCGCGACGGCACCGGATTTGTCCCACGGCAGGATCGCGATACGGCTTGGGAAGGTGATGCCGGCGCGTTCGCCTTCGAGCACGGCCGGGGTCTTGCCGGGGGCGGACAAGGTAAGGCGCGGGCCGGCGAGGCCGGATTTCTCGCGCACCCGTTCGACCAGGATAGACAGGTCGCCGGCGCGGAAGCGGAGCGGATCGACGTCTTCGTCCGGGCTCCAGTCGACGGTGGTGCCAACCTTCAACGCCTTTTCGGCGGGCGCGGGGTTCGCGCCGGTTGCGCCGCCGGCCAGCACCGCCAGCGCCGCGATTGCGACGGCCGCTCCAAACATGATCCGTGTGGCCGACATCGGCGCCCCCTGCCCGCGAAACCGGCTGATGCAGGAAAACACCGCTTATTCAGCAGCTTCCGCTTCGGCTTCCGCCTCGCTTTGTTGCCGTGCCCACATGTCCGCGTAAAGCCCGTTCTTGCGCAACAGCTGCGAATGGGTGCCTTTTTCCGCGATCCGTCCCTCGTTCAGCACCACGATCTGGTCGGCATCGACGATTGTGGACAAGCGGTGGGCGATGACGATGCTGGTCCGCTTGGCGGCAACCGAGCGCATCGTCTCCTGAATCGCGGCCTCCGTGCGGCTGTCGAGCGCGCTGGTTGCCTCGTCGAAGATCAGGATCGGCGGGTTCTTCAGCAGGGTGCGGGCGATGGCGACGCGCTGTTTCTCCCCGCCGGAAAGCTTAAGGCCGCGCTCGCCGACCTGGGCTTCGTAGCCGTCCGGGAGAGAGGCGATGAAATCGTGGATCGCCGCGCCGCGCGCCGCGTCCTCGATCTCCGCCTGCCCGGCGCCATCGCGGCCGTAGCCGATATTATAGCCGACGGTATCGTTGAACAGCACGCTGTCCTGGGGGACGATGCCCAGCGCGCCGCGCAGGCTTTCCTGGGTGACGTCGGAAATGTCCTGGCCGTCGATCAGGATCCGCCCCGCCGTGGGTTCGTAGAAGCGGAAGAGCAGGCGCGAGAGCGTGGATTTGCCGGCGCCGGACGGTCCGACCACCGCAAGCATGGTGCCGGGGCGGACGTCGATGTCGATGCCCTTCAAGATCTCGCGCTCGGGATCGTAGGCGAAGCGGACATTCTCCAGCCGAACGTGGCCATCGTGAACCACGAGCGCGGGGGCGCCGGGCTTGTCGGTAACTTCCTGGGGCGTGTCGACGATTCCGAACATCGCTTCCATGTCGATCAGGCCCTGGCGGATGGTGCGGTAGACCCAGCCGAGCATGTCGAGCGGGCGGAAGAGCTGGGCGAGGAGGGTGTTGACCAGCACCACATCGCCGGTGGTGAACTTGCCGGTGCTCCAGCCCCACACCGTGTACGCCATGGCGCCGGCCATCATCAGGTTGGTGATCGCCGACTGGCCGATGTTGAGCCAGGCCAGCGAGCTTTCGTTCTTCACCGCGGCATTGGCGAACGTCTTCATCGCGTCCCCGTAGCGCTTGGCTTCGCGGTCCTCGGCGGTGAAGTATTTCACCGTTTCGTAGTTGAGGAGCGAGTCCACGGCGCGGCCGATCGCCTGGTTGTCGACCTCGTTCATCTCGCGCTGCAGCTTTGAGCGCCATTCGGTGACGAAGCGGGTGAAGGCGATATAGGCGACCACCATCACCACCGTCGCGACCACCAGCCCGGGCCCGAATTTAACCCCGAAGATGATGCAAATGGCGATCAGTTCGAGGATCGTCGGCGCGATGTTGAAGAGGAGGAAATAGAGCATCATGTCGATGCTCTTGGTCCCTCGCTCGACGATCTTGGTGAGCGCGCCGGTCCGCCGCTCGAGGTGGAAGCGCAGCGACAGGCGGTGGATGTGGCGGAAGACCGTCTCGGCGAGCCGCCGCGCCGCGTCCTGGCCGACGCGCTCGAAGATCGCGTTCCTGAGGTTGTCGAACAGCACTCCGGCGAAGCGGGCGCCGGAATAAGCGACGACCAGCGCGATCGCGAGGCCGGCCGCGGCGTCCACCTGGCCCGACATCTGGTCGATGGCGCCCTTATAGGCGAACGGC